>CAMKSF010000001.1 GCA_946415375.1 uncultured Clostridia bacterium
TTTTTAATTTTTTTCAAAAAAGTATTGACATTCATATAGTTAGTCTATTTATCTTTATGTTTTTTAATTTATAAAAATATGTAAAAATCTCAATGTCATTTTTTCAGTATCTTCAATAGTTTGAGTGCATTTTTCATAAAATCCCCGTATCGCAATTGATGTTTGTTTTATTTTCTTCCATTTATTTCACTTCTTTCTATTTTATATTTTCATCTATCCAATTTAAAAATTCTTTACTTGCATTTTTTATTTCAAAGTATGAAATTTCTGCTACTTCATAGTTATGTATTCCCTTTATTTCATTTTCTATTATAGCAAATTTACTCTCTTTTGTTCTAAGTTCCAATTTGTATTCGTCACATTCTTCTAATTTATTATTCCACCAATATTTTGAATGAACTTTAGTTACTTGGCTTCCAGCTATAAGTTTCTTTTCTAATAATGTATCTATAATTTTATTTGCTATTTCTTCCTTATCGCAAACTGTTGTTACTATAATATATTTATCCATTATAATTACCTCTCAATTTTTCTATTAAAACTTTTGCATCACAATATGTTTTTGATTCTTCTCCATATCTATTTTTTATATCTTCTAATCTTTTATCATATCCCACATCATTACCATATTTATCAATTTGCATATCTGCTTTATTTAAAATCTCTAAAAATAATGATTGATATTCTGTGTTTATATCTCCATGGTAATAAACTTCTTTCCAATATTTATAATTATTTCTTTTTAATAATTTTCCACCAATCTTTGCATGATTTGAATTATCTCCATACTCATATCCAATATCATGATTGAATCCTAGTATAAATAAATCTTGTAAGTCTTCCTCATTTAAATTATATTCTTTTCCTATTTTAATCATTTTTCTAGCAACAGTTATTGAATGTTTTAATCTATCTTCATCCATATGTTCTCTCCAATATTATATTTTTATCAAAACATGTAAAAATCTCAACATTAAAAATCAGTATTTTCAACAGTTTTAAGAATTTTTATGTGAATTGTTTTTTTACCTCTTCTATCTTTTCTTTATAATATTTTTTATTTTCAATAATGTGATAAAATACCGCTTTACCTAAATCTCTTTCTATATTAAACCAAGGTTTACTTCGACATATACGAATGCACTTAACATTGGGGTTAGATTCTAAATCCCATCCTTCCCATAAATCTATTGCTCTAACAAAACATATTAATTGCTTATTTTTTTTGGCATTAGGTATTAATTCTTTATGAATAAAGTTTTTTGTTTTTGAAATGCTTAAACAACGCTTTTCAAAATCTTTAAAGTGCCCTCTTATATATCTTGCATTTTTAGAATGGTATGGAAATAATTCTATATCTACCATTACTTTAGATAACATATTAAATATTATTTCTTTATCATCTACTTTAAATTCTTTTTGTAATCTTTGAACTAGAGAATTATTTTTCGGACTTTTTTGATCCATTACACCTCTCCAGTATAGACTTCCACCTGTTTCTTGAAATTCTTTTCTTAACCAAAAGAATGATGCATTATCTTGTTTAAGTTGATTCAACAACTCATTCTTTATTTTTTCTTCTGAAATATAATCTTCATCACTAAAACCAGGATTTAATATACATATAAATATTTTACCTTTTGTTATATCTCCAGCTACTTGTTGCGGAAGAAGATTATGATGAATAAAATTTTTTTCATTATCTTTTAATTTTCTACCTTTTGTATTTATTTTTTCTTTATCATAAATAGTATCATATTTATAAATGAAGTCTTCTTTCTTGTTCTTTAAATACTCATATTGTTCTTTTAAATAATTTTTATAACTCATTGAACAGCTCCTTTTTTTAACGTTTTAAACTTCGATTATTTTATTAGACATACATTTACATCTATCTTTATTATTATTACTAAAAATGTAAAAATCTCAATATTAAAAACTCAGTATTTTCAAGGGTTTGAGTGGACTTTTCATAAAATCCTCATATCGCACTGAATCCTTACTTGGCAACTTTTCTTTTCCCATTTTGATTAATTTCTTTCTATAGTTCAATTATTTCTATTATTTTATCATTAGATTCACAGTTAATTTTTAAATTCATATTATCTTTTAAATATTTTATTGCTATAATACTTGGAAATACTTTTGTTTTCTTATATAAATCATTTAAATCTATCCACATTGATTTGTTCTCATCAAATTCTAATGGCTCCCCACTGTATTCATCAACAATAAATATGTTAAAATCAAATATTCTATCTGGAAATTCAATAATATTTTTTCCTATGTAATGTTGTTTTGTGATAATTATTCCTGTTTCTTCTATAAACTCTCTAATAGAAGTCTCTTCTGGTGTCTCATTATTTTCTATTTTTCCTCCTGGTATATCATAATATCCAGTATCATGATTCTTATAATTAATAACAACTATTCTATTATCTTTTATTAAGTATGTTCTAACTGCTTTTCTTATTATTTTATCCATATGTTTTCACCCCTATTATACGTCTTTTATAAAAAATGTAAAAAATCTCAATATTAAAAATCCAGTATTTTCAATGGTTTGAGTGTAGTTTTCCTAAAATCCCCGTATCGCACTGAATTCTTGTACTTGGCAACTTTTCTTTTTCCATTTTGATCGACTCCCTTATTTATTATTAAAGATAAATATACCATCATTTAATTTATTATCATAATTTGTATATTCATCTATTACCTTTTTCCAAAAATTATATGCTGAATTACTTCCATATGAAGGTGATACTTCCCAATTTCCTTTATACATATCAAAACATTCAAAAGCAACTTTTTTACCAATTTTATTTCTTCTATATTTAGGAATTATCATAAATTCTGCAATACTATGTCCAAAACTACATTTTTGCATATATGTATTTATCATAACAAATCCTAATAATTTATTTGTTTCTTGTTCTCTTACGAAAAATGCATCTCTATCATTTTCGATAAAATAAGAATCAAAATATTTATATTCGAATATTGCCTCATCATTCATTTCGTTTCCATCATTTAAGCTTTCCTCAAATAAAGAATATTCTAACAATCTGTATAATACATCTTTTTCTTCTTCTTTAACTCTATCTAAAAAAATATTCATTATTATCACCTCATTTTATTAAATATGTAAAAATCTCAATACAAATTGTGATTTGTAAAATTTATACATTACCTATAATCACTTTTCCATTTGTATCACAAATATAACAATTTGAAAAAACTTCATGAATATAACTTAATGCTTTTTTATTTTCTTTTATATCATTACAGACAAGTATTCCTTCAATTAATCCAGCGGGAATACCAAAAACGATACCTTTTTCTCTACCAGTTTCATGTATATCGAACTTTCCATCAATATATCTTTCTATATACCATTCTGGCAATATTTCTTCTAATACTGTTCTATTGAATTCATCACTAAAAATATCATTTTTCAATATTTCATTCTTTTTATCTGTATCATTATTAATAATAAAAGCAACTGTACTACTGTTATAATAATCATTTGGGACAAATCGTTGTTCTTGGTTTTGATAGATAATATACTCTCGGTAATCTTTTATTTTTTTTAAGTTTTGAGGAATATCCTCAATTGAAGATAATATATCACTTTTTATTTTCCCATCTTTATTTATAATTTCTATTGTAACACCAGCTCGTATATCAATAAATTCTTTTAAGGTCATCTTCTTTTCAACATTCCAAAATTCTACGACATATGGTTTCTTTTTCACAATATTCTCTTTCAAATAAAACTCTGAAGCAATTAGCCCGTTTTCTTTTATTATAGATATTCTTTCTGGTTCAATTCTTGATCCATGTATTAAGCTATTTGTTGTTAATAGTACATTTTCTCCTTTTTGATAACAATTAATGTTCTTATCATTATACTCAAAATAATTATCTACTTGTTTAAAAAATAATTCCTTCGTAGCACTATTATTAAATCTTTCTTCAACTATTTTTTTTAAAACTTCTTTATTCATATATACTCCTCTACATACTCTGCTCATTGTAAACTTGCTATTTATCTATCAACTTTTTAAAATCATTCCATATCCCAAATCAGCATCAATTCTTTTTATAAATCCAAATTTTTCATAAAATCCTTCTCTATTTTTCGAAGCACCTAAATATACTCTTAATTTTGAATTTTCTTTTTTTATTTCATTTATTTTTTCTAATAATTTTTTCATTATCGTTGTTCCTATTTTATTGCCTTGATATTCTGGTTTTACAATAATGTCTTGTATATACAGAAAACATATTGCATCTCCTATTATTCTGCCATAGCCAACAATATTATTATCATCATAAACACTTACAGAATAAAATGTATTATCTAATGCTTTTTGTGTAATGTTTTCATCATACGCTCCCCATCCAACTGCATTATATAATAAATTAAATTCCTTAACATTTTTTATATTTTCTTTAATATTTATCATAAAAACTCTCCTTATATATTAAATACGTAAAACTTTAGCATCAAAAATCCGGTATTCTCAAATAGTTTGAGTGAATGTTTATATAAAATTGGTACTCGCATGTATAATAATCTATAAATCTAATTTTTTAGTTTTCTTTAAAAAGAATACTTTTTAAATTCTTAGCATTTGCAAATTTTCAGCATATATCAATTCTTTGCCAATGCCTTGATATTGTTCACTTTCTTTTCCAATTCTAAAAAAATACAAATATATTGTTTCTATTTCTTCTTCATTTGTATAAATATTCCAAGCATAATTATTACCAAACCTAAAACTGAATATATGTTTAATTTTTCTTTTAACACTAAACTAGTCCATATCAATGAAAGAAATGGTGTTATATATGCAATATTAGATATTCTTGCTGTATCTCCTTTTTTCAATGCAAATGCCCATGATGTAAAAGCAATAGCTGATGTAAATACACCTATCCATAATAGTCCTAATAATTGATTCATCTCAGGTATAAAGGTCTTTTTTGCATATACACAATATATTAGAGAAATACAAAAAGAAGTTAAATAATATAGCATCATACTTATATATTTGTTATAGTTTTGTTTTTTATTTAATACAGAAAATAGTCCATATGATATTGCTGCTAATATACAATAAATCGTTCCTACAATACTACTTTTCTCTATGTTAAACAAATTACCATTTGAAGATACAATAATAACTCCAATAAATGATATTATAATTGCAATTATTTTTCTTATAGTTAATTTCTCTTTTAAAATAAGACAAGCAAAAATCACAGTCATAATTGGCCATAAATAATTAATTATAAAAGCTTGTGTAGCTTGCAATGTATTTATTCCTAAATATAAAAACAAATTATATAAAAATGTCCCTAAAATACCTATTGTAAAAATTTTAGAATATTCTTTTAATTTATAATTTTTTATTTCATTTAAATTTCCTTTAATGCAATTGATCAAAAATAAAAATATAACAGCAAACAAAGAGCCAAATAATAATATTTGCATACTATCTAATTTTCCTAATAAAAGCTTTGTAACAGTTGCTGTTGTTGACCACAGTAGAACTGAAATTATTGCATAAATATATTCTTTTTTCATATATTTTTCCTCTTTTATTATTTTTCACCTCAAAGTCATCTCATTTTGATAATTTTTCCATATTTCTTATTAAATAATTATACCATTTTCATCATATAATAAATATATACTTTCACTAATTTCTTCTTTTACCTTGTTAATAAAATCTTCTTTTCTATTAGCATGAGGTATTATTATTCCATCTATTAATTTAAGTCCTGTAAAATCTTTCATACCAATATCATTTTTATCAAATGGTAATGCATATTTTATTGAATTACCAAGTATCTCACTTCCTGCGCTGGAACCTATATATATAATACCATTATTTATAGTATTTTTAATTATTTTATCAAAATTATATTTTCTAATCATATCCATTAAGTAGAATGTATTTCCTCCCATCATGTATATAACATCAAATTTATTAATATTTATCTCTTTTTCTCCTATTTTATATTCATATATATTTTTTTCTTCAAAACCTAAGTTTAAAATAGTTTTATATTCATCATCCATCCAAGACTTATCACAATCAATTTCTCCATCTGCTGCTGTTGTGATATATAACACTTTCTTGTCCTTTATTTCTTTTTTATTTATAATTCTGTAAAAATTATTTTTAAATTCTTCATCTATAATTCCACATGAGGTTAATATAATATTTTTCATTTTTATACCTTCTTTTTTATAAAATGTAAAATTTACTTTTTAAAACTCTGTTTACAATTTTTTCTTAAAAATTTCTATAAATTGTTTTATCTCACTAAAATCTTATACCTAATTACTTTTTTATATGCAATTTTTACTCACTTTCCTTTATTTCTTATATTTGATGATAAATATTTCATTTATAAGACATTGTTTTCCCCAATATTTCTTTTTAAAATCTCTATTGCATTATTTTTTCTATCTACTCCATGAGTACAATAGACATAATCCTTTAATACAAATACATTATATCCATTTTCAAACAAATTTAATGCTGTTACTAGCACGCAACATTCTATGTCTATTCCACATAAATATATTTCTTCAATGTTATTGGTATTTATATATTTTTTTAATTCATCATTATACGCTGTATATGTAGATTTTTCAATTACTTTATAATTATTTGTATCCATAGAAATTGATTGACTTTCTTTATTAATACATCCATTCCAACCTAATTTCTTATATGTAGGATTATCTTTACTATTTACAAATTTTGTAAATAAAACACTATCATATTTGTTACTATTTACAAGTTTATTTATGTCAGTTATGGAATTATAAGTATTTTCATTTATAAATTCATTTTGAAAATCTACTATTAATAACAAATTCATATTATATCACCTTTCATATTTTATTCTTTTTTATAACATCATTTTTTAATATGTATGTCTTGCATTAATTATTGTTCAAATTATCTATTCTTTTATATAACAAATTCCATTCCTCATCAAAGTCAAAATATGCTCTTATCTTTTTTCCTTCTAGTATTAGTGGGAGCCAATATTTATCATCTGGAAGCATTCTGTCATATGGAATTTTTTGAATATCAAACCACCTTGGGTTCATTTCTTCGCTTTCAGTTGGTTTTCCTTGCCACTCACTTACAATATACAAATGAAAAACAACATTTTCTTTTTTCCCTTTATAGAACTCATCAAATTCTATAATCCCGACTTTTTCATATTTTGTTGGAGTAACTAATATTTCTTCTTCAGTTTCTCTTATCATTGCTTCTTCTGGAGTTTCTCCTTTTTTTATTTTTCCTCCAACTCCATTATATTTTCCTTCACCAAAACCTTTCTTTTTCATAGCAAGTAATATCTTATTGTCTTTTTTTAATAAACACAATGTTGTTTCTAGCATTTTCTCACCCCTTTATATATTTTCTGAATGCAAAAGATACTCTTGATAAAAATGTTATTACTGTCTTTTATTCTCTTCATCTTTTCTTTCTAAATTCCTTAATTGTTCAAAATCTCCTGTTTTACTTATTACAGTATATCCTTCTTTTTTTCTTAATTCTGTTCTTTCTTCTTTAGTTCCTTTAATCACTTTATCAGCAATGTCTATATGTAAAATACCATCTAAATGGTCTATTTCATGGCATAGTACTGTTGATTCAAATCCTTCAAATTCGTCTTCATGCTCATTTCCTTCAATATCCAAATACTTTACTCTTATTTTATACGGTCTTCTCACCTTTCCATTATACCATTTTCTTACTTCTCCTTCATCCCATGAGCATGATGCACATGCTTCCCAAAATGTTGTTAGCCCTTCTTTTGATATAATTTCAGGATTTATCAATACTTTAGCTTCATTATATTCTTTTGTTGCTTCTTTTCCTTCGTCCGTTAATCTTTTATTTAATATTTCTAAATTTGTATTTTTTACATATACTATTCTTTTAGGAATTCCTAGTTGTACTGCTGCCATAGCCATTACTTCATTTTGCATACAATACTCTTGAAGAACAACTATATTATTATGTAATTCTGGATCATTAATATCTACCTTCCTAGAAATCTGTCTTATATACTTTTCGTTCTTTTCTATAGTTATAGATTCAAATTTTTCCATACATATCTCTCCTTTATCTAAAACAATAATAACAATTAATAATTAATAATTAATAATTAATAATTAATAATTAATAATTAATAATAAATTATCATAAAAAGCATATTTTTCTAATTTGAATGGTGTAAAGTTTCTATTTTATAAATCTCTATTCTGTTACTTCCTACATTCTTTTGCTCATATCCTTTTTCGTCTACATATGTTGCAAACTTCTTTTCTCTCTTAACTCTATTACTATTTTTATTAGCATTATAATATTTAGCGGCTTCACCAGTTAATATAAATCTTATTTCAATATTTTTCATAGATGTAAACAATTCTAGGTTATTATTATTATCAAAATCTTTTATTTTTCTTAATCCAAGTTTTTGATATTGTGATATTATATCGTAAGCTTCTTTTAGTCTATTTTCTACTAAGTCTTTATGATTAAAAATATAATCTTCCATTCCTTCTAAATGATTTTTGAATCCAGACTTACCTGTTCTCATAGCAGATTTTGTTGATTTTACCTCTATTACAACAAAGCTTTCAGGTTTTCCATTTTTAAATCTTATTGCATGCATATCAGGCTGATTTTTCAATTTCTCAATTCCTGGCAAAGATCTTTGAGCAAATTCCAAATCATAAATATATAAGCCATTCTCTCCATCATTAGATTCTAAATATATTTTTTGTTGACTTTTCTTTTCGATAAAACCATGTTTGTTTACGTTTTTTATATCTTTTCTTTCATAAGTAGATTTAAACCAATCCTTGTTTATACTTGGATCAAAATAAGTCTCAATTATTGGAATAATTAAATCATATGTGTTTTCAACAAACTCTTTATTATAATTACCATTTTTTGAAATAATAGAACCAACTGTATATCGATAACTTCTTTTTGTTTCTTCTTTTTTTATAGCATTGTCTATATCTATCTTTCTATAATCTCTTCCAATGAAACCATATTTTTCGCAAAACTCTTTTAAAATATCTTTCCAATTTTCTGTATATCTCGCATGATCAAAACTAACTTTTACATAACAGTTATTATCTTCTTTAACTAATTCCCATACTTTGTGATTATTATAATAAATTATTACAGAATCTCTTCCATTTCCTCTAAAACATAAAGCAAGTTTCTTATTTGGATTTTGTTTAACAAATTTTACAAACTCTGAAAACCTTCCATGCTTTAGTTCATATAGCATTTCATCAGATACTTTTCTTGAATCTTCGTCCTTCAAATTTCTCACGTCTTTTGCTATATATTCACTTATGTTCAATTTGATTTTTTCTTTTAACCCATAACTTAACTTTAAATTTCTTAATCCTTTTGCATTTTCTGTATGAATTGGAATTATTGCTTCTTGTGGATATACTGCATTGATAAATTTTTCTAAGTCTTTAGGATAAATATGACCACTTGTATGCATTGGTATAGCTTTGTATTTTTTACAAAACTCAGCAATTTTTTCATTATATGCCTTATTTCTTTTTTTTAAGTAGCCATCCCACATTGAATATATTACAATAGGCTTTTCTTCCATATTTTTAAAACGTTCTATCCACTTTTCATATTTTTCATTAGCATTTATTAAGGTTACAAAACCATATTTCTTCATTCTATCTTCTTGTGTAATTATCTCTCCATTTTGCAATTTTGTTTCATAACCAAACATAACTGGCTCTATATTTTTAAAATTATACCAATCTGTTTTTTTTCCAGCTGTTTTGCTAAAAATCTCCAACTGATTAATCACATAACTATTTCCATACATTTTTTTATTTTGTCGTTGCCCTGCATGATAAAATGATGCTAAACTATCTAAATTTGTAGATGAACAAATTAAAAAAACATATTTATGATTTTTCATTAATTCAGTTGCATCTTTTAATAAATCCTTTTCTTTGTAATATTTTTCTCCATTTCTTGAAAGCATGGTGCCTTCTGTTATCAATATATCTATTTTTCTTTTTCCAAATCTCTTAACATAGCTTTCTATTAAAGGAATAGTTTTATATCCACGATATCCATGAAATCTAAAATCACCTGTATGCAAAATCACTTTATCCGGTGTCTCTATTAAAAACATATATGCATCATAAGCAGAATGATCTATTGAATATGGAGTAACTTTTATATCCTCACCAACTTTTATTGTTTGATTTTCTACAAAAGTGATAACTCTTTCTTCATTATTTAATATGTCACACATTTTTTCATTTTTTATTGTTTTATTTATTTCAAGTAAAACTTCTTTTGCAGTTTTTCCTAAATACATCTTAACATTTTCTATTACATCTTGCATTCTTCCAACATGATCACCATGATAGTGTGTGAAAAAAAGTGCATCATATGGTTTAGCTTTATTGTTAGTAAGCCCATCTATTCCCTTCTTCTCATTTTCATTATTTCCAGGTAAGTTTTCTCCAAAGTCGATACAAATTTTTGTTTTAGGTGTTTTAATACAAGTTATACATCCCCCAATTTGATTACCATTATATATATTTATTATAGTATTCATATTTTACTCCATTTCTTAATATATTGCATCAATTCATGAAAATACCAAATTTAAAAATTTAATTTCTTACTACTTTAGAATTTGTATTTGTTTTATTGTCATTCATTTTGATTTCCTTTTTTGCTATTATATTATAAAAATGCCACTTTTTATTATCTGATTCTCTAACATATTCTATCTCATCAAGTTTCAACACTTTATATCTTTTTAAATATGCTTCTACTTCTTTTATTGTAAATGTATTAATCAATTCATTATCCTTCCATCCATCTCTGTCTCCAAATAATTGTCCCACAAAGTATCCGTTTTCATTTATCGCATCGTAAATCTTATCCCATAATTCATCAAAATGTTTTGGATTACAAAATGGTATACTAAAAAAAGCTATAACTACATCTGTACTTTCTAATTGAATGTTTTCAAAATCTTCTTCACAAAAAAATATATTCTCTTTTTCTTTGTCATTTAATCTTTCTAAAACAAAATTTTTATTAAGTTGTCTATCTATTGCTGTGACTTTAACTCTATTTTTTATCATATATACTGTTTCATTTCCACTTCCGCATCCTAAATCTATTGCATTATTAATCTTATACTTCTTTAGGAAATAAACTAAAAGTTTACTTACGCTATTATTATATGTTTTGTTTTGATATTCCAACCAATCTTTCACTATTCACACCTTTTTTCTTCTATTAGTTTACTAGTCTATTATTATTTAAACATCTATATTGTTCATAATATTATTTTTTATACTATTTTATTTTGAATCTCTTTTAATTTATAAAATAGAATCTTTACATTCTCTATCTCTGATGTCTTAACAGTATACTTTCGCTTTTCTCTTTGTTCGCAATAATCTTTACATTCAGATATAGCAACACTTACATTTTGTGTATTAACTCTATCTTCACATACTTTTAAAGCTGTATTAATATATCCACATATTGCACAAGCCATCATTGCTCTAAAATACGAGGTTTCATTTAAAGAAGATGCCTTATATAATTCCTTTGCAAAATCATCGTCTATCTTTCTTGGGTTTCTTAGAATCATCTTATCACAAACATATATGCCACTATCACTTATTGTCTTATATAATTTTCCATCTTCAGGAATTATAACTTCGCACAACGAATCACCCCTAATTAGCCATCTAAAGCAGCAATTATATGTTGTGACACAGAATCCACCCATTTCAGTATTGTCTAATGCATTTAAATTAATTTCTTTATTTGCAACAACCACTTCATCTATTGGAAATCTATTACCATCTCTATATTCTTTTATTGTTTGTATAACTTTATAATACTTCCTATTTTTATCAGCTTCACATTCAAACAACTTACCTAACATTTTTTTCATCTCCAAAAAACGATATTTTTTCTTTTTCATAACGTATTGCATTATTATATATATAAATATCTTTAATTATTATTGTTCTATTAAATTATTTGCTAAAAACTCTACTACATCGCTTTCATCTTCATGAATCAAAACTTTGTCCTCTTCTGTTATATCAGTAAAATACTTATTTAGTTTTTTATTTATAGATATTGTATCTAAAGGATACCCTGGTCTTATTTTATTTGAAGGGGTATCTACCATATAAAAATCCTCCTTACTCCATGAATATGTACTTTCTTTTCCGTTATTAATAACAGCTATTCCATATACATATCTGCATGTAAGCTTACCATTAGTTCCATATATCCTTGCTAAATTTGAATAATACTCTATCATTTCATCGTCATTTAATTTTTTTCCATTAACTCGTCTAACATACATACCTGGTTGTTTTTCTTTTGGAACATTTTCCATATATAAAGTATCATCCATTGCAAATACCGGTAAACTCGTAATTTTAGAATATGCTCTAGCTTTTATTAATGCATTATCTATTGCATTTTTCCCATTTTCTACTATTTCAATTTCTTCATTAATATCTTTTATTGTTAATACTTCTATTCCTCTCTCTTTTAATCCATTTGTAAATCTTTTAGCTTTTGTTTGATTTCCTGTTGCAAATAATACTTTTTTCATTATTTATTCCTCTCTTTACTATATTACTAGTCATTATTTTAACACAAAAGCAAGTAATTTTCAATAAATTACTTGCTTTATACTTTATATTTTACTAAATAACTATTTGTAAAAGAATATCATCCGCTTTTACAAGGTTCTATATTGGTTCTTATCAGCTCTTTCATCCATTTCTCTATCATATTTATCATTATTAAAATACCAATCTGTTTTATTATCTGTAAAGTGTTTGGCTGTTACTTTTTGAACTGCAATGTCTATTATTATACAAAGTGCAATTACAATTCCTAAAATTCCTGCAACAGAATTTTGAAGCACCATCATGTCTACTCCTGATTCACTTGATAGAGATGGAATAAGATTATTTATTATATAACCACCAAAATAGATAGAATATGCAACTAAATATATTATTCCTCCCCAGATTACTCTTTTCATTATTAATATAAAACAAAAGATTGTTAAAAATAATAATACAATTTCAAAAGTTAAATCAAAAACTATAAACCCTCCAAAGTCTCCACCAAACTGTGCCGATAAAGTTACTGCTATTCTAAAAATCCAAAACATCCCTAAAAGAAATACTAATAACCAACTTGCAACATTTTTCATATAATTCATCCTTTCCGTGTTAATTATAAAAAAATGGCAATTCAAACCACATTGCCATTTATGCTCCTTTGGTAAGGAACTTTTTTAATCTTCATCAACAAAATTAAATTCATCTTTAAATTTTTCTTTAAAAATGTTAAATACCTTCATTAATACTTCCTCATCATCAACGCTTACATAAGATTCTTCATCAGAGTCTTCATCTGTGTCTTCTAATTTAAGAATTACTACTTCGCCCTCTTCTTCTTCCCCTTCTGCCAATGGTAAAAGCACTACATATTGTTCATCATCTAAATCTACTAAATCTAAGAATTCAAATTTTACTTCTTCTCCATTTTCATTATTTAGAACAATTATATTGTCTACTCCCTCCATATTTTCATCCATTTATTTTTTCTCCTTTCTTTCTATCATTTATATTTTTAAAATTAATAACTGATTTATTTTTTGTTTACATATGTTTCTAAAATATATACTGCAGATATAGTATCTACTATATTTTTCTTTTTATGCTTATTTATTTCTAATAAGTTCATAGTTTTATGTGCAGCGACTGTTGTAAGTCTTTCATCAATCCATTCGATTTTTAATTTGTTATATTTACACTTTAATTTATGTATAAACTTTTCTGTTTTTATAGCCCTTTCTGATTTATCTCCACTTAGCATAAAAGGCATTCCAACAACAATTGTGTCTATTTCATATGTTGTACAATATTCATCAATTTTTTTTAAAATAAGTTTATCGTTCCCATTAGTCTCTAATGTTTCTAACCCTTGTACAGTTATATTAAGTGCATCGGTAATCGCAAATCCACATCTGCTATCTCCATAATCTATTCCCAAAGTTCTCATTGCTCATCTATTCCTATATAGAATTTAACAAGCTTTTCAAGTAATTCGTCTCTTTCAATTGCTCTTATTTTGTTTCGAGCATCATTATGGCTAGTAATATATGTTGGATCACCTGATAAAATATATCCCACTAATTGATTTATTGGATTATAGCCTTTTTCTAATAAAGCATCATATACTTCTTTTAATATTTTTTTACTGTCAGCATCTTTTTCTCTTTCAAATTTGAAATTCATTGTTTTGTCAAAATTCATATATTTCCTCCTTAAATACTATTTACTTCATTTACATTATGATTTTCATCATCTATATATGACTCTAGCGCCTTTAATACTGTTTCCATTCCTGTTCCCTTATAGTATGTTGATATAACAAATCCTAATGTTGGTGAAACAGATATATTTTCTTTTCTTTTTCTTTTTGGAGTTCTTTTACTACTATCAAGTTCTTCCACAGAATAATCTTCGTTATATAATTTAATGTCTAATTTTTCAGCAGATTCCTTTAATTCATTTATAAACTCAGATGCAGAATTAGTATCAATTCCACAAAAAACTATTACAAATTTCGGTCCCATATATCTTACAAAAATATAGTTATCTGAGATACTTCTTTTTATAAAATCGCTTATATGTGTAATTACTTTATTACCGAGTTCTCTTGAAATCTTGTTTATCTCTACAATATTTGTAATCTTAAACATACAAACGGCAGATGATATAAACTGGTCGACTTTCTTTTTACCTTCTCCATATAAATACTCTGCTGAATCTAGGCCTGAGTACAAATCTTTTCTAACTAAACTTTCTAGAGTTTTTTGGTAATTTACTGATTTCATAGCTGAAATCATATTCTCTTTTGCAGTTTCAAATACTGTTATATCTATATTGTCAAAATCATGCGGCGTACCGCTTTCAATTAACCAATATCCTATATAAACATTATCTATATAGAGAGGAAAAAACACTGCTGACTTTGCTCTTCCAAATTCAAGCTTTTGATATGGAAGTTTTTCTCTTTCATTGTTTACTGTTATATATTTGGGATTTGTAGTTTCGATACTGTCTTTAAATATATCTAATTCATGTAAAGATGATAGTGTGTCCCAATGTTTTCTATCAACATTAGATGCTCTTATTGTATAATTGGCACCATCAAATATTACTATAGTTGAATATTTTACTTCATATTTTTCTATTATAACATTATTTATTTCTTTTATTTTATTATCAACAGGAATATCACTACCAGCTATATTTATAAAATCTTGTATGATATTCAAGTTTGTAACTTTTTGATGTAGATTTTGAAAGTCTTGAATCTTCCTGTGTATTGACATATTATATATTGTTAATACTGCTATAATAAAAACTAAAATAATTATTATTGCTATTGCCAATTTTATTACCTCCGTTTTAATATTTTTTCCTCATATTGTTTAAAGTATTGTTTACATTATCTGAAAATCCACTTGTATACCCATTTGAATATTGATTTCCTCCATTCGGAGTTTCTTTTGTTTTTCTTGCTGGTAATAATGGATATATAATATTTGATAATTTATTTAACAGATTTTGAAAATCTTTAGGATATTTGCTTACAGAAATATTACATTCAGCTAATCCTTCTAGATATTTTGCATATACCTCCATATCAAATGGTATTTCTATTGGTATAATTGCATTTCTATCAAATAATTCAGTCATCATAGACATTTCTGGGTTATTATACCTTGACATTCCCCCAACAATTTTTTTAGCAGTTATTCCTCTAAGTCTTACTGCCTTATTAATTACAATTCTTAATTTTCGTTGCTCTAATATTTCTCTATTTTTTAATTCTTTTAAGAAAGCTGTTAGAGGTTGTATTGTTAGTACATCCATACTTTGAATTAAATAAATCTCTTGCGCTTTTTCAAAATACTCAAAAGGTGTTGAAAAATCACAGTCTAATAATGTTGCAGAATGATTCTGTACCAAATTTTCTAATATTGGACCAACTTCATTTATTCTTGTATTGTCTTGGCCTGGTATTTCAACATATACAGAAAGATTCTTAGCTACTCTCATTCCTCCAGGTTGTCCTTGAATTAATCTTTCTATGCTGTTTGCAGCATCATTTCTTAAGCTATCATCATTATCATTATAAATATAGTATGAATTTTTATTATGTGTAGTATCTAAGATAGCTGTGTTAATGCCATTGTCTGAAAGTACTTTTGCAATATTATTCACAATAAATGATGTACCATTTTTACTTGTTCCAACAAATGCAATTACTTTTCTCTCACTTGAAAGCAAATTATTATAGTTTGTATAATCATACTCATCATTTGATTGATTGTAGCTTTGCATTTCCATTTTAGGAATTTGGTTATTTTCTATTCCATAATTATATTCTTTTGATTCAACATTATTTTTATAATTTGTATTATAATTTTGACTTTCAAAAGGATCTTCTTCAATACTTCTTTCGTTTTTCTCATTTTCTTCATTTTCGACTTCATTATAATCTAAACTATCTCTATCTTCATTATATAAACTTCCTATGTCATCTTTATTTGTATCTTCATAGTTGTCTATATCCTCATTTTCTTCTTCATCTTCAAATCCTGGTAAAACATCTTCAATTATAGGTTTTGGCCTTAGAAGGTTTTCATTTATAGGTTTAAGTTTTTCTTGGCTATTTATTTCTTCCTCTGGCTCGTCGTTAATTCCAGGTAAACTATCTATATCTAAATCTGATATATCTACTTGTCTATTTTCTATATCTTCTTCATCAGAAATTCTATGAGGAGTAGCAATCTTTCTCTTTGTTTTTTCAGTATTATCTTCTACTGATTTTTTTGAAGGTCTACCTCTTTTTTTAGAAGGCTGTTCTTGCACTTCTTCTTTTTTAATTCTTTCTTCATAGTCGTCCTCGAAATCATCATCGTCATCTTCATCATATTCTGTTATTGATATGGGTTTTTTTATAGTTACTTTCTTTATAATGTTCTTATCTAAAGAAGAAGGTATTATAATTTGCTTTTTACTATTCTTTTTAGAATCCAATAGTTTTTCACTTGTGGGCTCTGTTTCTTCTATAGGTCTATATTTTGACTTTGTTGTCCTTGGACTAATTGTTTTTTTGTCAGGAACAAATTTCTGATATTCTGTTGATACATCTTGAAGTATATCTTTTACATTTTTTGGTAAAATAGCAATAATGATTTTCATTTGTTTTTCGTTATACTGTGAAGCGATCTTTTTGAAACATTCATCATATTTATCTGCATTTCTTCCTAATTTTTTGAAATAACTTAATATATGTTGCATTTCTTCTTCACTAACATCATTTTCATCTTCAGGATCATACTCAACATTTTTAGAGTCGATTTTATAGTAATTTTTAGCATCTTTTTTTGAACGTGGTGAATTAATAAGTCTACAAACTTCATCTGTACTTCTATCATTTCCAACGATTGCATTATATATTCCAATACCAAATAGTTTAACTAATATTTCATCAGATTTAATTCTTCTTTCTGTACAAATTAATATTATTGGTATATCCTTTCCTTTTGTGCTAGAAGCCTCATCTGTAATACTATCAAGTTTATTAAATACAAATCTATCTTTTTCTTCATAACTCGTACTGGTAAATTCTTCTAAATCTTCGTCTATTATAATTCTATCATACGATTTATCTCTTTGAATTTCTTTTAAAATAGCATTAAAATAATATACATTTTTATATGAGATAATCTCTTTATATTCTTTTTGATATTTCTTCACAATTGACAAAGACACCTTTTCATCATGTACTGCAAACAATACTTTCATTTGTTATTTACTCCCTTCCCAATTTAACTACTAAGGCAAATACTAATGGTAATACCTGGCATATTATTGTTAAAGTTACAACTGCTACTATCATACCAAGTCCCTTTTCTGCATTTTCTAAATGTCTAGCACCTATAATTCTGTATATAGTACTAATTATTATTCCTAAAAAGCAAAATGGAATACTGTATACTTGAACCACATGTAAAACATATGCAGTGAATCCATAGCTGTCTGACCCATATTTTGCTTTATATTCTTCTAATGATTTTGCTTGATTTTCTTTTAATTCTATTAAATTTCCTTGTTCTCTTGTAACTTCACTTACTAAACTATTATTATCTTCTGCATATACCTTTGTAGTAAAAATACTAAAACAAATAACTAAAAATAATAAAACTATAGCAAACACTACAATTGCTTTTTTCATTATATTTCCTCCTCTTTTTATTTCTCCATATATTTTAACCTTTTTTACTCTTATATCATACAATATATTTAAAAAAATAGCAAGGATTATTTCAAATTTTTTATTATTTTTTTATAATCCTTACTATTTTTTTATTTTAGTTTATTGTATAAATACTGCATGTGAGAATACACTCCATTTGCCCAGTGTTTATCTGTTGCATATCTTTTATTTACAGCTGATAAAGTATTTCCACTATAATATTTACCATTAGCTGTTTGTCCATCATATATTTTTGCACCCTTTGGATTCAAATAGAATTTTACAAATACTCTTGAAACAAGGTCTATTGCCTCTGCATAATCATCAAAAGTATAAGCTCCATTATATGGATTAGAATCATATGCTCCATATCCAAACAAATTGTTTTTATTACGTGCAATTCTTGATGTTCCCCACGCACTTTCATGAATTCCAACTGCTGCAACAAACATTCCATTAATGTTATACTGTTTTTCTATGTAATAAAAATACTTTGCATTTTTCTCAAATATTTTATTTTTATCTTTTGAATCTGTAAGTGCTTTTGTAAATTGTTCTAATGTAAATCCACTTGGTTTGTTGAGTGCAATATTAAAATTTAAACTTCCATTAGTACTACCTATTAGAACTTTTGACTTAGGTTTAACATATTTTTTAGTTCCTATATCAATAACCTTGTTAATAGATGATTTAACTACAACTGCTGACACCTGTTCTTCTTTTATTAGCTTTCCATTTTCATCATATACTTTTTTTGTTGTAATTGCTTGTATTCCATTTTTTCCTTCCTGTGCAATCGCTGTTTTACCAATATATAGATTATCATTATTTCTATATTTTGTTATGTATTCTAATTCTTCTTGATGAACTATTATTTCTTCTCTATATCCATTGTTTTTCGAGTTTTTTTCGATAATTTCATCTAAATTAATCGTCTCAGCACTACTAATTATTAGATTATTATTTTGGTATTTTTCTAGTGTTTCATATGCATATGTAATTTTCTCATTTTTTTGAATTAATACAAGTATTATTAATATTATCCCTAGTATTAACAATCCTGTTAGATACTTATATACTTGTTTTTCTTTTGCCTTCATATTTTTCCTCTCTTAATTCAACATTTTTTATTCTTTATAAAATAATTTTAGTATTTAAAGACTTTTTTGTCAAGCGAATTTTTACCAAATTTGCAATAAAAAAGGACTTACAAATTAACACTCGTAAGACCTTATAATCTATTGTGACATTCCATATTGACTGTATAACCAATTCATATAATTAAATGGTTTCATGGTCTCAGGATTCCCATAATCTACTCCAAATGTATCAACTGTAACTGATTTAATTTTTACATCTTTTTTAGGAGTAGATTCTTCTGTATTTCCTGTTTCTTCACTATTATCTGCTTTTTTCACTTTAACAGCTGCTATCTTTTTAACAACGTCCATTCCTTCTATAACTTTTCCAAATCCTGCATAATAACCACTTAAATTTGTATGATCATTAGTTGTCATTATAAAGAATTGTGTACCAGCAGAATTATATGACTGTGTTGCAAGTGTAGAAGAATATTGTGTATAATCAGCACGTGCCATTGCTATTGTCCCCTCTGTTAAATTTAAATCATTTTTCACAAATTTGTTGGCATTAAATTCACCTTTTATGCTGTATTCTGTGTCATCATCATTTTGATATAAATCTTTTAATTTTGCGCTTCCTGTTCCGTCTCCACTTGAGTCTCCACCTTGAATCATAAAGTCTTTTATAATTCTATGAAATTTTAGTCCATTATAAAAACCATTATTTGCAAGTTTAACAAAGTTTGTTACAGTGTTTGGTGCTTTATTTGGATATAGTTCTATTTTAATTGTTCCATACCCTTCTACCTCCATAGTAGCTATTGGATTTTGTATTTTTGTAGTAGCCTTTTTTGCATATCCTACACATAAAATTACTAATATTGCAACTAGTATAATCAATGTAATAATTGATATTATTATTTTCGGCATATTTTTCTTTTCTTTTTCCATTTTTATTAATCCTCCCTTTCTATACTCGTATCTGTTTTTTCTCTTTCTTGTTTTCCTTCTAAAAGTGCTTTGCATACATATTCATCTAATATAGCCAATTTAGGTCTAAATACGTCATTATAGTATTCTGTAGTATGTTCTCGTATATATTCTGTTTGAAATCTTTCGTCATTTATTATATCTTCCGATATATTGTAATTATTTTTCTTTAATATGTTTATATAATAATTAACAAATGTTTCATTTGTATATTTATAATCATCCAAAAGCTTATGTCCGTGATTTTCAATAAGCTCTAACAACTCTTCTAAAGTTGGATTTAATCCCTCTTTTTTTAATAATTCAAATATCGAAATAATACGATTTGCTCTTTCTTCTAATACCCTCTGCATCATATTCTCAGATTCCACATGTATTACGCCTTCATATTTACTTCCTTGCTTACAAGACTTCAGCACTTTTCTTGCATTTAGTTCAACCTCTGAATCTTCTTTCAACCAGCCATTATTAGTAATTTCCTCTGGTTGTTTTCCTAAGCAAGCAACTAAACTTAAAACCGCATCATTTAATGATATTCCATCATATGGTACAATTATAGCATTAGGATTTAAATTCAACTTATTCTTTTTTATTTCCTCTATTTCATTTTTTGGGACTAATATATAATATTTTTTTTCTAAGTGTACATTACCTTCAAAATAAGTATCTTCAAAATTTACAGAAAGCAAATTTTCTCTATTAACGTCATTAAACCCTACTACTATTGCATATTTTCTATCATCCCAATTCCCATATCTATGACTTGTTACTGGTCCATTTAAGCCAAAATGTGTAGAATCATTAGCAGCTAAATAATCTGCTTCATATTTTTTTCCCCTAAAAGAAAAACGGGTTGTTTTTTTAGCATGTGTAGATTTAGCTGTATATATTGTATCATTACACGGAAAAAAGTTAGTTTTATGAACTAATAAAAAATCTTCTAAACTTTTAAAAATAGGTTTTTCCTTTTTCTTTTTGTAATAATTACCTGTTGTACTTTCACTTATTATCGTATCATTTTCATCAAATTCATAGCATATTTTTCCACTTTTAACAAATTCAAAAATGTCTTTTATTCTTTTTTCCGAATAAATTTTTCTATTATCTCTTTCTACTCTTATATCTTCAATTTCTTTATCAATTTTTTCAATCTGATCTTTTATAGGTCGATTTTTTTCACGATGCTGTCTATTAGTATCTTTAATATATTTTTTTCTAAAAATCTTATCAAATAATGAGAATCTTTTATAGGGTATCATCTCATTTTGTAATTTATGCTTTTCATTTTCCAACTCTTGCAACTTTTTTTCATAATATTCTTTTAACATTATATTATTTCTCCCTAAACAAACCATACTATATAACAATTTTTTTTTTATGTCAAGAAAAACTTAGCAATATTTTTCTCTTTTTGCATAAACTGTATGTAATAGTTCATGTGCTTTGTGTCCGTTTGGTTCTCCAAAGAAATCTTTATAAATCTCTTTAAGTATAGGGTTTTGATGTGATTTTCTAATTGTTGATTTTTCATCTATTGTGTATAATGCATCTGCTCTTAATTTTCTAACATCATATTTCCTTCTAATTTTTGAAGATTTTATAGGTTGACCTCCACCCATTATGCATCCTCCTGGGCAAGCCATAATTTCTATAAAATCTGCTTCTACTGTTCCATCTTTAACCATTTCCATCACTTTTCTTGCATTTCCTAAGCCGCTTGAAACAATGATTCTAATATCTTTTCCATTAACATTTACAGTTGCTCTTTTTATTCCTTTTTCTCCACGTACATCCTCGAATTTTATTTCTTCTAAGTCTTTTCCTGTTAATAAGTCTTGTGCTGTTCTTAATGCAGCTTCCATAACTCCACCTGTAGTTCCAAATATTGCTGCAGCTCCTGTTGCTTCTCCCATAGGATTGTCAAATTCTGAATCTGTCAAATCTTCAAAATCTATATTTGATTGTCTTATCATTTTTGCAAGCTCTCTTGTTGTAATAACTGCATCCACATTATATAAATCTTCATTTTTCATTTCCGGTCTTTGTCTTTCAAATTTTTTAGCAACACATGGCATTACAGATACAACAAATATATTTTTAGAATCAATATTATTCTTTTCAGCATAATATGTTTTTAAAATAGCACCAAACATTTCATGTGGTGATTTACAACTTGACACATTTGCTAAATATTCTGGATATTCCATTTCTATAAATCTTATCCATGCTGGGCAACATGATGTAAACATTGGCAATGGCTTTTTCTCATCAGCTTTTAAAACTCGATTTATAAACTCTGATGCTTCCTCCATAATTGTAAAATCAGCTCCTGTGTTTGTATCAAATACTTTATTAAATCCAAGTCTTTTAAGTGCTGTAACCATTTTACCTTGTACATTTGTACCAATTGGCATACCAAATTCTTCTCCTAACGCAACCCTTACTGCTGGAGCTGTTTGTACTAATACAACTGTATCTTCATCTTTTAATTTTTCCCAAACTTCATCTATATTTTCCTTTTCATGTAAAGCTGCCGTTGGACAATTTTGAATACATTGTCCACAAAATGTACAATTTACATCTGCAAGTGATTTATTTCCTACAGTTGAAATGCTTGAGTCAAATCCTCTATTAACACATTCAATTGCTCCTATTTCTTGTACTTTTTGACAAGTACTTGTACATCTTCTACATAACACACATTTTGCAGTATTTCTAACTATCGATGTAGATTTATCATCTATTTGCTTTTTATTTATTTCACCCTCAAACTCCACATCAGTTATTCCAAATTTTTTAGCTAAATCTTGTAATTCGCAATTCTCATTTCTAATACAACTTAAGCACTTTTTTTCATGTGCTGAAAGTATTAATTCTAATACATTTTTTCTAGCCTCATTAACTTCTTTTGTATTTGTTCTAACTACCATTCCCTCTGTAACTTTTTGCATACATGAAGGGACAAATCCTCTTGCACCTTCAACTTCTACAAGGCACATTCTACAATCTCCAACTTCATTTATATCTTTCAAAAAGCATAATGTTGGAATATCTATCCCTACTGATTTGGCTGCTTCCAAAACAGTCATATTTTCAGGTACCTCAGTTTCAATTCCATCTATTGTAATTCTAATCATCTCTTCCTCCTTTATCTACTTTATATTCTTCATCGAAATCTTCTTTTGTAATCAATCTCTCATCTAAATTTTTTTGATCTTCTTTTTTTCTTTCTAACTCGTATCTCTTTTCTATAGTCTCATCATATTTTCCAATGATTTCTTTCATTTTAGAAGGAGATATTTTTTTCAATACATCTGTTAAATAATCACCATATAGTTTATCTAATTCAATCGTTTCAGGCTCATAATAAAATTTTCCATCACCAACATCCATTCCAACTCCATTCATATATCCTAAAGCCATTTTTAATCTATCATAATCAAAATCTTCGCCAAGTAAGTGATGAGCTTCTTCTTTTATTATTTCAACCATAATCTTTATTTCTTCTCTTATAACTTTCATACTTTTATTTATATCTTGATTATCCCATTTTGAACCCATATGAGATCCACACTCTATACCTTTTTGTTGAGACTCTTTTATCAATCTTTGATTCATTTTATCTAGGTACTTTTCTGCATATTCACCTTCATCATAATTATAATAAAATGAAGATACTGTTCCAAAAACTTTATCTTGTTGATTTAAATATAATTGAGCTGCATATTGATATATATCCTTTTCATCATCAACATTTCTTTTTATTTCTTCTTCATCAAATAATATAATGTCTAATCTTTTTAATTCCTGTGCAATTTTTTCATCTTTCATTAATTCTTTGTAATTTTTAAATGAAATTAGTGCTATCTTCACCTTCAAATTTCCTGTTATAAAGCTGTCTGATGGAAGTAAATTAACAGCTCTATCCTCTATATCATCTGCTGAAACTATATAAATAATTTTTCCCTCACTAAATTTACCATACATATGATCACTTACCAAAGAATTTACAGTAAAATGTAACGTCTGTCTTAGTTGATTCGTTTTCTGTTTATAGTCATCTATATTCTCATCTGGAAAAGCATTTTTTATTGTTTCTAGTCCAAAAAATGAGTCAGTTTTTCTTGGTTCAGAAAATAGTCCTATTGGCTCTAATAATCCTAAACGAGAAATTCTATCCGTATTAACAAGTCTTAAATAGACTGTATCTTCTTTTTTCACCTCATGATTGTTTTCAGATAACTTTTTTTGTGCTAATTCATCATTAGCTCTTATTAAAGACTCTCTGTCAATCACTTCAAGTATTTTTGGGCATTTTTCTTGACTATTTATTTCTATACCTTTTTCAGATAAAATAATTCTATTTTTTATATCCTCTTCAACACATTCTAAGAAATATTTCTTAAATTCTTTAGTTAAATCATTACCTAAAACTTCCCTTGCTAATCTCATTTTTTCTTCGGTATCTTTGCATCTTTTTATAGATTGTATCTTTTTATTAATAAATGAAATCTTTGCATTTTTTATTATTTTTTTTCTTTGTTCATCTCTGTCACAATTTCTTTCTATAAATGAAATAAAGTTTTCTAAAATACTATATGAATTAAAGCTTTTTAATTCATCTTTATTGTCTTTTGAATAATATTTTTCGAAATGTCCATAAATATCAATTATACCTTCACTTGTATATCTTACGCCGTACTCTCTTTCCTCTACATTCTTATTTATTTTAGAATAAGTTCTCTTCTCTCTCACAAATTTAATTGATTTTTGAATTTCTTCGTCATCTTTCAAAATAGATTCGATATAATCATACTCGTCCCCATATGATTTTTTTTCTGAAATGATGTTGTTACTATTTATTTTATTATAGTATCTAAATAATTCCATTATTCTCGATAATAATATTTCTAATTTATATTTTTTTGAACTACCATCTAAATTATCATCATTAATTATCTCATTTATTTCTTTTTTTAAAATATCAAGTTTAGATTCGAATTCTTTTTCTTTATTTTCGTCTTTTTCCTTATTCAACATTTTTTTTATTATTTTTAATAAATTAAAATTCATATTTATCCTCTAATTGTTTATATTTTTTATCACTTAATAGCCTTAAATGGACACTTACTAATACATGTACCACATTTAATACATTTTTCTTGATTTATCTGTCGTTTGGTTCCTGGTCCTTCTCCTTCAATTGCTCCAACAGGGCAATTCTTTTGACATAATCCACAACCTTTGCATAATTCGGGATTAATCTCAATTTTTGCTAATTTCTTACATTCATTTGTACTGCATTTTTTATCTACAGCATGTTCTTCATATTCATTTCTAAAATATTTTAATGTACTAATTACAGGGTTTGAAGCTGTTTGTCCAAGTCCACAGACACTTGCTTTCGATATTGTTTTTGTTAATTCCTCTAATTTATCTATATCTGCTAGAGTCCCTTCTCCGTTTGTAAGTTTTTCTAATATCTCATACATTCTTTTTGTTCCAATTCTACATGGATTACATTTTCCACAGCTTTCATCTACGGTAAATCCTAAATAGAATTTTGCAAGATTAACCATACATTTTGAATCGTCCATAACAATAAGTCCACCTGACCCCATCATCGAACCTATTTCTTTTAAAGATTCATAATCTATTGGAGTATCTAAATATTCTGCTGGAATACATCCTCCAGATGGTCCTCCTGTTTGAGCAGCTTTAAATTCTCTTTTATTTGGAATTCCTCCACCAATATCATAAACAATTTCTCTTAAAGTAGTTCCCATAGGTACTTCCACTAAACCTATATTATTTACATTTCCTCCAAGTGCAAATACTTTTGTTCCTTTTGAGCCTTCTGTTCCAATAGATGCATACCAATCTGCTCCATTTCGAATTATTTTAGTAATATTTGCATATGTTTCAACATTATTTATAAGTGTTGGACATTTCCATAATCCACTATTTGCTGGAAATGGTGGCTTTAGTCTAGGCTGTCCACGTCTTCCTTCAATTGACTCAAGTAGTGCTGTTTCTTCTCCGCAAACAAAAGCCCCAGCTCCAAGTCTAATATGTAAATCAAATTCAAAATCAGTTCCAAAGATATTTTTTCCAAGTATTCCTTTTTCTCTTGCTTGGTCTATTGCAATTTGAAATCTTTTAACTGCAATTGGATATTCTGCTCTAACATAAATATATCCTTCATTAGCTCCTATTGCGTATCCCGCAATCATCATTGCTTCTATAACACAGTGTGGATCTCCCTCTAATACACTTCTATCCATAAATGCTCCCGGGTCTCCTTCGTCTGCATTACATACAACATATTTTTGCTCTCCTTCTGCTTGTTTCGCAAAAAGCCACTTCTTACCCGTTGGGAATCCAGCTCCTCCACGTCCTCTAAGTCCTGATTTTGTTACTTCTTCTATTACTTCATCAGGTGTCATTTCTTTTAATACTTTTTCTAATGCTAGATATCCATCAAAAGCTATATATTCATCTATATCTTCTGGATTAATGACTCCACAATTCTTTAAAACAATTCTTTGTTGTTTCTTATAGAATTCAAGTTCATCTAGTTTTTCGACTAGTTTTCCATCAATATCCTTGCATAAAAGCCTTTCAACTCTTTTATTTTCAACAATATGCGTTTGAATTATTTCTTCGCAATCTTCTGGTTTAACATGTGCATAAAAAGTATTTTCAGGTCTAATTATTACAACAGGTCCTTTTGCACATAATCCAAAACATCCTGTTTTTATAACTCTTACATTTTCAATATTTTTTTCTTCTAATGTTTTTCTAAAATTTTCTAAAATTTCAGGTGATTTAGAAGATGTACATCCTGTTCCATGACATACTAAAATATGTTTTTCCCTTGTATCAGATTTTGTATTTATTCTTAATTCTAACTCTTTTTTCTTTTCTTCTCTTATTTTATGAATTTCTTCTATTGTATTCATAACATTCTCCTTTCAAATAATTTTGTTTGTTAAACTCTCTCTTCAATTTGTTTTTCGTTTTCTTCTCTTATTTCTAAAACTCTTTTTTTAAATTCTTCATCATCTTTAAATATATCTGGATTTCTTTTGATATCATTTAATAATTCTTTGCCAAAGACAGACACTACCTTTGAACCAACAATCTCTTTATTGTAAAGCTTTGAAAGTATTTCTAATAATTCTTCACTTTTAATACTTTCCAAAACTCTAAATCCTGTTAATTTTATATATTCGTCTTTTGGCATAACAAGATTTCTTGTCCAATCAATTATTTTTCCATTCTTTGTTTCAATAACTGAATGCAAATACCTTCCACCAGATACATTTGTATATCCAGTTAGTACATTATTATTTATCATTCCAACTGCCATTCCTATTGAAGCCAAATGACAGTGCCTATACCTTTTTTCTGATTCTAATTCTTTTTTACTTTTTTTATCATCTATTGAATTTGATATTTTATCAAATGTATATTTTTCTCCTAAATACTCAAATTCATATTCCTCATTTTCTTCATTCCAAACTATTCGAGAAAAATCAAATTTTGTCTTAGCTCCAAAATATTTTTTAATAAAAGATATAAAAATGCTCTTCTCTCTAAATCTTGTATAGGTTTCTATAATGTATAAAATATAATCTCTTATCTCTTCTTCTTTATCACGCTCTCTAATATTATCTTTATCCGTAAACAATAGGTCATATGTATTTTTATTAATGCCATTTTCTTTATATTTCATCTCATTATTATCTTTCATATAAAATAACCCCTTAACAAACTTAAGTGTTTTCTTTCAGAATTTGGTCTATTACTTGATCTAATATCTGTACTGTTGCCATTCCATATACTTCTCCATTTACTGTAAATACAGGTGCTAGTCCACAAGCTCCAACACATCTTGTTTCTTCTAAAGAAAAAAGTCCATCTTCTGTAGTTTGTCCTGGTTCAATTTTTAGTCTTTCTTTTGCTCTATCTAATATCTTTTCTGAACCTTTTACAAAACATGCTGTTCCAAGACATATAGCAATATTATATTTTCCTTTTGGTTCTAATGTAAATCTTGAATAAAATGTTATAACTCCATATATTTCTGCCATAGGCATATTTAAATATTCTGATATTTCCTCTTGTGCATGCTTTGGTATATATCCATAATGTTCCTGCACACTATTTAATATTTGAATTAAATTGTCTTTTTCTGGTTTATATTCTTTTAATAAATCTTTCATAAAGCAATCTTTCTTTGAATTTCCACATTGACATTTGTTTTCTCCCATATTTTTTCCCTTTCTTTCTTATTAATTTCCATACAAGTATATATTAACATTTATTATTTTTTATTTCAATAATTTATGCAAAAAAATTTGCCGTAAATTTTTGGAAATTTAATTTTGATTTTTATTGAAAATAGCTGACAAATTTGATTTTTTTCAATAAAAATGATATAATAGATTATAGAACGTAAGGCAATTTGCCTTGCTTAAAATAGATGTTCCATAAAGCAAAACACAAAAGGAGGACAAATGAAAAAAGAAGATAAAAATGCTTTGATGTACCTTATTACATCAGTAATGCTGGTGATTACAAGAATACTAGGGCTTTATGCTCTACTAAAGTACTGCACCACATTGGAGCCGATCGACAGCATAGAGCTCATCGTCACGTGCGTGTTGGCGGCATGGTTTTCTATTGATATTCTGTACACCAATTTTGACCTGGTGCCGCGTATCAAGACAGTACTCCTAAATGCTGTCGCCGGCCTGGGAATATATTATTTAATTAATGGAACATCATCTTTCTGTGCAAAAAGACTAATTCTTTTAGTCATTTTCACAGTGCTGATTTCATTTATTGAATCCCTGTCTGATTGGACAATAATTGATGAATGAAAGATTGCAGGGGGGACAATAGTATATTGCCCCCTGCTTTTTTATGTGTTAATACATATTCTTATTCAACACCGCAATTTTAATAAAAATATGTTTTAAAAAGAGTTAAGATGTTCTATCTTAGCTCTTACTTTATGCCTAATGCTTTTAATGCATCAGATATATTTTTAACTCCTATTATTTCCATTTTATATGTATTTTCTAAATACTTTTTATTATTCTCAGGAATAATACATGTTTTATATCCCATTTTTTCAGCCTCTTTAAGTCTT
This sequence comes from uncultured Clostridia bacterium, assembly GCA_946415375.1. Taxonomy (GTDB): domain Bacteria; phylum Bacillota; class Clostridia; order TANB77; family CAG-508; genus CAG-269. The sequence goes on from CAMKSF010000001.1 coordinate 29,682, forward strand.
TTTTCTATCATGTTTATTCTTCTTACTTCACCTGTTAAACCTACTTCTCCCATAACAACTGTATCTTTTGGAATTGAAACATTTTTAAAGCTTGAAGCTACTACTGCACAAATTCCTAAATCAACTGCTGGTTCATTTAATTTTATTCCTCCAACTACATTTAAATAGATATCTTGTGAACCTACCATCATATATGCCCTTTTTTCTAAAACAGCAACTAACACTGAAAGTCTGTTATAATCTATTCCATTTCCTGTTCTTTTTGGTATTCCATATATACTTTGAGTCGTTAATGCTTGAAGCTCTATAAGCATAGGTCTTGTTCCTTCCATACTAGCTACTATACATGAACCTGATGGATTTCCTTCTCTTTCTGAAATAAGAATATCTGATGGATTTGTAATTTCGCACATTCCTGCATCTTTCATTTCAAACATTCCAAGTTCATTAGTAGAACCAAATCTATTTTTTACACTTCTTAATATTCTATATGAAAAAAATCTCTCTCCCTCTAAATATAGAACTGTATCTACCATGTGTTCTAAAACTCTTGGTCCCGCAATCGATCCATCTTTTGTAACATGCCCTATAATAATTGTGGTAATTCCCTGTGCTTTACAAACTCTCATTATTTGTGAAGTTATTTCTCTTACTTGACTAACACTTCCTGCAGCTGCTGATAATTCATCTGAATACATAGTTTGTATTGAATCTATTATTACCAGTTTAGGCTTTATATTAGTTATTTCCTCATTAATAACTGATATATCTGTTTCACCTAAAAATAAAATATCATCATTATTTATTCCAAGCCTATCTGCTCTTATTTTTATTTGTTCAGCAGATTCTTCTCCGGAAACATAAAGGACTTTTCCTTCCCCCTTTATTTTGTCACAAAGCTGAAGTATTAAAGTAGATTTGCCAATTCCTGGTTCTCCTCCAAGTAGTACTAATGAACCTTTTACAAGTCCTCCGCCTAATACTCTGTCTAACTCATCTATTCCAGTATTTACTCTTATAGCTTCTTTTCCTTCAAATGAATTAAGTTTTTTTGGTTCTTGTCTTTCTTTTACCTTCTTTATTCCATTTTCAATTACTGTATCTACTTTTTGTTCAAAGAATGTATTCCAACTATTGCATGCCGGACATTTTCCAAGCCATTTTGTACTTTCATATCCACATTCATTACACACAAAAATTGTTTTATTCGTTTTTGCCATTATATTCCTCCATGTCTTTTTATTATATGTTGTTTCTGATCTTTTAATCCTTAATACTATTCAAATTTTAAATTGTATGTATTCTTATCAGTATCAACTATTACATAGTTTAATTTTGCATTACCATATTCCGTTTGCCCTGGTTGAATACATATTGTTTTCCCAACATTGTTGAACCATTTCCCACTCATATCTGGTGATTCATGAATATGTCCATGAAAAGACATATATGCTTCGCTCTGAATTAAGAAATCTATAATTGCTTTTGAACCTACTAATTCTCCATTTTTACAATTATCTAGTCCAATTCCATATGGTGGATCATGAAATACAAAAACTGCTTTGTTACCAGTAGTTGGCTTAGGTAAGTTTTCCAAAACATCTTCCATCTTTTTTACACTAGTTTTTCTTAATTCTCTCCATTCATCTATGTTGACTACATCATGGCATTTGTTAATGTAAATTGTTTCTTTTAATTGTTCTGGCATTTTTTGTCCATCTTCAACAACAATTCTATCTTTGCGCATAAATGGTGTATCTAAAACTTTTGAAAGACCTATAAAGCTTATTCCTTCTATATCAGTCTTTTTCTCATCTATATATATAACATTTGATAAATTAGATATCATCTGTAAAAAATCAGGTTCAACTATTTCTAAATCATCATTTCCTAAAATACATATTAATTTTATATTATCTTTTTCTAATCCTTTTAAATAATCTTCAAAATACTCTTTTATAAATCTTCTTTGTATAGGAGCACGTAAATCTGCGTTTTTAGGTAATAAATCTCCTCCTAAAACTATATTCTTTATTTGCTTTTCATTAGCTATATTATGTAATTTTTCATATTTAACTTTATCTCCATGTATATCACAAGAATAAATAAACTTCATAATATTTCTCCCTTCTTTATTTGTTTTTTATTATATATTAAAATTCTATTATTTGCAATTATATTTAAATTTTATTTATATAAATAGTTTCATATTCTATGTTTTTTCACTAATTATTATACTTATTTCCTATATAAAGCAAAAAACTAATAGTTATACTATAACCATTAGTTTTTCGCCCTAGCAGATTCAGCTCTCAAAGATCAGCTCTCAGAGATTAGCTTTCAAAGTCTTCTCTGAGCTTGTAGCCATTCACAAAGGACCAGGTTCTTTCCTGAATTCTCTGTGAAAGCTGATCAGAATTTGACAAGAATCTATGGATGTAATACAGTGATGTATGTACATTCTCGTCAAATTCAAAATGACGCCAATTGTATTGGCTCGGTGTCAAGCCCAGTTCTTTTGCCAACACCTGACGTGGAAATTGCCTTTGCACATAGACTCTGTTATCAAAGCAACAAAGAAGTTTGCCATCGGCTCCTTTCTTATAAGCAAAATAATGAGTATGTCTTGCTTTTGCAATATCGTCCAGTCTCTTCATCTGGATCATATCAAGATACTTCTTCGAAAGTTCAAATCCTATTAGAACATGCGTATGAGCATGAACAATGGATTTTTTGTGCGAAGAAAACCCTGAAGGTCCAGACCCGTGTTCGAAGAACACTACCGGTTTATTCTGTCCAAATGCTCCTTTGAGTATGCATTCTACGTCCCGACACACTTCCATATACTCGGGGCGGTACATCTCAGGCATCTGAGCTATTGATAAAAAAGTGTGTTCTTTAGGTACTATCATCAGATAGCCGGGCTTAAGTGAACCCAGCTCAGATGTTACATAAAACCTCGGGGACTCATAAATTATGCAGTCCACCTCAGATTTTACAACCTGGTTATAGACAAATGTTTGGGGGCTGAGCCCTTTGTGATTTGCTATTGAACACAAGACACAAGGTTCCTCTCTCGTGTCGATTTTTTTCCCGGTTATGTACTCGCCACACTCGAACCCATTTCTGTGAGCCCAAGCTGTGAATTCTTTGACAAAAACCTCTGTCGTTCCCTTTATCTCAGGGACCGTCAATACAGGCACATCCTTGACAGGATGTGATGTTGCGATGATCTTCTTCGAAACAACTGGCGTTTTATTGTAACGCCAAATTTGTTTGATTTCCTCATCCGAAACATCCTTGATTTCCTCGATTGCCTCAAACCGATTTAGTAAAACTAGAACCCGCTCGTCACTTACAACAAGTAACACTCTTTTTTCTGTGATCATTTTGTCTTCCTCCTTATGAAAAAAAAGATTTCAAAGTTTCAATGAACTAATATAATTATATCATAATTTACATAAACCGTCAAATTATTCATTTCTATCTTTATTTTTCTTGGATTTTTCATTCTTTAAACTTAAATATTCGTTATAATCTTTATCATCTACTTCTAATGTTTGAGCATTTTTAATTTTACTTTTTTCCATATTAGGCAAAAAAGCATCTCTAACCTGTCTTAAAACACCATTATGTGTAATAACTAATATTCTATCATTTTCATTATACTTTAAAAACAGCTCCTCAACAAATTCAATTACTCTTTGTCTTACATGATCAATTGTTTCACTTTTTGGCGGATCATAAAATCCTTTGACGTAATTTTCTATTAAAGCTTCAGAAAAGTTTTTGTAAGGAACACCTTCCCATTCTCCTAAGTCTCTTTCTATTATTCTTTCATCAATAATAGGTTCTTTATGAGGACCTTTAATTACACAGTCTAATGTTTGTCTTGTTCTTTTTAATGGAGATATAAAAAAATAGTCAAAATCTTCATCCTTATATTGGAAATTTTCACTTGCAAATTTTGCGCCCTCTTCTGTTATATCACAATCTGTTCTTCCTGCAAATCTACCTTCCTTATTTAATGTAGTTTTTGCATGTCTCATAAATACTATTTTAGGCATAAATTTCTCCTTTCTATTTTGATACAAAGCAATTATATCATTTTTGGTGATTTATGTCAAATAAAAAAAGGCCTAAATAGGCCAAATCTCTAAATTTCCATCTGAATTCATATTATTATATTTTATTCAAAATATTATGTATTAGTCAAAGTTTTAAATGTTTTTTCTTTTCTATACTTAAAAATATAGTCTACGATAGTAATAACTTGCATTGTATTCGTTAAAACTGTTACAATCGTTATAGCTAAATCAGGTATATTTATTAGATAATCTAAATAGCATAAGCCAATTGAACAATCTAATATTACTGTTTTTATCTTACCTATAATTGAAGACCTTGCATCTATCCCTTTAATTCTATATAGTGAATTAATTAAAGCTATAATCAATTCCAAAACTAGTATTAATACAATCCAACTTGTATATTCAAATGCTAATGGAAAAGTAAGTGTTAAAACAAATAACTTATCACATATAGCATCTAAGTCTGCTCCAAATTCACTTTGTGCATTATACTTTCTTGCATACCATCCATCAAAACAATCAGTTAGTCCGCAAATTGCTATTAAAGCAAATGCTAAATATAGATTTTTATTTAAAACTGCTGGTATAATTGTAAATGGTGCTAAAAAACCTCTAATTATAGTAAGTGTATTTGGAATTTGTTTTTTTCTTCTTTCTTTATCTTTACTTCTTAAATCTGATATAATTATTTTTATATTTTTCACAAAATAATTCCAATATTCTTTCATTTATATATAACTCCCTTTATATATCAAAGCAATCTAATTGTCTTCTTTTTTATTTAATAGATTTTCTATTGTATGCCATGCAAGTATTGCACATTTTACTCTTGCCGGCATGTTAGAGATATTTTTAAACGCTATTGCATCTTCTAATATTTTTAAATCTTTTTCATTTTTAGTTTCTCTTTTAATCATTTCAATAAATGTTTTTATAATATTCTTTGCTTCTTCAATTGTCTTACCTTTTAATGTATCTATCATTATTGACGTTGAAGCTTGCGATATAGCACAACCATGTCCAGTAAAAGCCATATCTTCTATTATATCATCTTTTAGTTTTATTTGAATTTCTATTTCATCACCACAATTTGGATTGTGTCCCATTTCACAGTATGTTGCATTTTCTATCTTTTTCTTATTGTACGAATTCATACTGTGTTCCATAATTAAATCATTATATATATCTGCAATATTCTCCATCAAAAACCTTCCTTTTTTGCATATTTATATATTATATATTTTACATTAAATTTTAAAAAATAGCAAGTATTATTAGAAATATTTGAATTATAAAAAATAGAGGGTGATTTCACACCCTCTATTTCATCTTTTATCCTATATATCTCTTGATCTATTTGCTTTAAGATCTCATCACTGAGATTTTTCACATCATCTATATTAGGAATCAAGATGACAAAATTACTTTCATTTAAATACATACTGTTGAATTGGTATATTTTAAGCATTTTCAGTTCTTCGAGAAATACACCTTCCTTATTAGAACATTTTTCAAATAAAATACCAACTTCTTCAACACGACCTTTGAGTACTAAAAGTTCCTCAATAGCCTCATTTCTTGTTCTTAGGTAGTTCTCTTCTTTCCTCTTTTTTATCAAGTTATTATTATCAATTATATGTAGAAAATATAAAGAGATACAAAGCCCAATGATTGAAATTATAAGTGTCAAAATAATTGCACTTTTTAAGAATATTATATCATCTTATTTGAATTTTGTAAAATTTTCTGTTTTTTTAAACATTTTCGTTTATAAAATAAAAAAATCAACCTTTTCTGATTGATTTAATATCATCTGTTAGTTCGAACAGATACGTCTTTGGTGCTGATGGTGGGACTCGAACCCACATGATTTCTCGCAGCATTTTGAGTGCTGTGCGTATACCAATTTCGCCACATCAGCAAATATGACATTATTAATATTATCATATTATTCTAAAAAAGTCTATACTTTTTGTTTAAATTGTTGTAATTTCTATTCCTGTATAAAAGTGTTTTAGTATTTCTTCATAGTTTTTTCCCTGTTTTGCCATACTATCTGCTCCTGTTTGGCTCATACCCACCCCATGTCCATATCCTATTACTGTAAATATTATATTGTCATTTTCTATTTTTATAGAGAAATTTGTAGATTTCAAATTAAGCATACTTCTAACTTTTGTTCCAGCAAGTTCTGTATTTCCAAATCTTACATTTTTTACTCTCCCACTTTCAGTGTATTCTAATATTTTTATACTTTCTTTTTCGTTAAAATCTATTTTTATATCTTTGTACTCTTTTTTTATTTTTTCTAATAAATCATTTTTAGATATTATAACCTCGGAGTTATATTGTGTATATCCATCTTCTCCTGAAGTTTCTACACTCTGTAAATATGGTAAATCTTTTCCTCCAATCCATACATTTGATGCAATTTCTGTTTTTCCTCCACTATTTGAATGAAAAAATGCATTAATTGCTTTACCTTTGTATGTTATAATTTGTCCTGCAGTACTATTTACAGCTTTAACTATTTTATTCCAATTATTATCTCTTTGATTTTCATTCCACTTTTTCATTCTATCATCTTTTGAAATCCAAGCTTGGCAACAAGAAGAATCATCACAAATATCAGCATCTCCATGTTTTCCTTTGTTATTAGATATTTGATAAACTGTATAAGTTCTAGCTGCCACAGCTTGTGCTTTTAATGCTTCTAATTCATAATTCACTGGCATCTCTGCTGATACAACCCCATATAGATATTCATCTATTTTTAATTTTTCTATTTCTCCACTATTTTTGTGTAATAGTTTTATTGTTCCAAATTTAGAATAATCATAACTTATATCCTCTATTATATTTTTACTATCTTGATTTAAAGTTTCTTTTTGTTCTTCATCCTTGATATTTCTTCTTTTAGTGCATAATGCTGGCAAAATAAATATTATAAAAATAAAAAATAAAAGATATATGAGATATTTATTAAAAGTTTTCATATTCTATATTATGATGCAAGTTCTTTTCTCATTCCTTCTAAAATCTTTTTTTCTATTCTTGAAACTTGTACTTGTGAAATTCCAAGTATTTTTGCAACATCTGATTGAGTTTTATCTTTAAAAAATCTAAGAAGAATTATTTTCTTCTCTCTTTCCTCTAAATTGTTAATTAACTTTTGTACTACAATTCTGTTGGTTATAATATTTGCTTCATCTTTATTGGTAGACAAAGTATCCATTAATGATAATTCATTATTAGATTTATTATTTATATATGTAGTACTCTCTATTGATTCAATTTGCTTCGAAGATTCAACTGCTAAAATTATTTCTTCTTTGGGAGTTTTTAAAACTTTTGATATTTCTTCCAAACTCAATTCCTTTCCTAATTTTGTATATTCATTTTGTATTTCATTAATTTTTACGTTTAATTCTTTTAAGCTTCTACTAACTTTAATTGGTCCATCATCTCTCAAGAATTTTTTTATTTCACCTAAAATATATGGAACAGCATAAGTTGAAAGTTTCACTTCAAAACTTGCATCAAATCTTCTAATAGCTTTTATAAATCCCATACAACCAATCTGATAAATATCTTCTTTGTCATATCCTCTCCCTAAAAATCTTTTTGCTATGTTCCAAATTAGTCCTTGATTTTCCTCAACTAATCTTGCCATAGCATCTTTATCCCCATTTTGTGCATTTAAAATTAAACTTAAGTAGTTTTTCAAATTTCTACCCCCTTAGAGCTTCCTCCAAAGTTACGGGCATATCTTCTATTTCTTCTGTTTGCTTTATCTTTTTCTTCATTGTAACCTTAGTTCCTAATCCTAATATAGATTGAACATTTAATTCATCCATAAAACTTTCCATAATTGTAAATCCCATTCCAGATCTTTCTAAATTTGGTCTTGTTGTATAAAGCGGTTGTTTTGCCATTTCAATATTTTCTATTCCTTTACCATTATCTGAGATTTCTATATAGACTTCATTTTCATGTATTTTACAAATAATTGTAACGATCCCCATGCTATCCTCATATCCATGAACTATTGCATTCGTTACTGCTTCTGACACTGCAGTTTTTATATCTGATATTTCTTCAATAGTAGGGTCAAGTTGTGATACAAATGCTGCAACACTAATTCTAGCAAAAGCTTCATTATTTGATTTGCTTAAAAACTCCAGTTTCATTTCATTATTATTTATTTTATTTTTCATAAGTTAATAACCTCCTCTTCCTTTGATAGTATATTTGTCATTTTTTCTTCTAGATTAATTTCAGGAATTATTTTCAACACTCCACTCATTCTAAGTATTTTCTTAACCCTATTGCTTAAATTTGCAATTTTTGTCTTTCCTCCGAAGTAGTTGTGCTTGTTTAAATCTTCCTATAACCATTCCGATTCCGGCACTATCCATAAAAGTAACATTATCAAAATCAAACACAACTTCTCTTGGCATAAATCTTTCAATTTCATAATCTGCTTTCCTCCTTATATCTTTAACTGTACACTCATCTATCTCCTCATTTATTTTAAAAACAAGAAGCTTGTCCCTTTCATAATAATTTGTTATCATTTGAACACTTCCTTTCTTTTGGAAAAGTGGACGGTTCTCTTTTCCAATTTTGCTTAATATTTTATACCTTAAAAAATAAAAAGTCTGTCGAAACTTGACAGACTTTCAAATTTTTTTATTTTGAAAAAAGAACCGTCCCCTTTTCCAAATATGTTGAAGGAATCTCTCCAACAACAATATGTTCAGCTATTAGCACACGATTTTCTATTGTTTTTTTCATTGTTTTAAATGATGTTAAAACACTCACATTTGTTTTTATTTCTAAATAAACTCTATGTATTGTTTGATTTACACCTTGTGATATAAATTCACTTTTTAAATTTGTGTCAATATTTCCTGATGAAGAAATATTCAGATTGATTCTTGGTCCAAATCCAGATAAATATTCTATTCCAGTGATTGCTCCACAAGGAATATAAATATTATTATTTTGTTCACCATCTAATCTCTTTTGAATATTAATTGCAATGTCTGATGTTATTTGATTTATCTTTAATACATTTAGATTTATCATTTGTATGTTTCCTTTTTCACCTTTTTCTATTGTAAAAAAAGTATCATAGTTATATTTTTTCATTATATTAGTTGTTTCTTCATTTGTAATTAAAGTTGCAACAGATTTAGCTTTATCTTCACAAAGATTTTCAAATACTGGATTAATAAAATTCCAAACTGAAAAACATGTTACTATCGCTATTACAAGCGCTGTAAAAATAGGTGATGTTTTCTTTATTTTTCTTCTTAACATATGTCCCTTAGGATATTTTTTAAAATCTCCTATTTTTAATCTTGGTCTTGAATAGATTTTATAACTATTTTTAAGCTGATACTGCATTAACACTTCCTTTTCTTTTTACATATTTAAATTTTGGGATATATATTTTCTGCCCCACTTGAACTTGATTTGAGTTTTCTATTCCATTCATTCTAACAATGCTATCTACAGTACTTCTGAATTTTTTAGCTATTTTCCACAATGTATCACCTTTTTGAACTATGTAAATAACTAAACTATCATAATCATTTGTATTCTCTTCAATGTCTTGTATCTCTATATTATCTATTATATTTATAATTGTATTCTGCGAAAATTCTACTATAGCTTCCATATCAATTGTACATTCTATATCTCCATTTGATTTCACATCAAAATTTTTATTTATAATCCTTAGACTTGTATCTATATTCGCATCCTCATCTTGTACTGTATTTTCATCATCAAACTCAAAAGAAATTTTTTGAATTTTACTATTTACATTTCCATTACTGTTTTGAAATATAAAATTAACACTTAATTCTCCCTCATTTATTAATTTTTCCTTCGTTTTTCTCTCCTTTAAAATAGATGTACTAATTTCAACATCTAATAGATTTCCATCAACTAAATCTGGTATATTCGTCTTACTAGTAATTGTAAAATTTTTATTTTTTGAAATATTATTTGATGTTGTATTTATCTTTTTCTGTGAAAATAACATGTTCAGAGTTGGACTATATAAATCTTGTATCAATGCAATTTCTTTTTTTTCAAATGCCATGCAATTTGCTTCAATCTCAATCTCAACATATATTGAATGTTCTTCTGATGAATTAGGTCTTATTATTATATTATTTATTTCATTATTGGCTTCACAAATATTTTCTTCTGAAATATTAGGCATATCTATAAAACCAACAGCTGGTATTTTACTGGTTATAGTGTTTATTCTATTATCTTCTGTTAAATACATTACCTTTACATTAGCTTCACATTTAGAAAGAATCTTATTGTAACTTATTTTTATGTCACTATCTTCTAAACTTACTTCTGCTTTTAATATCTCTGCTATTTCATCTCTCTCATCCACATTTATTGTATCTTTTAAATATACTTTTTGTTTTCCATTTCCTATTAAAGAATTAATCCAAATAGTATCATCTAGTGTTTGAATATCTTTTATATTGTTAATACTTGTAACTATTTCAATATCTTCATTCGAATACAATTTAATTTTTATTTCTAATCCTGCTCTAACAGTAATTTTTCGTTCATTCAAAACTTTGCACTCTAAATCTTTTAATTCTATGCAAGTTTCTGCTAACATTCCCTCTTTACATTCGGGTATTGAAATGCTTTGTGAAAATTCAATTGAAGCATTTAACCCTCTTAAATTATCTTCCTTGCTATCAGGAAGATAAATTATATATGTATTTATGCATCCATCTATTTTTATCCTTTCATCCATAATCTCCTTTTTGTAAATACATACATTTCCATTTAAATTAATAGAATTTAAAATATCTGGTTTCGAATCGGGCACTATCATATCCTCTTCAATAAATACTATTTCTTTTTTTTCACACACTAATTTATTAATACAAATCTGCTCCTTACTTACATCAATCTCCATACTTTTCCTCCTTGTAAATTATTTTAGTTTGTACATTTATATTTAGTATATTGGTAATATATTCATAAATTTATCAGAATTTGATGTATTCTTTTAAATAATTCTCTTTCTTGCATAATTAAAATAGACATATGATTATTTATATTAATCATATGTCTATATTTCTTTTAGTTATCTATTATTCAGTTTCTATCCGCAATTTTTACTACTTCCTTGACAATTACAAATATTTTCTATTGTTGTACTTACATTTTGTTGTCCTATTTTTTTATCATTTTTTGCCAAATCTCCCATTGTTAAAATCCCCACTATTTTTTTAGCTTTATCTACAATAGGAAGCCTTCTTATCTGATTTTGAGCCATTAAGTTTTGTGCCTCAGTTATCTCTTTTTCAGGATTACATGTATAAACATTTGTTGTCATAATCTCACTAACTGGTGTTGTCTTTGTTTCTTTATTACATGCTACTGCCCTAAGTAAGATATCCCTATCTGTTAGTATTCCTACTACTGACTTCTGTTCATCACATACCGGAATACATCCAATATGATTTTCGCACATTATCCTTGCTGCATCATAAGTATTACAATTAGGTTTTACAAAACAAACATCTTTACTCATACATTCACTTATCTTCATTTTTTATCCACCTTTCTAATTTATTATTTCTTATATTTTTTACAATTTCAAAAAAAATATGCAAAAAAAAACACCATTTGATTATACAAATAGTGATTTTTTTAAAATTATGCAAGACCATATTTTTTCTTGAATTTATCTGCTCTACTTCCTGCTGTATCTTGTCTCATCAAATTACCTGTCCAAAATGGATGGCATTTAGAACAAACATCTACTTTTATATCTTTTTTTGTTGATCCTACTTTCATAACATTTCCACAAGCACATGTTATTGTTGTTTCTCCATATTCTGGATGTATTCCTTCTCTCATGAAAATTCACCTCTTTCTTCCTCTTTTTAAACTGCTAATATCTATCATACCACAATATTAAAATAATTTCAAGTGTTTTATTCTATTTTATTACATTTTCTTCAGTTTCATATTTATATTCATTATACATATATCTTGCAGAAGACAAAATTTCAGTATTAAACGATACTTTATGTACTAGCTTTGATACTATATTAAACAAACAAGCAACTACCAATATTGCTATACAAACTTTTTTCCAAACTTTTGCTAACATATTATTTCTCCTTTTATTTTTAAAAATCTATCAATTTAATTATACTATCTTTTTTATAATTGTCAAGTTTTCTTTATTTCTACTTTTAATAGTCTTTCTGAAAATAAATATATTTATATCTTACTCGCTTTACTTGCAGGTCCCTCTTTAATTTCAATTTCATTATTCTCTATAATTGATTCAAAAAGTTTAACTAAATTCTCTGCCCCCATCTTTGCAGTCCACTTTTCTGTAATAAATGTATATGCATTTTTACTTAGTTTTTTTCTTAATTCTTTATTATCTATAACCAATTTTACGGCATTTTCTAGTTCTTGATACGAGCTATATATAATTCCTGTATCTTTATCTTTTATTAAAAATGGTACTGATCCCATTTTTTTATTTGCAATAACAACACATCCTGCATTCATCGATTCGTTTACAACTGCTCCCCAGCCTTCATTGCTATCACTTGTTCCTATAAAGATATTTGCTTTTTCATAATAATCTTTTACTTTATCACTTGGAACTTGTCCTACAATTTCTACTACATCATCAATTTTATAGTCTTTTACCTTTCTTTTCATTTCTTCTTCAAGTTCTCCTGCCCCAAGCATTTTTAACTTAAAATTATATTTTTGCTCTTTTAGTTTTTTAGCTAAGAATAATGCAATTTCAGGATGTTTCCATTTTATAAATCTAGCTACCCAAACAATTTCCATTTTTTCATTTTTTTCTTTTTCTTCAATCAGTTTATCTATATCGTAATGATTTGTTTCTAAAAAATATCCCCATTTATACATCTTATTTTTATATAGTCCTAATGCTCCAAAGTCATTGGCTCCATATGCATTAGCGCATAACATATACAAGTTCTTATTATTCCTATATTTAAGATGTCTTTGATATAGCAAATGCCATTTTTCTTTGTTAAGTATTGTCTTCCAAAATCCATCTGTAAAAAGCAAAATTCTTGAACGATATCTAAAAGTTATTTTATCAGCTTTTAGTCTGTCTTCTATTAAATCATCAGTTGTAGATCCAATAATAACTATATCACTTTCATCAGCAAGTTTTTTTGCCTTTGCATATTCTTCATCATTTTCATATGCTCTTACCACAAAATCATATTCTTGATCTAAATCTTTAAATCCTAAATCAAGCCTCCATTGAAATATTTTTACTGTAGATACAAATTTAAAATCATTACCTAATAGTTTTTGCATTTCTAAACAGAATGGTACTTGATGATGTGTTAAAAAATTCGAATAAAAAGTTACTTTCATATTTATTCCTCCATCATTTTCTTATATAAATCTTTACTGAGTGCATGCATATTTTCTCTTTCTAAATCATTAATACTTTTTCTATACTCTTTTGCTTCTTTAATCATTTCTATACTTTCTTCATAATCTTTTCTATTAATACTATTAACTATATTTTGCAATCTATCATCAAGCACAGCTATATTATATGTTTCTTTTTGTTCAAAATACCATCCTAATTTTTTTAGTGTTTCTATCATTTCTTCATCCTGCAAAGAACTTGTATCTATTATTTTACATAACATATATGGCATTACCCTTGCATAAAAGAATCTATAAAATCCAATGTTATCTGTAGTTTTAAAGCTTTCAAATAGATTTAAGTATGCTTCATTTAATTTTTCAAAATATTTTAAATCACAATTTGTAGATATTGAAACATTCTCAGGGTTTTGTCTATAGTTATATATTATATCATTTATATAATAACCTTTATCTGTATGAGTATAACAATATATTGAAAATATTGCATCTTCCGCTATTGCTTTCGGAATAAATCTCAATTTATGTTCTTCTATAAAGCTTCTTTTAAATATTTTGTTCCAAACAACTGAATTCATTACAAAGAACGACTTTTTATAGTCAGTGGTTTCTATTTTAAAATCATCAAATGATGCTTGATCAAATACAGGGTCATCCCACTTCTCTCCCTCATATGTAATATGTATATAATTTCCTATTACATAATCTGCATCTGTTCTTTTTATTTCATTGTATAATAACTCACAAGTATTTTCTTCATATAAGTCATCTGCATCAATAAACATTATATATTCACCTGTTGCCTTGTCTAATCCTGCATTTCTAGCTTCAGATATTCCTTTATTTTCTTGATGTATAACTATTACTCTTCTATCGCTTTTAGCATATTCTTCAAATATTTCTCCTGTTGAATCCTTTGAGCCATCATCAACTAATATTATCTCTAAATTCGTATATGTTTGATTCATCACAGACTCAATACATTCTCTTGCAAATTTTTCTGCATTATATCCTGGTACAATTATTGATATCTTTTCCATTACTACCCTCCATTTACAATTTGTATAATTATATCATAAAATTATAATTTTCTCAACATTTTTCGTATAAAAACTATAAAATAGCAAAAAAAGAAAAAATTATAATTGATTGAATCTCTTCAAACAATTATAATTTTTTACATACATATGCTATTCTTTGTTTAAAATGTATAATACATTATATCATCAACAAAAATTCCATGTGGGAAATATATTTGATGTGTTTTTGTGTTTATAACATATAGTTCATCTTCTATCAAATCTTTACTTCCTTCTTCAGTGCCATCATTAGCTGGATTAAAGACTTTCCCTTCTTTCTTAACTCTCATATATTCTGTATCATATCCATATGTTAAAGTTATAAAATCTAATTTTTCTAAATCAATAACAATGTAATCATCACTATCATGTATATTAGGTTGTACATTTAGCACTGCATTTCTAGCTTCTGCTTTTTCCATTAAACTATTTCTAAAATCTGTTGTATTGTGGAAATTTGATGCATCTGGAGCTGAAGAATCAGCTTTAGTTGTGTAATCACACAGTTTAGGTAACTCTCCATATTTTAAATAATACTCATCTACTTTTGCATTTAAAACTTCTATGTCATTATTTAAATTATGAATAGATTTCATTTGTAATTGGTTTTGAGTATTATATATCATTGCTGCAGTAATTATTAAAATAATAATTACTGTAAGAATTAATGATATAAGTGTTAATCCTTTGTTATTTTTAACATTCATAATTATTCATCCTTCATTTCATTTTTTCTTTTTCCAACTTTTGAATACTTTTTTAACTTTTCATTAACCAAATAGTTTACAGTTCCTGCCGGATAGTTGCCCATTCTATTTTTCTTTCCTGCTGGAACCCCTGTTAAAACTTCTATTCCTTCATCTATATTTGACACAGCATAAATTGTAAATAATCCATTTTTACAACTTTCTACTATTTCATCTGGAAGTTGTAAATTTCTAACATTTTGAGTTGGAATCATTACTCCATGTGACCCATCTAATCCACGCATTTTGCATATTTGATAGAATCCTTCTATTTTTTCATTTACTCCACCTATTGGTTGTATTTCTCCTTTTTGATTTACAGAACCTGTAACTGCAATTGATTGATTAATTGGCATTTCAGATAGACTTGATAGTAATCCATAAAGTTCTGTACTTGATGCACTATCTCCATCTACTCCATTATATAGCTGTTCAAAGCAAATGCTTGCTGTTAAATTAAGCGGAATATCCTGTGCAAATCTTTCTCCTAAAAATCCTGAAAGGATAAGTACTCCTTTTGAATGGGTTGTTCCAGACATTTCGACTTCCCTTTCTATGTTTATTATTCCATCTTTTCCAGAATAAGTATTTACCGTTATTTTAACTGGCTTTCCAAACGTGTAATCACCTATCGACATTACTGTAAGTCCATTTAATTCTCCAACTTTATTTCCTGATGTATTTATTAAAAGACTATCATCCTTAATCATTTGAGCATATCTTTCATCATATTTCTTAACTCTATCTTTACTTTCTTTTAATGCCTTTTCAACAAAACTCTCTGTTATTATTTTTGACCTAGCCATTTTTGCCCATGTTGCTGCTTCTGCAACAACCATAAAAATATCATTAAATGCTGTTGATATTTTCCTTTGATCTCCAACTGTTCTCGATGCATATTCAACGATTCTTGCTACTGCATATTTATCTAATGGTGCTAATTCTTCTTGAACACAATAACCATTTATTATTCTTGCTAAATTATTAACATTCTCCTTATTAATTGGTGCTTCATCTTCCCATTCTACTTTAATTTTAAATAGCTTTCTAAAATCAACATCCATAGAGAATAAAGTATAATAAATATTTGCATCCCCTATAAGTATAACTTTTAAGTCTAATGGTATTGGCTCAGGCTTTAGTGAAACCATAACCATTGAACTCCTCTGTTCATTTGCATTATCTATTGATATTTCTTTTATTCTTAATACTTTTTTCAAATTCTCATAACAAGCAGGATTTTGTAATAAATCTTTTGCCTGGAACATAATATATCCACCATTAGCTTTTTGTAAAAGTCCTGCCTGAAGCATAGTATAATCTGTCTTTAACGCACCATAATAGTTTTCATATTCTAGCTTTCCAAAAATATTGCTATAAGTATAATTCCAATCCATTATTACTGGTGCACCTTTTAAATAGCTATTATCAACAAATAAATTTACTCTATAGTTTAAACATGGATCAGCTTGTTGTTGCATAGGATTAGGTTGCCCCCCTTGAGGAAGCGAAGCTTTTTCTTCTTCTAAAAATTTAGGTACATTTTTTAACACATCTTGTTTTACTTCATTTAAAAAATTGTTTATTTTTTTGTTTCTTTTATATTTTGACTTTAAAAAGTTTATATGAACATTTACTGTTAAAAGTGCAACATTAGATTGCCATTCTGCTATTTTTTTATCTGATTCTCTTTCAATATTTTTTATTTCTCCAATTGCATCCATTATCATTTGTTGTACTACTTCTGACTTTTGTTCATATTCAGCTTTAATACTTTCGTCTAACTTATCGAATTCCTCTTCTTTCAAAGCTTTTCCATCCAAAATCGGCATCATATATATACCATTTTGAGCTGATTTTACCTGAAAATTAAATTTAGCAGCTTCTTTTTCAAGTCTTCCCATTAATACTTCTCTTTTTTCTTCATATTGTTTTTTTATTAAATCTTTTTCTTTTTCAAAATCATCATTATTAAAAGTGGCTTTTATATCTTTTTTTATTTCTTTTATAAAGCCATCCATACTATCTTTAAATTCTTTTCCTTGTCCTGCTGGAAGACTTACTGCTATTGGCTCATTTGGATTACTAAAATTATATATATAGCACCAATCTTGTGGAACCTTTTTCTTAGGTGCAATCCTATCTAAATAGTTTTTTGTGTACATTGTTTTCCCGACTCCACTTGGTCCTTCTATATATAGGTTATATCCTTTTCCTTCTACATTAACTCCAAATTCTAGTGCCTTTATCCCTCTTTCTTGTCCAATTCCTGTCTCTATATGTTCAAGATTCTCTGTTGTTTCAAAATCAAACCAATTTGGATCACAAGTCATTTTTAAGCTTCTGTGGTTTACTTCATATTTGTTCTTCATTAGTTACCTCCAATCTTTCAATTGTATTATATACAAATTGATATTTTTTATCAAGTAATATTCAAAAAATATTTATATTTTTTCTCACCTATTGTCTTAGAACAAAATAATTAATTCATAACTATTAAATTTAACTTGTAATTTGAACTGTTTTGTAGTAATATATATACATAAAAGAATTGGAGGAAGCAATGTATAAAATAGAAATTATATCAAATGATACCGAACAGACATTAAAATTAGGCTGTGCTTTTGCAAGTCTTCTTAATAAAGGAGATATCATTGTTTTAACTGGAGAATTAGGTTCAGGCAAAACAAAATTTGTAGAAGGAGTTCTAAAAAACTTTGGATTAGAAGATGAAATTTCAAGTCCAACCTTTACAATTATTAATGAATATACCAAAAATGATATTAACATATATCATTTCGATGCATATAGATTAGAAGATTCTGATGAATTTTACGCTATTGGTGGAGAAGAATACTTTGAAAAGGGCATTTGTTTAATAGAGTGGGGCGAATTAATTTCTGATGTTTTACCTAAGGATTATATTCATATAAATATAAATAAAGATGAAACAAATGAAAATAAGAGAATATTTTGTTTTGAAATAAATGATGATTCAAAATATATTGATGTTTTAAACAAATTAAAGGAGGATTTAAATTGAAAATATTAAGTATAGATACATCTAGTAGACTATGTGGTATTGCAGTTTTAGAAAATGAAAATATAATAAAAGAAGTATCACAAAACAATGGGCTTACGCATTCTGAAACTTTAATGCCCATTATAAAAGAATCATTAGAACATTTAAACCTAAATTTACATGATATTGATTTATTAGTTTGTGATAAAGGTCCTGGTTCTTTTACTGGGATTCGTATTGGAGTTGCAACAGTCAAAGCATTTTCAGATAGCTTAAATATCCAAGCAATTGGAATAAGTTCATTAGAAGCATTAGCATATAATGTAAAAGAAAACGGTGTCATTTGTTCACTTATTGACGCTAAAAATGATAATGTTTATGTTAGTGTATTTGAAAACATAAATGGTAACTATATTTTAAGACGTAATTACTCTGCTGAAAATATAAATGATTTACTAGATGAATTAAAAATAGTAGAATATTCAATTACCTTTGTTGGAGATGGCGCTGTAAATTACAAGTCAATAATCACTTCCGCATTACCTAACAAATGTAGTTTTATAGAAAACAATACCCTGTCTGCATATAATTTAGGTCTTGCAGGTTTGTCACATTATAAAAAAGAACAATTTGATGATGTAGCACCTCTATATCTTCGCAAACCACAAGCAGAAAGAATGTTAGAAAATAAAAATGAAACATAGTTGGAGAAATAAATTAATGAATAATATATCAATCGAAAAATTTAATGTTTCCGATTTAGAACAAATTAAAGTAAATCTTGAAACTGAATTTGATAATTTCTGGAATTCAAATATTTTAGAAAAAGAGTTAAATAGTGACACATCTTTTTATTTATGTTGTAAATTAGATTCAGAAATTGTTGGCTATGCTGGAATAACAATTGTTTTAGATATCGCAGAATTAGATAATATTGTAATAAAAAAAGATAAAAGAGGAAATGGTTTTTCTTCTCTTCTTCTAAAGGAATTAATAAAAATTGCTAAATCTCACCATTGCACTAAATTAAATTTAGAGGTAGCAAGCAATAATGAAATTGCTATCAATCTATATAAAAAATTTGGATTCAAGCAAGTTGGAAGTCGCACTAATTATTACAAAGGTGTAGATGCATTACTTTTCACTCTCGATATTTAATATTTTTTACAAAAAAGTATTGACAAACTACAAAAAATACTATATACTATTTTTTGTAGTTAAGATTTGCTCCTTTAGCTCAGTTGGTCAGAGCAACCGGCTCATAACCGGTGGGTCCAAGGTTCAAGTCCTTGAAGGAGCACCACTAATATTAAAAGAAAGTACAATTTTTAGTACTTTCTTTTTTTCTCCAATATTTTTTCATAAAATAGTATTATACTTCTTTTTCATTTTTATCATCTTCACTATTTTCATTGTTATTTTCTTTTTCATTATATATTTCAAAGTCTATATATCTTAAAATTTTGCTTGCATACTTTACTCTAATTGTAACTTTGTCCCCTATTTTATATGTTTTCTTTGTATGTTCACCAACTAGTATTTTTCTACCCTCATCGTATAAATAATAGTCATCATTTCCCATATCATCAAATCTTACTAGTCCCTCTACTGTGTTTTCCAATTCTACAAACATTCCAAACGAAGTAATACTAGATACAATTCCTTCATAAACTTCTCCAATATGATTTTCCATATATTCTGCCTTCTTTATTTTTTCCGCTTCTCTTTCAACCTTTGTTGCTATCTTCTCTCTTTCTGATGAATTAATAGCAGAATCTTGTGACATTTTTTTATACTTTTCAATAAATTCATCACTTACATCATAATTATTATTTAAATACTCTGAAATAACTCTATGAATGAATAAGTCTGGATATCTTCTAATTGGAGATGTAAAATGACAGTAATAATTACTTGCAATTCCAAAATGTCCTTTATTTTCAGAATCGTATTTTGCAAGTTTTAATGCGCGAAGTATTAAATTTGAAACCACCTTTTCTTCTGGCTTTCCTTTAACTTTTTCTAGTACTTGTGCGAAAGATTTTGAATGAATTTTTTCTCCACTTGTTTTGATTTTTAGTCCTAAATTTGATAAAAATTCATTTAATTCATTTACTTTATCAATATCTGGCTCTTCATGGACTCTATATATAAAAGGAGCTTCTAACCAATAAAACTTTTCAGCTATTGTTTCATTTGCAGTCAGCATAAATTGTTCTATTATTTCATTACTAAAGCTTGTCTCATATTTTTTTACATCTATTGCATACCCATCTATATCTAAAATTATTTTGCTTTCAGGAATATCTAAATTTAAATATCCTTTTTCTAATCTTTTATTTTTTAATATCGTTGCAAGTTCTTCCATTAATTTAAAATGGTTAATATATTTTTTATATCTTTTTAAAATTTCTTTATCTGATTTATCTAAAATCTTTTGTACATCAACATAATTCATTCTTTCTGTAACATTAATTACACCTTTATATACTTTAGAATCAATTACATCTCCCTTTGAGTTAATTTCCATAGTACAACTAAGTGTAAATCTATCTTGCCCAGCATTTAAACTGCATAAACCATTTGAAAGTTCCCTAGGAAGCATAGGAATAACTCTTCCAAGCATATATATACTAGTTCCTCTTATATATGCTTCCTTATCTAGTAATGAATTTTGTGTAACATAATGACTAACATCTGCAATATGAACATTTAATATATAATTTCCATTTTCTAATTTTTTAACACTTATTGCATCATCTAAATCCTTTGCATCTTCCCCATCTATTGTAAATATTTCTTCATCCCTTAAATCCACTCTATTTTTTATGTGTCTAGGATTAATTACATCTCCTTTTGTCTTTGCCTCATTTACAACCTCTTTTGGAAATCTTGCAGGTAAGTTATGTTCTTTTATTATAGAAAGCATATCAACACCTGCTTCATTCACATTTCCTATAACTTCTATAACTTTTCCTTCTGCATTTTTTCCCTTTGATGGATATTTAGTTATTTCCACAACTACTTTATGGTTGTTTCTTGCCTTTCCAAAGTCTTTCTTCGAAATAAAAATATCTGTTTCAAAAGATTTATTATCTGGTACAACAAATCCAAAATTTTTATTTTTTTGAAAAATTCCCACAACAGTCTCATTATCTTGCCTTTTCACAAAAACCCCTCAATTCTTTTAAATCGTATTAAATACTATTTTTATTAAATAGCTATTTCTTTCTTCTTCAAATACAAATTCTGCATTTTCATGTAAAATCCTTGTCTTGTTTTTGTTTGCAATATGGACATCTTTTTTATAGTAATCTTTAAGTTCTATTTTTTCATCTAAAACATAACAAATAAAATTATTATTTAATGTTATTTCTAAATACTTATCAGTTCCCTCTGCAATTGAAGATTCAGAACCATTGTATAAATTTGCTGTTCCGTCCTCATTTTTAGTAACATAGTATAGGCATTCATTTTTTATTCTCTTATTTTCAATTTTCAAAGCTATTTCATATCCCGCTTCTTGTGCTTTTTCATTATTGTCTAATTTCGTAACTTTTTCGCCAAGAATATTTAAAGCTTTTCCAGCTAATAAAGCATTATACTCCTCTGCGCTTAATTTTTCAGGCAGTTCAATATATTCATATACTCTGCCTTTTATAGTTATAGTTTTATTTTTATTATGTATTACATCTTGTATTCTAAAAGTTTTATTCTTTCTTGAATTATTGAAATAAGAATCTGTTGTCATTAAATCATACTTTATATTTTGTATTTCATCATCTTTATCATCCATATCTATAAATTTTGAGTAGTCAATATTATTCTCATCTATTATAGTAATTAAATCTCCATTTGGATCTTCTGTATTAATATTTATTGAACTATTGTTTTTTATTACAATTATTAATACTAAAACTATTATTAGAGCTAATAGTATTAAAGTCATTAGCAATTTTTGAGTTTTATTATTTCTTTTATTATTTTTCTTGTTTGTTTTCTCCATATTTTTCCTCCATCTTATCTATTTATACTTTATATTTTAATATAATGTCCCAAATTAATCAACTAGTTATTTAAATTTTTTCTTCTCAGTTGTCCGCAAGCAGCATCAATATCAGATCCCAGTTCTCTACGTATTGTTGCAACTATTCCATGTTCGTTTAAATAGTCTCTAAATTTTATAATGTTTTCATTTGAACTTTTTGTAAATTTACCATTTTCAATTTTATTAATCGGAATTAAGTTAACATGGCAATTCATTCCTTTTAATAGTTTTACCAACCTTTTTGCATCTTCTAAATTATCATTATTGTCTTTTGCCAATGCATATTCAAAAGAAATCCTCCTATTAGTTTTCGAGATATAATCTTTACATGCTTTTATTAGTTCTTCTATATTATACATGTTATTTACTGGCATCATTTTGCTTCTTTGTTCATCTGTTGTTGCATGGAGTGAAATAGATAAAGTACATTGTATATTTTCTTCTGCTAATCTATATATATTGGGTACAAGCCCACTTGTCGAAATACTTATATGTCTAGCTCCTATATTAATTCCTTTTTGGTTATTTATTATTCTAATTGCATTTACAACATTTTCATAATTATCTAAAGGTTCTCCAATTCCCATAAATACTACATTTGAAATCCTAATACCTTCATCTCTTTCTACTGCAAGAATTTGTTCAACTATTTCCCCTGATGTTAAACTCCTTGCAAAAGCAATTCCAGTTGAAGCGCAAAATTTACATCCCATTTTGCAGCCAATTTGTGATGATACACAAATACTAAATCCGTGGTGATATTTCATAAGTACAGTTTCTATTGCATTACCATCTAACACATCAAACAAATACTTTATTGTTCCATCAGAAGCAGTTTGTTTTTTTAATATTTTAAAATTAGATAGAGAATAATTTTGTTTTAATGTTTCTCTTAATTCTAAAGACAAATTAGTCATTTCATCAAAGCTTGTTACTTTATCTTGAAAAATCCATTTAAATACTTGCTCTGCTCTAAATTTCTTTTCACCCATATTAACTAATTCTTGTTTTAAATCTTCTAAATCATAATCTTTTATATTTTTCATTTTTATTTAATCCTTTTCCTATTACTTATCTTTTACATTATTTATTTAATAAATCTATATACATTATAAAAAGCTAGTTATTTACATCTAACTAGCTTCTATTTTACTATATTTAACAAATAATTGCAAGAATTATATATTTTTGATTATTATTAATGCTAATGCAAAATAACCATCTTTTTACTTAGTTTTTCATTTAACTTATATAAATACTATCTACTTTCATCGCCTAAATTCTTTATATAATCCTGCGCCCATTTTATAGACTCAGCCTTATTTGTTTTATACCCAATTGGAGTCCACCCCCTAATTAAATCATCCTCTTTGGCTTCCTTAATTTGTTTTATTAAAGCTTCCGCATCACCTTTAGACCCAAACTCATAATACCTATATAGTCCTATTATATCACTAATATCATATGTTGCATATAATACTTGTTCTCCGATTTTTCTCAATCAAAT
The DNA here is from genome assembly GCA_946415375.1 of uncultured Clostridia bacterium. Lineage (GTDB taxonomy): Bacteria > Bacillota > Clostridia > TANB77 > CAG-508 > CAG-269. The sequence goes on from CAMKSF010000001.1 coordinate 53,637, forward strand.
TATAAATTGCTCTTGGAACATCATGATAACACTTTTTTGCATGTTCAATTACAGCTTCAATAAATTCTCTCGAATAACATTTTTCCCTTTCCATTAACACAACTGTATCTTCCTCTAACCCATTATTAAAATAACTTTCTATTTCCTCTACTTCTTTTAAATCAATTTCTTCTTCTATTTTTTTGTATATACTGGATTGGTTTTAATTCTAGTTCTTAAACTTTGATTATTAGCCATTTTATCCCCCTAAAATTTTTATAGCATAGTTATATCGCAGTTCCTGCATTATGTCAAGTATTGATTAAACATTCTTTTTTCTATTTCAGCACATCATATATAGTTTGCTTAATATACTCCGCTGAACTTACAGGTGCAACTTTTCCGTGGCAAAGCTAATGCCCAAACAAATTTTAGTTTTAATTTTTGTGCATCATTAGTATTTATTCCTCCAGGACTTGAAGCTAAATCTATAAGTAAAACATTTTTATTCATATATTGCATTTCTTCTTTATCTATTATCATTTGTGGAATTGTGTTTATTATAATGTCATATTGTTTTAAGTCTTCTCTTAAACTATATATGTTTGTTGCTTCATATCCTAGCGCTTTTGCCCATGCTAGGTCGCTTTTTTTCCTTGCAGCACAGGTAACCTTTGCAGATAATCCATGAAATTTATTTGCAACTTCTTTTGCAACTCTTCCAAATCCTAAAATAAGGACCTTGCTCCCATGAATTGTAATATCGGTATTTTGTATCGCAACATCTACCGCTCCTTCAGCTGTTGCAATTGTGTTTAAAACTACTAATTCTTCTTCATTCATTATATCTATAACTTTTCCAAAGCTTTCTTTCAGTTGTTCTTTTGCATCCTTCGATATACTTCCTGCAATTAATGTTTTATTCTTATATTTGTTTTCTATTAAATCGTCCAATTGAATAATATCATCACTAAAAGTTGCATATACTTCATTTTCATCTTTTAAAAATGGTATTGATGTAATTATTGTGTTTGATTTTTCAATAGCTTCATTAATACTTTTACATTTTTTTATTCTTTGATTGTTTTCTATATCTTTAGATTTTTCCATTCCAAACACAAATACTTCATTATTATCATTTGCAAGAATCTTTGCCAAATTGCTTAATCTTAAATCTCCACCTATAACAGTAAATTTCATATTTTCCTCCTCTTTTTATTGTTTATTTCATTATATTTAATTGCATACAAAAATATTATATATAATTAAAACTATACTTAAAACAAAAAATGCAGGATATACGTCCTACATTTTTATTCAAAACTAATATAAACTTCTGGGTCAATATATTCATTGTCTTTTAATAATTCAAAATGTAAGTGATATTCATCTGCTATTTCAAAAGAAGCTGAATTACCAACTGTTCCTATACTTTGCCCTATTTCTACTTGTTCTCCTTTAACAACAAATTCTGAAGTAAGAAGATTTGAATAAACTGATTGATACCCCCCATCATGTGTTATAATAACTGTCAAACCATATCTAGGGTCATTTTTAATTGCTGTTATCTTTCCCTTTGCAACAGATTTTACAACACTTGTTTTGTCAGCTTTAATATCTATACCATTATGTGTTACCCATTCCTGTAAAGTATTAGAATAGACCAATGAATCTCTTGCATATTCTCTTATTATTTCACCATTTATAGGCACTTCAAATTTAATAACTTCTTCTTTAGGACCTGCGTTTGTTTCTTTAGTTTTTTCAGTTTCTTTCATTTCTTCCTTTTCCTTATTTGTATTTAATTGTTTTTTACTTTTTTCTGTATCTTTCTTAGCACTTGATATAGATACTTTTTTTTCTTCATTCTTTTCTATATTTTTGTCTTGTTTTTCTTCTAAGCTTATTTCAGGAACATTATATAGTTCTTCCTCATTATTATCTTTCTCTTTATCTTCAACTGATTTTCCTATATGAGTACTGGTAGTATCTGTATTTTCCAGTTCTTCATTTAATCTAGCCATTTCTCCCGCAAATTTATTTTCTCTTACACTTTTCACATTTCTTGTAATTAAACTTATTAATAGAACAATTGCAATTAGAACTAATATTATTGATATAATCAAAAATTTAAATATACTTTTATCTCTCCTCATAACAACCTCCCAATAATTTACCTAAAAGTATTATTTACCTTTTTTGAAATTTTATTCTTTTCTAGAAAATATTTTCTAAATTAACTGAATATTTGTCATTTATATGTCGCATCACAAAAATCGTTTTTTCAAGTTCATTAATTGCATTCTCATAGTTTTTTGTTTCTATAAAGCTTTTTCCTGAAATATAATTTGTTTCTACTTTTTCAAGTTCATTATGTTCAATATAAAAAGCTAAATACTTATGATATCTAAGCCATTTCTGATATTTTTCATTACATTTTTTTACTGCCTCTTTATTATCTATTTTTTTTACTTTAATACTTTCTTTTACTATATTTAAATCCTGTATAGCTTCATTTATCACTTTATCTGTATAGTTCTGCGTAATTCTATCTAATAAGAATATAGAAATAATAATTAGTGCTGAAATTACTAATTCTCTGTACATTTTTTCATTCCCTTCTATTTTGTGTTTTTTTTAATTTCTTTCTTTTGACAAAAAATTTGATTTCTTCCGTCAATTGTTGCAATTAAAGTTTCCTCTGGATTAAATCCAAATTTATTAATCTCTTTTTTTAACCAATTATAGTTCTTCCCTATCGCATCAAGATTTTTCTTCATTATTTTTCCATCAACAACTAAATCATAAGGAATTCCCTCATATTCAGGCATTATTCCAAAATCTTCTGGAGTTGCCTGTCTTTTATTTGGCTTTTCTATAACAGTTATTTGTCCACTTGTTTCTAAAATGGCATATTCAACATTACCTAAATTAATAATATTTTGGCTTCTTATTCTTTCTTGAAGTTCATTTATCGTAAATCTTTCTTTTATTAATGCATTTTCCTGTATCTTTCCTCTATAAATTAAAACTCTTGGTTTTCCACAAATTATCTCTCTAAGTTTTATACTTTTTAAATTGATTAATGAAATAATTAAATGCATAACTAAAAGCCCTAAAATTGGTATAATACCATTTCCTATTGGTATTCCAGTATCTGCCATAGGAATAGTTGCTAAATCAGCTATCATTATAGATATCGCAAGTTCAAATGGTTGCAATTGTCCAATTTCTCTTTTTCCCATTAGTCTCATAACAATTAATACTATAATATACAATATAATTGATCTAAAGAAATTTATAAGCATAAAAAAGCCTCCTCATGTAATTTTTAATTTTTCCATATTTTATTTATTTATTCGTATAATTGTATAAAAAAAATTTTTTTGTAAATAATAATTTCATAACCTGATTTAAAAGGAGGTTGAATTTCATGTCTGAATCAAGAAGTGAAACTAATCAAAATACAGGTAGTGGTGTTTGGCAAGTAGTTGGAAGACTAATTGCAGCAGCCGTTGTTTTAGCTATAACTGCATTTTTCACACCTGGATTTACTATAGATAATATTTGGGCATTAGCTATTGCTACAATCGTTTTAGCCGTCATGGATTATTTAATTGCAAAATTTACAGGTATTCAAAGTAGTCCTTTTGGAAAAGGCTTTGTTGGCTTCGCTCTAGCTGCTATCACTTTATATGTTACACAATTCTTTGTTGCAGGATATAGTATTTCTTGGATGGCAGCAATTATTGGAGCTCTAATTTATGGTGTAGTAGATTATTTCATTCCAGGAACAACAAATATGTAGTTAAAAAACACTTATCTATTTGGTAAGTGTTTTAAATTAGGAACTTTTATTCTAAAAATTCTTGAAATTACTATAAAAATATTATATAATATTGTGTAATAATAAACGGGAAGGAAGTATTGTTATGATAGATATAAAGTTTTTAAGAGAAAATCCTGATATTGTAAAGGAAAATATTAAAAAGAAATTTCAAGATGGTAAATTAAAATTAGTAGATGAAGTATTAGAACTTGACAAAAAAAACAGAGAAGCCAAACTAAATGGAGATATTTTAAGAAGTGATAGAAAAAATCTAAGCACTCAAATAGGGAATCTTATGAGAGATGGCAAAAAAGATGAAGCAGAAGAAATAAAAAAACAAGTTGAAGCAATCAACAAAAAACTAGAAATGAATGAAGCTGTTGAAAATGAGTATTCAGAAGAAATAAAATCTAGAATGATGAAAATACCAAATATAATGCATGAATCTGTTCCAATTGGTGAAGATGATAGCAAAAATGTTGAAATAGAAAAATTTGGTGAACCAGTTGTTCCAGATTATGAAATTCCATATCATGGTGAAATTATGGAATCACTTGGTGGCCTTGATTTAGATAGTGCTCGTCGTGTCGCTGGAAATGGTTTTTATTATTTAGTTGGAGATTTAGCAAGACTTCATTCTGCAGTTCTTACTTATGCAAGAGACTTTATGATTAATAAAGGTTTTACATATTGTATTCCTCCATTTATGATTCGCTCAGATGTGGTAACAGGCGTTATGAGCTTTGAAGAAATGGACGCTATGATGTATAAAATTGAAGGAGAAGACTTATACTTAATTGGTACAAGCGAGCATTCAATGATTGGAAGATTTAAAGATCAAATTCTAAAAAAAGAAGATATGCCATATACTATGACTTCATATTCTCCTTGTTTTAGGAAAGAAAAAGGAGCTCATGGTATTGAAGAACGTGGTGTATATAGAATTCACCAATTTGAAAAACAAGAAATGATTGTTGTTTGCGAACCTGAAGACAGCTGGGAATGGTATGATAAAATGTGGTCATATACAGTAGAATTCTTTAGAAGCATGAATATCCCAGTAAGAACTTTAGAATGTTGCAGTGGTGATTTAGCAGATCTTAAGGCAAAATCTTGTGATGTTGAAGCATGGTCACCTCGTCAGCAAAAATATTTTGAAGTTGGAAGTTGTTCAAATCTTACTGATGCTCAGGCAAGACGTCTTGGTATTAGAATAAAAGGCGAAAACGGAAACTATTTTGCACATACTTTAAATAATACTGTTGTTGCTCCACCTCGTATGCTTATTTCTATTGTTGAAAACAATTATCAGCCTGATGGAAGTGTAATTATACCAGAAGTATTAAGACCATATATGGGTGGATTAGAAAAATTAGAGCCAAAAAAATAATTTCAATTAAATAGCAGATATTATTATCATATTGGAGGTACTGATGAAAAAAAACAATATAACCCTATCAATTTTGTTTTTATTCTTTATTACAATATTAATAATTCTTTTACCTATTACATATAAAACTGTAAAAGCATATAATGACTCAAATACTTTTGTTGATAGTATAATAAAAATACAACAAAACAATAATGACTCTATCTTTGAAATAAATAAAATCACATATTATAGTGGATGTAATGCGAAAGGTGATACAAATTCAAATTCATCTTTTACAATTTCGGATTTGTACCAGTACACAGATATTGCTATTTTCATTAATCCTGTATCAGATGAACTAACAAGTAAAAACACATTAAAAAATGTTCTAATTAATAACATACAATATGTACTTACACCAAGTATGGGCAATCAAAAATTGTATTATAAAAACCTTTCAGATTTTGCTTCTTCTAAATTTAATCAAGAAGATCAAATCGATAAATCTATAAATTTTATTGCAACATCTGAAAATAGTATAGACTATTCTAAGCCTATTCTTTATAACAATTGCGCTAATCCAATTACTATTTGCTATGTAAATTCTGGAATAAAAGAGAATTATACCTTTTCTAATGATATCTCAAAGCTTACATATAATGGCTCATTATTGAAAATGTGTGGAATTGCATTAAGTTCGCTTAATTGCAAAATATCTTTAGATATTACAATTACCAATAATTTAGATGAAAGCTATTTCTGTCCAATTACTTTAAATATTCCACTTTCTACAGAGAATAGTACAATCTATGATGGAAACCTAACTATAAAAGATTCTGTAAACTATAAATTTATAAAAATAAGTTAAATAATCTTCAAATACAAAATTAAGAGGTCAAGGTTAATTCTTGGCCTCTTTTATTACTATTTCATTTTTATTTTTATAAATACTATTTTCAGGTATTACACCTCTAACACATGAAAGTGGATATATATTTGAATTTCTTCCAATTATAGTTCCTGGATTTAAAACAGAATTGCATCCAACTTCTACCCCATCTCCTAAAAAAGCTCCTACTTTTCTTAAATTTGTTTCTATTATGTCTTTTCCTTTAATCTGTACATTGGTTTTATCAGATTTAACATTTGATGTTATACTTCCAGCTCCCATATGTGCTTTAAATCCTAAAATTGAATCCCCTACATAATTATAGTGAGGTACTTGTACATTATTAAATAATATACAATTTTTAAGCTCTGTAGAATTTCCTACAACAGCATTTTTTCCAATTATTGCTTTTCCTCTAATAAACGCGCAGTGTCTTATTTCAGCATTTTCATCTATTATAACTGGTCCAGTTATACTTGAAGAAGGAGCAATTTTAGCAGATTTTGCTATCCAAATATTTTCGCCTTTCTTTTCATAAATATTTTCGTCCAATTTAGGACCTACTTCTAGTATAAAATTACTTATTTTAGGCAATATTTCCCATGGATATTGTTCCTTTAATAACAACTCTTTTGCTATTGTTTCATTCAAATTATACAATTCTTCTATTTTCATTTTTTCTCTTCCTTTTTATAGAAATTCTCATATATTTCCTTTGCTGACTCTGGACTATCAACACCTGTAGCATTTTTTATAGGTGCAAATTCTTCTTCCCTATTTACTCTTAAAATAACCATATCATTTAAATATTCAAATCCATCAAATATATATGCTTCAAACTTTAATGTGTTTGGTTCATTAGGTATTACTTCTTTTAGGTCAGAGTCAATAAATGTATTTTTCTTTCTAGCACAATGATATTCAAATTTATATTCTGCCATCTTCTCAAGAGTTTGTATATTAAACAAATGTCCTACAATATTTGACTCTCCATACAATAATTCTCCATTTTCATCTTCAGCATAAATCATCTTCTCATCCATTTCTGTATATTCAATAATTGCAGGTTTTCCATTTCTTTTACAAAAAATTCCAACCTTTTCTTCTGGATATGCTTTTTTTATCGACTTAGACGCACTTGAAACATCATTTTTAATTGCCAATCCAAGTAATATTTCATCTGTCATATTTGCCATGATATTATCAACACCACAAACATATACCCATTTTATGTTGTGTGCTTTCATATCATCAATCATTTTTGAATTCTTTAAAGCCACAAATACTCCACCATTTCCATCTGAAGCTTCTTTAATTGTGTAATTCTTATCAACTAACAAATTCCCCTCAAAATCTAATAATGGTAATATATTTTGTGTAAAAAACTTAACTTTATCTTTATTATACCCAAAGTAATTATGTTTTTCAAAAAAATTAATAGTTTCATCATTATTTTCAATACTTGTCATTATATACCAATATACTTCTTTTCCATATTTGGCAGTTGTTCTCTTTAGAGTATTTGCTAATATCTCAAAAATGTACTTTCCATCTTCTCCAACATCTAGTTTATATGTTCCTTTTGGGCCTTTCCATCCAAGTCTTGTTCCTTGTCCTCCTGCCATTGTTACTACCGCATATTGATTTTGTCTTAATACTTTTTCTCCTAATTTTTCAATTTCCTGTCTTTGCTTATTATTAAGTTTGTTTTTATCAATATATTTTATTGGTTCTATTTTATCATTTTTATTTTTCTTACTATCCTTATTTTGATATAATCTGTTTATCAAATTAAAATCTACTTTTAAAATTTGTTTTGCAAGTTGTTCTTTCTTCTCATCCATTAAATTCTCTAAAATGCTTAATACTTTGAATTGTTTATTATCTTCAAGTCTTTTCTTTGCTTGTTCTATTTTTTTCAATGTTTATCCTCTCCTTGTAAAATGTATATGCACTCATTATACAATAATTAACTAATAAATTCAACTATTTTTTATTTTTTTATTGTACTATCTAGTATTTTACTTTCATATATTTTACAAAGTCTAAAAATATTATTTAATTATAAGGACGGTTATAATGATTTATGTAAAAAAATATATAAATAACGAAATCATAAGGAAATATTTATTTCCTATTTTTTTAGGTATTTTTATTACTAGTTTAGTTATATTTTCTTCTTCTAATCTTATTGCGGCAAAATTTGGAATGATGTTATGGGCTAATTCCATAGTTCCGTCTATATTTCCATTCTTTGTTGCAACAGAGCTTATCTCAAATACACAATTCCCATATTTATTAGGCAGAATATTTAATTCATTTATGAAGCCATTATTTAATATAGAAGGTGAAGGTGCTTTTGCATTAGTATTTGGAATTCTATGTGGCTATCCTATGGGAGCAAAAATTGCTTGTAATTTTAGAAAACAACATATCTTAAGTAAAGCAGAGTGTGAAAGACTTTTGAGTTTTACTAATAATTCTGGACCAATGTTTATATTGGGAACTGTTGGCATAACAATGTATGGCAATTCAACAATTGGAATATTATTGCTCATTGTTCATATTTTATCTTGTTTTATAGTTGGTTTTATATTTAGATTTTGGAAAAAAAATGAAAATTGTTATGATAATTATTTTATTAAAAAGAAGCAAAGTAAATCTTATAAAAATATAAATGTATCAAATTTAGGAGAAGTTTTATCTAGTTCTATTTCCTCTTCTATATCTAGCATCATGATGATTGGTGGATTTGTAATAATATTTTCGGTAATTATTTCTATATTTAAATCTAGTAAATTATTGAATCTTTTTACTTTTATTATTTCGCCTATCTTTAAGTTTATAAACATACCTACTTCTTTCGTTGCTCCTATATTAACTGGTTTTCTAGAAATAACAAATGGAATATCATTAATTACATCTATATCCATAAAAAAACTATCCATCAACATTATACTTACATCCTTTTTACTTGGTTTAGGTGGATTTTCTGTTTTTTTACAGGTATTAAGCATAGTTTCAAAAACAGATTTATCCATAAAGCCTTATATTTATGGTAAATTATTGCATAGTATAATATCTGCTTTTTTATCTTTTTGGCTTTTAAAACTATTTCCATTTTTTAATTTTAATTTGTAATAAAATTATTATTTATGAATAAAAATATTAAAGATAACGTGTTAGTTATACTAATTAAATTATGAAATATTTTTTTAGAAAGGAGAAATAATCTAATTAACCAATATATTAGTAAAATTAGATTATAGTGGATATATGGAAAAAGATTTTGTCGATTTTCAAAATAATTATGGATTTCAAAATAATTTTGACGCTAATGATATTTATAAAGATCCTATGTTTAACCCAGTTTCTCAATATGAGCAAGCATATACATATTATAAATACTTATGTATGCAAATGGATTATAAAATTAAATGCAAAGAATATGAAAAGATGTGTTTAAATAATCCTTTACAAAAAAACACTTAAAAAAAATAAAAACATAAAACATAAAAAAAAGCCATAATTGGCTTTTTTTTATATATTATATTCTTTAACTTTTTTTAATGAATATCCTGCAATGATTGCTCCAACTAGAATAACAACTACTAATATACTATTATTTTCAATTCCTGTATATGCTAAATTATTAACTTCATTTTCATCATCACTTGTTGTTGAATTGATTGTTGTTGTTGCATTTCCAGTACTAATTGTTGAATTATAATCACTTGATGTATCTGTTGTAACATTTGTTGTAAAAGTTGTTGATGAATCAACAGTATTAGTTGTTCCTGTTGTATTAGTTGTTCCTGTTGTGTTTGTTGTATCTGTAGTATTTGTTTGTGTAGTTGTATTTGTTTCCGGAGCAGTCCATCCGCTAAAATCATTATCATCTGCTCTTACAACAGAAACTAAATTGAATGCTAATACAATACTTAATCCGATTACAACTATTATTTTTAATAAACTTGATTTTTTCATAAAATATCCTCCTAATAATATAAAAATTAACTATCTTATACTTTACATTTTTTATTATACTCTCTTTTAATTCTTTTGTCAAATAAATATGAAATATTTATTATTATAATATTGTTACATTTATATTACATATTGTAATATTTCCATTTTTTTCTTTATGCATTTTTTGCAATGTTAGCAATTTCACTAAATGCTTTTGGATCATTAATAGCAATTTCTGAAAGCATCTTTCTATTTATTGTAATATTTGATTTTTTCAATCCTGCTATCAATTTACTATATGTTGTGCCATTTAATCTTGCTGCTGCATTTATTCTAGCAATCCACAATTTTCTAAAATCGCTCTTCTTGTCCTTTCTTCCAACGTATGCATATGATAAAGATTTTAAAACTGCTTGGTTTGCATTTCTAAATCTGTAATGTTTTGCACCAAAATATCCTTTTGCTAATTTCATTATTTTCTTATGTCTTTTTCTTGTTATTTTTGCTGTTTTAACTCTTGCCATTTTAATTCACTCCTTCCTAATTAATTACCATATGGTAATAATTTCTTTATAGTATTCTCACATGATTTATCAGCATAAGCTCCTGGGCGTCTTGCTGATAATTTTTGTCTCTTTGTTTTATTAGCTAATAAATGTCTTCTATTAGCTGTTGTTCTTTTTACTTTTCCTGTTGCTGTTAAAGAATATCTTTTCCTTGCAGCTTTATTTGTTTTCATTTTTGGCATAATAATCTCTCCTTGTATATGAATATTTAGGTTTTTATGGATACCTATAAACCTTTCAAAATATGTAATTATATTTTTTTCGATAACATGACAAACATATTTCTTCCTTCTAGCTTAGGGGCTTTTTCCACAATAGCAATATCAGATAATTCTTCAATGAATTTATTTAATACCATTTCCCCTGCTTTAGAATTATTTATTTCTCTGCCTCTAAATCTTACTGTTATTTTTAATTTATTTCCACTTTCTATGAATTTTCTAGCATTCTTTGCTTTAAATCCAAAGTCATGTTCTTCAATATTTGGAGTAATTCTAATTTCTTTTATCTCCATAACTTTTTGTTTCTTTTTGGCTTCTTTTTCTTTCTTTGCTTGTTCAAACTTATACTTACCATAGTTCATTATTCTACAAACTACTGGTTTAGCATTTGGTGCAACAAGTACTAAATCTAGCTTTTTTTCTTCTGCCATATTTAACGCATCATTAAAGTTTACTACTCCTAGTTTTTCTCCATTCTCTCCAATTAATTGAACTTCTTTTGCTCTAATTTGGCCATTTATTGGCAATTCTTGTTTTATACAAAACACCTCCATTTTTGTTTTATTTTTCAATAAAAAAATTGACTTATTACAAGCCAATCCACACAAAAATAAACATAGTTATAGTATATTTATTATTAACCTTTTTCCACATAGATAAGGTGAAGAGTGGATAACTCTTGCTTGCAACATAAATATTATATACTATTTTTTTCTACTTGTCAACCCTCTTTATCGTTTTTTTTAGATTCTTCTTTTGTTAAATTACTTAACCTATACAAATAGCTTTAGGATATAATTTTTTCATTTCTTTCCATTGAACTATAAATAAATCTGATATTGGATATATAATCTTTCCAGTTAATGATTTTCTTGTGATATTTGCATATGTTTCTATATATACAATTTTTTTATTAAATATTTTTCCTATTAAACATATTGGAATTGCAGTATGCGTTCCAGTTGTAATAATCACATCAGGTTTTATCTTTATAAAAAGGATTATCAATTTTAATATAACATAAGAGTATTTAAAAAAGTATCTTATTATTCTACTTCTTGTAGAATATGGCACATAATATACTCTATATCTATCCTTTAGTTTTTCTGTTGAAAAATCTTTTTCAGTTATAATACTATAATCGTATTTTTCAAATAACGGTTCTAGTTTCATAAGTTCACTTAAATGTCCACCTGTACTGGATATAAATAAAACTTTCTTCATTATACTCACCACTAATATTTTATGTATATTTCTTTAAATAATACAAAAAAGAGCTATTTTCATAGCTCTCAATATTATCCAAAAATACCTCTTTTCTTAATTGGTGGTTGCTCATTCATTGTTTTAGCAAGTTGTATTAATAAATCTCTTTGTTCTTTTGTAAGTTTTTTAGGTGTTTGAACAACAACTTTAAATATGAAATTACCAACATAAGAAGAGTTTAAGCTTTTAAATCCTTTTCCTTTTACAACAAATTGTGTTCCTGTTTGAGTAGCTTCTGGTATTTTATATTTTTCTATTTTTCCATTAACCATAGGTATTTCTATATCAGCTCCTAATGTGGCTTGTGTAATAGTAATTGGAATTTCACATACTACATTATTTCCATCTCTTTTATATATACTATGTTTTTTTACTCTTATAGTTATGTATATATCTCCTGCTGGTCCACCTTTTGTTCCTGGATTTCCCTGTCCTCTTAAGACTACTGTCTGATTATCTCCTATACCTGCTGGAATTTTAACTTTAACCTTTGGCATTTTTCTTACAGTACCTTTTCCATGACAATTTTCACAAGGTTCTTGAATTACCTCTCCTGTTCCATGGCATTCAGGACATGTTCTTGTTGTTTGAATTTGACCAAGTATTGTTGCTTGCATTTGCCTTATTTGACCTGTTCCATTACATGCTTTACATTTTATAGGATTAGTTCCTGGCTTTGCCCCTGTTCCATGACAGATAGAACATGTTTCTTGTCTAGTAATAGTTACTTCTTTTTCAACTCCCATAAATGCTTCTTCAAATGTAATTTCAAGATTTAAGTTTAAGTCTTCTCCCTTTCTTGGTCCATTATTTCTTCTTGAACTTGCTCTTTGTCCTCCAAATCCACCACCAAAGAATGATGAGAATATATCACCTAAGTCTCCAAAATCATCCCATCCAGAACTTGTATATGAATAATAACCATTCCCACCTCCAAATGGTCCTCCTGCTCCTCCAAATCCAGCCTGAGGATCGGCAGTTCCAAACTGATCATACATTCTTCTTTTTTGTGGATCAGAAAGTATTTCATATGCTTCATTTACTTCTTTAAACTTCTTCTCTGCTTCTTTTTTATTATCAGGATTTGCATCTGGATGATACTTTTTTGCCATCTTTCTATATGCTTTTTTAAGTTCATCATCAGTTGCAGTTTTTGATACTCCTAATATTTCATAATAATCCTTTTTCTCTGCCATTATATCCTCCTATCCTATTTCTAACTCTTTTTCTTTTGATTTTTTATATCTATTTTCTATCTTTGGTCTCCTTGACTTATATCTACTGTTTTCTCATTATCTATTTCATTCATTACTATTCCAACTAATTTTTCTATTTCTTCTTTATCTAGCTCTTTTCCATCAAAGTCTTTGAATTTATAGTATTTAATAACACTTCTTTCTATTGGCTCTCTACATGTATATAAATAATCCTGTTCTATAAAATCTACTGCTGGTTCACAACATGTTATTGATTTCGTTCCGTCACTATTAGTATTTACAAAAACATACCCTGCTAATAGTAGAAGTTCAAATCGAGTAAAATTATGCCCAGTCTCTTTGTTTATTTTAGCTAAAGTTTCATCATTTAGATTTTTTGGTAAACTTTTATATCTTTTTCTTTTAGTGAATACTCTTTCAACTATACCTTCGAATTCATTTTCTCCTTTTACAGCATATATGCTTTCAGGAAAAACAAAATCGGTTTTTCCTTCAGCATTTTTTACTATTTGATATATCCCCTTTATTGGTCTTTCACAATATCTTCCTTCGATTTGATTTATCCCTTCATAAAATTGTTCTTGAATTTCTATTACTTCATTTGCAGTATCCTTTGGTAAACCCTCAATTACACTTTTTATTGTTTCATTTGAGGCTTGTTCCTCTTTTTTAGCCCAATCTCTTATTTCATCAATAAAACCATTTCTTTTTTCACTCATTTTTTTGCTAAATCTTCCTTTCAAAAATCTCCTCCTCATATTGTAATCTGTTGTTCTTCATTAATACTTTTCATCTCTTTCTTTTACCTCAGTTTTCTTGTGCTTTACTTCTTTAAAAGCAAGTTTAGCTATATTTACAAGTTGAATCATATTGCTTTGTTTTTTTTCTGTAATTCCTTCTTCATTATATATATCATTAATTGAACTACTTCCATATACTCTGCTCTTTAAATCACAAAATCTTTGAACATTTTCATTTACAGCAATACTACAGTATTTTATAAGGCTTGTATTTGTATCTTGATTTTTTTTATTTCCTTCCTTTACAAAAATATATCCTAGATACATTAAAAGGTCTGATTTAGAAATATTTTCGTCAGCACTAGCTTTTACTCTTTCTAATACTTCCTCTAATTCAGAGTTAAGTTGAAATATTCTTTCTATAATATCTTCAACTGAACTATCATTTTTTTTAGCATAAAACTTTGTTTCATTTGGAGACATGTAATATGTTGACTCATCATCTTTTTCATATTTTTTTTGTTTTAATTTCTTCATAACTTCAATCAAACCCATAGCCTTGAATAACCTCTTTTCTTTTTTATATATTAATTTTATATATAATTCTTTCAAATTAAATATTTAGGCGGATAAAACTCCGCCTTCTTATTATTGTTTATTATCATCTTCAACTTTATAATCTGCATCATAAACATTTCCATCTGTTCCTGCATTATCTGCATTAGCATCTGTTCCTTCTGCTCCTGCTGCTTGTGCAACGTTATCTGTAGCATTTGGATTTGCATTTTTATATAATTGTTCACTCATTTCATAGAATACTTTTGTTAGTTTCTCTGTAGCTTCTTTTATTTTTTCTGTGTCGTTAGTTTCTAATGCTTTTTTAGTAGATTCAATTTCTGTTTCTATTTTAGCCTTTTCTTCTCCTGAAATCTTATCTCCTAATTCATTTAATGTCTTTTCACTGTTATATATTAAGCTTTCAGCATTATTTTTAACTTCAATTTCTTCTTTCTTTTTCTTATCTTCTTCAGCATGTGCTTGTGCATCTTTAACAGCTTTTTCAATATCTTCATCTGTTAAGTTTGTAGATGCTGTAATTGAAACATTTTGTTCATTTCCTGTTGCCATATCTTTTGCACTAACATGAACTATACCATTTGCATCTATATCAAATGTAACTTCGATTTGTGGTACGCCTCTTGGAGCAGCTGGAATTCCTGTTAATTGGAATCTTCCTAATGTTTTATTGTATGCAGCCATTTCACGCTCACCTTGTAATACATGAACTTCTACTGATGTTTGACCATCTGCTGCTGTTGAGAATATTTGTGATTTCTTTGTTGGAATTGTTGTGTTTCTTTCAATTAATTTTGTAAATACTCCACCATAAGTTTCAATTCCAAGTGATAATGGTGTTACATCTAATAATACTAAGTCTTTAACATCTCCTGATAAAACTCCACCTTGAATTGCTGCACCAATTGCAACACACTCATCTGGGTTTATTCCTTTATCTGCTTCTTTTCCTGTTAATCTCTTAACTAATTCTTGAACAGCTGGAATTCTTGTTGAACCACCAACTAATAATACTTTATGAATATCATTCATTGTAAGTCCTGCATCTTTTAATGCGTTTTGAACAGGTATAGCTGTTGATTCTACTAAGTCATGAGTAAGTTCATCAAATTTTGCTCTAGTTAATGTAACATCTAAGTGTTTTGGTCCTGTGCTATCTGCTGTAATAAATGGTAAGTTAATATTTGTTTGTTGTACTCCAGAAAGTTCTATTTTAGCTTTTTCTGCAGCTTCTTTTAATCTTTGCATTGCCATTTTATCTTGAGACAAATCTATTCCGCTTGATTTTTTGAATTCATCTACTAAATATTTCATAATTACTTCATCAAAGTCGTCTCCTCCTAAGTGAGTATTACCATTTGTAGATAAAACTTCAAATACTCCATCACCAATATCTAGAATTGAAACATCGAATGTTCCTCCTCCTAAGTCATATATCATTATTTTTTGATCTTGTTCTTTATCCATACCATAAGCAAGTGCTGCTGCTGTTGGTTCATTTATAATTCTTAAAACTTCAAGTCCTGCTATTTTTCCTGCATCTTTTGTTGCTTGTCTTTGGCTGTCGTTAAAGTATGCTGGAACTGTAATAACAGCTTGTGTTACTTGTGAACCTAAATATGCCTCTGCATCTGCTTTTAATTTTTGTAATATCATAGCTGAAATTTCTTGTGGAGTAAATGTATCTCCTTCTATTTTAACTTTTTCAGCTGTACCCATTTTCCTTTTTATTGAAATAACTGTGTTATCTGGATTTGTAACAGCTTGACGTTTAGCTATTTGTCCTACTAATCTTTCACCATTTTTTGAAAATGCAACTACTGAAGGTGTTGTTCTGTTTCCTTCACTGTTTGCAATTACAACTGGCTCTCCTCCTTCCATAACTGATACACATGAATTTGTTGTTCCTAAATCGATTCCTATTATTTTTCCCATAATTTTTTCTTCCTTTCTTTTTGAGGTTTTTCCTCTATATTTATATAATTTTTATTTTCTTTCTTTTGTGTTATATATTTTTAAAATTAATAACTAATTTATTGGTTTACGATCACCATTGAGTGTCTAAGTATTTTGCTTCCTAGTTTGTATCCCTTTCTATATTCTTGCACAATTTCTCCACTTTGTTTTGTATCATCTTGTGCACTTCCTACTGCTTCATGTACACTTGGATCAAACATCTCTCCAACCGCAGGAATTTCTTCTACATTGTTTTTACTCAAAAACTCTTTGAATTGTTTTTCTACAAGTTCTACACCTTGTTTATAGTTTTCATCTTTACATTCAGCATTCACAGCCATTTGAAGATTGTCAAGTATTGGTAACATATTTACTATTATATCCCCAAGTACTGAATTGTATAAGCTATCTCTTTCTTTTTGTGTTCTTTTTTTATAATTTTCAAATTCAGCAAATAATCTTTTGTATCTGTCATCTAATTCATCTAACTCTATTTGCTTTTTTTGAAGTTCTGATTTTTCTTCGTTTTCTTTTACTTCATTATTTTTTTCTTCGTTTGTTAGTTCTTCTTTTATTTCTTCTGTTTGATTTTCATTTTCTGCCATCTTTTAACCTCCTTTACTTTTAGCACTCTAAAAGTTCTTTTGCTAATTTCGTTATATATCATATAACTTTTTTTAGCACTTGTCAAGTGTTTTTGCTAAAAATATTTAAAAAATAAAAAATCCTAGTTTTAGTCCAAAACTTAAAGCATCTTTTATATTTTTTCTAACTAGAAAATGTACTTTTTATTGAATTTTGTCGAACGAATTTTCTTGCTTTTTGTCTATTTGCGTTATATACTTATTAGTGCCTCTTTTATAGAGAGTATCTTGATAAGTAGGTGATTTTCTTGAAACAAATACTTCATCTTGTTGCTATGATATTAATATATCTAATTGCAAAATCGGATACTTAATACATAGTAAAGACCTCGCTTTTGCACAGCGAGGTCTTTTGATTTTATTGAAACACAATACTTCATTTATTGTCTATAATTATATTACTACATTTTTAAGAAAATGTCAATATTTTCCAGTATTTTTTTCATCGCAGTTTATTACATTTTTCGACACTATTGTTTTTGCTAAAAATTACAGATGTTTTTATGTATAAAAAACAGCCCTAGTAGGATTTATTATATAAAATTACTATTTCATATTAATCTAAATGATTTTTAGCAATTTATTTTTTATTCATTTCCTGTATTATTTGTCTAGGTTAACAGCTTTTAAATAACAAATTTTTGTAAATTAATTTTATTCCATCATTTTCTTCAAATTTAATTTTGTCCGGTTATTAGAATTATTAACTATTTTCCATACATGACTATCTTTTTCTCTACTTAGTGTAACACCTGATAATGTAATTACAGGTCTTAGTCCATGTGCACCAGCATTAGTTGTATATCCGCTTGTTTCCCTAGTCGCAAAGATAAGCCTTAAATTATAATTATTAGATGATAAAGGCGAAGCTAGTAAATAAGTTGATGGTAAGGCATCATCGGTAATTTTGGTATCCATGTTATGTTCATCTAGCGTATATGAACTTAACTTAAATAAACCTGGTCTTTTATCAGTCTCGTCGGTTATTGATGGTACTATATCTGAAGCAACGTCTTTTATATCCTCTGATGTAACTGATCTTATATTTGTCACTCTTCCACTTTTTAATTTTGAAACATTAAATAAACTTGCTCCTGTTATCGAATTTTTAGCTACTATTACATTTCCAGAATTTTTTATTGATATAAATCCTCCATAGCCAATCCCTATTGTTTTATCTGATAATGAATTTGCTAGTGCTTCTCCACTTTGTACATTAAAAACAATTTTTTGAAAGTTGTAATATAGCCCTGCTGCAACTTTCATATTATTATTTTCATTGCTAGAAGAACTATAAAGTCCTGCTCCACCCTCTGATTTTGGCTTTATATAATTTTCAACATCAGTATTTGATCCAATCCATTTTCTATATCCTTCTTCTTCCATAATTGTAACTAAATTATTAGATCTATTGTGTAATTTAGCTGGAATTCCTGTACTTATTATTTTTACATTTGCATTGTTTATTGTTTCCTTTGTTCCTTCTGTTGATATTTCTAAATCCTCATCTTTTGTTATCATTCTCCATGCAATATTTTTTGTATATGTTGTTCCTGTATGTACATCTGTATATTCTACTGGATATTCCACATAACTACTATCTATATATAATTGTTTTACATTTACATTGCACGTATCTGTATCCCCTGTTGAACATGTTGCAGTAATTACTGCATTTCCATTTGAATTTGCTGTCACCTTTCCATCTTTATCGACTGTTGCAATGTCTTCATCTGAGCTACTCCACGCTATAGTTCCTTTTATATTTTTTAATACTGCTTTTAAAATTTCAGTTTCTCCTGGTTCAAGTTGTATTAATGATTCACTTATAGCTATTCCTTCCTTTTGGTTTATTGTACCATCTTCTTCAATTTCATATACTCCCGATTTTCCATAATACTCCCATGGTCCATTCCCTTTTAATTCTACTTCTGAACCAAAATAACTTTTTAATGAATTTTCTAATTCTTCACCATTTATTTCAGAATTCCCATTGCTACCTGCTTTTATTCTTGTATCATAAACCGAAAGTTGTACTTGTTCTAATTCTGATTTACTCTCTGTTTTTGTTTTTGCATTTATTCCTTGTTGTAGTATTCCATTATCTCCTGATAACATCGATATGCTTATTCCTGCTAGAATCAATAACACAATTATCGTAATAACAAGTGCAATTAGTGTAATTCCCTTAGCTTGTGTATCTTTATTTGTTTTTTCCATTGTATATTTCCCCCCTTGTTTTATATTAATGATAATGTATTTATAACATATATCTAGAAATTTTTCAATCTTTTTTATAATAATAAGCAATAAAAAAAGAAGGCTAAGATTAATTAAAATGAATCCAATGTCAAGTACATTTAAAATCTCTTATTTCCTTTCTTTTTTATTTTCTATAATTATTAACATTTAGTCATAATTATATGCATTTATAATTGCTTCATAATGATCAAAATCTCTTAATGAATATATCTCTTTCTGTTGTGTTTTCTTTGAATTAATATCATAAAATCCTTCGGTTTCTATGTCTATAATTTTATTATCTTTATCATAAAAAATCATTTGGATATAGCAATTTTCTATCTTTAATTCTGATTTATTTTCTACCTTACAATAATAATCTTTGTTTTTCTTAACAATATCTGTCTTTATGTAGTCTGACATATCTTTATATTTTTCGTTTACATCAGATGGCATTATAATTATCTCATGTCTAGTTGTTTTCGCTGGAATAAGGCCCAAATCAACAAACTGAATGTTTCTAGGTGTAATTGTTCCATATATATCTTCTTTTTCTATATAAATCACTTTATCATTTTCATAGTAAATAACATATACATCCACATCATTAAAGAAATAGTCTGATTTATTACGTATTTTTACATATAATCTATTTGTTTTTATTTCTTCATATGAAAAACAATCTTTATATTCAATTTTTTTATTTAATCTTTCATATTCATATTCATTCATATTACTATAAAATGAACTTCTTTCTCCCTCATTTTTGCTTGTAATTATTTCCTCATGAATAAATCTATCTTTAAGATTATATACAATAAAACCTGTTATTACTATTGCTATTATTATAGAAATTACAATAAATACCTTTTTCATATATTAATTATTCCTTCTCATTCAACTTTTTACTAATATATTTCATAATAGAAATAACCTTTGCATAATCCATTCTCTTTGGTCCAATAATTCCAATTGTTCCCATATCTTTATTATCAACTTTATGTTTAAATGTAACAACACTAAAATCTTTAAGTTCTTCTTTTTCGTTTTCTTCACCAATATATATGTTAATATCCTCTGCAAATCCAGAATTTAACATATCTGCCATAAGCTCTTTTGTGTCTATAATACTCATAAAGTTTTTGGCAACATCTAGGCTATTAAATTCAGGTAAATCAAGCTCTCTTCTTGCACCTTCTAAATAAATCTTTTCTTCTTCAAAAAGTACCTTTTTAATTTGCTCTATAATTGGCTTTATTACTTTTACAGAACCTTTCATTTCTTTATATAGATATTCTTCCAATGGTCCGTCTATTTTTTCTATTGGTTGATCTTTTAGTTTATTATTAAACATATAATTTAATGTTTCTACCTGTTTTTCTGAAATGTCTTCATCAAATTTTATTATTGTTTCTTTAACCATTCCTGTATCTGTCATTATTATTGCAAGCACCATTCTACTACCTAATAAAACAAATTTAATCTCTTTTATAATTTGTTCTGTTGCTTTTGGTCCAATTGTAACTGCTGTATAATGTGTCATTTCAGAAATTGTTGTAGCTGTAATTTTTGTCAAATCCTCTATTTCATGTACTTTTGTTTCTAGCTTTTCACTTATATATTTAATCTCATCTAAACTAATTCTATCATCTTGCATTAATTCATCTACATAGAACCTATATCCTTTTGCTGATGGCACTCTTCCACTTGAAGTATGAACCTTATCTAAAAATCCACCTTTTTCCAAATCTGCCATTTCGTTCCTAATTGTTGCACTACTACAATTTAGATCATATTTATTCATTATAGAATTTGAACTTACAGGCTCAGCAGAATTGATATATTCTTCTACAATTGCTTGTAATACTTTTCTTTTTCTTTCATCCATTATATTAACACTTTCCTTTCAAAAATCTCTCATAATCTACTAATATATATTTTACTATTTATTTTTAGCAAAGTCAAGAACAATTTGCTAAAATTTTAATAAAATGCCTTGACTTTGGCTTAATTTTATTGTATGATATAAGATAAGTTATTTTGCCACATGTGCAGATTGCTTCGCAATCGCACTAATCAATGTAACTTAACCTTGTTGCTTCGAAAAAATCTGGCGATTTTTCCTATGCAATAAGATAAGCATTTAGTAGAAAATGCATAAAATAAGCAAAAGCAAAGAATTATTTGTTTTTGGTATTTATTATTAAAACTAATAAAAAAGAAATGAGGAACAATAATATGTTATGTAATATATGTAAAAAAAATCCTGCAGTTATTTTTTCTAGTAAGGAAGAAAATGGTAATAGGATTATGGAAGGACTATGCATACCTTGTGCAAAAAAGCTAGGAATTAATACAGATGAAATTATCAAAGCTCAAAATGATGCACAAGCTAAAAATCTAAATACAGGACTTGAAGGTTTATTCAAAAACCTTGCAGAAAGTTTAGGCAATATTGATGGTATAGAATTTGATGCAATGGCTTTTCCAGATATGGGAAATATTAAGTTTAATGGTAATCAAGATTCAGACGAAGATGATGATGAAGAAGATGATGATGAAAACAATCAAAAACCACCTATTTTTGCAGGAGCCATTCCGCTGGGTTCAATATTTGGAAACCTAAATAATTTCAAACAAAATAATGGTCAAGATGAAACTTCAAGTGGTTCAAACGTAAAGAAAAAAGTTAAACCTGAAAAGAAAAAATCTGCAAATAAAAGAAAAAAATATCTTGATACTTTTGGAACAAATTTAACTTTAAAAGCAAAAAATGGTGAATTAGACATGGTTGTTGGTCGTGACAAAGAACTTCAAAGAGTTATTCAAATTTTAAATAGACGTACAAAAAATAATCCATGTTTAATTGGAGAACCCGGTGTTGGGAAAACAGCAATTGCCCAAGGTTTAGCAATAAAAATTGCAAATCAAAAAGTTCCTGTTAAGCTTTTAGGTAAAGAAGTATATCTATTAGACATGACTGCAGTTCTTGCTGGAACACAATTTAGAGGTCAATTTGAATCTAGAATGAAAGGAATCATCGAAGAATGTATTCATTATGGAAATATTATTCTTGTAATTGATGAGGTTCACTCTATTATAGGTGCAGGTGCCGGCGGAGAAAATGATTCTATGAATGCAGCAAATATTTTAAAACCAGCACTAGCAAATGGTCAAATTCAATTAATCGGTACAACTACAATAAAAGAATATCGTAAATATATAGAAAAAGATTCTGCTTTAGAACGTAGATTTCAACAAGTTATGGTTGATGAGCCATCAACAGATGATTCAATAGATATTTTAAAAGGAATAAAAAAATACTATGAAGATTATCATAAAGTTAAAATTTCTAATGAAGTAATTAAGCAAACAGTTATTATGTCTGAAAAGTACATACATGATAGATATTTACCAGATAAAGCAATAGATATTTTGGATGAAGCATGTTCTAGAATAAATTTAGAAAATGTTGATTTATTTAGACTTGAGGTTTTAAAAAACAAATTAAAAGAAATTCAAGAGCAAAAAGAAGATGCTGCAAATGCAGATTCTACAGAAGATTATCAAAAAGCTGCTCAACTTAAGACTGAAGAGTGTAAATTAATAGAAGATATCGACAGAATTAACTCTACAATGAAAATTAAGAGTTTAACTGTTCAAGATATTGCAGGTGTAATTGAAAGCTGGACAAAAATACCTGTTAAAAAAATTACCGAAAAAGAAACTCAAAAATTATTAAACCTAGAAGAAAATCTTCATAAGAGAATTATTGGTCAAGAAGATGCCGTTTCTGCAGTATCACGTGCAATTAGAAGAAATCGTGCAGGTTTAAAAAGCACTCAAAGGCCTCCTTCATTTATATTTGTAGGTCCTACAGGTGTTGGTAAAACAGAACTTGCAAAAAGTTTAGCTTATGAAATGTTTGGAACAGAAGAATCAATTATTAGAATTGATATGTCAGAATACATGGAAAGTAACTCAACAGCTAAACTAATAGGTGCACCTCCAGGATATGTTGGTTATGATGATGCAGGTCAGCTTACAGAAAAGGTTAAACGTAAACCTTATTCAATTATTCTTTTAGATGAAATCGAAAAAGCTCATCCAGATGTATTTAATTTATTACTTCAAATTCTTGATGATGGAAGGCTTACAGATAGCCAAGGAAATACAGTCAGCTTCCAAAATACAATTATTATTATGACCTCTAATGCTGGTTCAAATTTAAATAATAATTCTATTGGTTTTGGAAATGAAACTATTGATAAAGGAAAAATTGAAGATAGATTAAAAGATACATTTAGACCTGAATTTTTAAACAGAGTTGATGAAATCATTGTATTTAATTCTTTGACAAAAGAACAATTATTGCAAATTGTTGATTTAATGCTAAATGATACTAAAAAAGTATTACTTGAAAAAGATATTACAATGGAAGTTTCAGCTGAAGCTAAAGAATTCATTTTAGAAAAAGGAACTAATTTAAAATTCGGAGCTCGTCCTCTACGTCGTGCTATTCAAAGATATGTTGAAGATGATATTTCTGAAAAGATATTACGTGGAGAAATAAAAAACGGGCAATCAATAACAATTAATCTTATAAATGATAAATTAGATATTGTTGCAAAATAAATGCTTATATAAAAAACTAGATATTTATGATTTTATTCATATAATATCTAGTTTTATTTTTAATTTAATTCTTTCATTGCTTGTATATATTCTTCTTCGTTTGGAGCTTTTCCATGCCATTCTGCTTTATTTTCCATAAAAGACACTCCTTTACCTTTTATAGTTTTTGCAATAATACATGTTGGCTTGTCTTTAGTCTGTTTAGCACTTTCAAAAGCACTTATTATTTCTTCTATATTGTTTCCATTTATATTTAATACATTAAATCCAAAGCTTTTAAATTTTTCGTTAATCGGATAAGAGCTCATTACTTCTTCTATTGTTCCGTCTATTTGTAAATTATTATTATCTACTATTACACAAAGATTATCTAATTTGTATTTATTAGCTGTCATTGCAGCTTCCCAAACTTGTCCTTCTTCTATTTCTCCATCTCCTAGAATCACATAAACTCTATAATCTTTATTATCCATTTTTGCAGAAATTGCCATACCATTTGCTACAGATAAGCCTTGTCCTAATGAACCAGATGTCATATCAACACCTTGTACTTTATTTAAATCAGGATGGCCTTGCAAATTACTATCTATTTTTCTAAAAGATTTTAATGTCTCTTTACTAAAAAATCCTCTTTCTGCAAGTGCCGCATATAAAGCTGGAGAGCAATGTCCTTTAGATAATACTACTCTGTCCCTATCTTCCCATCTTGGATTTTTTTCATCTATCCTAAGCTCATTAAAATATAACACTGCCATAATATCCGCAATTGAAAGAGAACCTCCTGGATGACCTGATTTAGCATTATACACTTCTTCTATTATGTCTTTTCTAATCTCTTTTGCTTTTTGTTTTAAATCTTCAATGTTCATTATACATTCTCCTCTATTTTACTTTCTTCACCTTTAATATTTTCATTAATCTCTTCATCATTTTCTTCTTCAATCTCTTCATTGTTTTCTTCCAATTCTTCTATAACAATTTGATGATTTTCATCCATCTTATATCTTGGAAGTTCTGGCAACTCATCTAATGAAGAATAACCAAACATTTTTAAGAACTCATCTGAAGTTTTATATGACATAGGTTTTCCGGGTAGATCAAGTTTTCCTGCCTCTTCTATTAATCCATATTCTAATAATTTATATATTGTTGCATCTACACTTACTCCTCTTATTGCTTCAATTTCTGCTCTTGATATCTTAGGATTATATGCAATTATCGAAAGTGTTTCTAATGCAGCACTTGAAAGCTTTGGCTTATTTCTTTTATCTATAATTTGATATATATAGTCGTAGTTTTCTTTTTTGCTACATAGTTGGTATCCATTATTTAGCTTTATTAGTTCTATACCTCTTTTTGCATCTTTATATTCTTCTTGCATTTTTTCAATAATCTTTTCTATATCTTCTTTTGATATTTCTAATGCTAATTCCATTTCTTCAATTGATACCATTCTTCCTGCTGCAAAAAGCATACTTTCTATTATTGACTCAATTTTTTCTAATTCCATATTACTCCTTCTTTTCTAGCAATTAATATCCTTTTTCATATTCTGCTCTATCATCTTCCCATTTATTTGGCTCATATACTGTACCTGTAAACCAAATTTCTTTTGTATTTTTATCTCTTATTAAAAACATAAATGGTTTATTAATATTTATTTCTACTGGATGTTTTTCTTCTACTGGTAATGCCATATTTGCTTTCATCACAAAAGCTGTTACTGCAGCCGCTTTTACACCTTTTTCTGTAAAATCAATATTTGCTTTATGCAAAGCATCACTTACATATAAATCAGCATTTGCCATCTTTTCAAAGTTTGCTAGGCCATTAAAAGCATCTGTTATTCCTAAATTTTGTAAATCCTCTTTTAATTTTAAATCATATTCAAATGAAAATTTAGGAATATTTACTATTACTCCATCTTTTTCCTTATCAGCAGTTTTTAGGTTCTTATCTATTTCATTCATTTTCTCAAGACTAAAACTATCCACATATTGTTTTAAGTCTTTATCTGGCATTAAAGCTATAAATTCAAAATTTGTATTACCATATTGTTCTAAATCCATTGTTAAAGCTGTAATACTCTCATCTATATAATATGAAGTATCATTCTCTGATGTTTCTTTCGTCATTGTAGTTGCCTGCATCTCTGTTCCATCTTTTACATAAAAAGCTTTTCCGTGAGTACGATCATCATCAAATTGATTCTTCCATTCCATATCTATTGCAAGTGCATTTACTAATATCATTTCTGCACCAGTTACATTATTATCTTCAAGCATTTTTTTAATAATACCTAATGTTTTATTATCTATCCATTTATTTATATTGTTTGCATTTTCAAATTTATCTTGTACTATTTCAGCATTATATTGACTAGCTAATAAACTACTATACTCGGGTTTAACATTTGAGTAAAATGTGTCTTTTATAAATAAGCCATTTGCTAGTGATAAGTTTCTACCAATGTTTTGGTACTTTGTTAAACTTAAATTACTTGTTACTTTTTCTATTTGACTTAATGTATTACCATCTGCACCTTCTTGTAACATTTTTAGTGCATATTTTATTGACAATGGACTATATATCATATTATTTTCTTTATTTTCCATTTTTAAAAAGCTAAAATCAAAAGTGCTATTATCTAGATGTTGTACTGTCTGTGATGTAGTTGTATTTTCTGTAACTTCATTTGATGTTGCTACATTTTGATTCGCTATAATATTTTCATTTTCTTGATTACTATTTTTTAGCCATATTAAAACTCCAAATAGTATTACTATTATTATTAAAAGTATTTCTACAATTGTTATTATTTTTACTGTTCCTCTTTCGTTTTTCATAACGTATCCTCCTTTTTATCTTTCATTTATAATTCTACTAAAAAAAATTAAAAAATGCAAGAGATTAGTCCTGCATTTTAACATTTTTAGATATTATATCTGTAACTTCGTGTAAATCCCCAACATTTGTTATGTCCATTCTTCTTAAGCACATCTTTAGCCATGGACATTTTTTCGTTAATTCAATAATTGTAATTAATACCTCTTTGTTTGTCATTCTATTATTAGAGCAATATACAGATCTTTGCCTATGCTCATAATCCCTATTTTTACAGAAGAACTCATATAATTCTTCATATCCTTTTGCATATTTTTTAGCCCCAAAGTTTTTCTTTAATTCCTTAAGAATCAAATCAAATGTAAATACTTTTCGGCTATAATTTATACAACATCACTCCTTCTATTTAAAAAATCCATCATATCATCAACTTCATAATCATCATACCATAACCATTCTTCTATACAATTTTTATACCAATCACAATTCCCTAGCGCAATTATCATTCTTCCAAAACTTGCAAAATCATATCTATCGTTATTTCCAATGTATATATGTTTTCCCTCTTTTTTAGTAATATTAACTTCATTTGCCAAATTATCAATCCTTTTATACATTTCATCTAATGTGTATTTGCCATCTTCCTTTGCTTTTGCCTCATTTAATTTTATTTTCATTCTCATCATAATCTTGTACCTCTCTTTCAAATTACTATTATTGTTTTGTGTTAATGAATTCAAATCTTAATTTTTCATATTCTATATATAACTAAAAGTTAGACCATTAACTTCTATTTATCTTTAATTATACATTTTTTAATGTCTTTTTAGATGGTTAAATATTTATAGAAACTAATGCCTTGATAAAAAAATATATTAGAATTCAATATAAATATATTAAACCATAAAAAATCAAATATTGCAATAAAAAATCTATTTTTTCTTAAACTTTTCATCGCAATATTTGACTTTTTTCGACATTTATTATTTTTTTAGAATCCCTACTAAATCGTAATCTTTATAGTCTGTAACCATACATTTAACAAAAGAATTCATTTGAAGTGTTTTATCTTTAATATAAATCACACCATCAATGTCAGGAACATCTGATTTAGTTCTTCCTATATAGTATTTTTTATCAAATGATTTTCCTTCAATTATAACTTCTTGTTCTGTTCCTATTTTATTTTTCATTTTTTCTCTTGAAATATCTTGTTGTAATTTCATTATTCTGTTAAATCTAGATTTTTTAGTCATATGATGTATTTGATTAGACATTGTTGCTGCTGGAGTTCCTTCTTCTTTTGAATATTCAAAAACTCCCAATTTATCAAACTTTGTTTTTTCTACAAAATCATATAATTCTTCAAAATATTCTTTTGTTTCTCCTGGAAAGCCAACAATTAAACTTGTTCTTAAAGTTACGTCAGGTATTTCTTTTCTTATTTTAGAAATTAACTTTTCTATTTTTTCTTTTGATGTTTTTCTATTCATTTTCTTTAAAACTTCATTAGAAATATGTTGAATTGGAATATCAAAATATTTTGCAATTTTTTCTTCATTTTTTACTACTTGTATTAATTCATCTGTAATTCCTTCAGGATATGAATACAAAAATCTAATCCAATGAATTCCTTCTATTTTGCATAGTTTTTGAAGAAGTTCTGCAAGTTTAGATTCTCCATATAAATCTACTCCATATTTTGTAGTATCTTGTGCAATAATAATAAATTCTTTTATTCCTTGTTTTGCTATTGTTCTTGCTTCTTCTAAAATATCCTCCATTGGTCTGCTTACAAACAAACCTCTAATATATGGAATTGCACAATATGTACACATATTACTACAGCCCTCTCCAATTTTTAAATATGCATAATTTTCTCCAGTAGAAATTGTTCTTTGTATGTATTCACGTTCTTCAAACATTGGCAATTTTGAAATATGTTTTGTTTTGTTTTTACTTAAACTGTTTATTTTTTTCCTGGTTTGACTCTTTTTAGTAAATAATTCTTCTATTTTCTCCCACATTTTATCATAGTCTTCTATTTTCAAGAATAAATCCACTTCTGGAAGTGCTTTAGCTAAATCATCATAATATCTTTGTACTAAACAACCCATAACAATTAAAAACTTACATCTTTTATTTTTATATTCTGCCATTTCTAAAATAGTGTTAATTGCTTCTTCCTTGGCAGATTCTATAAATCCACACGTATTTATTACTATTATTTCCGCTTCATTTGGATTATTTACTATCTTGAATCTATGCTCTTTAAATTTTCCAATTGTAACTTCTGTGTCTATTAGATTTTTACTACATCCGAAGTGATACAAATCCTACTTTCATTTTTACTCCTTATACTTTATATAATTTTATATTTCCTTTTTTATACTCTTCTAAAACTTTTAAATAGATTTCATCCTGAACCATTCTAATTTTCTTTGGATGTACCAAATACCTTAAACTAAGTTCAATATGTGAATCAGTAATTCTTGTATATATTATTGGGCTTAATTTGTTATAATAAATACGATATTGTACTGTAACATCATCAACCTGATTTTCCATTTTTTGTGGAATTTCTTTTAGAGTTTCAATACTACTTAAAATATTATATATAGTATTTTTTGTTTCTTCAATGTTTGAATCAAGTTCTACATTTATTTTTATTTCATCCCATATATATTTAAATGCCTTTGTAAAATTCTTTGTTGGTTCTGAGAATACACATGAATTTGGTATATGTACTATTTTCCCTGTACTTTGTTCATATTCGTTGCCATCAGCAATTTCTAACATTTCGAATCCTAGTGAATGCATTGTTATAACATCACCTTTGATTCCTTTTATTTCAATTCTATCTTCAATTTCAAATATCTTTTTCGCATTTATATACATTCCCGCAAAAAAATTAAATATTAATTCCTTCAAAGCTATTGTTATTGCAGCAGATACAAAACTTATTAGTGTCATTAAACTTTTAATTTGTTCTTTCCATACAATAATAATAACTATCCAACAAAAAATTGTCAAAGAAATCTTTATCTTTCTATTCCTAAAATATTTCTTTTTATCACTTACTGGTAATTTCGAATACATTTTTCTAATAATAAATTTTAATATATCAAAAAACAAAATTACAAGAACTGTTAATATTGTTAATTTAATATATACTTTATTAATTCCTAAATTGGCTCCTATATATTCTGAAAACTCTTCAATTATTTTTAACATTTTTTACTCCTATTCTATATTCTTCACATTTTCATCTGGAACATAATATTTTGTTCCTAACATTTTATCAGGAAGATATTGTTGATCAACAACATGTCCTGGAAAATCATGAGGATATTTATATCCAATGCTATATCCTAGATTTTTCATTCCTTCTGCTGGTGCATTTCTAATATGCATTGGAATTGTTCCAGTGTCTTTACTAGATACATCCTCTAAAGCTTTATCTATTCCTAAATATGTAGCATTTGATTTTTTTGAATTTGCAACATATACTGCAGCTTCTGCTAAGATAATTCTAGCTTCAGGCATTCCAACCATATGTACAGCTTGCATTGCAGCATTTGCAACAACTAATGCATTTGGATTCGCAAGTCCTACATCTTCTGATGCACATATTACGATTCTTCTTGCTAAAAACATAGGGTCTTCTCCTCCATGCAAAGCTCTTGCTAAATAGAATAATACTGCATCTGGATCTGAACCTCTCATTGATTTTATAAATGCACTTATATTATCATAATGAGAATCTCCTGATTTATCAAAAACTGCTTTTTTGGTTTGTACACAATTTTGAAGAATTTCATCTGTTAACACTATTTCTCCATTTTCATTCATTGAAGTTGTAAGTGTAGCAATTTCTAAAGCATTTAATGCAGTTCTTACATCTCCTCCTGAAATATTGCTTAATTTTTCTAATGTTTCATCTTCAATCTTTATATTATATTCTCCAAGTCCTTCTTTTTTTGTTAAAGCCATTTTTAAAACTTTAAAAATATCATCTTGAGTTAAAGGTTCTAATTTAACTACCATAGAACGAGATATTAAAGCTTTATTTACTTCAAAATATGGATTTTCTGTTGTTGCTCCAATTAGTATAATAGTTCCATTTTCCACATAAGGAAGTAAAGCATCTTGTTGAAGTTTGTTAAATCTATGTATCTCATCTATAAATAAAATAGCTTTGCCTGTAGGGTTTAACATATAATTCTTTGTTTCTTCAATTACTGCTTTTATGTCTGCAACTCCAGCTGTAACAGCATTTATTTTATAGAATTTATATTTAGTTGTTTCAGATATAACTTGTGCAAGTGAAGTTTTCCCACATCCTGGAGGTCCAAATAATATCAAACTTGAAAGTCTATCTGCTTTTATTGTTCTATATAATATTTTATCTTTTCCCAAAACATGTTCTTGTCCAACATACTCTTCTAATGTTTTAGGTCTTACTCTATATGCTAGTGGTTCGTTCATTTTCTTCCTCCTTTCGGAAAAGAGAACCGTCCCCTTTTCCCAGATTATTGAATAAACATTGCATCTCCAAAGCTGAAAAATCTATATTTTTCTTTTACTGCTTCATTATATGCTTCTAAAACAAATTCTCTTCCTGCTAAAGCTGAAACAAGCATTAATAATGTTGATTTTGGTAAATGGAAATTTGTTATTAATCCATCTATACATTTAAATTTGTATCCTGGATAAATATATATTCCCGTATCGCCCTCTGTTGCTTCTACCAATCCTGTCTCTTCTGAAGCAATTGTTTCTAATACTCTGCAAGATGTTGTCCCTACTGCTATTACTCTTCCACCTGTCTTTTTTGTTTCATTTATCTTATCTACATCTTCTTGCTTTATATAGAAATGCTCTGTATGCATTTTATGTTCTTCTATATTCTCTTCTTTTACTGGTCTAAATGTTCCAATTCCAACATGTAAAGTTACATTTGCTATTTTTATGCCCTTTTCTTCTATTTTTTTCAACAACTCTGGTGTAAAATGTAATCCTGCTGTTGGTGCAGCTGCAGATCCATCGTATCTTGCATATACTGTTTGATATCTATCTTTTTCTTTTAAACTCTCATGTATATATGGTGGAAGTGGCATTAATCCGATTTTATCTAATATTTCGTTAAAAATTCCTTCATATTCAAATTGTACTTTCCTTGTTCCATCTTCCATTATATCTAAAACTGTTGCTTTTAATATTCCATCTCCAAAATATACTACACTTCCCGGTTTTAATTTATTTCCTGGTCTTACAATAGACTCCCAAATATCTCCTTCTATTTGTTTTAATAAGACAAATTCTACATTTGCTCCTGTATCTTTTTTTCCATAAAGCCTTGCTGGAATTACTTTTGTATTATTTCTTACCAAGCAATCTCCTGGGTTTAAATAATCTATAATATCTTTAAATGTTTTATGTTCTACTCTCTTATTATCTCTATGTATTACCATTAATCTTGATTCATCTCTTTTTGCAATTGGTACTTGTGCTATTAATTCTTCTGGTAAATTATAATCAAATTCTTCTAATTTCACTTTTACTACTCCCTTTTATACTAAAATGCTTTTTAATAATAGCTTTTTATACTCTTCAATTCATATATTTTACCACATTTGTCAGTAAAAGTAAAGAAGCCGAATTGACTTTTATGTAAATTAATGATATACTTTTCTTGTTGCAATTAACATTGTATTTTTTCAGGAGGATATAGCTATGTTAAGAAAGACAGCTGGTTTTTTTATGTTTATAACCGGATGTATTATGGTGATCGGAATGAGTATCTTTTTAATCTATTATAACATTATCCAAAAACATCCTATTGAAGATAATTTACTTCTGTTATATACATTATATATAACTTTCACTATATTCATAGCCATGGGATATAGTATTATAGATAATGTAGAAAAAAAGAGAAGGACTCAAAATAGAATTATTCTCCTAAGCCAAGCAGTTTACTGTTTGGCTTTTATATTTTATCTATAAATGTTTTTATAATATATATAATCTCGTCACTATTTGATTTTTCATATTTTTTAGGAATAAATTTCTTAACTTTTTTCAAAGCTATGCTTAGCTTTGAAACATCATCTATTCCAATTAAACAACCTTTTTCATCTAATTTTCTTTCTATATCTTTTTGGTGGTCATTTACATGTTCTCTAAATTTTTTAAGTCTTGGAACAGCAATTACTTTTTTATTTTGTTCTAGTGCCATTTCAATTGATCCAACACCTGCATGAGTTATAATTAAATCTGCTTGTTTAATTAAGTTTTCCAAATTTTCTTTTGAAGTTAAACTAAAAATTTTCATTTTATCTGATTTATATTTTGTAAAACCTGCTTGTACAACTACTTCATCATTTATATTTCCATTTTCAATATTTTTTTCTATTTCATCTAAAAGTCTATGAAAATCATTGTTTTGAGTTCCAAGCATAACTAAAATCATACATTCACCTTCTTTTTAAATATTTTGCTGTTTTTTTTCTTATTTATTCATGTTATATTTTTTTTACTTTTGGTAAAAATATTATTGTTTAATTTTTGAAAGGATAAAAGTTATGAATAAAAAATATATTTTTTTGATATTGTTAGTGATAATTGGCATTTTAGGCTTTATGTTTTTTTATACTAGAAATACACCTAATAAAACAAATAAACAGAATTACAATGCTGAAAGAACATCTCAAAATACAATTGATAATGCTCTTCAAAATTCTATAGTTGAAGATAATAATACATCAGGGAATAATACTGAAAACAATGCTAAACAAAATTTAGTTGATAAAAACGAATTGCAAAAAGACAACGAAAATACTTCCAATGAACCACCAAAGGAAACTGAAATTGCATCTTTTACAACAAAGATATATACAAAAGAATCTGGTAGACAAAATAACATCTCTATTGCCTGTTCAACTTTAAATGATACTACTATTGAAAATGGAAAAACTTTTTCTTTTTCAAAAACTGTCGGAAGAGCAACATCCAGTAAAGGATATAAAAAAGCTGATGTATTTAGAAATGGTGATGTTATAGATGCACTTGGTGGCGGGCTTTGTCAAGTAAGTACGACTTTATATAATGCAGTTCTAAAGGTTAAAGATTTAAAAGTTACTGAAAGGCATCCTCATAGTAATAAAGTTCCATATATAAAGTCTGGAAAGGATGCTGCAGTTTCTTTCCGGGGCACAAGATCTAAAATTTATTAATAATACAGGAAATACAATAAAGATTAGAGCTTCTAATACTAAAAACAATGTTACTATAAAGCTATATAAACTAGAATAGATTTTTTAGATATTAAATCAAAAAAGCTAACTTTTAATGACAAATTCTAAGTCATAAAAGTTAACTTTTTTATCTTAGCAATGTAAACCACTTATTTAAAACAAGCTTTTCCATACCTATAAAGCTAATTTTATCAATACCTTCATTTACAACTAAATTACATTCTCCAACCTTTTCTCCATCTAAAACATAAGTTATCTTTCCTAAAAATTCACCTTTCTTTATTGGTGCACTAATAGTATCTGGAATTTCAATATTTTGTTCAATATTAAAATCATTTTCTTTTGTAATTAAAGCTCCACAATCACTTTCTGCAATTACATTTGTTTCTGACACCACACCCTTACTCACTTTTACATTTTTTATAACATCATCTTTCGAAATTAGTTTTTTATATTCAAAATTTGCAAAACCATAATCTAGCAAGCTTGATGCACTTTTAAATCTTTTCGTAGAAGTAGGTGCTTTCATTACAACAGCAATTAATGATAAATCATCACGAGTTGCAGAAGCAGACAGATTAAATAAAGCTTGAGAAGTAGAACCTGTTTTAAGCCCTGTGCATCCTTTATAATTGTGAACTAGTTTATTTGTATTTATCAATTCTGACTTTCCGTCTCTTAAGCTATCACTCCAAATTGTTGTATATTTAGTTATTTCCGGATAATTATTTAGTAGTTCTCTTGACATCAAAGAAATATCATAACTTGAAGTCAAATGACCATCTTCATCTATTCCATGGCAGTTTTTAAATTCTGTATCATTCATTCCTAAACTTTTTGCTTTTTCATTCATCATTTTTACAAAGCCTTCTTCTGTTCCTCCAAGGTATTCTGCCATTGCTGTTACACAATCATTTGCAGATACTACACATATTGCTTTTAGCATTTCTTCTACACTTAAATTTTCTGTTGTGTCTAGCCATATTTGGGAGCCTCCCATTGCTGCAGCATTTTCTGAACACGGTATCTTTGTATCATAGTTTATCTTTCCATCTTTAATTGCATCCATTATAAGTAAAATACTCATTATTTTTGTAACACTTGCAGGTCTTAACTTTTCATGTACATTATATGAATACAATACTTTTCCTGTTTTTTGCTCTATCAATATTGCAGATGCACAATCCAAATTTAATGGATTTGATGTATCATTTGTGTATTCTTCTGTTAAATTACTAGATGCAGTAATAGATTTATTATTCGCATTACTCCACGAATACCCTAAATAACTTGCATTACAGCTATTTATATAAATTGAAAAAAATATATATAATGTAAATAATAGGCTTAACTTCTTTCTCATAAAAAACCTCCATATATCTATTAAAATATATGCAGGCTTTTGTTTGTTTATTCTACTTATTATCATTATCGTTAAAATCTTCAAATAATTCATTGAATTTTTGAATCCAATTATCCTCACTAAATTTCTCATTTAAACTAGGTTCAATTTTATTTCCTTCTTCATATTCTTTTTTTTCAATAGTATTTTTTATTTTAATTATATCATTATTACTTAATCTTAATTTTCTTATTTTTTCTTTATCTTTCAATATACAATTTATAAAGTCTTCATATTTTTTTGACTCTATTAAGCTAACTAAAAAATCTTGATTTAATCTTAACATATTTAACTTATTTCTATCTTCTATAATATTATTTATATAATCTACATCATTTATTGATTTTATTAAATCAACTATAGAATATCTATCTAGTCTTAATATATCTATTTTTTTTTCATCTTCTAATATACTCTTTGTATATTCTACATCATCTATTAATTTTATTAAATCGACTATATAATATTCATTTAATCTTAGTATTTCTATTTTTTTCTCATCTTCTAATATACTTTTTATATATTTCACATCATTAATTGATTTTATTATTGAAATCAAATCATATTCTTCTATATTTAGACTATTTATTTTATCTTCATTTTCAACTATACTTTTTTTATAATCTGCATCATGCATAGATTCTATAAGATTAAGTATAAAATATTTATCTAAATTCAATTCTTTTAATTTTTCTTCATTTTCTATTAATTCCTTTATTTTTTCATCACTTAAACAACTGATTAATAATCTAAATAGTTCTTCTTTAGATGAATCTTTCTTTAAGCTAAGAAAATATTCGTAATCTCCTTCTTCAATTTTTAACATTATTGTTCTATATATCGCTTCACTATTATTAATAATACTTATTATTTCGTCATTTTTTAAATTACTATTTAATTCAATATTTGCAAATTTTAAAAACACTATAATATCATTATTATACGACTCAAATAATTCATCTATTTCTTTTTTATCCATAAAAAAATCTCCTTAATCCATTTCTTACAATCTTATAAAATCTTCAAAAAACTTTTCATTTATTTTAATAGCTTCATCGAAACTATCTAGAAATATATTATAACCATAAAACTTTTTAATTTTTGTTATTTCATCATCCATTCACAAACTCTTTCTCAATATATAATAAAGTATTATAAAGACTTTATAGTTCTTCCTTTTATTATTTTTTTTTAACTATGTTTTTTATATAAGTAGCTATATTTTTATAATCTAATCCATACACATCTTCTAGTTCTGAAACAGAACCATGTTTTATAAACTCGTCTGGATAAGCAAAACATTTTATTTTTACATCATTTAATTGTTTATTTGCAACAAGTTCTTTTATTGAACTTCCAAGTCCACCTATTTCTGTTCCATCTTCTATTGTGATTACAAATTTTGTTTTAGAAATAGATTCTGCAATTTCTTTTTCATCTAAAGGTTTTAAAAATCTTGCATTAATAACCTCTGCATGAATGTCTTCTTTTTTAAGTAAATTTGCAACTTTCATTGCTGTTGAAGTCATTTTACCTATTCCAATAATTGTAACATCTTCTCCTTCTTGCAAAATCTCAGCTTGCCCTAGCTTTATATCTTCATGTTTATCAAATACTATATCCGCTTCTCCACCTCTAGGGTATCTTATAACAACTGGTGCTTTTAATTCAATTGCAAATTCCATCATTTTAGTTAATTCTTCAAAATCTTTTGGTGCCATTATAGTGATATTTGGAATTAGTTTAAAAAATGCCATATCATACAGCCCCTGATGTGTTTCTCCGTCATTTCCTACACATCCTGCTCTATCTACGCACATAATTACTGGTAATTTTTGAATACATATATCATGTATTACTTGATCATATGCTCTTTGATAAAATGATGAATATATTGGAACAAAAGGAATCATTCCTTCTTTTGCAAGTCCTGCAGCAAAAGTCAATGCATGTTGTTCTGCAATTCCAACATCAAAAAATCTTTCTGGATATTTTATAGAAAAGTCTTTTAATCCTGTCCCATCTCTCATTGCAGCAGTAATCGCAACTATTGTTTTATTTTTCTCTGCAAGTTCTATAAGTTTTTCTCCAAAAGCTTTTGAATAATCCTTTGATTTCTTTTTAGTTGATTCTCCTGTTTCTATATTAAAAGGGCCTGTACCATGAAATTTATCAGGATTATCTTCAGCAGGTTTATATCCTTTTCCTTTTTTAGTTAAAACATGTATAAGAACAGGTTCATCCAGTTCTTTTGCTCTTGATAAAATGTATTCCATATCTTCAATATTGTGGCCATCAACTGGTCCTACATATTTAAATCCTATATCTTCAAAATACATTTTTGGAAGTATTAATTGTTTTATACTTTTCTTTATTTTCGTTACTGCATTTACTGTTGGTTTACCGATTAAAGGAATCTTTTCTATTAATTTTCTTCCTTTTTTATTAGATATTGTATATCTTTTCTTTACTCTTAATTTTGATAAAAACTTATTTATTCCACCTACATTTTTTGATATACTCATTTCATTATCATTTAGAATAACTATCATTCTCGTCTTTGAACTTCCAACATGATTTAATGCTTCTAATGCCATTCCTCCTGTTAATGCTCCATCACCAATTACGGCAAGTACAGAGTAATCTTCATTTTTCAAATCTCTTGCTTTGGCAATACCCATTGCTGCAGAAATTGATGTACTGCTATGTCCTGTATTAAAACAATCTGTTATAGATTCACTTGTTTTAGGAAATCCTGCAATTCCATCTAATTTTCTTAAAGTTTTTAATTCTTCTTTTCTTCCAGTGAAAATTTTATGTACATAAGTTTGATGTCCAACATCCCAAACAACTCTATCCTTCTCTAAATCAAAAACACTATGTATAGCTATTGTTAATTCAACTATTCCCAAATTTGATGCTAAATGTCCTCCATTTTTAGACACTACATCTAGTATATATTTTCTTATCTCCTCTGACAAAGTGTTTTTTTCATTTATGCTTAATTTTTTTAAGTCTTCTGCATTATTTATCTGCTCTAACATTTCTACACCCCGTTATATTATCTTTTTTTTATTAACTCTTAAATAATCCTTTATAATATTTATTTTAATTGCTTTAGTATAAAATGTCAAATACAAAAAAATACTACCTAGTCAGTAGTATTTTTTTACTTTTTAGTTCTTACCGTTTTCATCTCTCCACTTTTTATACTCTTCTATATCATTTCCAACTAATTTTAAACATGCAGCTAAAACAAATGCATCATCAATATATCCTACACCAGGAATCGCATCTGGTAATATATCTATTGGTGATACCCAGTATAATAAAGCACTAATTACAGCAATAATTGTTCCAAGTGGAATCTCTGTATACTCTTTTTGAATATATCTTTTTATCAAAGAAATTAAAGTTGGAATAGCCGATAAACTCTCTCCAGCTAGTGGTATTGTTTGTAATTTCTTTTCTAATTTTTGTAAGAATTCTTCCATTTTGTCCTTGTCTTCTAATATTTTTTCAGCTTCTCCATATCCTTTCTCCAATTGTTTTTTTGCATCTTCTTCATTAAAATTTTCCATTTCTTTTCCTCCTTTTACATAATTATACTTCTAATCAAAAATATAATCAATATATTTTAATATTATTAATGTGTTTCTTCTTTTTCTTTCTTACTATCAATAATAAACCTAGAACTATAATAAATATTCCTGCTCCTATCAGTATTTCTACATAATAAGTTTTAAGTTCAACTTCTGTTTCTGCTAATAATTTAGCTTTATATTCTATACCATCAACATTATATTTTATTATTCCTAATTCTTGTCCTTGTTCTATTGGTGCTTTTATATCATCAATTAATACTATTTCTGGCTCAATCTCATCTACTTTTATTTTCTTATTTGCCATAGCTGTAATATCATCACTTATAACTAAATTCAAGTCTTTTGTTTTTTTGGTTGCTTTTTTCACCTCAATGTTTTGTATTATATCTCCCTTATCATGAATTTTTGTTAAAGCATAATTATCATATGCAAAACTTATCATTTTCTTTGTTTCAGAAAACTTACTATTTGCAGTTTGTGCCCCTAATACAACTGTAATAAATTCAAGCCCATTTTCAGATGAATCTGTAATTAAACAGTTCCCTGCTTGCTTTGTAGTTCCAGTCTTGATTCCATTTATAATTTTATTGTAATAAGCATTTTTTGGATTAACAAAATTATTAGTATTTTTCATAACTCTATCTTTTAATGGATGCTTATTTGTAGGTGACAGTGTATATTCATATGTAGAAACTATTTTTTTTAATGTTTCGTTTTTTATTGCATAATCTGAAATCAAATACATATCATATGCTGTTGTATAATGATTTTGATTATGTATTCCATTTGGATTTACAAAATGCGTATTTTTACATCCTAATTCTTCAGCTTTTTTATTCATCATTTCTGAGAATCCATCTACAGAACCTCCAACATGTTCTGCTAAAACATATGCTGCATCATTTGCAGATTTTAACATAAGTGCATACAATAAATCTTTTATTGTTATTTGCTCACCAACAAATAATGGTGCAATAACATATCCTGTTGGAATATGTGAAATAGCAGTTTGAGAAACAGTTGCAACATCATCTAATTCACAGTTTTCTATTGTAAGGATTGCTGTTAAGATTTTTGTAACAGATGCTGGATAATTTTGCTCATAAATATCTTTTTCATAAATAATTTTTCCTGTATTTGTTTCCACAATTAACGCCGCTTTTGCATTTACTGATAATTCATCATCTGCATATACCTTTGTATTGCATGTTAAAACAACTATTAAAAGCATTATTATCATTGTAACTTTGTATATTTTATTCTTCATCTTTTTTTCCTCTCGACAAATAGTATTCTAATATTTTTCTATCTCTAAGTACAACAAACCTAGTTATATATACATCACTAAATATAGAAGGAATTAATATATCATAGCAATCTTTTATTTTCTTTAAAGCATCTTCCGGCGTTAACCATACAAGTTTTGCACCATCTATTTTCTCTGCTTCATCTAAGTTAAACTTATGTGTATCTTTTGTTACTTTTCCAATAAATATATGTGAAATCTGTTTAACATTCTTTTGACTTCGATATTCCTCTGTTGTTCCTAACTGTTCAACTATTTCAACTTCACATCCGGCTTCTTCTAGTACTTCTCTCTTAAATGCCATCTGTGGATTTTCGTTTTCTTCCATTCCACCACCTACAAGCTTATATTCATTTTTGTTTGTTTTATGTTCAATTGCAATCTTTCCATCATCTCTCATTACAATTCCCCTAGCTGCAATTCTAAGTTTATAGTCCTTCATCTCTTTAGGTTCTAATCCAAAGTCTTTGTCTGTTAATTGAAATAAAACTCCCATATTATTCCTCCTAAGAAATCTACTTTAATAACTTTTCTAACGCATTAGCATTAAGTATAGTATTTGATACAAATTCACCTTTATAAAAATTAGCCCAATTGTTAAAAATACAAGGTACATTTTTCGCTTTTTCTAATGAGTCTATTTTTATAAAGTTAAGCTTTATATTTTTTTCTTTTGCATAGTCTGATAACTCTTTTACCTCATATTCTACATAAGGACATTCATTGCTATAATAAATAGTAAAATCCTTGTTATCTATCTTCATACTTCTAGCATTTTCATTAAATTTAGGTGTTTCTGTGTTCTTAAATTGTAATGCAAGTAATTCATAATCACCTATACTATCTACCACTTTAAATCCAAAATGTTCAAAAAATTTCTTTTCTCCCAAAAATGGCTTTTTCTTTTTTGATGCTAAAGTGCAAATACCATCTCTTCCTTTTTTCTTCGCATCATCTATTGCATATTCTAATAATTCTTTTCCAATGCCTTTAGCTTTAAAGCTTCCTGCAACCCATAAACAGTAGATGTATTCATAGTTTTTTCCACTTATTGGAACCCATGAAGTTTCTAATGGTTCATATTCTATAAATATCTTTCCCCTTGCATCTAATCTTCTAAAAACATGTCCATCTTTTAGTTTATTTTTTATCCATTCTTTTTTTCTATCAACACCATCTTGATGTTTTGGATCTCCTATTGCACAACAAATGTGCTCCTCATTAATATTTTCAGCTGTTAAATTAATATATTTATTCATCTTACTAACTTCCTTTCATCTATTAAATTTTTTCCTGTAATCGCACTAAATACGATTATAGATCCACCAATTATAAAAACAATTCCTACAATGTTTATGGTTGGACTTCCCTTTATAGTATATTCTTCTACATTATTTGGGTTATATTTTATATTCACTTTTTTATTAACCCAATAATCTGATGAATTATTTGACCCTTCACTGCTCTTTTTTGTAATAGTTTTTTCTCCTGCTTGATATTGTATTACTGGATAGTATATATAATCTGTTCTCGTAATTCCATCTTCTGTATCTGTTGTCATTTTATGTTCAATTTCAACCACTGTACCTACTGCTTCTACAGTACATCTTTTTTCTTGATTAATTCCAATAATAATTACCGCTATTCCTCCAACAGAAAATAATATCCCTGCAATAACACCTAATAATTTCTTCATTTATTTTACTCCTTTTTTATAATAAATTTATAAACTGATTAACTGATAGTAATACCCTATAAATATTAAAATACATGCACATACATTTATTATTAAAATTAAGGAAATATGCTTTTTTCTTTCTTTAACTAAATTGGCTATAAACTCTCTAATTAAGGCATTTGAATAGAAATACCATTTAGTTTTACTTCCCATTCCTTCACAATCAATTCCACATTCATTAGCAATTACTCCGCTTCTAAAAACATGGTAATTAGTAGTTGAAAAACTAATTTTAGCATCTTCTTTATATTTAGCTATAATATTATATGAATACTTTAGATTTTCAGCAGTACTTGTAGCCTGTTTTTCCATAATAATATTTTTCGGTTTTATTCCTTGGCTTATTAAATAATTCTTCATGGCCTCTGCTTCAGGCATTATTTCATCATCACCTTGTCCACCAGATGGTACAAAAATTATTTCTTTATTATTCTTTTCTTTTTGTATTTTTGCAAATTCTATTGCTTTATCTACTCTAGCCTTTAAAAGTGGTGTTAGTGTTCCATCTTTTTTTATCATACAACCTAAAATAATTACATAGTCCTTCTCTTCTTTAGGTATATGTGATGCTGCTCTTATATTACAGTATAAAGTTGAAATCATTAAAGTATATAGATAAGATAGAACTGCATTTATTATAATGTCAATCATTTTTTTTATTCTCAATAATCTCTTTCCAGCTAGTATTGTTGAGGTAATTAAATAAATAGCTTGGCTTCCAAATAATCCCATTAATGCAAATAATCCTATAAACACTCCTAATAGGTTTTTATAACTAAATCCCTCTCTTTTTATTAGTACACCATTGCTAATAATGCTGTACACAGATAGTATTATAATACACGGCAATGTTAACATTACAAAAAACGAGAAAGATTCAAGAGTATTATTATATATATCAGTAATATTTAATACATTCCAATTCTCTATTAAAAGATTAATTTGTCTTAATATATTAATATTTAAAAATATTAATAATCCTAAATTCATCACTATATCATATGAATATTTTTTATTGTTATATTGTTTTCTAATATATAAAACACAACCATAGGAAATTCTAATTAAATATAGAATTATTATAATTTGAATTGCTTTGCTTAACATTACATTATCAGATAAATTAGTATGTTTTAGAATAATAATACTAATTAAGACAAATAATATAGTTATAAAAAGATATATAATTCTCTGCTTTTTCACTTAATATCTCCCTTTTTTGACACAATATTTTATTATTTTTTAATACTCTTTTATAATTGTTGAGCTATATCATGGACTACAAAGTCGGAAATATTTGGCTTGTGCTCTTTATCGTTTGGCTCGAATCCATTTAAAGTACCATACTTTAATAATTCTTCTATGTTTTTATTTCCAAATAGATTTTTCTCATTAATAACTCCTATATCACATAATATCTTTAATTCTTCACACGTTGATTTCAATTCAGTATCAGGACAATGAATCACATTAAGATTGTTAATTCTGTAATTTCCCATTTTCCCAGAATATATGCTTTTTATTTCTTCACCATTTAAATTAACAATTTTTATATAGTTTTTTGGTTCTTCACTATTTTCATTTGAAACCAAACAAACATTTAAATCCATTAAATCCTTTCTAATAGACATTTTTATGTCATATAC
This sequence comes from uncultured Clostridia bacterium, assembly GCA_946415375.1. GTDB lineage: Bacteria > Bacillota > Clostridia > TANB77 > CAG-508 > CAG-269. The sequence continues at coordinate 97,537 of CAMKSF010000001.1, forward strand.
CTTTTGTCTAAATATATCATAATCATTATTGTTTGGATCTGCGACAATAGCGAGCAACGCCTCTTTGCCAAAAATGCTTCTTGATGCATGTAAGTATTGTTCAAACGATTTTGCAAATTTTTCTCCTTTAGTTTGGTAATGTCTAAAATATAATTTCTTTATTACACTCTCATAATCTTCTATTCGAAAAAATCTAATTTCATTAAAATTTTCATTGAATTTTTCAAAGATTCTATTAATAAACCTTATTCCATCTGGTTTAATTATAAAGTAACTATAGTTCCTTTTCATTTATTTGTTCCTCTTTCTATGTATTATTTTCATAATTTTTTTATTAGATATATTTGTATATTTTTGAATTATAATACTAATTAGCACAAACAAACTAGTTATAAAAAATATATACTATTTCCTTTTATTTTTTAGGTTCATATTATTACCTTTCTTTATCATTTCCTTCAATATTTCTTTCTTGTATATTTTTTAGTATAATGTTTCTTATACTGTTTCGCACGTATTGGTAAGTTTCATTTATATTTTCCTTGCATTTTTCCTTTTGATACTCAGTAATTTTAACAAGGTCTTCTCCCCTAAGATTCATTAGTAAAAATGTAGTTTTTTCTTTTTTATCATCAAAATCTTGAAAAGTAAATCTAATATTTTCAAAATTAATACTTCCATCATCATTAACTACCTTATACTTAACTCCATCAATAATGTAATCTGAATAATCGATATCCACGTTTCCATGCATTATAGAATTTCTTATTCCATCAAATAGCTTTGAATAGTCAAAATGTTTCTCATTTTGTTTTTCTTCTAATTTTCGAATTGCTAATTCTAACTCATTACAACCTTTTTCTATTTGTAATATATCTGCATACTTTAATTGTATACTTCGTAATTCTTCAACTTGTTTTTTTAAATCCCCCAAAGGTACTTTTTGTAATCCTACTAAATCTAATAGAGCTCCTTCTATTCTATCGTTCGTACTTAAAATTCCTATTAATCTTTCATTTGATGTATTCTTATTTTTCTCTCTCTTAAGCCTATTTATCTCATTTGAAATAACTCTTTGTAAATAATTGTTTATCATATTTTCATTATTTTTTTTCCAATCATTATCTTCTATCACTAAGTCCTCTAATTTAGGCCAAATAAAAGTATTACTTTCAGAATTAGCCATAACAAACTTACCAAAAATATTCTTAGCTTTTGGGGTCAATTCATTTCCTTGAATTCTTAACAATCTAGGTACTACACTTAAATAGATTTCTGTAATTCTTTCTAAATCTATATCTTGTTTTCTACCATCAAAATACTCATCTAATTGTGTTAAAATTCCATCAATATCATCAATTCCACAATTTTGTTTCATTTGCTCTGTCATTGATTTAAAAAAACCGTAAAAATCGCGCAATACATCATTTAATCTATTTTCATCTAATTCTTTGAGATCAAAGTTTTTGACATTAATTGTATTAGCATTTTCTTCTTCGCTTATTCTTTTCCCTATTTTTGGAGGATGTTGTATCAACAATTCTGAATTTGTTATATTTTGACCAGGAGCATAAATCCTTTGATTTTTTGTTTTTTCATAAAGATAGCCAAAATAATAATTATATGATTGTAACAAAGTTGCATATCTTTTTGGTGTTATTTCTCTAAATACCTTATCCTCTTTCCCATATAATTCAGAATTTCTATTAAATAATGTATCAATTAAAACATTTAAATCATATCCTGAATACGAAAAATCAGATAAATGTGATAAATATAATTTCGTATTCTTTTTTAAAAACAGAATTAATTTTTCAACCATCTTCTTTAATTCATCTTCTGATATTTCATATTTAATTTCATTTTCCTTTTTAAAGTCAATTGTAAGGTTATCTCCATTGTCTACAATAATCGAGTAATGAGCATGTGCCAAGCAATTACGAAATTGTTTTATTGCCTCCTTTTTATCCTCTATATCTGTCAAATCTTTTATTTTTTTCCCTTTATAAATAGCTGTATCATCAAATACAACTTTAATTACCTCATTAATTACTTCTTCTTCTACTTTATCAAGTTCAATTTTTTCAAGAAATTTTATTACATCAAGAATATAATTGTTTAGCTTTATCCTTTTTAATGAAACATCGTCAATATGCAAATCACGGTTACTATTGTTTGTATTGTTTTCTTCCATTATTCTTTTTAATTTTTCATATAGTTCCATCATTCCTATAGCATCATCAAATCCTCTTATTATTCTTGTATCTTGATTTTGATTTAAACTCTCCATTTTGATTCTCCTTTTTTAAAACTTTGTTATATTATATAATATTTTTTCACAAAATAAAAGACTATCCTAAAATAATTTAGAATAATCTATCTTTATTAATCCACATTAACACCTTTTTCTAATTGTTTCTTTCCAATTATGTAATAAATAATGTTATATATTACATAAATTGCGATACCTGCAATCATTACATATTTTATTGCATCTGCATTTACTATTTCAGTTGTATTAATAACATTCATAACTTTTTCATTAAATAGCCCTATAATATAAACAATACCTAATGTTAAAGTTGATGTTGCTAAATATAGTCCAATTCCTAGAATTACTGATTTTAACATCTTGTTTTTGTTTGATTGGTGTCCAACTATTATTCCTACATATCCTATTAAAATTATAAATAGTATTTCTAAAAATATTACAATTGAAATAGTAAATAACAATCCTATTACTGTAATATCGTAACTTTCTGCTGTTAATTTTAAAAATGTTTTTAATACATCCATGTTTTCTTTAGAATAGTAACTTATAAATACACATAAAAGCGCAACTACAACTGTTGTAAATGAACATATAATTGCTGTTAATACTTTAGATAAATATATTGTCTTTTTTTCAACCGGCAATGTATGAGTTAAATATGATTCATCTTTATATACATTATTAATTAATCTTACCCATGATCTCATAAGGCTATTTATCAAGCTACTTATAAGCATACTTATCATTGCTCCATTTACAATTTGTCCTAAAACAGTAAATAATAATGAATTCTCTATACTAAAAAATAATCTTGTTAATAGTGAAAAAATAAATGCTAAAATATAAAATACAACCACTACTTTATACACAAATTTTAAATCATATTTTAATAATTTTCCTAACATTTAAAACACCTCCTAAATATTTCATCTATTGAAGCATTTTCTTTGCTTCTAAGTTCATCTGCTGGAGATGTTAAATAGATTTTACCATTATCAATAAATATTACTTCATCCAATATTCTTTCTATATCAGCAATTAAATGTGTAGATATTATAACACTAGCTCCATCATTAAAATTAGTAAGAATTGTATCTAAAATGTAATCTCTTGTTGCTGGATCTACACCACCTAAAGGCTCATCTAAAATGTAAAGCTCAGCATCTCTACTCATAACTAAAATAAGTTGTAGTTTTTCTTGCATACCTTTTGACATTTGACTTATTTTTTGATCTAATTCTAAATTCAAATCTTTTAATAGTTTTATTGCTCTTTCTTTATTAAAATTATCATAAAACTCCTCAAAAAAAGTAATTACCTGTGATACTTTCATGTTTTTTTCTAAATATGTTCTCTCAGGAAGATATGATATTATTTTCTTTGATTCAACACCAGGTTTATTTCCATTTATTAAAACTTCTCCTGATGTAGGTGTTAATAAATCATTTATTAGTTTTATTAATGTAGTCTTACCAGTCCCATTTTTACCTAATAGTCCAATAATTTTACCCTTTGGAATGGTTAAATTAATGTTTTCTAAAATTTGTTTTTCATCAAATTTTTTACATAAATTTTTGCACTCAACTAATTCCATTTTTACCTCCTAATTCCTGCAAGTATTTTACAGCTTCATCAAAAGATATTCCTATTGAATTCATGCTATTTATATAGTTTTTAACTTTTTCTTTTGCCAATTCATCTTTAACTTTTTCAATTAGTTTTTCATCCTCTGTTACATACTTTCCATTCGTTCTTTCTGTGTAAATTAGTTTTTCATCTTCAAGTTCTACTAATGCTTTTTGCATAGTATTAGGGTTTACCTTCATCATAAATGCTAGCTCTCTTACAGAAGGAATCTTTTGTCCCCTTTGAAACTCGCCTGAAACAATTTTAATTCTAATTAATTCAACTAATTGAATGTAAATTGGCCTTTCATTATCAAAATTATACTCCACAATTTTCTCCTTTTTTATTATTGTATTACTTGCATAATACAATAATACTATTTTATTTTTTAAAAGTCAAGTACTTTTTAAAAAAAATAAAAAAAAGATATAACATCTCTGTTATATCTTTCATAAAAGGGGTTTTCATATATATTAAGAATTTGATTGTGTTTGTTCACTATTTTGTGTATCTGTAGAATCTGCATTACTATTTTCAATTGTTTCTCCATTAGGGTTTTCTGATGGCATCTCACCATTTGGAAGTTCTGGTGGTGTTCCGTTATTGTTATTTGAATTTTGGCTTTGATTCATTTGTGGTGGAGCTCCTCTAAAATCATGTTTGTTTTTATTGTTTGTTTTGTTATATATAACAAATCCTGCAGAAGCTATAATAGCTCCAATTAATAAACCAATTATAAATGGTAAAATTTTATTTTTCATTTTCTTTTCCTCCTTATTTTTTTATTATTTTTATTATAAATTAAAAACCTTAAATTAAAATTGAATTATAAATATATTTATTAATTTATTGCTGTTCCATTAACATATAATTTGTATCCATTAAAATTAATATTGCTATATGTAGAATCGGCATCTTCAAGTGAAGAAACATAAGAATCTCCAGTTAATGTTAAAGTAGATGTACTATCTAATGAAATACTTATTTTCTTTGCAGTATTTTCACTATTTATTTTTCCTATATAACTACTTCCATTTTTTAAAGATAAATCTAAAGTAGAAATATTATCTACAATTATATCTCCAGAAATCTTTTGATTTTTTGCATTTAATGTTACTGTTCCTCCATTTGAACCTGATGTTCCCCATTTAGCTGCACTTACTCTTAAGAAGGCTCCTGTATTATCATTATTTGTTATTTCATTATTCTCAAGATTAATTATAGTATTTGTATTTGTAACAAATATTACATCTCCTTTATTATTTACAATCTTTGAATCTTTTGCTGTAAAAGATGATGTTCCAACATCTGCATCTCCAGACATTGATTGATATATAAATATTGATTTATATGTTTCCGAATTTCCATTTAATTTTGTATTTGTTGCTTCCAAATTAACATTATTTAAAGTAACAGAATTTTTTCCTTCAACAACAACTCCTTCTGAAGCTGTTGATTTTAAATTAGCCTTATTTACTGTAATATCTGCTGTTGAATAAATAACAGGTGATCCAGTTCCATTAGATGTATAGTTTCCTCCATTTACTGTTAAAGTTCCTCCTCCTCTGTCACTTCTAATTGGCGCAGACGAATTTCCATCTGTAACTGCGGTTACATTATTTGCAGTTAATGTTCCCCCTCCTGTTACCATTATTGCACCTGAATTATTACTTGTAGTTTTAATAGTTGTATCAGAAATATTTATAGTTCCATTTGAATATGCAAATACACCATTTGCATGTAAACCATTTGTTGTAATAGTTCCACCTTTTATATTTAAAGTCCCTTCCTTTACTAAAACTGCTGCATTTGTACCATAAAAATCCGAATTATCTCCGTCAGAATCACCTGATTTTGTAACACTTAAATTTGTTAATGTAGATGTTCCTCCTGTTACTAATAGTGCATTTTGTGATCCTGTAGTAGAAGAATATGAACTATCACTATTTGTAGTATCTGTAGATATTTCTGTTGCTCCAGTATGTGAAACATTTGAACTATTATCATTTACTGCCATTCCTCCATTACCATCTGGTTTATCTGGTGGATTACCGCTATTTGAGCTTTGTATTTCATTACTTTGTAAACTTTCTTCATTAAAATACACATAAATTATTGTTCCTAATATTGCAATTAGAATTATGATAAGAATTATTTCGAATATATTTTTTTTATTCATTTTTCTTTCCTCCTTCTTTTTTATATTATATATTATAAATAAAAAATCTTAAAAAAATATTGAAATTTTATTTTTTCGTTTTCTCCTTCTTACTATATAAATTTTTCTTTTTTCTGATACATAATATATATATATTACAAAAATTGAAAAAAGATTGAATAATTAATTTTTATTCAATCTTTTTTCATTTTTATTATTTTCTTTTTTACCTATTATTTAATCTAACAATAAAATTTGTAACTCCATCTTTTGAATTTGCTTTTATTGTTCCATTATATTTTTCAACTATTTCTTTTGCAATTGAAAGTCCTAATCCATATCTTTTTTCATTTCTATTTCTTGCTTTGTCAATTCTGTAAAATCTTTCAAATATTTTTTCTTGTTCTTCTATAGGAATAGGTTCTCCTTCATTTTTCACTTCAATTTTTATTTCATTTTTTTCCTTTTGAGCATTTACAATTATCTTTTTATTCTTCTCTGTATGTTTTATTGCATTATCTAAAAGTATTGAAATAATATGTTTTATATCTTCTTTTTCTCCATTAAAATGTATGTTTTCATTAATATTTGTTTCTAATTTTATTTCTTTTTCATATATCATACTCTCAAAAACTGCAACCGTCATTTGAACTTCTTTTGACAAGTCAAAATCCTGATTATTAGACACATCTGTATTTTCCATTCTTGCAAGTGTTAATAAATCATTTACTAATTTATTCATACTTTGTACTTCATTTTGTATATATGTTATCCACTTATTTTCACCAGATTTGCTTTGTAATACATCTGCATTTGCCTCTATTACAGCAAGAGGTGTTTTTAACTCATGAGATGCATCTGATACAAATTGCTTTTGTTTTTCAAAGGAATCTTCAACTGGTTTTACAATTATTTTTGAAATCCTTTTAGCAATTATATATATTATAAATATACCAAATAGACCAATTACAACAGCTATTATAACTGTAGTTTTAAGTCTTTTTATAGCATTTTCATTTTCTATTAAAGTTACTTCTTTTCCGTTATTGCCTATTTTTCTTATTCTATAAATATATTTTCCAATATATCCTTCTTCTGTTTTTTTATTACTTAGTTTTAATGCATAGTTCCTTATTTCATCGGTTACATCATCAGATTCTCTCATAACTGAATTGTTTTCTATACTTAGTCTATATACTCCATCAATGTTTGTTAAAAATAATTCTCTATCATTTTTTGCTTCTCTAAAATTTTCAGGTTGTTCTTCTTTTACATCATCTTTTCTTTCTATTCTTTCCATAAACATTGTAGATGATGTTATTGTATTTTTGTAGCTAAAACTTGCAAATATTATGATTATTCCTAAAATAATTACAGAAAGTGAAATTTGAATAATCCAAAAAATCTTTTTTCTTAATTTATTTATCATTTTTTTCCTCCAACTTATATCCAATTCCTCTTACAGCTTTAATATTAACTTTTGATTCTATTAGTTTTAGTTTTCTTCTAATAAATGTAATATATACCTCTACACTATTATATTCCGCGTCACTTTCATATCCCCAAATTCTTTCAATTAAACTTTCTTTAGATAAAATTTGGTTTTTGTTTAATAGCAATTGTTCTAGAAGTTCTAGTTCTTTTCCACTTATCTGAATCTCATTATCTTTGCATTTTAATTTTGCATTTTTAAGATCTAATACTAAATCTCCATACTCTAAACAATTTGTGTCTTCAATATTATTTGTTCTTTTTAACACTGCTTTAATTCTAGCCATTAGCTCTCTCATAGCAAATGGTTTTGTTATATAATCATCTGCCCCATGTTCTAATCCATTTAATTTATCATCTATTTCAGATTTTGCAGTAAGCATTATTACTGGAGTTTTTATTTTTTCTTGTCTTAAATATTTCAAAATATCAAATCCATTTTTCCCTGGAAGCATAACATCTAATAAAATTAAATCATAATTCTCTGTTAATGCTTCATCTTCTCCATCTTCTCCATTTGTTTTTATACATACATTAAAGTTCTCACTTTTTAATGTTTCTGCTACTGCATCTGCTAAGCTATATTCATCTTCTATTATTAAAATATTCATATATTACACCTCAAAATATATTATATATACTTTTATTGAATTAAGATTGAAATTTCTTAAATTATATAATAAAAGACTGATAAATTCAACTAATTATCAGTCCTTTATTATAATTTATAATTAAATTTACAACCACTCTTTGTTTCTTTTGATATAGAATTTTTTGTATACTTGAATAAACACTATATATACCACCATTAGTATAGCAATCCATAATAAATACAAATTAGGTAATTTACTCAAGTCGAATATAACTGAAATATTCGTAAATGCAATAATTAATGTTATAATAACTACAGCAAATGTTGAAATCAAAAGCTGTTTAGATGATTTGCTCTCTATAAATGGTATTTTATTTGTACGAATCAAATGAATAATTAGTGTCTGTGAAAGAATTCCAAAAACAAACCAACCACTTTGGAACATTACCGCTTTTTCTAATGTATTAAATTTAAATACATACCATAAAACCATAAAGCACATAACATCCAAAACTGTACTAATTAGTCCAAAATGAAACATAAACTTTTTTATTCCTTCTGTATTCCATGTCTTTGGTTTTTGTATATATTCATTATCTACATTATCAAATGGCATTCCTATTTGTGCAAAATCATTTAATAAATTTTGTATTAATATATGAACTGGAAGCATTGGTAAAAATGGAAGAAATAAACTTGCAATTATTACAGAAATCATATTTCCAAAATTTCCTGATGTAGCCATTTTAATGTACTTTAATAAATTCGTAAATGTTTTTCTTCCGTTAATTACGCCTTCTTCTAAAACATTTAAATCCTTTTCTAGTAGTATTATATCAGCTGTTTCTTTTGCAATATCAACTGCTGTATCAACAGATATTCCAACATCTGCTTGTTTTAAAGGTGGACTATCATTGATTCCATCTCCCATATATCCTACTGTATTTCCATTTTCTTGAAAAATCCTAACAACTCTTTGTTTTTGCATAGGAGAAAGTTTTGAGAATAAATGACAAGTCTTTACTCTCTCTTTTAATTCTTCATCTGTAAGTTTTTCTACATCTTTTCCTGAAAGACTGTTTTTTGTATCAATTCCTACTTTCTTGCATACTTTAATAGCAACGCCTTCACTATCACCTGTTAAAACTACTGTATCAACTCCGTATTTCTTTAAAGCATTTATTGCTTTTTTTGCACTTGCCTTTGGTGGATCTAAAAATCCAACAAATCCAATTAATACCATTTTACTTTCATCTTGAACGCCAAATGTATTTACATCATGAATTTCATTTTTTTGTGCAATCGCAAGTACTCTTAAGCCATCATTATTGTTTTCTTCATAAACTTTATATGCTTTTTGTCTTAACTCATCTGTTAATTCTATGGCTTTTCCATCATAATCAATATATGAACATATTGAAAGGATTTCATCTACAGCACCTTTTGTAATTAATTGACGTTTACCATTTTCATCTCGTAAAACTACACTCATTCTCCTTCTTGAAAAATCAAATGGTATTTCGTCTTCTCTTACATATTTTTCTTTTAATATATTTAAATTTTCCTTTTCTGCTCTTGATATAATTGCTACATCTATCAAATTCTTAAGGCCTGTTTGAAAGTAACTATTTAGAAAAGCATGTTTTAATATTCTTAAGCTTTCTTTTCCTGAAGCATCCATATATTTTTCTAATATGACCTTATCTTCTGTTAAAGTTCCTGTTTTATCTGTACATAATATATTCATTTGTCCAAATGTTTGAATACTGCTTAATCTCTTTACTATTGTTTTCTTTTTTGACATTTCAACAGCACCTTTTGCAAGTGTTGACGTTGTTATAACTGGAAGCATTTCAGGAGTTAATCCAACTGCTATTGTTATTGCAAATATTAAAGAAGATAATACATCTCCTATTGAAAAGTAATTCACAAATAGTACAATAGGAACTAATATGAACATAAATCTAATTAGAATTTTTGTAATATCATCAATTCCTTTTTCAAAACTATTTTTTTCATTTACACTATACAAAGATTTTGCCATGCTGCCAAAATATGTGTTATTTCCAGTTGAAAGTACTAATGCTTTACTACTACCACTTACTATATTAGTTCCCATAAACCCTATATTAGAAATATCTGTTATTGTTTCATATTCTTTTAGTTCTGTAAATTTTTCTACAGGATTTGATTCTCCTGTTAATGATGCTTGATCAATGAATAAATCCTTAATTTCTAAAAATCTAACATCTCCAGGTATCATATCTCCTGATGATAATTTTACTATATCTCCTGGAACAACATTTTCTATATCAACTACAATTTGATTTCCATCTCTAATTACATCCATTTTATTTGTTATCATTTTTTTAAGTTTTCTTGCAGCATTATCTGATTTAGTTTGTTCGTTAAAAGATATTATAGCTGAAATAAAGACTGTGCTAACAATTAAAATAAAAGTTGCATAATCCTTTTGACTAGCTAATACAACATCAGTTATAAATGTTATTACAGCTACAATCATTAATACTATATTAAATGGATTTATAAATGCTTCTTTTAACCTATGCCAAATTGTATTTTGTTCTTTTATTTCAATAATATTTTTCCCATATTGTTCTATTCTTTCTTCGACTTCAGTTTTACTAATTCCATCTAATGATGTATTATACTTTTTTAAAAGCTTGTCTATATTTAATTTGCTGCTATCTATAATTAGCTTTTCTGTATTTTTCAAACTTTCATTATTAGTTTTTTTCATTTCACTAAAATTCCTTTCAAAAATACGAACTCATTTGTTTATGTTCCTCTTTCAGAATCATAAGATTTACAATTGTTCTTTTTAAAATCATCATAAATTATAGGTGCCATTTTTCTTATGTAGGAACATGTTGTTGACACATCCAACTTTAACAACTCATTAAGTGGTACAAAACACACTTTGTCCACTTCACTTTCTTGAATAGTAACATCTTCTAAATTTACGTCTACATATGTAGCAAAAATGTCTACCACTAAATGATTGCCAACAATATGATTTTCTTTTATTAGTCTTATTTGTTCAGGTTTTATTTCAATTCCCAGTTCCTCTTTTGTTTCTCTTTGAACTGTTTCAATATTGCTTTCTTCTAGCTGAATTAATCCATTTGTTGAACTCCATTTTCCTGGATTATTTTTCTTTGTACTAAAAACTCTCCTTTTGAATTTACTATCCAATTATTAACTCCAACAATATAACAATCATTATCCTCTGGTTCCCATTCTGAATCTCCTCTATATGTTTTTCCAGTTTCAATTCTTTTACCATTTATTATTCTATATACTTTTACTTCTCCATTTTTATACTCCTTAAATTTTTTATTCAATTAATATATTATTCATTAGAGTCATTTCCTATAAATCTTAACATATCTATATACTTATTTATTTCTATCTTCAAGTAATTGTATTTTAGTTATTTCTCCAATAATTTCATAATCATTTGAAGTTTCTATTGCTCCCGCATAGGTTACTGATATATATTGATTATTATTAAAATTTGAAATTAATAATACATTGCTTCCATCTGTATTTCCATTTCCTATCAATAATGTCTCCTCTGAAATTTTTAGTAAATACTTTTTATTATAAATCGTATCAAAATCTAAGCCTTTTACCAATATTGTATTATTTTCTATATCAATATTTTGTATTCTAGCATAAAAAGTATGTGTAATTGGAGGAGCTTTTGTATGTTCATATACATTTAGTCTTTCTTTGTTTTCTTTAAAACTATTGTTAGTATTAATATATAGTATTGTAATAATGCTTGAATATATAATTATAACAATTAAACATATTCCTAATATTTTTTTCATTTAGATCATCTCACTTTCAAATTGTAATTTATATTACTCCTTATCGTTGTTATTCTTTTCATCTTTATCTTTATTTAAGTAGACACTACCAAGACATAAATAAGTTGAACCTAAACATAGAAACATAATTGCAACACCTTTATTATCTCCATTAATAAAATTTATTATTGCAACAATATAGAAACAAAGTGATGTGAAATAATTTAGTGCAGCAACTCTTTTGTTTGTTTTATTTTCATTGTTCTTCATAAGCTCCCTCCTTTCCAAATTACCATAAATCTCTCCTAATTATTGTAATTTGTTTTAATCGTAATATCTTAATATCACGAGCTCTTATCTAGTTAACGTTTTTATAAATTGTTTTGGCTTTTCGTTATGAATACCATGCCCACAATCAAAATATTCTACATCAATATTTTTGATTAGATTTTTAACTTTATCTAAATCTTCATCAGTCAATGCACATTGAATAAGTCCATCTTCACCAATTACAGTTTTAGCTTTCATAAATATAGTTTCACAATCTATATTAGATAATAGTTTTTCGTAATCAATATTACTATTAAACGAATCATTATAAAATGCTTCTCCAAAATTTGGATCATAATCATTTAATCCATTAAATGCTTCCATAAACTTTTTAGGCCAAAACTTTACTCTTAATGTTTTATCAGGATGTTTTTTTCTAAATTTTAATGCATTATCACCTAACTTAGTTTTTATTTTATCTCTTGAATTTTCTGGAAAGAAATTCCAACAATATTGATTGATAAAATAATAATAAACAAAATCTTTTATTTCATTTTGATTTATAAAGTTATGACAAACTGTAGATAAATCTTTATAGTTATAATAATTAACTCTATTCTCTCCACATGATGAAAATAATGGTGGATCTTCTAAAAATAATTTATCACATAAGTCAGTTTTAGAAGCAATATAACTTGCAATTAAGCCTCCAGACGAATGTCCTAATAAAGCTATTTTATTATTTATAATACTTTTAATAAATTCAATTAATTCATTACCCTGCGTTTCTAGTTTATATAGTTCTTTATTATGAGAACTCTTTCCATGTCCATAACAATCCACTAAAAACAAATTAAAGAATTCAGATAGTTTATCAAGAACCTTTTCATAACTGCAAGCATTAGTTCCCTGTGCATGAATAATTAATAATGGTGGTTTTTCATTATTTATTTCATAATAATTAATGATATTTCCACTTTTAGTTTTAAACTTTTTATTTTCTATTTTCATATTATTTCTCACCTTCGTTAATTATTATACCACATATTTTCTATATCTAATTACATCATAAGATTACTTATTTTATTTAATTTTTGTTGTCTACATTTTGTTGCCTAAAACTCTTATAGTTATTTTATTTCAATAGTTCTACTTACGATTTACCACAGCAATTTTTGTATTTCAAAACCGATCCGCATGGAATGCAGAAAAAAATTTCACTTTTTGTACGTCCTAATTCAACTGGATTCTTTTAAATGTATATAGACAAAAATGACCAAAAAACCACTTCTTTATCTTCACAAGGTATCTAAAATACACCTAAATATTGTAGCTCGGAATATCAAAATATTCCGATATCTTATGCTTTAACTTTTTTATTAATATATATAGTATATCCTAAACACATAGCTATTAAGATAATACTGCTAATTATACTACTTTCATCTTTAGAAAAAATACTTAGTGAATTAAATACTCCATGGAATAAAATACATGGAATTAATGATTTACTTTTATAAAATATAATTACTAGCATATATCCAGTTGCCATTGCATAGCATACTTGCATAAGTGTAGGTATTAAATCAGCACCATTTAATAAATTAACGATATGTCCTATTCCAAAAGTAATCGAACTAACAATAATAGCTGATTTAACATTATCATGCTCCATCATTTTAAATAAGAATCCTCTAAAAATCATTTCTTCTAAAAAACCAATATTTATCATTGTAAGTATGTGAAATATAATTTCATTTGTTGTATTATTTATATGAATGCCTCTTCTTAAATTAAAAAGTGAAATAATAAATAAAGGAATAAAATATAAATATTTTTTTGAATCATTAGGTTTAGTAATGCCATAATACTTTACTCTCTTAAGCAATATAACCAAAATAATTAAGAAAGTAGATAATATTGTATTAATAACAACTGACTGATAACTTGTAATTCCAAAATTTTGTATTATATATGAATTAGTGACAATATATAAAATAATTAATGCAATTGTAAATAGTGTTTCATGTTTCTTAAATACTTTTTCCATTTTATCAACTCCAATGTTTATTATACCACAAATTTTCGAATTATTTTGTTCGGAATATTACTTATATTATTACTTAAATTCTGCTCATCTTTATAAATTGTAATTTATCTATCTATAATTCCATATTCCAAGATGTCCTTTAGCTTTGATAGGTTTGTCTAATACTTCTATATTTTTTAATATCCACGCGTATCTGCCATGTGAATAGATTCCAGTAATATATTCATTTTTTCTATTGTTTTTAACATTATCTATAAATTCATATGTCATTTCAATACAGTCAACTAATTCACAAGAACAAATAATATCACCATAATTCAAATCATCTTTATTAACTAATGCCATTAATTCTTTATTATTCTTGTATTCTTTAGGCATTTTTGTAGCACTAGCATGTATATATAGCTTTCCTCTATAATTTGTTTTCCAACTTCTAGTTTCTATTGTCTTAACTCCCTTTTTTATTAATGTGGCATATGGTTCAGTTAAACTTAATACCTTCAAAATAATCCCCTCCACAAATTACAATTAGTCTTTTATATATTTTTTGTCTTTGTCATTGTTTTCTTCTAAAATATATCTTTCAACTTTCATATGTAGGTCATATTTATTTCTTAGTTCCATTATTTTATTCATAGTTTCTGATTTATGATGTTCATCCAATGCTTCTTGATTTTCCCAGCTATCTATTAGCAAAATTGTTTCATTATCATTTAAAGGACTAAAGTATTCATATCTTAAATTGCCTTTTTTACTTCTAATTTCATCAACTATACCTGAACTAATCATTTCTTCAGCAAATTGTTTTGCAGAACCATTTGAACCAGTATAATATATATTTATTGTAAAAGCCATGGCTATTCCTCCTAAAAAATTATACTTCAATATTTTCAAAGCTTTTGTCTCCTGTTTTATGCAAGAACATCTCTAAAGCAGCATAAACAATTGCATAGGCAACTATAAAGATTAGCATAATAACAATGTTTGATAGACCTGCTTGTACTGCTTTAAATAATAAAAATAATGTTATTCCTATCATTACCATTCCAGTAAATACACTAATTGTAGAACTCATGCTTTGTTTTACAACTTCAGTGTCATTTTGAGCATCCATTCTAGGAAATTTCAAATTCACAATAATTCCTATTGTTTCCGATATTAGTGGAAATAGTACAGTTGCAATTAAAATCAAAATGATGCTCAATATATCAAATTTAAGCCTTATAAAAACAATTATATCTCCAATTAACATACATGGAAGCATTATAATTAAAGCTGTTAATACTTTTGACTTTATAACAGTATATGATTTTACTGGTAAGCTTTTTAGAATACTAAATGACTTTCCTTCTAAAGAAATCATGGAGCTTGTAATTGAAGTCATAAAGCTTGTAAAACAGATAAATCCAAAAAATACTACTGGCATGTACTTATTTAATAAATCTAAATTCATGGTTGGATTGCTATTTACAATAGATTCCATAAGGCTATCATATTTTGCTATTAATAGTATACTTCCTAAAAGAAATATTACTAGTCCAAATCCTGCATTAGTAATAAATACAGGTGAGTTAATAAATCTATTAAATTCTTTTTTTATTAATGCACGCATTGGTGTACTAGATTTTATTTTACATTCTTTGTTTGATTTATTTCTTTTAATTGATTTAGAGCTAGAATTTATATTAAAGTAAACTCTTCCAATTATTAAAATAGTAGCAATAAATAGCACTAAATTAATCCCTATAAACTCTGCTAGTTTTACTGCATTAAATTTTGTTATTAATTCAATATATGCTCCGGCAGGATAATAAAGCTTTGTTATAAAATCATTTATACTAGATGCATTTTTTGCAAGATTTGCTAGTAAGCTATCTGAATTATATGAGAAAAACATTATTCCTATTAAAAATACAACTGTTAATATGGTTTGTACATAATTTTTCCCTTTAAATTTAGAAGCAAAAAATGTAATAAATGTTCCTATTATGCATGATAATAGTATTGGAACAATTGGAAATACTAGCAAACCTATAAACGATATGATGTAATAGGTAATTCCTGGATGAACAAATATAGCATATACTACCATCGCTGGCAATAAGAATACTGAATTATACATTAATTCAAAAACATAAAACTTAAACACTCTTATAAACAGCACTGTACTTCTTTTTATTGGAAAAGATAAAAGTAAATTATCATCCTTGCAATTAAATAGCAAGTTTCCAGATTTATATATTCCCTCAATTAGTGTCATAACTGTTGTTAGAATAATAAATAATGTAAGTACAACAAAATGCATATTAACTGGTGCTAACTGCTCCATTAGAGTATATGAATATGAACCCATTAATCCCATCAAGACTAATGATAAAAAAATCGGTAATCCTATTGTTGTAAAAATATTTTTCTTCTTAGTGCTTATTCTAAATAGATTCATGCCTTCACTCATACTAGCTTTAATAAGTGAAAATAATTTTTTCATACAGCTTATCCCTCCAACTCAAGGAAAACTTTTTCTAATGATTTATCTCCTTTTATTTCTTGCATGTTTCCTACTTTTACGAGCTCTCCCTTTTTAATAATTGCAACTCTTGAGCATAGCTTTTCTGCAACATCTAATATATGTGTTGAAAAGAAAATTGTTTTTCCTTCTTTTATCATTTCATTCATTACTTCTTTAACATCAAATACCGCTTTAGGATCTAATCCAACAAATGGTTCGTCCATAATTAGTATTTGTGGTTCATGAGCAAGTGCTGAAATTAAAGCCACTTTCTGTTTCATACCATGAGAAAATGATTCAATTGTATCATTTAGCTTATCTTCTATTTCAAACATTTTAGCATATTTCTTTATATTTTTTTCTCTTATGTCTTGTGGTACTTCATAAATATCACATACAAAATTGATAAAGTCTATAGCCTTCATTTGTTCATATAACTCTGGATTATCTGGAACAAAAGCCATTTCTTTTTTACATTCTACAGGACTATCTTTAATAGATTTGCCATTAATTAGGATATCTCCTTCATCAAATTTGTGGATTCCTACTATTGCTTTAATTAATGTAGTTTTTCCTGCGCCATTGTGTCCAATAAAGGCAAAAATTTCTCCATCATTTACTGTAAATGATACATCTTTTAATGCAACATTACTCCCATACTTTTTTGTTACATTTTTAATTTCTATCATATTTATTCCTTTCTTTGTAAAAAGGGACGGTTCTCTTTTACAACTTTTTTAGATTCTTTTTCCATCCACAATTGGATTTAACTTTCTCATTTTTACATTTTGAAGTTCTGTACGAGGTATTTCCTCTTTTGGTACATTTTCAAAATTATAAATTAATGATTTAAGTTCTTTATCTTCTTTTTCTTTAAATAAGTTAAATAACTCCTCTTCATTATATGAATATAATTCATCATATGTAATATACTCTTTTTCAATGGTATATTTAGTAATTTTAGCTAATAACTGCATCATATAATTATCTTCTTGTGAATGACAATATACATCTATGCTATTACTAACTTCAATAACCTTTTTTGCAATACTTGATGATTCAAATCCTATTTCATCTTCATTGTTTTCATTTTTATATATATGCATATCATCTACTATATTTTTAATATCTTCTTTACTTATGTTTTTCGTCCAACCAATACCTGTTAAAATAACACCATCAATTCTGTCTGCACAAACCTTTGGTCTATCATTATCTACAATTGTATGTCTTTTAAAATCAATAATTTCATCAATATTTATATTATCCTCTTTTAAACATTTTTGTAAATATTCATCTCCTCTTAATATTTCTTCTGTATACTCTTCTGTGCTCTCTTGTTTTTCATAATCTTCATTCATATAATCAATTACATGTGAAAAACAAGGAGTTGCAATATCATGGAACAGTCCTGCTATTGTAGCAACTTTATTTTTTGTTAGTTTATATACTAATAGACTAACAGTTAAAGAATGATCATATCTGCTGATGTATTCTCTGAAATTATATACATGTTTTGATGCATAATCCATTCCACAAAAATACCCAACTTTTTTAAGTCTTAATAATGATGGCGTTTTTAAATATTTAACAAGAAAATCTGGAATATTCAAATAGCCTAATTCTTCTAAATAATACTGTAAATACATTTCTTTTTCCCCTACTTTCAAATCCTCATTACTATTTACTTATCATCTTTAGAGTTTTATTCATTTTTTCCATGCAATGCTTATTAAATTCTTCTTCACTATAATCTAATAGCTTAGATATCGCAACTAAATTTGATAATATTTTTAGTAATTTTTCTTTTTCTAAATTCATTGTTAGTGATGATGCAATAATATTAGTTTCAATAAATAGTTTTACCATGTCTTTTTCATTTATATTTTCTATTTTTATTTCATCAATATTTGCCAAATCACAAAAACATAAAGTTATCATTAAGCAATCTGCAAATTCAGGTATTGTTATTTCAGGACTACTTGGTTTTTCGTCCTTCCAATACTTAAAGCACTTTGTTTCATATGCGAATTCACTTAATTCACATAATAATTCTAATACTTGCTTATTAAATACTTCTTCGCTTTCATAGTTATATTTTTTTCTAAAATGAGCATTGATTATTTTTTCTTTTTCATATATTTCATTCAAATTCATGTTATATCTTCACTCCAACTATCTACTATCTATGTACCTTTTCTCTTATTCATCAAATTCATATATAATTTTTTTTTCATTTTTATCTAACACAATTTAATGCTTCATCTAAAATATCTCCAAATTTATTTAAATAATTTTGCGTATACTCAGTCATATTTTTAGGTAAATTATTTATATCAAACCATTCTAATTTAACTGATTCATTGTCGTTTATCATTATATCATTGTGATATTTTTTCACTACATATATTGCTGTAATATCATATAGTTTATCTCCATTTGGATATTCTCTATATGTTTCTTTTCCTGATAAAACTCGAATCAACTTTAACTCGTCAGCTTCCAAATTAGTTTCTTCTTTTAATTCTCTTTTAGCAACATCTTCAAAACTTTCTCCTAATTCCATAGCTCCTCCTGGGAACCCCCATTCGTTGTAATCAGTTCTAAGTTGCATTAAAATTTTCTTTTCATCATTAAACACTAATAATCCTACTCCTGCAGTAAGTATAGGCATATGTCCAACATATTTTCTTATATCACTTATATATCCCATTTTTAGCTTCCTTTATGTAATTATAGTATTTGTAGTAAATCTGTAAGTTTTTCAAAAGTCTGATATTCATCACTTTTATTTTTGGTTTTCCATAAAGCTTTCATTCCCAAGCTAATTGGTAGCTTAACATCATTTTCTAAAGAATCACCAATTGAAATACAGTCTTCTCTTTTATAGTCTTTAAAGAATACATCAAATGCTCTTTTATCTGGCTTATAGTAGTTAATATCTGCTCCATATACTTTTTTAAAATATTTTAAAACACCCATTTTTTCTAGTCTAATACTCTGTGTCTTTGTAAACCAATTACTTACAGCATATAAATCATATTTTTTACTTAAATAACTAATTACTTTTATCAAATCCGGATCGTCATATACATTTTCACCTTGTTTTAATTCTAGTCTATCTATAAATTCTATAGGAAGATTTATTTTACAATTTTTATTAATATAGTCTAAAATCTCCTGTTTGTTTATTTTTTCAAAATGATTTTCATGTTCATCTGCATATTTATATATATCATTAATCACATCATCTGAAAAATTGTAATTCATGTCTTCTAGTACTTTTTTTACTGATAATACATATTCACTTCGAAGCTCTATTAAGGTATTGTCCACATCAAATATCAATGCTTTCATTTTTCTCCTCTCCGAAAATGTTATTTCTTTTTTCATCATTTCTTATATTTATTTTTTCTTTTTTTGGAAAAAGGAAACCGGCCCCTTTTCCAATTATATTGAATTATTAAAATATGTTATTGCTATCATCAAAATATCAAAAAGAATTATACCAAGAATTATTAATATATGTTTTTTTCTTTCAGAATACATTGTAGCAATAAACTCTCTAATAAATGCATTAATCCAAAAATATGGTTTTGTCTTTGAGCCGATTCCTTCCATGTATATTTTTTGTTCATTTGCAATGCTGCCAGCTCTAAATACATGGTAGTTCGTTGTAGAAAATGCGACTTTGAATTTTTCCTTAGTTTCTTTTTCTTTTATGATTTTATTAGAAAACTTAATATTTTCAAATGTATTTTTTGATTTATCTTCCATCAAAATGTTTTCTTCTTTAATCCCTTGTCCTAATAAATAATTTTTCATAGCTTGCGCTTCTGAAATCACTTCATCTTCACCTTGTCCGCCTGAAGGTACAAATATTATATCTTTACCAGTTTTTTCTTTCTGCATTTTACTAAACTCTATTGCTCTATCTACTCTTCCTTTTAATAGATTTGTCAAAGTTCCATCCTTTTTTATTTGACATCCGAGTATTACAATATAGTCTTTATCATATTTTGGAATGTGTTTTGCTGATTTAATGCCCATTATAATTGTTCCAATTAAAACACATTCAATATATGTAATTGATATATATATAATTGATTCCGCAAAGTTGTAAATATATAGATCAATTCCATTTTGGTTATGAATGTCAATCCATGTTGCTGAATAAAGTGCCCTATACATTATTTCTGGTAAAAAACTCGACATACATAAAAATGCACCTAGCAAAATACCTAACATATTTCTAAAATTAAAACCTTCTTTTTTTATTAAAGAGATGTTACTTATTATTACAAGGATTGATACAATAAATGCTATTGGAAGTATAAATATCATAAATGAAAACATATTTGTAATTCCCTCTATTGTTTTTATTAGTCCGTTATAATTTAGTACTGCAAATATTTGGTTTATAAGAACAAATAGTGTAAAAATAATTAATCCTAAATAGGCTATGTTTTTATACTGATACATATTTGTCTTTAAATTATTTTTATATGCCGAAATCATCAAATACAATGCATACATCAGCAGTATTGCAAATGATATTGGAATAATAATACTTCCATTGCTATCACCCATAAATTCATTAAATGTAATTATTCCAAATTTATGAACATATATAGAACGACCTTCTCCATAATTATCTTCAGTAGTTTTTATTGCTATAAAAGTCTTACCTTCTGCTTTTGATTTTATTTTAATTTTTAGTATTCCATTTTCAACTTTTTTACCAATACATTCTATTATATTTTCATCTTCTATTTTTATATTAATGTTTTCAATATCTTTAAATCTTTGTAAATTATCTATTTTGATTGTATATGTATCTCCAAAGACTATTATAACTATTGTTGATATAATAAATAGAAATATAGCTAATAACAAAAATGTAGTTTTTTTACTTATTTTTTTCATATAAATCTCCTATTTGGGAAAAGAGAACCGTCCCCTTTTCCAACTTTTTATGTATTTTTCAATACAATTTCTCCTATTGTGTTTGCAACACTTTCGAATGAATCTATTCCATTTTCTAACGTATTATATATAGTATTCCATTTTATTATTTCAATAGGATCTTTTTCATTTGTAAATAAACTTTTTATTGCTTTTTCATAAAGTCTATCACCATTCTCTTCGATATTGTTTATCTCAATTAAATATTTATATACTTCTTCATGTTTCTTTTTGTCTTTAAAATTTTCTAACATTTCTTTTAATAAAACAGATACTTTATTGAATAATTCCATAAATTCTAAGAAATTGTCTCTTAAGACTACTATATTTAATATATTAAAGTTAATAGCTATTTCATCTAAATAATCTATTATATCATCAATCTTATTTACTAATAATACAATATCTTCTCTTTCTATTGGGGGTAAAAAATCTTTTACTAAATAATCTATTGTTTCATGTAAATTTCTGTCAGCATCGTTTTCTAATTTATGAACTTTTTCTTCTACTTCAGTAGAATTATTAATGTCATAGTTTTCTGCATGCTTTTTTAAAATTGTAGATATCTCTATTGCTATATTTGCATTTTTTATGAATTCATCATAATAATTAAAATTTTTTTCCTTTAATCTAAAATCTTTCATTATTCTATCTCCTTACACAAATAATTTTAAAAATATAAATGTTGTTAAATATCCAAGTACCCCACATGCTGGGAATGTAATAATCCATGCTAAAAACATATTTTTTACAACATTCCAATTAACATTTGACATTCTCCTTGATGCTCCAACTCCCATAATTGCTGTAGTTTTTACTTGTGTTGTACTAACAGGAACTCCTAATAATGTACATACTAATAGGCTTGAAGAACTAGCTAAATCTGCTGATGCTCCTTGATATGGTTCCATTTTTACCATTTTCATTCCTACTGTTTTTATTATTTTATATCCACCAATTGATGTTCCAAAAGTCATAACTAGTGAACAAACTATCATAAGCCAAAATGGTATTTGAATACTCCCTGCACCTGTTATTCCACTTGAAAGTTCAATTGCTAATAAAAATATTCCTATAAATTTTTGTCCATCTTGTGCTCCATGCATAAAAGCCATTGAAGCACCACTAAAAACTTGTAATTTTTTAAAAAATGGTATCGTTTTTCTTCTATCTATATTTTTACAAATCTTCTCTATTAATTTAGTTATAAGAAATCCAACAACAAATCCTATTATTACTGATAAGGCCAAACCTAATAAAACTTTCTTCCATTCATTTAGATTAATTCCACCTATTCCTTTTTGTATTGCAATTGCTGCACCAGAAACTCCTGCTATCAAAGCATGTGACTCACTTGTAGGTATTCCAAACCACCATGCTAAAACAGCCCATAAAACAATAGCGACAAGTCCTGCACATAATGCAATTAAAGCATGTTCTGCGTTATCGCCAAAATTTGCAATACTGTGTAATGTCTCAGCTACAGTAGAACTAATCATTGTTATAACTAATACACCTAAAAAGTTAAAAATCGCAGCCATTATAATCGCTCTTTTTGGTCTAATACATCTTGTAGAAACACATGTAGCTATAGCATTAGGTGCATCTGTCCATCCATTAACTAGTATTACACTTAATATCAGCAAAGTAATTATGCATAATGTAAAACTATGGCTTAAATTAATTATAAACTCTCCAAAACTCAACATGAATTTACTCCTTAGTTATTTTTTATTTTGTTTATTCTTTCTTCTTCATTTGTATATAATAACCTCTTTGTCCTTTTTTACTTTCTATATTTTTTTAATATTTCCTTTTCTTCCTTACTTACTCTATATGAATCATGAATTTTACTAATTGCTTTGTTTTGTGTGAATTTGTTTAAGTTATTTTTTTTAATAAAACCCTTTGTTTCTTTAGGATAATCTATATATAATTCACATATAAGCCAAGCTTCTGCCATATTGATATAAAACAAATCACTATTTATTTTGTTTAAAACTTCAAATATTGTATCTAAATTTTTTCCACTCACAAAATGGCTTAATATTATTATAAGTCCTACTCTTGAAATAAATTCTTTATCACTTAATGACATATCTACCGCTTCTTTAAAATACTTATCCTCATACTTTTCAACAATTTTTATTGCACTACAAAAAGTATCACATAATGCCCAGTTATCAATTTTGTTTATGTGTTTTTTGAAATATTTATAGAATAGTTTCTCGTCTTTTATATGAGAAATCACTAGTCCTTGAATCATAACTTCCTCATAGAACCTATCTTGTGCAAATTCTAAAAATTCTTCTATGTTTGTTGTTTTAGCAATTTTCTTAGCAATGTCTTTCATTATTGGAACTCGTATTCCTATCATTTCATACTTTGAATTTACTACAAGCGAACTATGAAATTCTTTATATTTACTATCTTTAATGCTAATTAGATATTCAATAAATGCTTTATAGCTTTTTTTATTCCATATATCTGGTATCATATTTCTCTCCTTCAACTCAAAATCTAATTAATAATATTTATTTATATGAAAACAATAATTCATTATTTTCATATATAAATGGGCCTTCTTCTGTTTTATCTCCAAAATATGATTTTCTACTAAACAACATATTTTTTAAATCTTCTTTTGTCTTTAACACAGTTATTTGATAAGGTTGTTCAAAAGCAATCTTTTCTATAAATAAAAACTTATCTTGTAAATCTAAAAGAATCCCTGCATGTCCAACATATACTACATTATCATAATTATCATGCATTATAACAGTAATTAAAGAAAACTTACCTTCTTTTAATGATATTCCATATTCATTCCATTTTTTACTATATGCATTTTTTATTTCATCTTTTGAAAGCCCCTTTACATCAATTTCATTAAACAATGTAATAAAACTTTCTCTATTTGTTTTCAATAATTCATATTTTTTGTTATTATCTATTGCATCTATATCAAACATTAAATATGAACCATTTTCTTTTATTGTTTTATTCGTTGAAATATGATCTTTAAGTAACAAAAATGATGTCATTCTACAATCACTATCTGTTTGATTATGTTTTTTCTCCCACCTATCAGCTAATGCTGCTTCATTGTATTCTATTTTATTATAATCTGTCCATGTATCTACCATACCACAATTTTGATATGGCTCTTTATTAAATTCTTTTACCCACGAAGTAAATATATCTACATTGTCTAATCCATATTCCTTTAATAAATTTGAAATATTTGTTAAATCTTCTTCAGATATTAGATTTGATGCTTTTCCAATTTGGTAGTTTTCTTTATCATTATTTAGATTTATAATTTCTTCTTTTTTATACTCTGATGCATTATCAGGGAATTTGAAATCGTTATCTGTTACTATTCCAAATTCATATGTAAAATATGTAATGTATTCTCCATTATCAAATTGTTCAATTACTTGAATAGGAAGTTTTGTTTCTTTATCCACATATATTTTTGCATAACTTCCTGTGCTGAATCCTGAATCATTGCTAATTATTACATAGCAGTCTTTATTATTAATTCTTTCAGATTTAACAAGTGTTTTTGCACAATTTATATACTTTTGTATAAAAGTATCATTATTAAAATACTCTATAAATACATGAAGAGAATTTATGTCTTCATTTTCTATGCTATCTTCATGAACTTTTTTCTCTTCTTTACCATCTTCAACATAGTCTGTGAATTCGGTTCTTGTATCTCCTATTATATATGTTACTGATTTTTTCATACTATTCTTAACATTATTTCCAATATTTAAATTTGATTCATTTTCTTCATGTAATTCTATACTATATTTAATATTGTCATCCTTTTTGTATAATTCAAATGTCATTCCGCTTTTTGTTATTTATCATTCTTTGCATTTTTCTATATACATTATCTGCTAATTTTGATTTATCTTGAATTTCTTTTTGTAATTTAGATATAATAATATAATTTCTTGTTGTATGTAATAAAAATAAAGTAATAAGTGTAAATAATATAATTAATACAATTTTTATAATTTTTTTCTTTTCCATAATTATCACCTTTCAAAACATTCTAAATAAATTATCTCTTTTTATATATTATTATTTCAGGATTATCACCATTTGGTCCATACTCACTTACAAGTATAAAATTCATATTAGCAAGTATTCCAAAACATCTTATTATTTCGCCATCATTAAATTCACTTTCTACTTGATTTCCTAAGTAGATATCATTATTGTCTAGGAAACTTGCATATTGACCATTAGGTAAAGGATAATTAAGATTTACAAATATTCCATTTAATGGAGTTAATTCATTTATTTTTGGCATACCTGGTATATCCAAACTATTTATTTCATTTATTAGTTGTTCTTTAAATTGTTCATAGTTTTCTTTTCCACCTGTTAATATGTATTTAGCAATAAAACATTGTTTTCCAAATGGACAACCTTGAGTATTTTTACATCCTTTACAGTTATTATTTTTTCCATATCCACAATTACTACAATCAGCTCCACATATTGATTCCATATTTCATTTCTCCTTTTATTTGTTACTATAAACTATTTAATAATTTTATCTAACCAATTTCTATAACGCTCTAGTTGTTCTTCTGTATAAAAAAAATGTTCCCCGGTTTCTAATACTGATAATTCACAATTAAACTTTGTGCAAAAATCTTTTATTATTTTTTCATCTTGCAGATTATCTTTATTTCCATATAGAACAAAGGTATTTTTGTTCCAACTTACTATTGGATTTTCTTTGACAAATTTATAGTAGTCCCAATATAAAGTCTGTCCAAAATCTGTCTTAATTTCTTGTTTTTCTTTTAGTTCTTTTTCTGTGACACTACTCAATAACATCATATTTTCAATAATTACTTTCATATTAACAACAGGAGATAAAAACAAACATTGTTTTATATCTTCATCTTTATATGAAATCAAACTAAAATATGCACCCATGCTACAAGCCCATAAATATATTTCATCATAATGTTTTTTTGCATATTCAATTACTTGGTTTATGTCTTTAACACAGTTTTGAACATTACACAAATAAGCCTTATCATCTTTTCTTTCTCCATGTTCTGGCAAATCAAAACTTAATAATTGATATCCTTTGCTTACTACTTTTTCTGCTAATATCTTTATTACTTGATCTTCTTTATTAGACATATTGCCATGTACAGCTATATATACCTTACTACTTTTTTCTCCCCATATTATTGATGGAATATCATTTATTTTTATTCTTTCTGTTTTCACTGCCATTCTCCCTTATCACTGCTTTTCATTTAATAATTCCCTTTAGCTAGAAATTCCTTTAATTCATCTTCATCTTTAAAAATTTTATCAAATATTAGATACAAAGAATCTGTTACATCATATTCACCAATTGCATAACATTTCTTTCCTAGTCCATATGCGATTCCTGCTTCAATATGTGATGATTTTCCAGCTGGAAGCACTAATAAAAAATTGTCTGAATTTTTTAGTCCATTTAAATCATGTTCAAATATTGTTCTAACTCTTGAATCCTCAAGTTTTAATGATTCAAATGTATCTGCTAAATTTTTATCACTTAAATCTAATTCTGCTTCTTTATGTGATTCTTCATTTTTCAAAAAACAATAGTGAGAAATATTAAAATTTTCAAAAATATTACATATTTTTAAAATGTTTTCTTTATTTCTCGTTCTTCCCGCAATATAAAATTTATATTTATTGTTCATATTTTTCTCCTTCATTTTCCATATATTCTTTATTTCTTAATTGTTAACCCTTTGCAGGTTTCAATTATTATTTCTTTTAACAATTCTTTATTATCAACATCATCAACTAAATACATTGGTTTTGCATTTTCATAAGGTATCTGTTCATTCATATTAAACTTTTTATTTGTATCAACTTTTTTAACAAGTAACCTATTATCATAAATTCCACCAAATAAGATGTTGTTATAGTATAATAAATACTCTCCCATCATTGATTTACAGGTTATATTATCTAATAGATTTAATTGCTCTAAAATAAATTCTTTATATTCTTTTGATGTTGCCATAAAATACTTCCTTTTTATTATTATCTTATTATTAACTATTTTGTATTTTGCTTAATTATATATCATTTTTGTAAAAAAAAAAAGACTATCCCAAAAATATTTAGGATAATCTTTTTATTATTTAATTGCACTTTATCTTGATAATGTAAATGTTATCTTAACATCTTCATCACCCAAAATGTTCTTTAGTTCATTTGCACTAGTATTTTGTATTTTCCCTAATTTTGTATAACTCCATGAATTAGAATTATAAAATATTGATATTTGATTTCCTTGATATAAAACTATATCTCCTGCTGTTGTTGTAACATTTATATCTTCTCTTGGTAGTGAAAAACCTAAAATTCCAACCTTTTCAAATCCACCATATTCATGAGCTTCTATAACTATATCTCCATTCTTTATTTTTTCTTTAAGCTCCTTTGTTGCAGAATTGTCTTCTAACTCAACATCTAATATTTGATTATTGACTTTAATATATATTCTTCCCATATCTTCAACCTTGTTTTCATTAATAGTATTATTTTCTATATTTTCTTGTTTTTCTACTATGTTTATACCTTCTATATTTGATTCTTTATTGTCTATATTTTCAATATTATTATTTATTTCTAAATTATTGCTTAATTCTTTATTGTTATTTTTTGATACAAAATACATTAACATAGAAAAAGCAATAACCAAAATAATTGTTATAATTATTTTTTTCATATTTTTAAACCTCATTAAATATTTTTTCTGATAAATTCTTCAATTCTATCAAATGGAATTATATCTTTTTGATCATATAAATCACAATGTGAAGCCCCTTCTATTGAAAGGAATTCTTTATTATCTGTATATTTACTATCTTTAATCATATTGTTATATGCATCTTTTCCAAAATAATATGAATGTGCTTTATCTCCGTGCACTATCATTACTGCATTTCTAATTTCATTTGAATAGTATAGTAATCTTGTATTCATAAGTGATGTTCCTGCAGTTACATTCCATCCACCATTTGAATTTAAGCTTCTTTTATGGTATCCACGAGGTGTTTTGTAATATGCATAATAGTCTTTAACAAACCCAGGAGCATCTTCAGGAAGTGGGTCTACTACTCCTCCACCTAATTTATATTCTTTGTTTTTAAAATCCTCTGTTCTTTGAGCATTTATTGCTTTTCTTGCTTTATATCTTGCCTCTTCATTATCTTCGCTATCAAAATATCCATTTCCAGCCACTCTCGACATATCATACATAGTAGATACAATAGTAGCTTTAATTCTAGTATCTATACATGCTGTTTGAAGTGCCATTCCACCCCAACCACATATTCCAATTATTCCTATTTTCTCACTATCTACATTATCTAAATTTGATAAATAGTCAACTGCTGCTTGAAAATCCTCAACATTTATATCTGGAGAGTTCATATATCTAGGTTCCCCTCCTGATTCTCCAGTAAAAGATGGGTCAAATGCTATTGCTAGAAATCCTCTTTCAGCCATTTCTTGTGCATAAAGTCCACTTGATTGTTCTTTTACTGCCCCAAAAGGTCCACTTACTGCTAACCCCGACATTTTTCCTTCATATTGTTTAGGTTCATATAAATCGGCAACTAATGTAATTCCAAAATGATTTTTAAATGTTACCTTTCTATGATTTACTTTTTCACTTTTAGGGAATACTTTGTCCCATTCTTCTGTTATTTTTAATTCTTCATTACTCATTTTCATCACCTATTTACCATCTATAAATATAAATTGCTTATACATTAAAGCTCTTTACTATTGATTTCATTTCTAGAATCAATTCTTTAATATCATCATTCATATTCCAAACAGCATCTTCACTTAAAACTCCTGCCTTTATTTTTGGAATTTCATTGTTTTCATATGCCTCTTTGTCTTTAAACCAATTAGTACTACCATAATACTTATTAAGCATATTAATATTTTTTTTATTTTTCTTAAATTTTTCTAAAGCATTTTCCACATTTTTTATACAATTATTGATATTATCTAATCTTTCTTCATTTTTTCTAATTCTATCAATTGTCTTTTTATCCATAACTGATAACCTACCTATTTCTTATTTACACTATATGTATGATCTTTAATATCAATTTCATATATTTCTTTTTCTCCTTTTGGAGATTCTAACACCAATTCAGCTTTTCCCGCTTTTTTAAACTCAGCATTTACCATATAGTCATCAATATTTTTTTCAAATACAATATATACTTTTCCGAAACTTTCATCTGTTAAATATACTTTATATGTATTATCAAATTTATGCTCTTCTCCATTTACAAATATCGTAGTGTTATATACAGCTGGCTTAGAAAGCGCCAAACCTGTCATAACAAGAATAATTAAAATACTAATAACTATTCCCACTACTTTATTTTTCTTGTTGTTAAAAATTGCTATTGGATAAATAATTAGAGTTCCCAAGCAAAATAGAGTTGTTAACAAATGATATGGAAATGAAAACATTGTTTTAGAAAGATATGTTGAATAGTGTTCTCCAAGAAATACCAATATTGGAGCTAAAATTAATAATCCCCACCATTCATCTTTTTTCATATAGTAACCAATAAATCCCATTGGAATTGTTGCAACCGTCCAAATAACCCAGTTTCTATAGTAAGTAATAAATAGACTGCTATGCTTAATTACATCTTGAATAAGATATACTAATGGTTGACTTATTAAAAAGTATACCAAACATTTTAAAGCAGAATCTTTTGCTGATTTGCTATTCATTATAATAAGAATACCAAAAAATATCCATACTTCAAAGGATACAGTTATATCTGCAAAAGATGTATCTTTTGTCATTGGAATCATAGCCATAATAGCTGTATACACACCTGCTATAATTGCAAATATAATGGTTCTTTTCCAAGATAGGTTTATTTCTCCAAATAATTTTTTCATTTTCTTTTCCTCCTTTCAAATAACAAACTTACTTTTTTATTTTAAATAATCTTCAATAAATTTTCTTGAAGGAGAATAAATATTCTCTGGTAAATTATCTAAATCAAACCATTTCCACTCGTCCTCTTTTGTAGGTTCCATAATCTTCAATTCACCGCTATATTTTCTTGCTATAATGCGCAATGTTATATAATGTCTATCTGGCTGAATGTCATCTGATGCACTAAATAATTCTAATTCATCTATCTCAAGATTAGTTTCTTCTTTTACTTCTCTTTTTGCTCCTTCAAAAAATGTTTCATTGTATTCTTGTTTTCCACCAGGTAAAGTCCAACAATCAACCTCATATATTCCTCCAGTATCTTTCCTATTTTTTGACCTGTGACCTAATAATATTTTATTTCCATCTAAAATCATTACACCAATTCCTATTTTGATATACTTGTCCATTTTTAATACCACCTTATAATTTCTATATCCACTCTTCA
This sequence comes from uncultured Clostridia bacterium, assembly GCA_946415375.1. Classification (GTDB taxonomy): domain Bacteria; phylum Bacillota; class Clostridia; order TANB77; family CAG-508; genus CAG-269. Next base: position 128,788 of record CAMKSF010000001.1, read on the forward strand.
ACTTGTCCTTTTGCTGAATTAACTGTTCCCCCTCTAATTGCTATTCCTGAAGTAATGTCTGCACCATCACATAATTTTTTTAATTGCATAGGGATACCTGATAATCCAGAACCTTCATGTGTTACAAAAGGTCTTATAATTTTTCCTGTATAATCTAATCCTTGTAATGCTGTAAATAGTTCTTCTGGCATTCCTCCTAAATACACTGGAGCTCCTACATAAATAACATCATAAGAAGAAATATCTGGAACGCTTTCTTTTATTGGTGCATCGTGACTTCTTGTTCTTACTTTTGATTCTTCAATACATTGCTTATAATCATCCGAATATGGAGTTAAAGGTTCAACTTTAAACAAATCAGCTCCTACAATGTCTCTAATGTATTCCGCAATTACTTCTGTATTTCCTTTATCAATATATCTTATAGTACCACCAACGTAATTTTCACCAGCTCTTGAAAAGTATATTATTAAACTTTTTTTGCCTTTGTAATCGTCTTTGTTCTCATCAAATAATCCCATTTTTCATTCTCCTTTCTATAACAATTTTTCTTATACATATTATATAACATTATTGAAAAAAAATCTATTATTTTTAAAATGTTTTATATGTACACATAATTTTTTTTTACATTTTTATTTTTATTTAAATATATATAAAATAAAAGATTATCCATTTAGATAATCTTTTGTAATCTATAATTTGTATCTAATTATACCTTTTTATAGTAGAATTTCAGATTCTTCATTTCGACTCCACCATAGTATTTTAGAATTCTTTGCATTCTTTTATTGTCTTCACCTGTTGCACAAGATACAAGCTTAATTTCTTTGTTTTCTTCACGTAGTTTTGAAATAAGTTTAAAGAAAATGCCTTGTTTTCTATATTCTGGCTCAACATACATTTGTGAAATCCACAATACTTCCCCATCACTAGCCCAATAGAAATATGAATATATAATCATCCCCACCGGCTTATTGTCTACTTCTGCAACTAAACATTGAAATTTTGGATTTTCACAAAAATAATCTTTATCAATATTTAATTGTAAACCATTGGTCTCTTTCATATTATTAACTTGATCTATTACTTTATTAGCATAAATTAAAAAATCCTTGTGTTTTTTGTTTGCATGTAATATACAAATATTACTCATATCTACTTACCCTCTCTATTATTATCTAATTTCTAAATATCTATTGTTCTACATTTGAACTATCTATATTATACAACAAAAGGAGCAATTATTCTATATTTGCCCCTTAAAAACTCTTCTTTATTATGTTTTATCACTTTTATTAATATAAATTGCATACCCTAAGCACATAGCAATTAGGATTATAGTAGTTACTACATTACTATCACCACTACTAAAAATGCTTAAAGCATTGAATACCCCATGAAATATAATACATGGAATTAAAGATTTACTTTTATAGAATACAATTACAAGCATATATCCAATTGCAATTGCATAGCATAATTGAAGTAATGTTGGAATTAAATCAGCTCCATTTAGTAAATTTACTATGTGCCCTATTCCAAATGTAAGTGAACTAACTATAATAGCTGTTTTTGCATTATCTTTTTCCATCATCTTAAATAAGAATCCTCTAAATATTATTTCTTCCAAAAAACCAACATTAATCATAGTTATTATATGGCAAATAATTTCGCCACTTGGATTATTTATATGAATTCCATTTCTTAAATTAAACAATGATATTATACATAGTGGTATAAAATACAAAAATTTTTTTGGATTATTGACCTTAGTTATACCATAATGTTTTAGTTGTTTAGCTAATATAATTAATGCAAGTATAAGAATAGACAAAATAGTATTAACTATAGCTGATTGATAGCTTATATAACCAAAATTTTGCATTATATATGAATTAGCTACCACATATATTATTATTAATCCAATTGTAAATATTGTTTCATATTTTTTCAATATTTTTTCCATAATTCTAGCTCCTCAAAAATATATTTCAAAATATTTAAAAATATTTTCTTTTTTAACATTCACTTTTTGTTATCTTTCATCACCCAAAGTTCTTGCTTGATAAACATTCTTGATATTCTGTTGTCTATTTCTTTGATCTCTAGTACCCTCACTATCACAAGGCATAGCAAGATTCGGTGCTTTATATCCAGCTCTCTTAAAAGCTAGTCTTATTCCATGATCTTTTCTATTCTTATCTCTAACTAAAACGCCTTTTTGTGAATAGTACTCTCCATTTTCAAAAGATCCTCTTACAATCCTATCATAAAAGATATCTTTTGCAAAAACTTCCTTTTGTAGTGAGCTTAAAACACCGCCAGACCCAAATTTATGCTTTTTCCAACTGATATTCTGCTGTCTATTGTTTTGATTTTCAGTACCCTTTCTTATCAAAGGCATATCAAGATTTGGTGCTTTATATCCAGCTCTCTTAAAAGCTAGTCTTATTCCACGATCTTTTCTATTCTTATCTCTAACTAAAACGCCTTTTTGTGAATAGTACTCTCCATTTTCAAAAGAACCTCTTACAATCCTACCATAAAAGATATCTTCTGCAAAAACTATCTTTTTAAGTGATCTTAAAATGCCACTCACACTCATTTTTATTCTCCCTCTTCTTTAAATGATGTAATTATTTATAATTAAATACATTATTATAAATATCTCAACAATTTATTAATTATTTTCTTTAATTTTTTTATTATTATAATACAAGAGAGGCAATTTTTCAATATTTGCCTCATATTTTTTTAATTTTTCATATGTAAATTCATACTATCTACGTTATAACTCAATTTTATTAGATTACTTTGATGTCATCTATATTCAAAATATCTGCATAAACATCTGCTCTAATGTTATCTTTATCTGATAATATTCCTAAACTAATAATATTGTCTTCTGATTCATAGTCTTCAAATATACACTTACCTTCAATTTCCTTTTCATTTCCAAACTCAATTTTTGTAATAAATTGATGTCCTTCACCTGTTTTATTAAATATCCTATTATTGTATCTAATCTTATCATTAGCAATTCTTTCATAATTCATATTTTCAATTACTGTTCCTATATAAATTAATTCATCATCTGGAATTACAACTAATACTTTATCATTACTAAGTTCACATTTTATATATGATGCTGCCTTATCTTCTTCTAAAGAATACCATGTTTTGGTTTTTACAATATATCCTTTGCCTTTAATTTGTATCTGTACATTTTCTTTTAAATTGTTTATTAAATACTTCATACTATCCTCCTTAATAAAATCCTTAATTGTTTATATTTGTTCTAATAGTGTTCTTGAATTGTATCTAATTTTATTTAAAACATTATTTTTCCTTTATATTTCAATACTTTCCATTTTTAATTATCTTTTATTTGTATCTGACTACAGAATTTATCTATATCTTAACAAATTCTAACCTCCAAATCCAAATAAATTATTACTCTCATATTTTCTTAACGACTTGTAAAAGAATACTACTGAAACTATTAGCCAAACTATTGTTAAACCTACAATCATAATAAAACTATTTACCGATAAAGTTTTTACTATCTCTACAGGAACTGCTCCTAATAATAGTGAAGGCATTACAAAAATGAATATTATTCTTAAAACTCCTGTAAAAGCTCCACCATGATATGTAGATTTTCCAATAAACATACCATATAATCCATTTGAAATATTGTATCCATCCATTAGATAAAATGAAATACTCATACATACAAGTCCAAATGAATATAATATAATTCCTGAGCATATAATTAGTAATATTGATATTAAATATTGTGCTATAGATAGTTTATTACATATTGCAAATATTATAAAGCATACAATTCCAAATATTAAATCGCCAAAAGCACTTACTTGTATTTTTGAAGTTGACACTTTTAATAATATGTTTTTTGGTGTAAGCAAGTATTTGTCAAAATTTCCACTTGATATGTAATCTGGTATTTTAAACATTCCCGCAAAAAATCCCATAACTATACCATATGATGTTGTAGATATTCCATATAAGCCAAAAATATCATATGGCTCCCATCCATTTATCTTTCCTATTGTTTTTCCAAAATAATACCAAAGTATAAGAAATGATATATTATTTAAACACATTCCAATAATAGAGATAAGAAATGAACTTTTTAATTCTTTTTCATTTTTTATATTTTTCTTGATATTTAAAATTGCTAATCTTATATTTTTCATATTAACCTCCGTTAATCATAGCTTTCTTCTTGGATTTATTATATAAAATATACAATATGCCCCCTAAAATTACTATCCAAACTAATTGCAATAATACTCTATAAATCCATTCATCATTCCATGATTCATACACTGTACTTGTTGCAAAATTAACTGCTCCAAATGGACTTACATATGCTATAACTTTCATTATAGGCGGAAACATAGAAATTGGTAAATAACTACCACCTAAAACCATTACAAATTTATCAACAATCCAATGAATTGGAGATATATCTTCAATAAAAAAAGCCATAATACCAATAATACCATATAGAAATAGTGCAATTATTTGTCCAAAAATGAAAGTTAAAATAAACGTAAATGTGAATACTATTAAATTAACATTTGGAATACCTAATATTAATATCATTAGTATTGAACCTATTAAACTTATAAATATAAACGAAAAAATTCCTTGCCCTATTACTTTATAAAAAGATATTTTCAAGTAATTTATTGGTTTATTCATAAACATTTCCACATTACCAGATTTAACATCTGCCATTATTAGTCTATCTAATCTTCTTAAATTTAGAATCATAATGCAAAAATATATAAACATACTCCACATTGTTGTTTTGTAATCTACTCCATTTACCATTCCACCTGATATTTCAAATATATAAGCATATAGCAAAAATACTATAAAGCATCTAGAAAACATATTAAAAATATCTAATATTATATTTGTTTTATCTTGTATTTGATTTTTCATAAATAATTTAATTACTGTACTTGCAAATCTAACTTTTTTCATATATCCCCCTTATTATACTTTCCAGTGATTCATTTTCAATGTTAATATCATCTATATCAAATTTTTCAATTAATATTTGCATTGCATCTTTTGTGCTAATAATACTATTTTCTACTTTAATTTCAACATGATTTTTTTCTTTTACTAAATAAGTTAATCCATCAGTTAAATCTGGATATTTCTTTAATTCGTTAATTGGATTAATTGATATTTTTTTAGATTTTACATATTCATTAATTAACTTTTTAGTCGGTAAATCTATTATTATATTCCCTTTATTTATAATAATACATCTATCACAAATACTTTCAATGTCTTCAGTATCATGACTAGTCAAAAAAATTGTAACTCCTTGCTCTTCATTTATCCTTCTTAGTAAGTCCCTCAAATTTTTCTTTGATACTACATCTAATCCAATTGTTGGTTCATCTAAAAATATGATTTCAGGCTTATGAAATAATGAAACTGCTATTTCAGCTCGCATTCTTTGCCCTAAAGACAACTTTCTAATTGGTTGATCAATAAAACTACTTAATTCAAATAAATCAACTAGTTCTTTTGTCCTTTCTGTAATAGCATTCTTGTCCATATCATACATTGCACCAAACATTTCCATACTTTCAGTTAATGGCAAATTAGGTAATAACTGACTTCTTTGTCCGAAAACTGTACCTATTTTATATGCAAGTTTATCTCTATCAACAATAGGAGTTAAACCACATACTTTGATTGTTCCTTTTGTTGGATATAATATCCCTGTAAGCATTTTAATGGTCGTAGATTTACCAGCACCATTAGGACCAATAAATGCAACTGTTTCTCCTTTTTTTATTGAAAATGAAATATCATTAACTGCACTTAAACTTTTTGTATCCTCATTTAATAAATTGTATAAAAAACCTCTTTCTTTGTCTTTTACTTTGTATTTATATTCTTTTTTTAAATTACTTACTTCTATTATGTTCATATTTTACTTCATCCCTTCCCTTTATAATTCTATTGCCAAAATTATTACAATATAGAAAAATAAAAAGCCTTAACAAAAAATCTTATTAAGACTCCTTTGCAAGACTTTAAAATCTATTACACCGTGTAAATAACCATCTATCTAGGTTATTCTATATCGCTCAAAATATATTTATTTCTTAGATATACTCTTAAATATATATTTATTCTATCATATACTCTAATTTTTGTCAATATTTTTATGTCAACCGTTTGATTATCATCTTCTATTATTTAATAATTCTATTTATTGTTAGCATTATACAAATTCTTACTCAAGGATTTTGTACTCTTAACCATAGTTTTTTTTACTTCTTTCCAGCTCCACCTTTTATCATTTGTATCTATTTTTGTATCTAAATGCGAATTGTGCATTTTTTGAAATTTTGCCAAAACTCTTAAACCGTTATCTAATACACTACTAAACAGTTTATTCCATTTTTTTGCCTAAGAACATTTTAATACACTCAGCACAGTTAGTAGAATGTATTAAATTTAGATTAGATTAGATTTCATTTCTTTCCTGTTTCTTATCCAAATACTCCTTTAATGTTAGAGCATATGATCGTTCTCCTATTTTACTGAATCCATTTTTCGTTGCAATTCGAATACTAGCATCATTATCATCAGATATTTCTAATTGAATATTTTGTATCTCTGTTTTATCTGTTTCAGGAAATTTAGAAGCCTTAAAATCTATTCCATTAAATGCTTTTTCATTATAAATTTGTCTTACAATTTCTTCTAGGACCACACTTCCTATTCCTTGTCCTTGAAATTCATCTTTTATCCAGTAATCCATGTTTAATGCAGTAGGATTTGAAATTGAAATTGGAACTCGTCCAACAATTTCTCCAGATTTGTTTATGATATAATATACTGATTGTATTTTATAGTTAATAGCTCCTAATTGCTTACTTTTTACGTTCTTACGATATAAATAAAGTTGTTCACCATTTTTTGTTAATTTTGGAATCCTTATTTTTGTATCTATCTCTTCCATATTAAAACTATAAAATTTTTCATTAATATTCATATTTTTCACTATCTCTTCATCTGATGGAAATGGATTTTGTTCATTATTAGTACTTTCAAATCTTAAACTTTCTATTAATTCATTTCTTGAATTTGATTTAGGACTTGATTTTTCTCTAATAACTTGAGTAGCTTTTGGAAGCATTTTAACATCTTTTCTTTTTGTTGTACTTTTAATCTTATTTATAATTTTTGAAATAAAGCTAAATAATCTATTCTTTTTAGTTTTATTTAAGTTGATTTGATTAATTGTTTGGTATTTTTTTTGTTCATCAGCATTAATATCTCTTTTTCCATAGTCTATTGAGCCTTTTTTAAAGTCTCTGTCATTCTTATATCTTTCTTTTGCATATGCTATAAAATTATCTAAAATCTCAAACAACTCATCGTTTTCTTTAGGAATCATTCCTCTATATTGGTTATATGCTTCTATAATAACAGAAAGGCCATCTGATCTTCCATCCATTGTTTCTACAATTTTTAATCTATCAGCTGAAATTGTTCTGTCTCCTGTTTTAGTATTCATATTCCACTCTTCTTGTTTATTATTTGGATTTTCTAAAGTTCCAAAATCGCTGTATGGTCCATATTTCCATAAAGATCCTGGATATGGTCTTCCTTGTTTATCTCTTGAAAGTATTTTTTTTACATCTATATCCCCAAATTCAAAATCTCCATCTTTGCCTTCTATTAAATCCACAGTATAGTATTGTCTATTTTTAAAATCATCATATAATTTATCGAATATAACTTCTGTCATTATATCTTTATCATAACTATCGTCTTCTCCTTCTATTATATGCTCTTCATATTCTTGCTTAATTTCATGTCCTTTACTATGTTCTTGTCTTGCGTATTTATCATATTCCCATCTAGCCCATACATCAACTGCTTTTAAAATACCTGCTATTCCTTTAGAAAAGTAAATAGTTTTATTATTCTTATCATTTGCAGCTTCATTTTCTCCACCAGCTACTGCTTGCAATCCATTTTTTTCAATACTTATCCTATTATCAATTCTAGAAAAGTGAAATAAAGTATTTTTGGGATCAATTTCATTACTTCTTATATATTCCATATATTTTCCTTCCTTAATAATACTATTTATTTTATTATATCATAGAACTATATTTTTTTAAACAATATTTATATTACTTCTTTCTTTCACTTTTATTACAAAACATTACGTTTTTTATTCTTATTAAGCTATTTTAAAAGTGATCTCTGTCACATGGGATCTAATCACTAATGTTCAAACCTTTGCTACTCTATGCTTTTGAGATTTAGTTTTATTTTTAGATACCTTTTAGATACCCTCGCTGAAGGTATGTAAAAAGGTATCTAAGTAAAAAGTAGCATAAGAAAAAGCCCTTGATTTAAGGTCTTTACGCGTTTTTACCACAGCAATTTTTATACTTCTTACCACTTTCACATGGAAAAAGTAGTAATTTTCTTCCCTTTTGAGTACTTTTCTTCCTATCATA
>CAMKSF010000002.1 GCA_946415375.1 uncultured Clostridia bacterium
TGTCAGGTCTTCGAAGTCGAAGGACTCTACAGGCGATATGCCCTTTCAGGGCAAGATCATACCACGTCTTTTAGGCGTGGTCATGATAGTTATGAATTCATATTATAGAAATAGATACATAAATATAGAATAATTAAGGTGAAGGAAAAAGATTAAAGGAATTATCAATATTTGATTGCATATTATTTTGTATTCTTATTAATTTTGCACTGCTTATTTCGGCAATTTTTTTATCATCAACAATACTACTGCTTATAGTACATGTTTCATTAGGTTTAAGTTCTTCTGTATGATTTACTATAATAGATGATACGTATTTTCCTTTTTTATTATATAAACCTATTTCTACTAATAAATCTTTAAATGTTGTATTAGAATTGTTTTTTAAATTTGCTTTTACTGATAAATAATTTGTCGCTTCTTTAAATATCTGTATATCAGTTACTGTTATTCCGTCTTTTTCTAATTCAGCTCCTTTTTCATTTTTTATTATAACGTCAGGGGTTCTATTTTCCACTACATTTTCTGTATCATTGGATGTAGATTTATTTTTATTTAATACAATTAATATAGATGTTATTATAATTATAAAAATAATTGCTATTATTGCAACTATATAATATTTTTTATTTTTCATAAGTACCTCCTAATTTTTAATTTATTATCATTATATTTTTAATTAATCTTTTTGTCAATAAAAACTATTTCATTTCTATTAGGTGATATGATTAAAACATTAAAAATAGAGGCTTTAAAGAAATATTTATTTCTTGAATTTATAATAATAATAAAAGAATAAATAAGTATTGATTATTTATCAAAAAAGCGTCAAATTATAGCGTTATAAAGGTTCTTTCTTTTAAAAAATAAGATTTTTACACATAAAAATAAAAAGATATCTTATGAAATAGAAAACTAAATATAAAAATTTAGTCTATTTTTATAAAAACTTTAACAATAAAGAATAATTATAATAGAATAAAAATCATAGGGATAAAATAACTTAGAAGATATTACATCGAAAATAAATTCGGTTTCTTATGATTTATGTAGAAATATTTTAAATAAAACAATATTCCCTAAGAAAAAAGGCTTTTTTGTCGTTTTTTGTTACATAAATGATAACTAAACTTAAAAATAATAAAATTAAATTTGTAATTTGACTTTCCCTAAGGAATTTTAAATTACATTTTTTTTGTTGAAAAAAACCTGTATTGACTTAATCTGTAGGAATTCTATAATATTTATATATAAACTTTTTATATATTAAGAAAGAAAAATTTTTAAGGGGGAACACTCATGGAAAAGCAAACAAGACGAAATGTTAAAGGAATTACATTAATGGCATTAGTTATAACTGTAATAGTGCTATTAATACTTAGCGGAATTGGAGTTGCAATGCTTTCAGGCGATAATGGAATAATTAATCGTTCTGTTAATGCTAAAGATTCAGCAGCTGTAAAGTCTGAAATGAGAATAGTTGAAGTATCTTCAAATTCTGCAAGAGAAAAAAATAAATATGGACTAGTAGAAGAAGAAAAACTCAAGAATGAGCTTAAAGCAACTGCTGGGGAAGGAAAAACAGAGGTGACACCATATGATAATGGATCACATTTTTTAATCACGTTCTTAGATACAAATAGAGTCTATGAAGTTGATAACGAAGAGGGTGTAAAATATCTTGGTGCTCTTAATGATGTCGTTAATACAGGTATACTTACTGCTAATCCAAAAAGAGATAAAACCCCTACAAAAGAACATAGAACAATAAAAATATCATTAAAAACAATAAATGAAATTCCTGATGAAGATGTAGAAGTTTACTATACATGGGTCAAAAAGAAAACTCAAGAGATTGAAACAAGTGACCTAAAGCTTATAGAGGAATTTAAAGGAGATACAAATGACAGAACAATAAAATCAGGAACAGTATCTACTGGAGAATTGGAAGATGATGGAAAATGGTATCTATATGTTGAGGCAAGAATAAAAGATGGAGAAACAGTAACAGAATATTTTGGAGACTATGTAGTTGGAGAACCAGTAATAGTAGCTGATATGGGATTTGTAAGATATGACTATGAGAAAAATGGTGGATCAGGATGCAATAGGTCAAGTGACCAAGTAGCATATGGAACAACAGTTGCATTAAAAGGTTCAGGTTCAAATACTGCTACAAGAACAGGAGGATGGGAATTTGTAGGATGGACAACAGATGAATATGGAACAGTTCCTATAGATTCAGTAGAAGTAAATGAGCAAAACAATAATATTGTTGTTTATGCAATATTCAAAAAGAACTTAACATTAAAATTCTATGATGCATCACATGGAACAAATCCAGTTGAAAAGACAACAACAATATACAATAACAATACTACGGGAAAACTTTCAAGTTCAAATGTTCCATCAATTGGATCATATAATGGATGGACAGTAGGATATTGGACACCATCAACAAATCCAAACGGAAGAAGAGCAACAGATGATAATGGAAATATAGTAGCAAGTGGTGCAACAAATTATTATGCAATATATACAAAAGAAGTAACAGTGGAATATAACTTAAATGGAGGAACAGGAACAAATATAACATCAGAAACAGGAACAGCTAAGGTAAATAGTTTTGACTTAAATGAAGTTGAAGGAGCAAGTATAGATTTGCCAGACGCAGATGTTACAAAAACAGGATATACATTTAATGGTTGGAATACAAAAGCAGATGGAACAGGAGTACACTATAACAAAAATGGAGTAGGAAAATTCGCTGAAGAGATAACCCTATATGCAGAATGGGGAGCAAATTCATATAGCATTAAGTTTGATAAAAATTCTGAATCAGCTACAGGTACAATGTCTAACTTGGCTATGGTTTATGGTACAGAAAAACAATTAACACAAAATGCATATAGCTGGACAGGATATACATTTAATGGATGGAATACAAAAGCAGATGGAACAGGAGCACACTTTACAGATAAGCAAAGTGTAAATAATTTAGCTATATCAGGAACAATAACAATATATGCACAATGGACACCAAATACATATACAATATCATATGATTATGCAGGAGGAACAGGAGGAACGAATAAACCAACAAGCGGAACATATGATACAGATATACAAATAAGTAATCCAACGAAAACAGGATATACATTTGCAGGATGGACATCAAGCTCATCAGATGGATTAGGGGAAACTGCAAAAACAGGAACTGCGGCAAATCCAAGTACAGAATGGACAGGAACAGCAACAAAGAATACATACTTTAGGAATTTAACAGATACAAATAATGGAACAGTAAAATTAACAGCAACATGGACATCAAGCACATACACAGTAGAATACTATCAAGGAAACAATAGTACAACAGCAGGAAGTACAAAGTTTGCAACAACATCAAGCCATACATTTGGAACAGCAAAAGCATTAACAACATATGCAACACTTGGAGGAACAGCACCAAGTGGATGGACATTTGCAGGATGGAGTACATCACAAACAGGAACGTCAGTATCAACAGTAAACAGTGTATCATTAACAGATGGAGCAAGTGTAACAAACTTGACAAATACAGCAAATGGAACAGTAAAACTATATGCAATATTTAAGAGAAATGTAATATTCAAATCAGGAGCAAGTGCTGGAACAACAGATGCTACAAAAGAGCAAAGATATAATCCATATAAGACAACAGGATACATAACATCAGTAACATCACCAAGTGCATTAACTGCAATAACAGGATGGACAAATACAGGAACTGGAACAGGATATAGAAATGATGCAACAGCAGGAGCAGCAACAATAGGATTTAGTGCATCAGTGACTCCAGCATATAATGCAACGGCATTAACATATTATGGAGTATATACAAAAGTAATAAATGTATATAGTGGTGTAAGTAAAGGAACAAATAATAGTCAAACACAATACTTAAATACAAATGGAAATAAAGTATCAAGTATAAGTTTAGCAGTACCTACACCAATAGATAACTGGGAAGCAATAGGATATAGAGATGACACAACAGCAGATGACAAAGAAACAGCAGTAACAACAAGTGCAGTAAGCATAACACCAGCATATAGTACATCAGCAATAAGTTATTATGCAGTATATAGTAGAACATTGACAATTAAATATAATGGAAACGAAGCTACATCGGGAAGCACAGAATCAACTACTAAAGCTGTATATTTAAATACAAATAGTACAACAACAAGTAGCCAACAAGTTACTTTAGCAAATAATGGATTTATAAAAAATGGATACATGTTTAATAAATGGGCAAAAGGAAGTACAAGTGGAACTAAATATTCAGCAGGAGCAAGCTATACAGCAAGATTAGCATATAATTCAAGCTCATTTGAAGTAACAATGTATGCTATATGGCAAGATGTTTATTTAAGAACAAGTGAAGCTAGCACTGATGGAACTGAAGCTAAATTCTTATACACAACAATAGAAAGAAGAAAAATTAAGAGCGTAACATTTGCAAACTCAATTGCAGGTCACACAGTAGATGGAACAACATGTTTTGATGTATCATCTATTAGTAACTCAAAACAAGTTTTATTATGGATAACAAATACAGATGAGAATGGATATGTTGATATAGTAATAGGACAAAATGGAGGAGTTAAAGCAAATCCTAATTCGTATCAACTATTCAGCTATGTTGGATATACCCCTTCAACATTTACTATAGATTTTACGAACTTTGATACATCAAGCGTAACGAATATGAATAATATGTTCTCTTATTGTGGGTATACAGCAATGACAAGTTTAGATTTAGGAGACAACTTTGATACATCAAGTGTAACAACCATGTATGGTATGTTCTATTGTTGTGGAAAAGCAATGACAAGTATAGACTTAGGAGAAAAATTTGATACATCAAATGTAACAGATATGCATTCTATGTTTGTAAGTTGTGGAAGAACAGCGATGACAAGTTTAGATTTAGGAGACAAATTTGATACATCAAAGGTAACAGATATGTGGAGTATGTTTAGTTATTGTGGATATAGTGCAATGACAAGTTTAGATTTAGGAGACAAATTTGATACATCAAAAGTAACTGATATGGGTAATATGTTCCAATATTGCGGATATACAGCCATGACGAGTTTAGATTTAGGAGACAAATTTGATACATCAAGTGTAACAAAAATGGCAAGGATGTTCCAATGTTGTGGATATAAAGCCATGACAAGTTTAGATTTAGGAGAAAAATTTAATACATCAAAAGTAACAAATATGAGTTCTATGTTTGATAATTGTGGATATACAGCAATGACAAGTTTAGATTTAGGAGAAAAATTTGATACATCAAGTGTAACGAACATGATTGATATGTTTCATAGTTGTGGATATAAAGCCATGACAAGTTTAGATTTAGGAGACAAATTTGATACATCAAAAGTAGAGAATATGTGTTATATGTTTTGTTCTTGTGGATATACATCCATGACAAGTTTAGACTTAGGAGATAATTTTGATACATCAAATGTAACAAAAATGATTTCTATGTTTGAGGGATGTGGATATAAAGCCATGACAAGTTTAGATTTAGGAGACAAATTTGATACATCAAATGTAACAAGTATGAGTCTTATGTTTGAGGAATGTGGACATACAGCCATGACAAGTTTAGATTTAGGAGATAAATTTGATACATCAAGTGTAACAAATATTGATAGTATGTTCAGAGGTTGTGGATATACAGCCATGACAAGTTTAGACTTAGGAGATAATTTTGATACATCAAGTACCACAAATATGGCGAGTATGTTTCAGGAGTGTGGATATACATCCATGACAAGTCTAGATTTAGGAAATAAATTTGACACATCAAAAGTAACAAATATGTCACATATGTTTAGTCATTGTGGACATACAGCCATGACAAGTTTAGATTTAGGAGACAAATTTGATACATCAAGTGTAACAAATATGGATCAAATGTTTTATAACTGCCCAAATTTAGTTACAATATATGCTACAGAAAGTTTTGTTACGACAAATGTAACAAACGGAAACAATATGTTTACATATGATACTAAATTAGTAGGAGGTATGGGAACAACATTTGATAGTAATCATATAGACCAAGCCTATGCTCACCTAGACTTAGGAACAACAAATCCAGGATACTTTACAGATAAACGTACATACTATGTAGAATTTGATGCAAATGAAGGAACTGGAACAATGGCAAGACAAGTAATGACTTATGGAGAATCAAGCAATTTAACAACAAATACATTTACAAGAACGGGATATATATTTGCAGGATGGAATACAGAAGAAGATGGAAGTGGTACAAGTTATACAAATGGACAATCTGTTTTAAATCTAGAAAATGGATGGAAAAAGGTTAAAAAACTATATGCACAATGGACAGCAAATTCTTATACAATATCATATGATTACGCAGGTGGAACAGGAGGAACGAATAAACCAACAAGTGGAGCATATGATACAGATGTACAAATAAGTAATCCAACAAAAACTGGATATACATTTGCAGGATGGACATCAAGCTCATCAGATGGATTAGGAACAAATGCAAAGACAGGAACAGCAGCAAATCCAAGTACAACATGGACAGGAACAGCAACAAAGAATACATACTTTAAGAGTTTAACAGATACAAATAATGGAACAGTAAAATTAACAGCGACATGGAGTGTAAACTATAAACTAAAAAAAGTAATCGGAGCTTCAAATTTAATAGCTAATGGAGGCTTTGGATATTATTCATTAACGGATGCTCCATCAAAAACAGCAAATGGAGTTACACATACATGGGATAAAGACTTAAATGGTGTGCCAGGAAATACTTCAAAAGCATATTCAATGACATCTTGGAGTTATAATGGAACAGGCGCAAATATGGGCGTGGCAGTACCAGAGATTGGATATCACGCACATATGAGAAGGATTGATGGAAATAGTGTAGTACGTTTTAAGACAAATGAGGACTATGCAGGAAAGACAGCAGCAAATGTAAGTGATGGAGTAAGTGTTACACCAGGAACAATATCAGCAAATAGATGGTTGGGAGTATCTCAACAATTGACAGGAACGGATTTGACTGCAGGAGCAACTTATGTAGTAACATTAGATGCATATAGAGTTTCTGGTACACAAAAGATTACAGGAGGACTATATTATGAAAAAACTAATTCGAATACGGAAAAAGATTTCTATAGTGGACAATATTCTTTCAATCCAACAAAAACAGGAGAATGGGAAACATTTAGTTGGACATTCACATTGTCTTCAGATTATCTTAATACAACAAATCCAAGCTTCTATATATATGGATATACAGGTGGTACAGGAGAAATATATGTAGATAATGTAAGGCTTGAACAATACGATAATACAAAAGACATAACAAAAGGATATGACTTATTATATACAACAGAAGAATTAAGTGCAGTATCTAAATCCGGATATTCGTTTGATGGTTGGTATTCTGATGCACGATATACGAAAAGATTAGATGAAACAGAACAATTTAATACAAATACAGCGGTATTCGAAGATGTTAACACACCAGAGACTTCAGCATACATATATGCTAAATGGAAAGCAAATACATATACAATATCATATGATTATGCAGGTGGAACAGAAGGAACAAATGCACCAACAAGTGCAACATATAATACAGATGTACAAATAAGTAATCCAACAAGAACAGGATATACATTTGCAGGATGGAAATCAAGTACATCAGATGGATTAGGAGCTAACGCTAAAACTGGAACAGCAGCAAGTCCAAGTACAGCATGGACAGGAGCAGCAACAAAAAATACATACTTTAAGAATTTAACTGATACAAATAATGGAACAGTAAAATTAACAGCAACATGGACAGTAAATCAGTATAAAATAACATATGATTATAATGTTAATAATTATACATATCACAATGATTCATTTATAGATACAAATTATACTATAAATTGGGATGAGGACTTTGAAATTGATTCTGTGGTTAACATTCCGACATTAGGCCAGAGATATTTAATTGCAGGAAACTTTTATACAACTTCTAGTACAAGTAAAGACATAAGTTTAGAAATAACAACAGGCAATAAATTGAGAGTATGGATAAATGGAGATCAACGAGGGGCATCAACTGCAACAATTGCTGCGGGAACTGATATTACTTTCCATTTTAGTTGGGTTGCAAGTACAAAAAAATATACCTTTACTTCAACAGGAACAAATTCAAATGTAACAGTAACAGGAACATATGATGTTACAGGAAGTGCAAATAAGACTTTAAGACAAGGAATGAAAGATCATAGAGAGAGTGGTGCTGCATATAAAACAATGACAACAAAGAGTTTAAAAATCACAAAAAAACATAAGTATAGTACATCGCTTTCAAATTTACCAAGTGCAGCAACAAAAACAGGATATACTTTAAATGGATGGTTTACATCAGCAACAGGAGGAACAAAGGTATCAACAAGTACGACAGTACCAGCTGAAAATAAAACATATTATGCACAATGGGAAATAAGGAAATATACATTAACAGTCAATCCAAATGGTGGAACGTGGAATGGAAAAACAACAAATACAACAGTAACACAGAATTATGATACAACATATAAAGTTACAAATAATCCTACAAGAGCAGGTTATTTATTTACAGGTTGGACTTTAAGTGGAAACGGAAATTATAGCTACTATGATACATCAGTCACACCAACAGAAACAAAAACATTTAATTATAATTCAGCATCAAGTACGGTGCCAACTGTATATAACAATTCAGGAGGAGGCACTGTTACAGACTCTATGGTAGCGGATTCTACAGCAACAGGCAAATATTCATTAAAAGTAACAACAAATGGAACAGCAACCCCAGGAGCAGGAGGCGTACATGTAGATGCATGGCCAACAACGTCAGGACGTATAAATGTGTTAGAAGTGAAAGCAAAAATCCCAACAGGATATAGCTTGCTATTGTCAGGAATTGGAGAGGTGTATACAGGAATAGGTGCAAATTATAGATATAATGATAATGCTGGAACAGGTGCATGGAAGACATATTATTTAGTAAATTATAGTGGAGATACTGGTAGTTTCTCTCCAACGTCATACTTATATCTTTCTGGAACAAATAATAAATCAGTTACATGGAATATTAACTCTATAGTTATGAAGAGTTATACAAAAAGTCAATTTAAAACTATTTATAAATTTGGAATAGGAAATGGTACATTAACAGCAAATTGGGCAGTGAGTGGTTCAAAAGTCACATTTAATTCTAATAATGGTAAATTTAATACGGCATACGTAAAAAATTGGACTAATGGATACAATGGAGCATCAGCAACATCAGCATATAGATGCTATTATTACGGTACAGCATATGGAACATATCCAGGAGATTCTAATTATAATTGGACACCAGATTCAAGAGTAATTTCAAGAGAAGGATATATATTTGATGGATGGTATACAGCGACATCTGAAGGAACAAAGATATTTAATAAAAATGGTACTTTAGTTTCATCAGTAAGTGGTTATAGTGATTCATCTAGTAAATGGATTAAAT
The DNA here is from genome assembly GCA_946415375.1 of uncultured Clostridia bacterium. Taxonomy (GTDB): domain Bacteria; phylum Bacillota; class Clostridia; order TANB77; family CAG-508; genus CAG-269. The sequence continues at coordinate 9,599 of CAMKSF010000002.1, forward strand.
ATGATGGAAATGTAACATTATATGCAAGATGGATACAAGCCAGCTATGAAGTTAGTTCGCCTTCTACATATACAACAACTATCAAAGATGCGATTGAAGTAGCTGATAGTGGGGCAACCATAAAGTTTCTACTTACATCTAAAGCTGATCATACAACAGCAAATATAAATAAAACATTAACACTTGATTTAAATGGGGGTACATTAACAAGAAATGTTCCAATAAATGTAACAGCTGGTAACTTTACAATAAAGGGAAGCGCTGATGGCAGTTCAAAAGGAACATTAGTTTATGACAATACTACAGATTCGTCAGCAATAATGAATACTGGAGCTTCATCGTCGGTTACAATACAGAGTAAAACTGACTTAAGATCTAAAGCAGTTGGAATAAGATTTGGAACAGGCGTTACAAATGGATCTTTGAATATAAGTAATTCATATGTTCATTCAGAAGGTGCATATTCGGCTATACGAATTGGTAGGGCAAATGTAGTAAATATTTCTGACTCATATATATTCTCTCCTTATGGATATCCTGGTACGATATATGTAGATGTATTGCCATCACTCATTATAAGTGGAAAATCTAGAGTAGGTGGAGGTACTACGCAAGATAGTAATTCATCATCTGCACGTGGAACTATTGTATTCTCTCTTGCACAACAAGACACAACAACAAAATTAACTTTAAATGGAAATGCTATTTTAATGGCAGGAGATTATTGTAAGCAAGCGGTACTTGCAAATAGAAAAATAAATGTTGATATATTAGGAGAAGCAGAAGTATATTCAAATAATGGACCATGTTTTACTCATTGGGTTAGTGAATCTATAATTAATATCAATACATCAGGATGGGTATACGCAAATGGAAGCTATGTTGTTGCTGCAGGAACAAATAGTATAGATGTAAACTTGTCACGTGGAACACTTGTAGCACAAACACAATACATGGTATATGGAGGTGGTACGGGCAAGTTTATATCACAAACTAATACACATAATCACGATTTTTATGTAATGAATGCTTATAATTCATATTCGACGAAGCAATTTTCTAATTTGTATGAATACGGATTAGGATTTGTTAAAGTTGGACATAGCTCATCTTATGTATGGACATATCAAGATGTTACTAGAAAACATGGATGGAATGATATACATGGATATAGATATTATTTCTGGGATTCGACAAAGTCAAATGCTGAACAACATTTAGCTGCAGAAGACAAAACTCAATACCTCGATGGACAGCTAGTCACCAAGTGGTTGTATGTAAATGGAGGATGGTATTATCTAACTCCTTCTGATAATAATGCAGATCCAGTTTCTTCAACACATGGTAGAATGCATACGGAACATCTATATCTTGGCACTAATCATTACTTTTTAGCACCTTCTTATAACTTTACAACCTATAAGAACAAAGAACTGTCAGGAATCTATACTTTCAATTATGGACAAATGGTTTATGGATATCTTCTAGAATATAAAGGTGATGGACCATGGTGGTTTGACCCTGCAGATGGTGTTTCTAGATAAAATGGAATTTATAGAAAATATATTAAGTTATAAATAACAAAGGAAGGAGGAAATAGTATTATTAAATACTATAAAATTAAAAATGAAAAACAAAAAGCTAATGATAGTAATTTGTATAGCTATAATCTTAATGTTGATAATAGGTATAGTTCTATTTATATTTTTAAATAAAAACACCAGAAAAAATGAAGATACAGAAATAATTCAAAATAAGGCAGATATGGTTATTAAAAGTACAAAAGAAAATCCTATAGAATTAGAAGGATTTGAAGCAACAAATATAGATATTTTTAAAATATCAGAAACTAGTTTAGAAGTAAAAGCAACAATAGTAAATAAATCAGATGTATTAGTAAAAGGATTTTTTATAGAAATTGGATTATACGATGATAAAGGTGAAAAGGTTACAGAAATAGCAGAAAATCATGAAGAAGAAATAAAAGCAGGAGAAACTTATGTTTTAGAGTCGAGTGTAGCAGGACTAAAGAATGTTCCAGAGATAACAAGCGCAAAAATATTAAACTTAGAAAAAGATACAGCAACTAATATGGAAGAAATTTTTGATACAAATGAAATAAAATCAAATAGATAAAGGCTAAATGTCAATAGTTGGGGTGGAAAATATGAATTATTTTCTACTCCATTTTTGTATGTAAAAAAACACGTGCTATGCTCGTGATATAGGAAAACTTATAGCGTTGAGCAAGGGCTTCAAAAATACCCACTCCAATGAATGCAAGTGCCATATAGTATTTGCACCCAAGTATAGGAGAAAAGAGATATATGTAGAACTTAAAACTGACATCTGAAAAAAATTAGAGAATACATAAGAACTTAATTGCAAGAAGATTATATGGCAGATTAAATAGGAAAAAAAAAATATTTTAAAAGATAGATAGTAATACAGTTTGTATAAGATGTGGAGGAATTAACTCAAAAGTCACAGTTGATACCACGGGATGGATTTATTCTGCTGGAAATATTGTTATAATGTTAGCTGGTAATACAACTAATATTGACTATAGAAGAGGTTCATTTGCATGCAAAACAGAAAATGTAGATAGTAAGGGATCAATTAAAGCAAATCAATCTAGACAACGATGGTTTTACTGTATGAGTAACTATAATGAGTATGCAGGTACAAGTAGAACTAATATGTATTATAGAGGAAAATACTGGGTAAAAGATGGAAAAACAGAAGTATATGGCTGGAGATACTATAATAGTGACGGAAGTGTATATACTGGTTTATATCATTCGGATCATTATTATTATCTTGAAAACAGCGTTTTATACCTTGGATGGAAACAGGTAAGTAGTGATTGGTACTATTTCCAAGGTAATATACATAATGGTCTATCTGTATCAGATCCTATATATGGTAGTGCATTGGAAGGCGGACCTTATATACTAGATAGTGAGAAGTACATTTTTGGCAGTGATGGAAAAATGCTAAAAGGTTGGCAAAAAGCTGGAAATTATTGGTATTACCTACAATCATCTGGTAAAGCAAAAAAAGGATGGTTTCAGGATGCAAGTCATAACAATAAATGGTATTACTTTGAACCATCTGGAGATAACTTTGGTCAAATGCTAGCAAACACATCACGAAGTATAAACGGAAAGACATACAATTTTGCCGCAGATGGACATTGTACAAACCCATAATAAACCAAAAGTTAACTTCAATTAAGTAAGTGAATTTTTAAGCACAATTAGATTATAAAGGTTAAATATTGTTTAAAACAGTATTTAACCTTTTTATATATAATATAAAGGTTAAAAGTTTGAGATTGACAAATATAATAAAATAATATAAAATCGAAACATAAGAAACAAAGAATAGTATTAGTAAATACTATTAAATTGAAAATGAAAAATAAAAAGAAATTGATAAGCATTTGCTTAGCTATAATCTTAATACTTGTAATAGTTATTGTATTATTCGTAATTATTAGGAAAAACAGTAGAGGGAATATAGAAAAACAAATAGAAATACAAGAAATTGCACAACCAAGGGAAACAGATGTGATTATAAAGGGAACTAAAGAAAAGCCAATAAAATCAAAGGGATTTGAGGTAACTAATATTGAGATTTTTAAAACAACAGAAACAAGTCTAATAGTTAAAGCAACAGTAGTAAATAAATCTAGCAAAGCAGTAAATGGTTTTTTTATAGAAATAGGTTTGTTTGATAAAGAAGGAAAACAAGTTACAAAGATAGCACAAAATTATACAAAAAAGATAAAACCAGGAAAAAGTTATGTTTTAGATGCTAGTGTAGTAGGATTAAAAGCAATTAAAGACATAACTAGTGCAAAATTGCTAAAAATAGAAAAAGAAAAAAACTAGTATTCAAGAATATATAAACACAGACGCATTAGGACCTGGTAAATAAACGATACAATTTAATTATAAGGTAGGAAGAAATAAAAGCTTTCTACCTTTTTGTATAATAAAAAAATTGTATTAAATCAAATTGAAAAATGTTGATTTTTGTCGAATTTTTTTCGTTGATATGTGAACATTTTTGTGATATTATAATTATGCAATATCTTTTTTGATAATTGCATGATTTTTTAAAATCTTTTTGTATTTTAGAGTTTAGGTATTTTAAATATTTATATTTTATATTTTTTATATTCAAAAGTATTTATATGTGATTATTCATTTTTGCTTATATTTTATGAAAGTTTTATTTTTAATCCCAAGAGACTACAAAAGGTTAATTAATAGTTATATAATTTTTTGAAAATATTAAAAAAGATATTGCATATTCTAATTAATTGTGCTACAATTTTAATTAACAATTAATGAGAAAATAATTCAAGGCAGGAGGTGAAAATATGACAAATATTCAAAGAGATGAGCTTTTAATCCAAATAGTAAAAGAGATTGGAAGTTTCAAAGAAGAAACCAAAAAAGGCTTTTTAAACTTAGAAAAGAAAATAGAAGATACGGAAGAAAGGCTAAATAAAAAGATTAAAGATACAGAAGAAAAATTAGATAAAAAATTTACTGAAAAGATAGTAAATACAAAAGAAGAATTATCTAAGAAGATTGAAGACACAAAAGTATATTTAAAAGGTAAAATCGACGAAACAGGAAGTATAGCTGGAAAGCTATTTAAAGAAACGTGGGACAAAGAGCATAAAAGAAATATGGAAATAGATAGCAAAATAGTTAATATTAATAAAAAGTTAAAAACTAAATAGATAAAAAAAGTCAGATAAAGCATTAAACTTTATTTGGCTTTTTCCATTTTTTACATTGACAAAAAACTCTAAAAATAGTATTATATAAATGGACAAGTATAAAGAAGAGGAGTAATTATGAAAAAGGAAAGGGTAAATGGCAGAGTTATAATACAAATAAGCATAATGTGGGTATTTGTTTTAGCTATTATTTTAACATCTATAATAGCCTTTTTCCGCAACCATATTTTTGCAACTAGTATTGTAAAAGAAGAAAAGATTTCAGCAGTAGAGCCAAATCAAAATGCAGTCGATATTTTAAAACTTATGGTAGAAAATAATTACTCAAACAAAAAATTAGTAAATGAAGAAAGAAAGATAGATTTTTTAAAACAAGAAGTTCAAGATGATCAACTTCCAAAAGGTGAGAAGAAGGTTATACAAAAAGGTAAGAAAGGTAAAAAGCAAGTTAAAGCCTTACAACAATATGAGAATAATAAGTTTGTTTCAGAAGAAATATTAGAAAGTAATATTATTACAGAGCCAATAGATAAGATAACGCATATTGGAACATCAGAATTTTTAGAGAAATATAAAGTACATATTGGCGAAGAAATGTATTTAACAGAGACTACAGAATTAAAAAAAGAAGCTAAAAAAGATTCAAAAGATTTAGTTACAATTAATAGATATTTAAATTTTGAGGTTTTAGAGGTTTCAAAAGATTGGACTAAGGTTAAGTACAAAGAATTTGAAGGATATTTGCCGAATAAAAAATTAACATCAGAAGCGGTTACTCCTATTATTAAAGAACAAAATAGAATAGCTTTAATTAAAGATAGTTTAAATAAAGATATGGATTTGACAGCACCAAGTGGACTTACACTTAGTGACTACAAAACAATACTTGGATATAATGCAAGTGATAAGAATTCAATTTTTGCAGATAATTACGAAGCATTCTATAATGCAGAACAGAAATATGGAGTAAATGGTATTTTTATTGCGGCAATTGGAATACATGAAAGTGCATGGGGGAATTCATATTTAGCAAAAGAAAAGAACAATTTATTTGGATATAGAGCATATGACAGAGATCCGATAAACTCTGCACAAGACTTTGAAAGTTATGTGGATGCAATAAATGTAGTAGCAGAAGCTCTTTCTAAGAATTATTTGACACCTACTGGAAGTTACTATAATGGAACAACAGTAGAAGCAGTTAATAAAAAATATGCAAGTGATAAAGCTTGGCATGAGAAAGTATTTTCATATATGGAGTTATTGTATGATAAATTGGGATAAGATTAATAAAAGAATAAGTGTTAAGAAAGTAATATTACCATTAATGATGGTAATATTACTTTTGATGATTTTAGCATGGGGAAAAATTGTATATAAACATATACAAAAGGGAATATTTGCAGGAAAAATGGAAGAGATAATTTTTAAAAATGAAAATCCGACTTTTTCAATAGAAAAAATATATTTATGTAGTAGTGCAAATGCAATAGATAACACAGAAGAAAAGAATTTAGATAATCTTGGAATATACCAATATACAGATATTGCAATTTATATAAATAATAACAAAGAAGATGAATTGACAGATAAAAATACTATAAAAGAGTTATATTTAGATGATATTGAACTTGATTTAGACTATAATATTGGAAAACCAAGTTTAGTATATACAAATCTACTTAAGATAGGCAGTAAAAATGAACTGGAAGAGATGGTTAAAAATTCAAAAAACATTCAAAAAGAAAGAATTGATTTTAACATTCTATCAACAAATGAGCAAAATGATGAAGCAAGCTATGAAGAACCAACTTTTTATGCAGATTGTTCTAATCCATTAAGCTTAAAATACATTAATGAAATTAGCACTGAATATATCGTTAAAAAGAATAGTTCAGCAGTGCTTGATGGTTCTATATTAAGTAAAGTTGGAATAAAGACAGAAGATATAAACGCAAAAATAAAATTTAGAGTTAATATAGTAAATAACAAAAATGAGTATTATTCTAACTATGTTAATTTTAGAATTCCATTATTTGATATTGAGAAAGGTACTTCAATTAAAACTAAAACAACAGTTGGTAGTGAGTATAACTTTTTTACTATATAAAAGAGGTTAATTAAAGCTTGAAAATTTGTAAAGAAAGGAAAAATAAGATGGAAAATATTATTTTAAAAATTAAAGGAATGAAATGCACAGGTTGTCCACAAAGAGTGGAAAAGGCATTAAAAAATACAGATGGAATTGAAAATGCAAAAGTTGATTTAGATTCTAGAGAAGCAAATATTGATTTTAATAAAGAAATAATTACGGTTAAAGAGATATGTGAAATAATAGAGGATGTTGGATTTGAAGTAGAAAAGTAAGACCTTTATTATTTTTAAGAAAGGATGAAATTAAATTGAAAAAAGTTTTACTAAGAATAGATGGTATGACTTGTAGTGCTTGTTCCTCAGGTTTAGAAAAATATTTAAATAAACAAGAGGGAGTAAAAGCAACAGTAAATCTTGTTATGAACAATGCGAGTATAGAATATGACGATAAAAAATATAAAATAGAAGATTTAGAAAAGTTTGTTCAAAAAGCTGGATTTGAAAGCCTTGGAATAGACAATTTAGAAAAAGAAGAAAAAAAGAAAGCTAATGAAAAATATAAGTTAATTGGAATAACAGTAATATCACTACTAATATTGTATATATCAATGTCACACATGGTAGGATTACCGGTTATTCCTTTTTTAGATATGATGATATTTCCTGTAAGATATGCTTTAAGTTTATGGATTTTAACCAGTATAGTTATTTTTATGGGAAGAGATTTAATTAAAAATGGTATAAAGAATCTTTTACATAGAACGCCAAATATGGATACACTTGTTACTATAGGAGTCATAAGTAGTTATTTTTATAGTATTTTTGAAACGGTAATGATATTTAAAGGAAATACAAGCTATATTCATAGTTTATATTTTGAATCTTCAGCAATTGTCATATTCTTTATTAAAGTAGGAAAATATATAGAAAACATAAATATAAATAAAACAAAAAAGGCAATACAAGAATTAATGACTATTACTCCAAATAGTGCAGTTATAGAAAAAGAGGGAAAAGAGATTACAGTTACTATTGATGAAATTCAAAAAGGAGATATTGTAGTTTGTAAGCCTGGTGAAAAAATAGCTGTTGATGGAATTGTAATAGATGGAATAACACATATAAATGAATCGTTTATAACAGGGGAAAGTGTTCCTGTAAAAAGAGAAAAAGGATCAAATGTAATTGCAGGAAGTATTAACTACGAAGGGATTATAAAATATAAAGCAGAAAAGATAGGAAGAGAATCAACAGTTTCAGAGATTGTTAGATTAGTTGTTGAAGCAACAAATACAAAAGCACCAATTGCAAAAGTAGCAGATAGAATAAGTGGTTTTTTTGTACCAGTTGTTATATTATTAGCAATATTATCTTTTGCAATTTGGACTATAATATCTAAAAATATTGGAATAGCAATTAATGTTTTAGTATCTGTTTTAGTTGTTGCTTGCCCATGCAGTTTAGGTCTAGCTACACCGCTTGCGATAGTAATTGCTTCAGGAAATGCAAGTAAAAAAGGAATTTTAGTTAAAAATAGTGAATGCTTAGAAAATGCACATAAAGTAAAGACAATTGTATTTGACAAAACAGGAACTCTTACAAAAGGTGAGCTTACTGTTTCAAAGATATACAATTATTCCGATTTATTAGATGAAGAAATTATTCAAGATGTAGCAATCATCGAGAGTAAATCTGAACACCCAATTGCAAGAGCGATTGTAAAATATGCAGATGAGATATTAAAAAACAAAAAATCAAATGAAGCAAAAGATTTTAAAGCAATTCCAGGATATGGAGTATCTGCAAAGATAGAAGATGACGAATATCTAATTGGAAATAAGAAACTAATGATTGAAAATGGAATTTCTTTAAACAATGAAAATGATGGAATAGAACTAAGCAACGAGGGCAATAGTTTATTGTTTGTTACAAAAAACAATAAAAAAATTGCTTTAATCGGTGTTAAGGACATAGTTAAGGATAATGCAAAAGAGACTATCAAAAAGCTAAAAGAAAAAAATATAAATGTTATTATGCTTACAGGTGACAATGAAAAAACAGCGCAATATATGGCAAATGAGATAGGAATAAATGAGGTTATTGCAAATGTTAAGCCAAAGGAAAAGGCTGAAAAGATAAAAGAGCTAAAAAGGGATGGAATAGTTATGATGTGTGGAGATGGAATAAATGACAGTGTGAGTTTAGTTACTGCAGATATTGGAGTATCAATATCTACTGGTACAGATATAGCTATGGACAGTAGTTCTGTTGTACTTATGAGTGATAATTTAGACAAAATAAATGATTTGATTACAATTAGTAAGAAAACAATAAGAAATATTAAGCAAAATCTATTTTGGGCGTTTTTCTATAATATATGTATGATTCCTATTGCAATGGGATTACTTAGTAAAAATGGAATTACAATGAATCCAATGTTTGCAGCATTTGCAATGACTATTAGTAGTATAACAGTAGTATTAAATGCATTAAGATTAAGGAAAATATAAAGGTGAAATATGAAAAATAAAGAATTAAATGATATGAGAGAAGAAGAAGTATTAACAAACATTGGCCATCAATTAACTACAGATGTAAATTTCAGAAAGACTATATGGGTAAAGTTTGTAAAAGGAATAAAAGAATTTAAAATGATAAATAAGGGAGATAGAATTGCAGTTTGTATTTCAGGAGGGAAAGATTCTATGCTTCTTGCGAAATGTATTGGGGAACTACAAAAACATAGTGATGAAGACTTTGAAACCGAATATATTTGTATGGATCCAGGATATAGCCAAAAGAATAGACAAAAAATATTAGATAATGCAAAATTACTTGGAATTCCTTTAACCATGTTTGAAACGAGAATATTTGAAGCAGTTGATAAGGTAGATGATAGAGCATGCTATTTATGTGCTAGAATGAGAAGAGGATATTTATATAGAAAAGCAAAAGAGATGGGATGCAATAAAATAGCACTTGGACACCATTTTGATGATGTTATTGAAACTATATTAATGGGGATGTTTTATGGAACTCAATTTCAAACAATGATGCCAAAATTACATAGCACAAATTTTGAAGGAATGGAGTTGATTCGTCCGCTATATTTTGTAAAAGAAGCGGATATTATTAAATGGAGGGATAAAAACAATCTAGAATTTATCAATTGTGCTTGTAAAATAACAGAAAAAAACAAAGCATTAAATATTGAAGATGTTGGCTCTAAAAGAGAAGAGATGAAAAGACTTTTAAAACAACTTAGGCAAATGAATGAGGATGTAGATATGAACATATACAAAAGTACAGAGAAAGTTAATTTAGATACAATTATTTCGTATATGAAAGATGGAAAAGAAATTAGTTTTTTGGATAATTATTAAAAGAATATATTTATTATTGAAAAATAATTTATTTAATGCTATTATATGGTTAATTAATAAAATAAAGAGGGAAATAATATGATAGATAATATGTATAGTAAAAAAATAAGTGAGATAGAACCTATTGATAGTCAAGAGGTAATGGGAGATGATACAAGGAACGTAATTGTTAGAGATAGAGAAGATTTAAGAAAAATAATTGAAGCCCCTTGTTTAGCTGCTTGTATGGCATTATATGATAAGAACATTAGAACAGTTAGTAGTTCCGCGAATAAAAAAGATGTTGGTAGAAAGGCATCTATAACTATAGACTATGATTCATTGGATGAGAACAATAAAAAGAGATTAAATGAACTGGTAGAAAAAGGAATTATTTCTCTGGAGGAAATTGAATCAGTTTATGATAGAGTTGATCATGAAATTAGCATAGAAATTCCTATTTGTGAAGAAGACACTGTAGGAATAGTTAGTGATAAATTTATGCAAATAGTTGCTAATTTTCAAGAACAAGATGTATTGTATGGAAAAGTAACAATTACTGATGAAGATAAATTCAATCATTTAGACTGGTTTCATCATGAAGAACTTGAAAATAAATGTGATGACAATGGAGAAGTTAGTATAGAAGATATTGAAAATTTATTTGAAAAATATAAAAGTGAGTATATTGAAGCTTATAAATTATATTATGATGAAAAAGAGAATATCATTTGGAGAACTGAAGAATTATATAGAAAACATAAAAGATATCAAGAAAAACAAAAAGCAGAAATAAAATCACAAGAGGAAGTTAATCAGTAAAATAAATATATATTATATTTTGAAATAAAGTAATTAATATAAAAAATAGGTGAAACAAAGAAATACTTTATCAATTTGGGTAGAAAAATCTACCCTATTTTTTATATATAAGGGTAGATTGGCTATTTTATTTTAATACTATTATTATATAATTCATCAGGGCATATATCTGCCCCATTAGCCCATTCAATAGACAAACCAGATATTTTTACAGAATTAAACTTTTTGCTATTTTTTAATTCTTCGAAAAGCTTAAACTTAAAATATGGTTTTACATCAAAAATTCTTTTTTCATTGTTATCAAATAAGATTTCTAATTTATAATTATTTAAAACTTTTACATCTATAGCTTTTGGTTTCATAAAATCACTCCAAACCTTTTATTTTTATTATTTCTCCATCATTATTTAAAGCATGCCAAGCAGCTTTTAATTCATCTTTGTGTAATTCTATCCATGCATCTACTAATTTCTTTTGTTTCTTTGGCAAATGACCATCTAAAATTCTTCCTTCAAGTGTTATTGACATTTCATATTCATTATATTTTACGTGTATATGAGGTTCTTTATGATGTCCACCTAGTTCCATATACATGTATATAAGTATTCCATAAAATTGTGATATTACGGGCATATTACCTCCTTTATTATAGCATAAATTATAAAAGAATGCAACTAATTGATTTTTAAAAACATTAATTATTATTTAAAAAGTATTGAATTAAAAATTCAAAAATATCTAAAACTATAGATGTAAATTATTACTATAATACATTTTTTCCTTGAATTTGTCAATAAACAAAAGAGATAAATAAAATTAGCACTCTACTATTGACTTTGCTAAAAATATGTAGTATAATATATTTGAAAAAAGAAAGAAGGCGCATTCTAATCTTACAGAATAGTGCTTTTTTTGAATTATAATGTAAAGGAGTTGAGAAATATGAATATACAAAAATTTACGCAAAAGTCATTAGAGGCAATTCAAAATGCACAAAGTTTAGCAACAGAAAACCAAAATCCGCAAATAGAACAGGAGCATCTATTATTAGCATTACTTGAGCAAGAAAATAGTTTAATTAAGGAATTAATAAAGAAAATAGGTAATGAAGAAATAATAGAAGTTGAAGTAAGAAAAAAGGTTTTGGGTAAACCAAAAGTGACCGGTGGTGCAAGGCAGGCGAATAATATATATATTTCGCAAGATGTTGATTCTGTTCTTACCAATTCTGAAAAAATTGCAAAAAATATGAAAGATGAATATGTCTCTGTAGAGCATATTATGCTTTCTTTATTTGATAACTTAAATTCAGATTTAAAGGGTTTATTTAGAGAATATGGAATTAATAAAAATGAGTTTTTAAAAGCTTTGTCAAAGGTAAGAGGAAATAGAAGAGTTACAACAGATAATCCTGAAGAAACTTATGATGCGCTTAAAAAATATGGTCAAGATTTAGTTGAGATGGCAAAAGCACAAAAGCTTGATCCGGTTATAGGAAGAGACAATGAGATAAGAAATGTAATTAGAATTTTGTCTAGAAAGACTAAAAACAATCCTTGCTTAATAGGTGAGCCCGGAGTTGGTAAAACTGCTATTGCAGAAGGATTAGCTTTAAGAATTGTAAGAGGAGATGTTCCAGAAGGACTAAAAGATTGTACAATCTTTTCACTTGATATGGGCTCTTTAGTTGCAGGTGCAAAATACAGGGGAGAATTTGAAGAAAGACTTAAAGCTGTTCTTCAAGAAATAAAAAAGAGCGAAGGCAAAATAATTCTATTTATAGATGAAATTCATACTATTGTTGGAGCAGGAAAAACAGATGGAGCAATGGATGCTGGTAACTTATTAAAACCAATGCTTGCTAGAGGAGAACTTCACTGTATAGGTGCAACAACTTTAAATGAATATAGACAATATATTGAAAAAGATCAAGCTTTGGAAAGACGTTTTCAACCAGTTTTAGTTGATGAACCAACAGTTGAAGATACAATTACTATTTTAAGAGGTTTAAAAGAAAGATATGAAGTATTCCATGGTGTAAAAATTGCAGATAATGCATTAGTTTCTGCAGCAACTCTTTCTCACAGGTATATATCAGATAGATTTTTGCCTGATAAAGCAATAGACTTAATAGATGAAGCATGTAGTATGATTAAGACTGAGATGGAATCAATGCCAACAGAGCTTGATGAAGTTTCAAGAAAAATTATGCAATTAGAGATTGAAGAAACAGCTTTATCAAAAGAAAAAGATGAGATATCAGAAAAAAGACTAGAAGATATAAAGAAAGAAAAAGCAGAATTAAAAACAAAATTTGATGGAATGAAGGCTAAATGGGATAATGAAAAGCAAGCAATAAATAAAGTTCAGAAATTAAGAGAAGAGATTGAAAGTGTTAATGCTTCGATTGAACAAGCAGAAAGAAATTATGAACTTAATAAAGTTGCAGAATTAAGATATGGTAAGCTTCCAGAATTACAACAAAAATTAAAGGAAGAGGAAGAATTAATAGAAAAAAGCAAAGAAGATGGATTACTTAGAAACAAAGTTACAGAAGAAGAAATTACAAAAATTATATCAAGATGGACAGGTATTCCAGTTACTAAATTAATGGAAGGGGAAAGAGAAAAAATATTAAACCTTGATAAAGTTCTTCATAAAAGGGTAATTGGCCAAGATGAAGCAGTAGAAAAGGTTTCGGAAGCAATTATTCGTTCAAGAGCAGGAATTTCAGATCCAAGAAGACCTATAGGTTCATTTATGTTTTTAGGACCAACAGGTGTAGGAAAAACAGAACTTGCAAAAGCCTTAGCAGAAAGCCTATTTGATGATGAACACAATATTGTAAGAATAGATATGTCTGAATATATGGAAAAATATTCAGTTTCTAGGTTAATTGGTGCTCCTCCAGGATATGTAGGATATGAAGAGGGAGGACAGCTTACAGAAGCTGTAAGACGAAAACCATATTCAGTAGTGTTATTTGATGAAATTGAAAAAGCACATCCAGATGTATTTAATATTCTTCTTCAAGTATTAGATGATGGAAGGATAACTGATTCACAAGGCAGAACAGTAGATTTTAAAAACACAATTATTATACTAACATCTAACTTAGGTTCTGATTATATTTTAGAAGGAATTAAAGAAAATGGAGAGATTTCTGAAGATGCAAAACAAAAAGTTGAAATGCTTTTGAAGCAAAGTTTTAGACCAGAGTTTTTAAATAGGTTAGATGAAATTGTATTTTATAAACCATTAAAAAAGAATGAAATATCTAAAATATTAGATTTATTGATTGTTGATTTAGAAAAAAGACTTTCAGATAAAAATATAAAACTAAATTTAACAAATAAGGCAAAAAGCTATTTAATTGATAATGGATATGATGAAATATATGGTGCAAGACCTTTGAAAAGATTTGTTCAAAAGAAGCTTGAAACATTAATCGCTAAGAAAATTTTAACAGGTGATATTAAGCCAAATACAACTGTAAATATTGATTCCAAGCAAAATGAACTTATAATAGAATAATAAAAAAACATGATAGGTATTTGATTATCTCTATCATGTTTTTGTTATATTATTATGTCTATTAATTTAGCTATAAAAGGAATATTTTTAGTAATTTTAGCACAATTTAAGTTAATAAGAATAACCATAAATTTGACAATTTTGAAAAAATATGGTATAATGTAGTAGTCGTGCTCAAGAAAAAGGAGTTTGATAAGATATATGAAAAAGATTGAAAGCAGTGAAACTTTAAAGAAGTTAATCTGCATAGTGACAATAAGTATGGCAGTGACAGGCATCTTATTTATACCACAAATTATGTTTTCGAGAGTAAAACTATCAAAAACACAAGAAAATGAAAGTATTGACATAGCTAAAACTGATTTAGTTTCAACAACAAATAATAAAACATTACCAAAAACAACAAGCAGAAATGGAGAAGATGTTAGAAGTTCAGCAAAAGATGCTGAAACAGTAACAGAAACTCAAGAAAATAAGGAAGAGACAAAAAATGATGTAAAAGAAAATAACAAAAAAGAGGCAAAAAAGGAAAGCAAAACTGTAGAAACTAAAAAGAAAACAGAAAGCAGTAAAAAGTCAAATACAGTAAAAAAAGATAGCAAAAAGAAAGTGACAAAAAAAGAATCTAAAAAAGAAGAAAAGAAAGAAAACAGTGACAGCAAAAAAACTGCAAAAGCAGAACAAGAGAAAAATAGTAGCAAAAATGATACTAAAAAAACCACAGAGAAAAAAGATAGTAGCAAAAATGAAACTACTACTAAGAAAGAAAATAAAAAAAGCACGACCAAAACAGTTTCAATTAGTCAGGTTAAAATTTCAAGAAATATGAACTTAACTAAAAGAACAGGATTATCTAGAAAAGACTTTATTAAATTAATGTCAGGAGTTAGAGCTGACACATCAGGATTTTTTGAAAAAAATGCAGGTAAGATATATGATTTATGTGAAAAATATAGCATAAATGAGATATTCTTCTGTGGATTAATTTCAGCAGAATCAGGATGGAATATTGCTTCTAATCATAGAAGAACACACAACTATATAAGTTTAATGAGAAATGGTAAATTAATTAGTTATGGTTCTGTAAATGAGGGATTAGAGGTGGCAGCACAAAAGTTACATTACAACTATTTAACTCCAGGAGGAAAATTCTATCATGGAAAAACTCTTGCAGGAGTTAAAACATGTTTCTGTCCATCATCATCTTGGGTTGGATTAGTGTATGGAAGAATGAAACAAATTATTTAATAATTCCAAAAAAAGAACAAGCACAATACTTGAACAAGTAAGGTGCTTGTTATATTTTTATCATTTTTTAGTTTTAATAACTTATAGTATCAGATATTCCAGCTCCATTTCCTTCACATTTTAGTATTTCAATATTGTTATTATGAATGCTATTAACTTTAATTGATTCCTTAAATTCATTTGAAGAATTATCTGAATTTTTAGGAGAGGCAATTTTTTTTATATGGTTTTCTTTATATTGAAATATTTTTTTGAATAATACTTTAAATATATTCATTATACATCACTCCTATCTAATGAAGTATTGTTTTGAACTATTTTTTCATTTCTATTTTCTTTCTCCCATGGCTTTTTTCCTTTAGATTGACGAAGGTCTTCTTTATAGCAATCAAAATTTTTATCGAATTCTTCTTTTGACATTTGTACAAAACTATTAGAATTATCATCTAAGTAATAAAATATTTCACCTAGTTCGTTTAAATCATAATAGCAGTATAAAAGTGGTTTTCGATTTGGATCACTTTTTCGATAGACTCTATTTATTGAGCATTTATTTTGAGCTAAACAAGGAGTATCTCTAAAGACTATAAAAAGCAATTTTATAAAATCTTTTTGACTTGAGGTTAAATCTAAATCTTTATATTGACTTGTAAGAAAACGTAGCTTTTGAGAGATTATTTCCTTAGTATTACCGAGCAAACTTTTCATCAATACCTTTTAAATCTTTCATAACACGTTCTAATGGAAATGTACCATCACTATTTGTTAAACCAACACTATAAAATAACTGTCTTAAATCTTTTTTATCTAAAGAATGAGTTAAATCCTGCAATTTTTTGTCATTATCATGACAATTGTGTTCTATTCCATTGCTATCAATATCTTGCTTTCGTGCATCTGCATAACTTATCAGAAATAGATTAGGCATTCCACCAAACTTATGTGCAAATAAATTCCAAGTTGGATCTAAAATTCCATTTATAGACACCGATTGTCCGTCAGATAGAACTATATCAACATCATTAACTCTAAGGAATGTATGATTCCCACTATTTACTAATTCAGAATCTATACCTACTTTTTTAAAAATATAGTGTTCTACAGCAGAAATGCCATTGCAAACCCCGAAGCTAGAACTAATAATCTTCCATAAACACCTTGCGTTTGTTTCATTAAAATATTCTGTTCCTTGATTTGGAGTAAAATTAATTTTTTTCCCAATTTCGTTATCAATAATTGCAATTTTTTGAGCTTTAGAATACTCAGGTTTTAATTTACTAATGACTGAAGAAATCCATTCTTCTGCTTCCTTATATTCTTTTCCCGAAGAAATATAGCAGCCATCAGTGTTATCTATTGGATTTGATACTTTTAAATTGGGACAGATTTCACATAGTTTCATTAATTTTTTGATTTTTTCTTCACTAAAATTTTGTGGAGACAAGTTTATTAGTTCATCTAATCCTCTATAATTTTCTAAGTCAGAATTTAAATCAATTACAACAAAGCCAGTATTGTTTACTGGCGCAGAACCAATACATTCTCTAAACTCAGTGGGAAAGTCTGTTATATCTAAGCTCCTATTTAAATCAGGGAATCTATTTCTTTTACTTCGAATTAATTTATTCATTAAATTTTCTTTTGTTATTCCATTTTTCTCACAGTAATCTGGATTTTGACACAGAAATTTAGCAATTAATTCTTCTTCTTTTATCGAAACCAAGATATCTATTTTTTCATTACTTGTTAAATCATTTTCATCAGTTAATAATTTGATTTTTTTATTGCTAGAATATGATGATTTATATATTTCTATAGCTAAATCATGTTCTATAGGATACCATTGTATAATTTTGTCTATCTCTGAATCTTGCAAAAACTTGCAAAATATTAGCATTTCATCTAAGCTAATATTTTTTTTGACGAATTCTTGGTTAGAGGCAACTTCTCTTATGTATTTTGGATTTGGATTTATATTTGCAAGAAAATACCCAGAAGGCAGTTCAATAGAACTGATAAGATTGTTCTTTAAATCCTCGGGTAGCTCCTGATAATATGTGTATTTAAATAATTCCAAAATATCTATACTAGATAAATTGGCTTTTATTAATTCAATTAATTCATTAGCACTAAATTCAATATTGGCTATTATATTAAAATTTATGAACAGGTCGAGTTTATTACTTGATGAACTCAATAGATTTTTAAAAGACTGTAAATTCATATATTACCTCTTTTCTTGTTTTAGTTTGAGTTTCTAAGAATAGTATAATTATATAATATCATAAAGTAAAAAAAGATACAATTGATTAAGAAAACAATTGTATCAAAAGATTTATTTTTTATTATATATGATTAAAAAACTATAGAGTGAGTGTCGTAGTTATTTACAACTCTCTTTCTCATTAACAATTGATATAATAATCAATCAGGATATAACTAGATTAATAAAATAGTTTATAAAATGTTCGATTTTTAATTATGGAGCGATTTCGAAACAGGTATGCGAAAAATTTTAAAATGTTCATTGTAAAAAATTCTAAAATGTCCTTGTAAAAAAATAGCATAATTGATAAAATATAGTTGAATAAATTATTTTACAAAAGAAAGAGAGGTGAGAATATGGAAGAAAAGAATGCCACAAAAATTAGTTTATCAACATTTTTCCTAATATTAGCAATTATTGCTATAATAGTAATGGGGGTATTTATTTATAAACTTAACAACGATAAAACAAAAGAAGTTCAAAAATCTACTGAACTTCAATCACAAGTAAATATCTTAAATGAAACTGTAAGTAATTTACAAGGGAAAATTGATACTATTTCAAATACTATTAACTCTAATAATGCTACAAGTAAAGCAGAAAGTGAAAAAATTCAAACTACATCAAATACTAGTAAAGATCAAAATAATATCAAATATGATGAAGAAATCTCTATATTAGATTTAAAAGATCTTAATAATGTAAACTTAGAAAAATATTATGAGCAATATAATGGAAAATTATTGAAGATAACAGGATATGTTACTGTTACGGGAGGGACAGAAATGTTTCTATCTTCTGTGGGGTTAAGTGATAATGATAAAAATCTTGAAAAATCATATGTAGGTGGACATACGAATGATTCAAATCTTGTAAAAATAGTAAATAACCTAAAAAAAGGCGAAAAAATTAGTATCATTGGAAAACTTTCAAAAGAAAAATCAATTCCATTATCTTTAGATATTATTAATGTTATAAATGAATAAAACTTAGACTATTCTGTTGCAAAACAATTAAATCTCAATAATTTATTATTGAGATTTAATTGTTTTGCATTGTTATTTATTAATTAGTTTTTATTTTCTTTTTCCAATTGTTTTAAACTTTTTTTGTGTTGGCAAATCTTCTGGCATAGTTCTGACACGCTTGTTTAATAGCATTTCTAACAATTATATAATTTTGCTCATTATCATTAACTATCTTTTGCCAAAAAGTATATAAAACTTCACAAAAAAAATCAAACTCTATAAAAAAGTTCGATTTTCATATTTATGGAGCGGTTGTCGTAGTTATTTACAACTTTTTGACTCCAATTACGATTGATACAAATATCAATCTATTTGTTAGCTTTAATTTAACATAATTTTTATATACTTGTCAATACAAATTAATAAATAATTAAAAAAACCGATATTGAAGCAGAGGATAATCTAGTAAGAGATTTTGAAAAAGAAAATCATACTTTTAATCCTTCTTTCTGCACAAAAAAATATGATGTGCTTTTTAATTTCTACACACCATATTATACAATATCTATTACTTAATTTGCAATTTTGTATTTTCCATTTTCTACCTTTTGCAGTTCTACATCAGATTTTAGACATACTAACGGGCGAAATCCCCAGTGTGGACGGGTATAGAGCCAATCGCTAACATCTCCCGTACAACGAACGGTATACAAATAATCGGGCATGTAACCAGGGGAAGCAAGCCAGTATCCATTTGCATTTGTGTTCGTATTTTGACTTACATATAATGTGTCAGTTGTATCTAAATAATTACTTGAACCTGAAAAAGAATTACTCCAATCTACTCCATAATTTGTACTTATGTTATACCCGTATCCAGAATTACCATTAATCGGTACATCTACTTGGTATTTTCCTTTATTTTGGTCATTAAATAAATTTTTCTTTTCATTATATGAATTAAATAACATTTCTATTGTTGGTCCACCTATTGCATATTTTGCTTTTCCTGTTTTGTCTGTTTTATCCATATATCCGTTCCATACCGTTGTATCTAACATACTTACTACTGCTATTTTATTGTTTTCTGTTCGTTTTTCTGGAAATGTAGCAAAATATTTGCTATTTAGTGATTTTATCTCTTGAGTTGTTGCATATGTTGTATCTACCATTTCATCTGTTCCATTTGGATAATCTTGCATTACTCCAGTTGATGCATTTGTTCCAAATTTATAATTATATGTTGAGTTTCCTTGTATAAATGAATTTCCACCTTTTCCTTTTAAATTTGTTGTATATTCTATATAGTCACTTGCTATTATATATATATTACTTGAATCTGCATAAAATATCTTCCATTGATTATATCCATTTTCACTTGTAAAGTTTGTTATTTCTGAACCGTAAAATTCATCTGGTGCAGATTTTATATCTGTTGCAGATACTTTGGGAACAACCGACTTTACTGTTACACCATTTAACAATTCTGAGAGTTTCACTTCATATTTACCACTTTTGGTTGTTACTACTTGGTTTAAGTCTGTAAGCTTACTTGGCACTCCTTCAAAATATGTATTTAGTATAGCTTTTACTTCTGTGTCTGTTACATCTTCTCCTTTTTTCTCTGCTATTTTTCCTAATATATCTATTCGTGCTTGTTCTATTGCTTGATTCTTGTCAGTAACCTTTTTGGCATCTGTTGCTCTTTGTAGTATTCCGATTATCTCCACTTAACATTGCTATAGAAATTCCTGCAAGTATTAATAAAACGATGATAGTTATAACAAGGGCTATCAAAGTAATACCATTACTGATTTTTAGCGATTTTTTTATATGATTTTTCATAATAAAAAACTTCCTTTCTTGTCTTTTGTGAAAGACCTAAAATAAATAAATTTTCATAACAATTTTATTATACTATTTTAACTAATTTTTGTAAACAGCTTTTTACACTTTTTTCTTTTTTTTTTTTATCATTTTAATTTTTAAAATGTATTTTCTTACTTCTTTATATGTTAATATCAACTTTTTTACACCTGTAAATTGTTTAGAATATTAGCCTTTAATAATATAATATTTTTAAATAATGGAAATAGGAGATAGCAAAATGACTGAACAAAATAAAGATAGAAAATTAAAAATAGCAAAATACATTGGAGAAAATATATATCAATATAGAAAGAAAAAGGGCTATACAAGAGAAGATTTAGCTGAAAAAAGCAATTTATCAGCTAATCATATATATGAATTGGAAATGGGCAATTGTATGCCTACAACAATTACCTTAATAGATATTTGCAATGCTTTGAAAATTTCTTTATCTCAAATTATAGATACAAAATTATTTGATAATACTAATAATTTATCAGAAAATTTTTTAGAAGACTTTATAAAACTGACTGAAAAAGAAAGAAATTCAGTAATTCAACTAGTTAAATATATGGCAAACAACTAATTTTATTAAAATATAAAAACTCTGTTTTAATGACAAATTCATTAAAATAACAGAGTTTTTTAGTATTTTAAATCAAAATTTCTTAACATTTTATACTATTAAATAAATATAAAGCCACTTGATTTTGCTGTTCTACTGGTGATTCCATAAGTTTAGCCTCTGCAAACATCACATTAAAATACTTTGCCATATTTGTATTTGTAGTTCTATATTCTTCATCTATACTCTTTAATATACCATCAAATTTCTCATAGTTTTCTTTTGTATTGAATTTTAGTCCAGACCATTTGTCTTGACTCATGCAAATTGCAAGTCTTAACTTATCTTTTAAATCCATTTTATCAATCATATTTATTAAATCTGTTACATTTTCGTTTTCCATAATAAAAATCAACTCCTATTTTAATTCCATATTATTTTTCTTTTTACCTTTAATTGCCTCAATTTCATCTATTGTTTTAACTTTTTTTCTTCTGTCATTTACAATTTCGTATTCGTGATTATCAAAGATTTTGTTTATAAATAAGTCTTTTGCAACTTCAATAAAACTTTTGTCTTTGTTATAATTTATTTTATCTTGGAAATATTTTATAGTTTTATGCCAAAAGCTTTTGAATTTTTGTAATTGCTGTTTTAGGCTTTCCTTTTCAGTTTGTAATTTATCTATAATTTTATCTTTTTTAGAATTTTCGCTTTTCAATTTTCCGATTTCTTCATCTTTTAGTTCTAATTCATATTTTAAAGAACGATTTTCTTTTTGTACTTCAAAAGCTGAATGTTCAAAATCTCTAATCGCCATATTTAAGCCATTTACATTTCTAATTGTTTTGGTGGTATCTTTTACATCTTTTGTATAATTTTTAATAATTTCTACATTTTCGCTTGAAATAAGCATATTATTTTTGTTAAGTTTAGTAGGTTTCAAATTATCTAGTATTTTATTTATATCATTACTTGCAATATCAAGTTTCTGTGTTTGATTATTTGCTTCTTGTAGCTTTTGTTCTTTTTTAGCAAATTGATTTTTTATTTCTCTGTAATCTTCCATATCTTTTACTTTTATATCTTGATTTCTGCCTTTTTGCTTTTGTTTAAGTATAGAGTTCTTTTCATAATACTTGTTATATGATTTTATACAGCAAATTCTCATCTTGTCTTGCAATTCTGTAAGAGATTCTCTGTTAAATATTTTAGATTTTGCGACTTGTTTTTTCATTCCTCTTTTATTATCATCACTTACAGGAACTCCAACTATATGAATATGTGGACTTACTTCATCGAAATGTATAGTTCCGATTTGCTATTTTAAAGTTTGGTACAAGTTTGGTTAAATCTCCAACTTGTTCTCTATACACATCAATCATCTTAAATCTATATTCATCATTCTTGTCATTCCAAAAGTCCATATCTCCAAGTTCTATGATAATCTCACAAGCCAAGTCCCATAATTTACTATCTGAAATGTGTTTAAAATAGTTTTGTATTTTTCTATCTTCACGAGTTTGTTTATTGTTATATTCTATTCTTGACTCTTCAAATTCTTGTAAATATAATTGTTGGACATCTCTATATAAATTGTTTGTTCCATAAATTGTGTAAATCTTATCTTTCATATTATCATAGTCTCTTAAATTGTGTTTGTTTACCTTTGACAACTGTGTTGCATTTTGTATTGCATTATTTGAAAATGATGTCTCTCCAGATGCAGTAGTTGATGCAATTTCTTTTGCCTTTATTGTTTTATTTCTATCTGTTCCTAGATGGATAGAGTATGCTAATTCTTCGACCATATTTTCCTCCTATAAAATCTACTTTAGAATAGGCTTCGTAGCAAAGAAATTATGACTATGTCGTAATTTCTAACCCCCTGGTTGTTTTGACATTCTATCAAAACAGGGGGCTCTGCGAGGCTATAAATTTTCTCTCCTGCTGGGAGAAAATTTATTCAAATTACCTCATACAAAATTTATATTGCTACCGCAAATATAAATATGTCTTCGCTAATTTGCTTGTTGCAATAGCCAAGTCTTTGTTAGAAGTCTTGCAACAATTATTCCGCTTTTTCTTGGGAGTATTTTACAGGCTTTACACCTATTGGAATAGGAGTAGGCTCTTTTGTATAAATTACACTATCATTTGTTTCATCTGGAATATAATCAAATGCAGTATCAATTTCTTGCATTTGAAATTTATCATCTTCATTTATATAGAGTATTCCAAATTCATAGGTTTCCATTTTATTATCTGGATCTAGTTTGTAATAATCTTTTAATGGGAATACTCTGACAATAGCAGAATTATCTTCTTTGAAATTAAAGTAAAATACTTGGTCTTGCACATAGTAAGTTGCTTCTGTATAATGCACATCATAATATTGTCTTAATCTCATTATTATTTCGCTAACTTCTTTTTCTGGCAAATAGTTACTAAATCTTACACTTCCTAATACATTTCCAAATAAAGTAGGTTTTGTAGTATCTATATATCCATTATCGTATAGTTCTTTACAAGGTCTGCAAATTGAATCTCTAAAATTTATTTGTTTTACTGTTATTACATTGCCTATAAGAGCAAGTTCAATATCATCAACATATTTCATTATAAGTTCAGATTGTTCTTCTCTTGTGTAGTCTTTCCAAGTTTTAGTATGTTCTTTATATTCTTTATTTAGTTTTAGTTTGTTTATATAATCTGTATCTCTTTTTAGTAAAATATCTTTTGGTGTAAATCTTAATTCTTTTGCACAATCGGTATTATTTAGTTGAGTTTCTAGTTCTGCAATGGCTTTTTCAACAATTTTCTTTTCCTCGTTATATTCTTTTAGTTCAAAAGCACCATTAATATATGCTTTTTTAATTCTATCCAACTTATTATTTTGCTCATTTATTTCTTTTTCTAATTGTTCTTTTGGCTCATCAAATTTTTGCTTTATCATAGGCAAGAAGAATTGATTTACAACAGAGTCATATTCGGTTAATTCATCTATAAATTGACTGAAATAATCTGTAATTAAGTTCTCTTTAAATTGTATTTTGCAATCGTGACAATAATAGTAGAAGTAGGCATTTCCATTTTTCTTTGTAGTTGCCTTACCACCTAAAATACGATTGCATTTAGGACATTTTAGTTTTTGCAGGTATAAATAAGTTAGAGTTCTTTTATAACTTCTAGAATTTTTCTTTTTCTGTACTTGACAATCAGCCCACATTTCTTTTGAGATAATTGGCTCAACTACATCTTCATAATAAGTAGGGTGTTTAGTTTTCTTTCCATGTATAAAATCGCCTTTATATATTTCATTTTCAATAATTCCTACAATAGTTGAATCTCGCCAATTATCTTTACCTAGCACTTTTTCCTCATTAAATAGATTACTTATTTTCTGATAAGAGTAGCCATTATAATATAAGTCAAATATTCTAACTACAATATCTTTTGTAGAATAATCAATTACAAGTTTTTTATCTTCGTGTTTATATCCTAATGGAGCTTTATGTGGAATATGACCTGACTTTATTGCTCCAGCCATACCTACTTTTGTTCTTTCACTTGTTCTTTCTATTTCATTTTGACTTACACTCATTAAAAGTCTTGAAATCATCTTACCATTAGCTGTGGTAGTATTGATTTCATCATTTGCACAATCAAGGTAGGCATCATTTTCATCTAAAAAGGTTATAAGTTCTTCCCAATCATAGATACTTCTTGTTATCCTATCAAGTTTTAAAGCAATAATAGTATTTATCTTTTTAGATTTAATATCGTTTTTAAGTCTTTCAAACTCTGGTCTATGATTACCTGTTTTAGCACTAATTCCTGCATCTTCATAATAATCTATAATTTCATAATTTTTGAATTTGCAAAAAGCCTTTAATCTTTCTTTTTGTTCTGGTAAACTAAATCCTTCTTTTGCTTGGTCATCTGTTGATACTCTCATATACAATCCACATTTTTTCTTATCTTCGTTCAAATTCAAAACCTCCAATCTTTATAAAATAAAAGAGACATCAAAAGCACAAACTTATGCTAATGACATCTCTTAAATTTATGTATTTTTAAATATATTTCTAACTCTATAAAAAACATAATTCAACTCCTAATATTTATATAAACAGATGTTGTTTACATAAGTATTATATCACAATTTTAAGAAATGTCAAATTTTTACACTTATTTCAATTATTACAAGCTATATTGTTTTCAAATATTCTTCTAATTCAGATAATTTTATCTTTCTAGAAAGATTAGAAATATACATATCATTAGAATAATTGAAAACTAGAAATGTTGTATCTTTTATAATAACTCTATGTGGCTCAATGTAAGAAAGATTAGTATTTTCAATCTTTCTAATACTTCCATTTATAAAAGTGGGCGTAACTTTAGAAAACTCACATATAAATTCTAGCCTTTGTTTCAGACTTTCCTCAAACTGTAATTCTTCCTTTATTATCTTCATTTTAAAACACCATCCTTTCCATCAGATGATATTTTGGCAACAAAAAAATATCATCCGTTTTCAGAATGATATTTGTATCTCTATTCAAAAAGTTCGAACAGATTCGTCATTGGAGTGGGTACCGGGAATCGAACCCGGGCTAAAAGGTCGGAAGCATTTCATTCTACCACTAAATTATACCCACATATTATATAAATATATTATATCAAAAAATCAAAAAAACTTCAATAAAATCTATAAAAAAGATTGATTTTTAAAGGGAAATATTATAATATAATAATAAGTGAAAATGGGCTACATTTATTAAAAAATAAAAAGAGAGGTAGTTATTATGGCAAATCAAGAAAGAAGAAGAAATGTTCGAAGAAAAAATGAGAGAAGGGGAGATGACAGAAGAGAATTTGACAGAGGAACTCCTGACAGAAGAAAAACAGATAGAAGAAAGAGTACTAGAAGAGAAGAAGACAGAGAAAAAGAAAAAAGTGAAGAAGAATATTATTTGGATCAAGTAGAAGGAAGAAATGCTGTAATAGAGCTTTTAGAAAGTGGAAAAGATATTAATAAGCTATATATTACAAAAGGTGAAAAAACAGGATCAATAACTAAAATTATTGCAATGGCAAAAGAGAAAAAAGTTGTAATAGTTGAAAAGGATAAAAGTCAAATGGAAAATATGGCACAATCTAATAACTATCAAGGAGTAATTGCAATAGTTCCACCTTTTGAATACTGTGAAATTGAAGATATATTAGAATTAGCAAAAGAGAAGGAAGAAAGTCCATTTATTCTAATATTAGATGGAATAGAGGATACACATAATTTGGGTGCAATAATAAGGACAGCGGAAACTGCAGGAGTACATGGCATAGTAATTCCAAAAAGAAGATCAGCTTCAGTAAATAGTACGGTTAGTAAGGTAGCTTGTGGTGCAGTAGAGTATATGAAAATTGCAAGAGTAAACAATATAAAAGATTGTATAAATACATTGAAAAAATATGGTGTATGGATTTGTGGGACAGATGTAAATGCAGAAGAGTATTATTTTAACCAAGATCTAAAAGGACCGCTAGGAATAGTAATTGGAAACGAAGGAAAAGGAATGAGCGATTTGGTTAAGAAAAATTGTGACTTTCTAGTGAAAATTCCAGTATTAGGAAAAGTTCAATCTTTAAATGCGTCAGTTTCAACTGGAATTATAGTTTATGAAGCTGTTGAACAAAGAAGATTTATTCAAAAAAATAAAATTTTATAGATTTTTACATAAAATCTAAATATATTAATTAAGGAATGATTTAAGATGAGCAAAAAACCAATGATAATTGTAGGAATATTATTTAGCTTAATAATTATAGCTTTAACTGTATATCTTGTTTTGAGTTTAACAACTGATATGTTTAAATCCAAAAGTGAGATATTTCAAAAACATTTTTTTAGTGGGATAGATAAAGCAGAAAAGGTTTTAGAGTTTTCGGAAGAAAATGAATATGTAAACACATTACTACAAAAAAATTATAAAGATAATACAAAAATAAATATAAAATATTTAAATAGCAACAATGATAACGAAGTATTTAATATTATGAGCAATGGAATTACAAATAACACTAGCAGTAATTCATTTAAAAGAGTTCTTATCAAATATGGAGATACAGAATTGATGAATCTCGAATATCTTAGAGAAAACAAAAATGTGGGGTTGCTATTTACTGATATAGTTAAACAATTTGTAAGCATTGATACAGAAAAGGCAGAAGATTTTCTGAAATATATAGGATATAATGGGAGCTTAACTTTAGATAGTGAGATAAAAAAGATTTGGGATATTTCTAAAGATAAAAAAGAAGATATAAAAAATATAGTTATAAAAACTGTAAAACAAATTGATTCTAAGAGTATTATCAAAAATAAAGCTTCACAAATTACATTAAATAACGGTGAAGAAAAAATTGTAAGCAGTTATTCAGTAGTATTATCAAAAGATAAAGTAAAAGAAATAATTTTAGACATATTCGATTTGTTTGATAACCAAGAAGGTATAGGTCTTATTAATAAGAATGAAATAATTATTCCAGAAGCTATATTAAGTTTATATATTGAAAATAATAGTATATTAAGAATTGAAACTGAAATAGATAATAACCAAATATATATTGATTTTTTTGAAAACGAATTGAATTTCAAGTATAGGAAAATATCTAATGAAAGTATTGATACATATTATTTTGATATAAAAAAACAAGATGAAGACATATATATGAAATATGAAGATTCAAATAGAAATAATGTTAATATGAAATATAGAATTAATAGTGAAGCAAATAGTTTAAATTCTAAGATAGAAATCAGCTACAAAAATGATTTTATAAAAGAAATTGACTTTAATATTGAACAACTATTAGAAACATCAGATAATACTATAGAAGGAATAGAGAAGAAATATGAGAATATTGATTACTTCAATTTATCCAAATTAAAAGAAAGCGAGAAAAGCTCAGCACTAATAGGGTTATTAAGAAAGATTGATACATTAATTTCTAATAAAAATGGTCAGTTTAATTCGGAAATTTTGAGTGTTTTTCTTCAAGAAAATAGAAAAATACAAGCTCAAATTCAAAATAGAAAGGAAAGTTTAAAGAAAAACTTTAATAATCAATTTTTACCTTATCAAGGTCAAAATATTGAAAAAGAAGTAATCTATAATCTATTAGATTTAGTTGGAAGAAATATGGACAAATATATAATAACTGGAGAAGACAAATATAGAATATATATTTCAGAAGAAAAAAAGAATATTAAACTAGCTGAAGAATTAAAGGAAAAAATTGAAAAATCAGATAAGGATTTTAGTATTTCATTTGAATTTGATTCAGAAGGAAGAGTTAATGTAATAAGGATTCAGGGATTTAAAAAGAATAATTAAGGAAGGTTAAAGAAATGGATAAGATAAGAGGGTTTGAAATAGCAAAAGGTTTTGAAGATAAAGGCATAAATATACCTGAAAGAAAGACAAAATTATCGGCAGCATATGATATTGAGGCTGCCGAAGATGTAGTAATACCGAGTTTTAAAAAAGGAATGAAAGCTACACTTGTTCCAACAGGACTTAAGGCGTATATGCAAGAGAATGAGGTGTTATACCTTTACTCAAAAAGTTCTGGATTTGCCAAGAAAGGAATAATGCTTTCAAACTCCGTAGGAATAATTGATGGTGATTATTATG
Source organism: uncultured Clostridia bacterium (assembly GCA_946415375.1). Classification (GTDB taxonomy): domain Bacteria; phylum Bacillota; class Clostridia; order TANB77; family CAG-508; genus CAG-269. The sequence continues at coordinate 38,786 of CAMKSF010000002.1, forward strand.
AAAATGAAGATAATGATGGACATATAATGTTTTCTTTAATAAATCTAAAAGAAGAAGATATATATATAAAAAAAGGTGATGCAATAGGTCAAGCAATGTTTGGAACTTATTTGAAAGCTGACAATGATGAAGCAACACAATTAAGAAAAGGTGGATTTGGATCTACCAGTAAATAGAATGGAGACAAAAATGAAAAATCTTTTTACAATCTTTTCAAAAAACAAAAGAAAGATTTTTTGCATAGTAGCAATAGTATTAATTGCTATTTTTGCATTTAGTATAACACCAAAACAGATGCAGAATGATATTTTTTATACAGTGAAAATTGGACATTTGATTAGAGAAAACGGTATTGATAAAATGGACCATTTTTCATGGCATGAAGGATTACCTTACGAATACCCACATTGGCTTTATGATGTAGGTATGAGTTATATATACGATATAGGACAATTTGGAGCAATATACATTTCAACGATTGTTTTTTCTTGTTTATTAGGATTTAGTATATTTTTTGTTAATTCAAAATTAAACAAAAACTATGTGATATCTTTTATTATTACGATGGTAGTTTTATATTTAATAAAAGGGTATATTACAGCAAGAGCACAACTGGTAACATTTATACTATTTGTTCTATTGACATATAATATCGAAAGATTTTTAGAAAACAAAAAAGTTATAAATGCAGTTATTTTATTTATTATACATTTTCTTATAGCAAACTTGCACATTGCAGTTTGGCCTTTTACATTTGTTATATATTTGCCATATATAGCAGAATATTTAATTGCAGAGATATTTGATATATTAATATATAAAAAAGTACAAATAGCTTTTTTGAAATTTAGAGCTAAACTGTTATTAAACCAAACAAAAAGAAAGAATATAAAAAATAAAGAAAAAATAAATAAAAAGTTAAATGATTTTAATGAAAAACTACTAAAAAATCAAAATAGGATTGAAGTAATTAAAACAAAAATAAAAGAAAATGAAGGAAAAGAGTATAAAGTAAAAATAAGGAAAAATAAAAATGTAAGATGGCTTATTGTAATAATGATTATAGCAATTTTTACAGGTTTTTTAACTCCACTAGGAAATTCACCTTTTACATATACATATCTTACAATGAAGGGAAATACTACCAAAAATATAAATGAACATTTACCACTAACCCTTACGAACAACTCTCCTATGCTATGTACGATGATAATTTTAATATGGTTAATAGCTTTTACAAGAATAAAAATTAGACTTTCTGATTTATTTATGATTGGTGGTTTAACATATCTTATGTTTATGACTAGAAGACAACAGAGTATGTTAGTTTTAATAGGGTCTATTGCTTTTATAAGAATGACAAAACAATTTTTAGAAAACATATTACATTATGATGTTGATAATTTAATTAATAAGTATTTTAACAAATTTACAGCTTTTATATTAATTACAGCGATGATTTCGTTGAGTCTACATTTTTACTCAAAAACAAAGAACTTGAAATATGTTAATGAGAGTACATATCCAGTTCAAGCAAGTGAATGGATTTTAAATAATTTAGACTTAGATAATATTAGATTGTATAATGAATATAACTATGGAAGCTATTTATTATACAGAGGAATACCAGTATTTATTGATTCTAGGGCAGATTTATATGCACCAGAGTTTAATACTCCATCAGGTAAAGCAACAGATGGTAATGATATTTTTATGGATTTTATAAATAGTTCAAATATTAGCACATACTATGGAGACATTTTTAATAAATATGACATTACACATGTGATACTATATAAGAATTCAAAGATTGCTATGTTAATTAGAAAAACAGATTCAGAAAAATACAAAGAGATATATTCGGATGATAGATTTGTTATTTACGAAGTTATATAGAGTTGGAAAAGGGGATAGTTCTCATTTTCAAGAAAAGGAAGGAAGAAAAAAGTGGAAGAAGAACAAGAGCAAAAAGTTAAACAAATGATAGATGATTTAATGGAAAAAGCAAAAATCGCAGCTGAAGAATATTTAAAATTAGATCAAGAAACAGTAAACAATATTATAAAAGCGATGTCTATGGCAGGATTAGAGCATCATATGGAACTTGCTAAGATGGCTATAGAAGAAACTGGTCGTGGAATTTATGAAGATAAGATAACGAAGAATATGTTTGCAACAGAGTATATTTATCATAGCATAAAATATGAAAAAACAGTTGGAATAATAAATGAAAATGATGAAGATGATTATGTTGAAATAGCAGAGCCTGTTGGAATAATAGCAGGTGTTACTCCTGTTACAAATCCAACATCTACAACAATGTTTAAATCGATAATTGCAGCTAAAACAAGAAATGTAATAGTTTTTGGATTTCATCCATCTGCGCAGAATTGTTCTGTAAGAGCAGCAGAGATTTTAAGAGATGCAGCAGTTAAAGCGGGAGCACCTGAGAACTGTATTCTATGGATTCAAGAACCATCTGTTTTAGCAACCAGCATTCTAATGCATCATCCTGATGTTAATTTGATATTAGCAACAGGAGGTACAGGTATGGTTAAAAATGCTTATTCATGTGGGAAACCTGCATTAGGAGTTGGCCCTGGAAATGTTCCTTGTATTATAGAAAAAACGGCTAAACTAAAAACATCTGTAAATGATTTAGTTATGTCAAAAGCTTTTGATAATGGAATGATCTGTGCATCAGAACAAGCAGTAATTGTAGAAAAAGAAATATACCAAGATTTTGAAGATTTAATGAGAAAAGCAGGATGTTATTTTGTATCTCCAGAAGAAAAAGAAAAACTAAAAAATGTAATGTTTGAATATGTCGATGGAAGAGGAGACAAATTAAAATCACACATACCTGGAAAAAGTCCATACGAAATTGCAGAACTAGCAGGATTTGAAATACCAAAAGATACAAAAGTAATTGTTGTTTATGAAGAAGGCATAGGGGAAGGATTCCCATTTTCAAAAGAAAAACTAAGTCCAGTTCTTACTTATTATATAGTTGACAATTTTGAAGAAGCTTTAGATAAAGCGGAAAAGCTTATAGAATATGGGGGACTCGGACATTCGGCAGTTATTCATTCTGAAGATAGAGAAAAAATTCTACAGTTTTCAGAAAAAATGAAAGCAGGTAGAATTATAGTAAATTCTCCTTCAACTCATGGAGCAATTGGTGATATATATAACACAAATATGCCATCACTTACACTAGGATGTGGTTCATTCGGTGGCAATTCTACAACAGCTAATGTATCATCAGTAAACTTAATTAATATAAAAAGAGTTGCTAGGAGGAGAGTAAATATGCAATGGTTTAAAATACCAGAGAAAATATATTTTGAAGCAGGTTCAATTGCTTATTTGGAAAAAATGCCAGACATAGAAAGAGCATTTATTGTAACAGACCAAGGAATGGTTAATTTAGGTTATGTAGATAAAATTTTGTATCATTTAAGAAAAAGAGAAAAACATATACATTGTGAGATTTTTGATGAAGTTGAATCAGACCCATCATTTGAAACTGTAAATAAAGGACTAGAAAGAATGAAGAACTTTAAACCAGATGTTATTATAGCTTTAGGTGGTGGAAGTCCAATAGATGCAGCAAAGGGAATGTGGCTATTTTATGAACATCCTGATGCAGATCCAGAAGGACTTAAATTAAAATTTATGGATATAAGAAAACGTACATATAAATTTCCTAAATTAGGACAAAAAGCTAAAATGGTAGCGATACCTACAACATCTGGAACTGGCTCAGAAGTAACATCATTTGCAGTTTTAACTGATAAAGTAAATAATAAAAAATATCCACTTGCTGATTATGAGTTAACTCCTGATGTTGCAATTGTTGATCCGGACTTAGTTTTAAGCCTTCCAAAAACAGTAACAGCAGATACAGGAATGGATGTTTTAACACATGCTTTGGAGGCTTATGTTTCTAATATGGCATCAGATTTTACAGATGGGCTTTCAGAAAAAGCTGCTGAATTAGTTGTAAATTATTTGCCAAAAGCATATACAGATGGAGAAAATGATAAATTAGCTAGAGAAAAAATGCATAATGCAAGTACAATTGCAGGAATGTCATTCACAAATGCATTTTTAGGAGTAAATCACTCTCTAGCACATAAAATAGGGGCAGAATTTCACTTAGCTCATGGAAGAATAAATGCAATTTTACTTCCATATGTAATAAGATATAATGCGAGTATGCCAACAAAATTCGTATCTTTCCCTAAATATGAGTACTTTATTGCAGACCAAAAATATGCACAAATGGCAAGAAAAATAGGACTTCAGGCAGATACGGTAGAAGAAGGAGTAAGTTCTCTTATAGTAAAAGTAAAAGAATTAAATGAATTTTTAGGAATACCAAAATCTTTTAAAGATGCAGGCATTGATGAAACAGAATTTATGGCAAAAATAGATATGCTTGCAGATAGAGCATTTGAAGATCAATGTACTACTGCAAATCCAAGAGTACCATTAGTTTCTGAGCTAAAACAGATATTGATTGATAGTTATTTTGGGAATGAAATAGAATAGAAAAAGATTCACAAATATATTGGTATATGCAAAAAAAGTATAAGAACCAGTTTTAAATATATAATATATTTAATCAAGTTATGTTGATATTATACTTTTTTTGTTAAAATCATATTATGGAGGATATAATGTTAAATAATTATGAAACTGAAGATTTTATAGTAAAAGCCAAAAATATTGATGCAGATATCTCAAATTCATTAAATAAAGTTTTATCATCTAGTGATAAAAATAATTTATATATATTCATAGCTATATTATACTTATTAATTATAGTAATACTGTGGAATAGTACTACAAAAATAATAATATTAGTAACTATTTTTTTCTTTCTTTTAGCCTTTCTTACTGTGAAAATAATAGCTTTTGAAGTGAAATGGGATTTAAAAATACATAATCAAAAAATATATGTGTATTATGATTTAAGACATCATAATATAGATTATTGTGATTTGGTTAGTTTTAAAATTAAAAAGACTCATAAACGCATAAATAAATATGGTTCTGTTCAAATTGATGTACTCAGAATTGATTACTTTAAAAAAGGAAAAATTCATAGAATTGAACTTGAAGTTAAAGATTATATAAAACCAGAGATTGAAAGTATATGTAAAGCATTTATTACTAAAAAACAATTAGATAATAATCCAAATGGTTATGATGATTATTTGTACACTTCTAAAGATAATATCAATGAAAAACTTGATGCTCGAGAAAGATATAATGCTAAAACACAAAAATATATACAATACATAACATTCATTATAATTATATTATTGTTACTTAGTATATTATTAGTGATACATATTAATGTGGTATTATTTAAAAATAATATAAAAATGATTCCTAAGATTTAAAATTTCTTAGGAACTTTTTATTTTAGTATGTCAATTTTTCTTGCTGTTTACCTAAAAAATAAGCAAGAGCGAAGTAGTACGAATCAATTTGATAGTGTAATTTCATTACGTCATCAAGTTTATTCTTTAAATCAGCTGATAATAAATTCTCAAGATCTTCAGTTTTATTTGCTAGTTTTTTATCTTTTTCTTTAAAATCAGGGATTTGATTTAGAAGATACATTTTGCTTTCTACATAATTGCTTATATTTTCTACTGTATCTTCATCAAAGAGATTTTTAAGGTTATCCATGATTACATCCTTCCATATAAAAGAATAAAAGTTTGATACAAAATCAAAAAATCTTGCTCCTTTGATATTGCTTAACTTTTTTGAATATAAAAATAGTATTTGCAATAAAAAATAATATATTCTAATATTGAAAAAATATGATAGTAAAACAAATTAATAGTACACCTATATTATATACTCTAAAAAATATTTGTCAATATTTTTTAGAAAAGAGAACAGTTCCCTTTTCCAAAAAATGTATTGATTTTTTTTGAAAAATATGGTAAAGTAATAATATATTTAGTTTTAAAGGAGTGATTCCTAGATGCAAGAATCAAAAGAAATAGAAGAACAAAAAGAAGAAAAATTAATAGATATAAAAGGAACATTAAAACAATTTGTTGAGGCTGACGAACCTGAACTTAGCCAAGAAGAAGCTATAATGAAATATGGAGAGACTAAGAAGAAAAGAAATAATAATAATAATGATGACACAGAAACAACAGAAGAGGAAGAACATTTAAAAAGAATAAAACAAGAACTTTTAGCTTCACTAAAAAGGGTAGAAAAGCTAGAAGAGTTATTGTTTAAAAACAGAGAAGAAAAACTTAAATTAAATGTGAAAAATAGTAAAGGTGGAGGATATACAAGTAGTAAATCATTAAACGAAAAAGAAACTGAAACCAAAAAACGAAACCAAAAAGAAAGAGAGTAGGGGATTAATGAACACGATTATTGGAGAGCTAGGAAAGAACCCCAAATTTATTAGCTTAATTAAAAATATAGAAAGTAAAAAAAGTCCGATAGAAATATCGGGCTTAACTGACGTGGCCGAAACTGCAATTTTATCTGCAATAAACGAGTATACTAAAAGACCAGTTTTTCTTATTACATATAATGAAATACAAGCAAAAAAGCTTGCAGAAAATATAAGATATTTTACAAATAAAGTATATGTATTTCCTAAAAAAGAGATATTAACATATGATTATATTGCAGAAAGCAAGGATTTACCTTATGAAAGAATAGATGTTTTAAATAAAATATATGACAATAAAAACTTAATAATTGTAACAACAATAGAAGCTGTTCAGCAAAAGATTTTAGCGAAAGGTGAATTATATAAAAATACACTAAATTTTGAAATAGGTAAAAGATGTAATATTGATGAAATTAAACAGAAACTAGTTGATTTAGGATATACAAGATATGACTTAATAGATGCAAGAGGAGAGTTTAGCATAAGAGGTGGAATAATCGATATTTCTGTAACAGATACAACAGGTGTCAGAATTGAACTTTGGGGAGATGAAGTTGATTCTATAAGGTACTTTAATATAGTTAGCCAAAGGTCTACTAGTCAAATAGACCAAATAGATATTTACCCAGCGCATGAATATATATTAGAAAAATCGCTAGAAGAAGTTTGCGGTGATATTCAAAGTAAAGTTTATGAATCAAATAAAGGGCAAATTGTGGAAAGAGATATTGAAGAAATAAAAAATGGAAACTATTTAAGCAAAGTTGATAGATATTTCAATAGCTTCTATAATTCGCAAGAAACTATATTAGACTATTTAGATGATAGATATGTTATTTTTGTAGATGAACCAAATAAGGTTGAAGCGAGAAGTTTAAATATTAAAGAAGATACTGAAAGACTAATTCAAGCTTTAATAGAAAAAGAAAAAATTGTACCAGAAAGTCTCTTAAATACAGAAAGTATAGAAGATACAAAAAATGCTTTTGAAGGAAAAAAGATTATATATATAGAAAAGCTAAACACTACAATATCATCAAGTATAGAAAAGTTTAACTTAAGATATAGACAACTAAATTACTACAAGAATGGTATAGACTTGTTTATAAATGACATAAAGAACTACCAAAATGATAACAAAAAAATATATATTGTAGTAGATATGAAAGAAAAAGCTAGTAAAATAGAAAAACTTTTAAATGAAAATGACATTTCTACAAGAATTGAAGAGAATTTAAATCAGACAATTATCACAAAAAATACACACAATAATGTAGTGATTACTATAGGAAAGCTTTCAGAAGGGTTTGAATCTTATGATTTAGATCAAATTGTAATTGTAGCAAATGAACTTGTAGAAGCAGATAGAAGAAAAAGGAAATATAAATCTGAAGAATTTAAACAAGGAGAAAAAGTTGTATTTGCTGACTTAAAAGTTGGAGACTATGTAGTACACAGGAGATATGGAATTGGTATATATATAGGAGTAAATACAATTACTGCAGATGGAACAACAAAAGACTATATTAAACTAAAATATTCAGGTGATGATGTGCTATACATTCCTACAGATGCTTTAGATAGTATAAGAAAATATGTAGGTGGAGAAGAGGCTGGATTAAAGCTAAACAAATTAGGGTCAAAAGATTGGGAGAAGACAACAGCAAGAGTAAAGAATAATTTAAGAGCTGTTGCAAAAGAACTGATAGAACTTTACGCATTAAGAGAAAAGTCAAAAGGGCATGCTTTTATGCCAGATACAGAATGGCAAAAGGAATTTGAAGGTAAATTTCCATATATAGAAACTGACGACCAATTAAGATGCATAGATGAAGTAAAAACAGATATGGAAAACGAAAAGCCAATGGATAGACTTTTATGTGGAGATGTTGGATATGGAAAAACTGAGGTTGCAATAAGAGCAGCTTTTAAAGCTGTTATGGAAGGAAAACAAGTTGCATATTTAGTACCTACAACAGTACTTGCTAAACAGCAATATCAGACATTTAAAGAAAGAATGAAAGACTATCCAGTAACTGTTGAACTATTAAATAGATTTAGAACTACAAAAGATAAAAATAGAATTGTGAAAGAACTAAAATTAGGTGATGTAGATATTGTTGTTGGAACTCATAAGTTACTTGGAAAAGAAGTTGAATTTAAAGATTTAGGACTACTAATTATAGATGAGGAACATCGATTTGGAGTTAAAGCCAAAGAGAAAATAAAACAATACAAAGCAAATATTGATGTACTTACAATGACAGCAACACCAATACCTAGAACATTACATATGTCTGTTGTAGGTGTTAGAGATATGTCTGTAATATATGATCCACCACAAAACAGAAAACCAGTTCAGACTTATGTTTTAGAATATGATGAAGAGGTAATAAAAGAAGCAATAACAAAAGAACTAGAACGTGATGGACAGGTATTCTATATCTATAACAGAGTTGAAAACATTATGCTAAAAGCAGATGCAATTTCAAGACTTGTACCTGAAGCAAATGTTGGATATGCACATGGTAGAATGACAGGATCTCAAATTGAAGAAATAATGGAAGACTTTATTGATAAAAAGATAAATGTTTTAGTATGTACAACAATTTTAGAATCTGGAATTGATATTCCAAATGCAAATACAATTATTGTTGAAAACGCAGATAGAATGGGATTGGCACAACTTTATCAAATAAGAGGAAGAGTTGGAAGATCAGATAGACAAGGATATGCATATATTACATACAAAAAGGATAAAGTTTTAGCAGAGGAAGCGGATAAGAGACTAAAAGCCATAAGGGAATTTACTGAATTTGGTTCTGGATTTAAAATAGCAATGAGAGACTTAGAAATAAGAGGGGCTGGAAGCTTGATAGGTGAAATTCAACATGGACATTTAGAAGAAGTTGGATATGATACATATTGTAGACTTTTAGATGAAGTTGTAAAAGAAGAACAGGGAATAGAAGTTAGACCAGAATTTGAAGTACAAATTGATGTAGATGTCACAAGCTTTATTCCAGAGACATATATTCCAGATTCAAATCAGAAAATAGAAATATATCAGGATATCGCACTTTGTAAAGATGAAAAAGATATTCAAGATGTAATTGATGAATTAATAGATAGATTTGGAGATATTCCTCATGAAGTAGAAAATCTACTAGAAATATCTAGAATTAAACAATTAGCTAAAGCAAAAGGAGTAAGCAAGGTTTCAAGTAAAAAAGATGTAATTGTATTTACTTATGATAATAATCTATTTGATGCATCATGTGTCCAAACACTGATAAAGAAATATGGAAACAGAATTAGATTTTCTCCTGGTGTTAAGCCAATGATTACATTAAAAATAGGGAACAATAGTGAAGAGGAAATTATAAAAGAAGCAAAAGAATTTTTAGAAAATAATTAATTTGATAAATAATATTTACATAATACATAAAATGTGATATAATGCTTTTGGTAGCAGTATAATGTTTTTCTGAAAGAAAGGAAACTAAAATGGAAAATGTAGCAAAAATAAGCTTCTTTGAAGCAATTGCTGAAGCTCGGGAGGCAAAAGCAGCATATCAGCAGTTGAATGATTTGGTGAAGAAATTTAAAGATGGAATTGGTGCATGGGGCATTGAAGAAATGGAAAAAGCAATCCCTTTCTGGTATCAAATATGTAATGTCATTACAGTTTACAAAAACTGGAATGACATTGAACTCGAGGATCTCTTCAAAGAACTGAAAAATCACGTGATTAATAGAAATCAGCTCAAGGAGAGGATGAAGCCCCAAACTGATCAAGTCGAAGCTGAGCTAAAAGAAAGAAAAAAAAGATATGAGAAAAGCATGAGAACGGCTTCGACAGCGTATAGCAATTGGGTAAAGAGTATTCCCAGTACGCATAAATATTTGGCATTCGTGTTAAGACAGCCGGAAATAAAGAAGTATATTATCGAAGAGTTGCTTAAATTTTAGTTTTAAAAAAGAAAAGGGTGTTCCGTTATGGAGCATCCTTAATTTAACAGGAAAAACAATAAGGAGAAAAAATCTTATGAGAAAAATTTACGAAGCAAATATAAAGGAAATAATTAAACAAATTGAAATTGATAATGAAGCTAATGCATTTGATATACAAATACATTCAAGTGATTTGATAGGGATAAATGATTTAGTAATGATAGGAAGAACTAACCAATTCCCTGTTGATAATAATGTAGATGTTGAATGGAGCTTAAATGGTTTGCTAATAGACGACAAGAAGGGTGAGGGTGATATTTTAATAATAGAACCACTCATAGAACAAATAAACAATGGAAAACTAATCGATTTAAAGGAATCAAAAACAAAATTTGATGGATCTATAGAGCTTTCAAGTAGAGCAATTGTATTGATACCATTAGAAAAATATGAAAAGCTTTGCCAAAACGAATATAAAAAAAATAGAATGGAAAATATGGATGTTAGACTATATGAAGGAAAAGAAAAAGATGCATTAAAAATGGTTTTATATAATAAAAGGTATATTTATATTGATGTTACAGAAAATGGATTTTTAGAAGATAAAAAGAACCATCCTGATTTAATTGAATATGGAAGGATTCTTTCTAATATTATTAATGAGTTAAATGAACAAATAAAAACAAAGGGTAAAATTGAAACAATAAATGAAAAAAGAAGAATAAATGGGTATAGAGGATATAAGGATAATAGTTCTGGTGAAAACTATAAAATGATTAGTGGTCTAACGAAAAAGGTTGAAGGGGAAATAGAACTTGGAGATGATATGTTTGCAGCAACTAGTATTGGGAAAGTAAGAGACAATCAGGAAGATGCTATTTTACTCATAAAACATAAAGATAATCCTAAGTTTAAAATGATGGTACTAGCTGATGGAATGGGAGGAATGGAAAATGGTGAAATTGCAAGTGATGTTGTTGTAACTAAATTAAAAGAATGGTTTGATAGCTTAAATTCAAAGCAAATAGAATACTGGCATACAGGAGTGGCAGGACTACAAGCGGCCTTACAAGACGAGATAGAAAGAGAGCTACAGATAGAGGTGGAATACCAAACGGGTAAATTAGGAGGAACAACACTTGTATGTGCAATTATTGGAGAAAATGATACTTTGATAGCAAATGTGGGAGATTCACGAGCATATATAGTTAAAGATGGAAGACTTAAGCAAATTTCAAGAGAAGATACTGTTGCACAAAGAAATCTTGAAAAAGGAAAAACGAAAAGTAAAGAAGCTTCAAGATTCGATTCTAGAGCCAATGAATTGACTCAAGTAATTGGTATGTCAAGAAAAGATTTAAATCATCCTCATTTTGAAATAATTAATAATGATGAATATGATATGATTGTTCTGTTTTCTGATGGAGCAACTGATTGCCTTCCTGATGAAGATATTGCAGTTGCTTGTAGAAATACAAATAGAAAAAAATTTGCAAAAAAAATAGTTGAAAAAGCAATGAAACATGATTCTATTAGGACAGATGAGATAGAAAAACAATTTGAGAGGTCAATTGACTCTAATGTTTTAATTCTAGGAGGAAAAGATAATACAAGTGCAGTAGTTGGATTTAATAATAGAGATTAAAAATGTTATTCCAATAAAAATATAGTGCGAATTCAAAATTCATAATACAACCTATCTATAAATACAATTAAACAAAAGTATTTATGTAGTAGGAATTATGAAAGGCATTTTAATAGAGAAAAAAATAAAACGAGAGCCAATTATGGTTCTCGTTTTATTTAGATACTGCGTTTTGCGTTTATTCAACATTTTCGTAAAAAATGCTGTTTTCTGGTATGTATATGTGGTACTCAGTGGATGCTACTTCTCTATGTTCTGTATTATACCAGTCTGTGTATATTTCTATAACATCATAGACCTCGATATGAGGATTGTCAGTATACTCAGCACTTTCGTGCTTTTCCACATAATTATTCAATCCATCAATAACCTTTGTTGTTGTACCATTATTTTCGGTTGCAACCTCGTAATAGTAAGCACAACTAGGTGTCGATTTGATATAACACCTGTTTCCACTTACATTTGTATAGGGTACTTCTTTAAATTCCAAGATGTTTATTGTTTCGATATGCATCTTTTCGACAGAAATTTCCGCTGAATTTGGCCCAGTTCCAAAATTGAGGCATAACAAAATACTAGAAACTGCCCATATAAGAATTGAAATAAAACTCAATTTATTAAATATAAAATCAAATACTTCAAATCTTTCTTCTAATAGCAAGAAAATTTCAAATACTATAAAAGAACATGCAGGTATTAAGAAACAAATAATTTTAAATGAGTCTCCATTAGTAATACCATATATAATCATAAAAATAAGATATATGGTAAATAGTACTGCATACACTATTAGTATTTTCACTATTATGCTAAATAATTTTTTTATTGTTTGTCTTGGGCGTTTGAATACTTCGTATTCGAAAACTGCGTAGATAATAGCTATAGCTATAAAAATAAGACATAAGATTGAATAAATCCGCAATACCATATTGTTCCTCCTTTAATTCTAATTGTTAATAGTTATATATAGTAAAACTAAGGAGTAAGTATCTTTACTCAATAGTGAATTGAGGAATTAAGCAATATAAAAGATATTACTTATATGGATGTATTATACCATGATTTTACATAATATTCAAGTGCTATATTACTAAATATTAAAAATACATAAATATTTCTAATAAATTTTACAAAGATAAAATTTTATTTTGTATTTTCAATTCATAATACAACCTTTTTATGAATAAACTTAAACAAAAGTATTCATGGGGGCAGTAGTATATGAAAGGAATATCAATAGAAGAACGTGCAATAAATTTAGCACATTATATAATTGAAACAAAAGAAACAGTAAGAGGTACAGCGAAAATATTTGGGATAAGTAAAAGCACAGTACATAAAGATGTTTCAGAAAGATTACTAAAAATTAACCCAGCTTTAGCAAAAGACGTGAGAAAGATTTTAGAAGAAAATAAATCAGAAAGACATATAAGAGGAGGAATGGCTACAAAAATGAAGTATCTAAATCGTAAAAAAGCAGGTTAGGTATTGACATAAGGGACTTGAATGTTGTATAATATTAAAAGTTTTTAAATTGAAAGGAGAATTAATATGGCAGCAGTATATTCAGCAGGAGATTTTAGAAATGGTACAACATTCGAAATGGAAGGAAATGTATTTAGAGTAGTAGAATTTCAACATGTTAAACCAGGAAAAGGTTCAGCATTTGTAAGAACAAAATTAAAAAATGTTATAACAGGGGCAGTTTTAGAAAAAACATTTAACCCATCAGATAAATATCCAGGAGCAGAAATTGAGAAAAAAGAAATGCAATATTTATACAATGATGGAGATTTATATTATTTTATGGATAATGATACATATGATCAAATGCCATTAAATAAAGAGCAATTGGGGGATTGCTTAAAATATTTAAAAGAAAATATGCAAGTTAAAATACTTTCATATAAAGGAAATGTATTCGCAGTAGAGCCACCTATATTTGTTGAATTAGAAGTAACATATACAGAGCCAGGATTTGCAGGAAATACAACTACAACATCTGGAAAACCAGCTACATTAGAAACAGGACTTGAACTACAAGTACCAATGTTTGTAAATATAGGAGATATATTAAGAATAGACACACGTACATGTGAGTATATGGAAAGAGTATAATAAAAAAGGGGAGCTGTTTTTGCAGCTCCTTATGTTTTAAGAAGGAGATAGACATGATAAAAGAAATTGGCAATGAAATGAAAAGCTACATTAATGATTTAAAAGATAATATAAAAAATAAAGAAGAATTAAATTATTTACTAGAAAGGACAGAAAAACTATTTGATAACATATTTAATGAACTAAATAAATATGCGGATGAAGAAGAGAAAAAACTTAAAGAATTAAAGACTAAGCAGAAAAAACAAGAAAAAAGAATGGACGAGATAGAAACAAAAATGGAATATCTTGATGAAAATATAGATAACATATATAAAGATATATATGAAGAAGATGAGGGGGAGTTTAAAATAAATTGCCCATATTGTAATTTTGAATTTAGTGCAGATATTGATATACATCAAGATGAAATCTATTGTCCTGAATGTAATAATGTAATAGAACTTGATTGGTCTGATGATACAGATAATTGATTAAATTGACAAAATAACAGAATTAATATAAAATAAAACCAAATATTATTTGATGAAAAGGATAGAATAAAGATGTATGATGTAATTGTTATTGGAGCAGGACCTGCAGGAATATCTGCAAGTTTATATGCAAAACGTGCTAATTTAAATGTACTAGTTATATACCACGGAGAATCTAATCTTGAAAAAGCAACTAAAATTGACAACTATTATGGATTCAGAGATGGAATTAGTGGAGAAGAACTATATAATAATGGAATAGAACAAGCAAGAGAACTGGGGGTAGATGTTAAAGAACTTGAAGTTATAGGAATAGAAAACTTAGGTGAAGGATTTAAAGTAAAAACAGAAAAAGAAAACTATGAATCTAAATCTGTAATCATAGCAACAGGAAATAGAAAAGTAAAGCCTAATATTAAGGGAATAGAAGAGTTTGACGGAAGAGGGATAAGCTATTGTGCAATTTGTGATGCATTTTTTTATAGAAATAAAAACATAGTAGTTATTGGAAATGGAAAATTTGCAGTAAATGAAGCAACAGAGTTATCTCATGTTGCAAACAAAGTTACAATTCTTACTAATGGACTAGAAAATCCAAAGTGTGATTTTGAGGTAGATACCAATAAGATAAGAGAAATAAAAGGTGAAGAAAAAGTATCTGAAATAGAGTTTGAAAATGGTAGCACATTAGCAGTAGATGGAGTCTTTATTGCACTTGGAGAAGCAGGGGCAGGAGACTTTGCAAAAACATTAGGCATAATTCAAAATGGTGATAATATTGAAACAAATGAAAAAATGGAAACAAATGTAGAAGGAATTTATGCATGTGGAAATGTTACAGGAGGATTATTACAAGTATGCAAGGCTGTATATGAAGGAGCTGAAGCAGGCCTTTCAGCAGTAAACTATATAAGAAACAAAAAGTAGAACAAATAATAAGGAGGAGTTAATATGGTTAATGTTTTTAATGAAGAAAACTTTGAAGAAGAAGTGTTAAAGTCTGATAAGACAACAATAGTTGATTTTTACGCGGATTGGTGTGGCCCTTGTAAAATGATGTCACCAATAATTGATAATATTGCAGAAGAAAATTCAAACAGTATAAAAGTTGGAAAAGTTAATGTTGATGAAAACCAAGATTTAGCAATGAAATATAATGTTATGAGCATACCAACAGTTTTAATTTTTAAAAATGGAAATATTTCGAAAACATTTATTGGTGTAACTTCAAAACAAGAGATAACTGATGCTTTATAGTATTTTAATAAACAAAAAAATAAACCTGCCGTTTGGCAGGTTTTTAATAAAGGTAGTTTTGAGGATTATATGCTACTCCATTAACTCTAACCTCTAAGTGAAGATGGTTCCCTGTAGAGTTACCAGTTGAACCAACTGCTGCTATTACAGTGCCTTGTGATACATATGTACCAACAGAGGCTTTTAAACTACTACAATGTGCATAATAAGTCATTACACCCTTTCCATGATCTATTGCAATCATATTCCCATAAGCACCCTTATATCCAGCAAATACAACTCTTCCAGCTGCTGCAGCTTTAATTCTTGTACCATAAGGAGCTGAGATATCAAGTCCTGTGTGTGCACCTGATCTTATTCTGCTCATTGCTCCAAACCTTGACGAAATTCTACCAGATATTGGTCTTGAAAGAGAAATACCTAAATTTATTTTAGATGAAGACATATGTCGTCCTGTTGCAACACTTCCACGAGAAGAATAACTTGAACTAGATGCAACTCTAACAATTGGTTTTCTTTCATATAGCTTAGAAACAGCTTTATCTACATTTGTAAATTTTTTTAATTTTGTTTCATATTTTTCAATAATAGATAAATCTTTTATATTGTTACTTTCTTTATTCTTTAATTCTTTTATTACTTTTTCTGCTTTTTCAAAAGTTGATACATATACTTTTTCGTCATCATCATCTACTATTGCATAGTATTTATAATAAGAAACTCCATCTTTTACTATTTCTTTAAATATTTCATCATCATTTGTTGTGATGCCTCTTTTAAGTAAACACATTTTATATGATGGCATATTATCAATTGAAATGAAAGCGAGATTTTTATTATAGGTGGATTCATCACCATTTTCCATATAATCATTAATTCTATTTTGAAGTTTTACTTTATCTTTACAGTAACCAATATGCTCTCCATTTAAAGTAACGCTATATATTGGCTTAAATACAATTGCAAAAATACTAATTATAATTAATATAGCTGTAGACAATAGAAGAAAAAGCTTTAAAAGTGAACGTATTCTAATAAATAGTTTTTTCATATATCTATTTCCTTTGTTACATTTTTATTAAATTTATTTTACAATATTGTTACATTTTTTTCAATAGTTTTTTTTAAAAACACATTAAACCATTGAAACAGTAAAAGAGAAATTTTTTTTATATAAAAAAAATACATATTGACAATTGAGTATATATTCAACTATAATATGATTAGTTGAATGCAAACTCAACTAATTAAAAAAAGAGGTGAAACAATGTCGAAAAATGAATTTATATGTGATTGCAATATTATTCATAAAGACAAAGTAGAAGATACTTTGAAGCAGATGGGTGATGAAGATTTATTAAATAAATTAGCTGAATTTTTTAAAATATTAGGTGATACTACAAGAGCAAAAATTCTATTTGCTTTAGATAAGAATGAGCTTTGTGTTTGTGACATTGCAAATGTGCTAGGAATGAGTAAATCATCAATTTCGCATCAACTTGGAACACTTAGAAGAAGTGGAATAGTAAGATGTAAAAAAATTGGAAAAGAAGTGTTTTATATGATAGATGATGAACATGTTAGACAGGTTTTTGAAGTTGGAATTGAACATATAGAACATAAAAGATAGAAAGAAGGAAAGAATTATGAAAAAGGAATTATATAAAATAATTGTATCTGCATTATTATTTGTGATTGCATTAATTATACCGTTTCAAAATATATGGATTAACAGAGGAATATATTTATTAAGCTATATTTTAATAGGATATGAAATAATTATTAAAGCAGTAAAAAATATAATAAAAGGGGAAGTTTTTGATGAGAATTTTTTAATGAGTATTGCGACAATTGGGGCTTTTACGATTGGAGAATTTCCTGAGGCTGTTGCTGTCATGCTATTTTATCAAATAGGGGAATTGTTTCAGGACTATGCAGTTGATAAGTCAAGAGATTCAATTTCAAGTTTAATGAATCTAAGGCCTGAATTTGCAAATGTTTTAAGGAATAATGCCATTGAGAAAATAAAACCTGATGAAGTAAGTATTGGGGAGATAATAATTGTAAAACCAGGTGAGAAGATTGCTTTAGATGGAATCATACAGGAAGGGTCATCTTTTATTGATACAAAAGCATTAACTGGAGAGCCAACACCCAAGAAAGTTAATGCATATGATGAGGTATTAAGTGGATGTATTAATTTAGATGGGATTTTAAAAATAAAGACGACAAAAAAATATGAGAACTCAACTGTTTATAAGATTTTAGAATTAGTAGAAAATGCAAGTAGTAAAAAGTCAAAATCAGAAAAATTCATTACAAAATTTGCTAAATACTATACTCCTATTGTAGTAATAATTGCTGTATTATTAGCAATTATTCCGCCTTTATTTGTTAAAGATACAACATTTGTGGATTGGTTATATAGAGCTTTATCGTTTTTAGTAGTATCATGCCCATGTGCTTTAGTCATTTCAATTCCGTTAAGCTTCTTTGGAGGAATAGGAGGGGCATCAAAGAATGGAATTTTAATAAAGGGAAGCAATTATTTAGAGGCTCTATCAAGTTTAGAAACAATTGTATTTGATAAAACAGGAACATTAACAGAAGGGGTATTTGATGTACAAAAAATAGAGCCTTTGGGAATAAGCGAAGAGGAACTTCTTGAAATTGCAGCTTATGCAGAATGGTATTCTAACCATCCAATAGCAAAATCTATAAAAAACAAATATAATAAAAGTGCTGAGGAAGTACGAATAAAAGATGTTAAGGAGATATTAGGAAAAGGAATAAGTGCTAATATAGATGAGAAAAATGTTCTAATTGGAAATGAAAAACTAATGAAGGAATTTAATATAAAACATGAAAAAAGTAAGGATATAGGTACTGTTTTATATATTGCCATAGATGGCAATCTTTCAGGTACAATTCTAATTTCAGATAAGATAAAAGATGATTCGGTAAGGTGTATTAGATTAATAAAAGAATCTGGAATTGAAAATACTATTATGCTTACAGGTGATAAAAAAGAGATTGCAGAACATATTTCTAGTGAACTTGGAATAGATGTCTGCCATTCAGAACTTTTACCAAATGGTAAAGTTGAAAAGATGGAGGAGATGTTAAAGAAAAAAAATTCAAATAAAAAAGTTGCATTTGTAGGAGATGGGATTAATGATGCACCTGTTTTAGCTCTAGCAGATATAGGTGTTGCTATGGGAGGACTTGGATCTGATAGTGCAATTGAGGCAGCAGATATTGTAATCATGACAGATGAGCCATCAAAAATAAGTACAGCAATAAAAATATCTAAAAAGACAATGAGAATAGTAAGGGAAAACATAGTGTTTGCAATTTCAGTTAAAATTCTAGTTTTAATACTTAGTGCTTTGGGAATTGCAACAATGTGGGGAGCAGTATTTGCAGATGTTGGAGTTTCAATTATAGCTATTTTAAATTCTCTTAGGATGTTAAATAAAAAGATATAAAAAATGAAGAAAAACGAGAAAAGTTGTAAAAAAAATTGACGATTCAAAAAAAATATGCTATAATCAATATGTTATTCAAATAGAATAGCGCATGGGGTGTAGCTTAAGCCTGGTAGAGCATCTGGACTAAATCCAGAAGATTTGAGGTTCAAATCCTCTCACCCCCATTTGAGAGCCATTAGTTTGGCTCTTTTTTGTGTAAAAAATAATTTGAGTAAAAAAACTAAAAAAATGTTGACAAGTTATGTAAAATAGTGTATAATAAATTTGTTTTAAGATATTAAAACTTTTGCAATGGTACCCGAAAGATGGTAAGGGGACTAATTATTTTATTAGTTTGATGTGGGTTCGAATCCCACCCATTGCGCTCTTGGAGATTTGTTTCTTCAAGTAAGGCCCGCTAGTCCAATTGGTTGGATTGCCAGACTGTTACTCTGGAGGGTGTCGGTTCGAGTCCGGCGCGGGTCGCTCATGAGTCATAGTATATATGGCTCTTTTTTTTATTCAATTTAGATATGAGTTACTTGTGTTTTTATGAATTTAGTATTATTATATTAGTATACAAAAATAAAAGTGAGTGATGATTTTGAAAAGGGGAGGTAAGTGATGAGTATTGAAATAGTCAGATTTAAAGCAAAAGATGAAATATATTTGGATGGTATTTTGAATAAGTGTGAAGAAAAAACAAATAAAATATTAATACAAATTCATGGAATGACAAGTAATTGTTTTAAAAAAAGAGATAGGGTTATTGCAAAAACAATAAAAGAAATAGGAATAGATACACTAGTATTTAACAATAGAGGAAGTGATGTAGTTAGATATATTAAAAATGACAATGTGACATTACTTGGTGGAATGGCATATGAAAAAGTTGAAGATTGCTATTTTGATATAGTTGGAGCGATAGAATTTGTAAGAGAATTAGGGTACAATGAAATATATTTACAAGGACATAGTTTAGGTTCAACGAAAGTGGTATACACGTATAATAAATTGAAGCAGGAAAATAGTGAATTATTAAATAATATAAAAGGAGTCGTATTGCTTTCCCTAGTTGATATTGCTGGATTAATAAAAAGTGAAGCAGAAGATGATTATATAAAGTTGGCAGAAGAAAAAGCAAATAAAGGAGAACTAATGGATTTAATGCCATTTAAGTGTTTTATTCATCCAATCTCTGTAAAGAGCTTTTTACAATATACTAAACACAATGAGTCTTTTGATTTTGCAAGATATGGAAACAAAGATGATGAGTTTGAAGTTTTAAATAGAATAGAATGTCCTATTTTTATGAGATGGGGAAATGTGAATGAACTTATAAAGCAAGAAGCAAGTGATTTAGCTGATTTTATGAATGAAAAAATAAAAAATCTAAATAAAAATATAGGATATATAGATGGAGCAGATCACAGCTATCATGGAAAAGAAGAACAACTTGCAAAAGAAATAAAAGATTTTTTAGGAGAGATAAAAAATGGATAAAAAAGAATTAATAAGAACAATAAAATTTACATTGTTTTCTATATCAGCTGGAATAATAGAGATTGTATTATTTACACTATTAGATAAATTTACAGGGTGGGCTTATTGGCCTAAATATTTAATTGCATTAATTGCTTCTGTTATTTGGAACTTTACATTAAACAGAGAATATACATTTAAGTCAGCCAATAACGTACCAATAGCAATGATAAAAGTTGCAATTTTCTATGCAATATTTACACCTGTTTCAACAATAGCAGGAAATTACCTAGCAGAAAACTTAGGCTGGAACGATATATTAGTTACACTTTTGAATATGGCATGTAATTTCATTTTAGAATACTTATATGACAAATATGTTGTATTTAGAGGGAGTATAGATACAAAGAAATAGAATATAATACAGAATATCTTAGAAATATTCTGTATTTTTTATAATTTATTGATTTTAAGATAAAATTGTGATAAAATGATGATAATAAATATTAAGGAGAATGTGAATTATGATTAATATTAGACCAGTATCAGATTTAAGAAATAAATATCCAGAAATAGAAGATTTAGTTTTAAGAGAGGATGAAGCTGTATACTTAACTAAAAATGGTTATGGCTCAATGGTAGTTTTGAGTTTAGAAAAGTATTCAGAAATGCTAAAAGCTTTAGATGAGGAAAAGCTTTTAGAAGTGCAATTTGGAGTAAATGATATTGACAAAGCTTTAGAAGAAGCAGAGAATGAATCTAATAATCCTAATACAAAATATTATTCTCATGAAGAAATGAAGCAAATGGCAAGGAGGATAATTGATGGCAAATAAAAAGTATGAAATAAGATATCTTCCGACATTTATTTCACAATTTAATAATATTTTGTACTATATTACATATGAACTTAAAAATAAAATAGCAGCAGATAACTTCTATAATGAAGTAGTAAAGCAAATTGAAAAAAGGAGTAATGCTCCAGAGTCATATGAAGTTTTTAAAACTTTTAATGGTGGTAAAATAAAGTATTATAAGATAAATGTTAAGAAATTTACAATCTTTTATATTGTAAAAGGTAAGGTAATGGAAGTAAGAAGGATATATTATAGCAAAAGTAATTTTGAAAATTTTATATAGAAAAGCCATACTTTAATTGAAAAAATAGCATAAATATGATATAATACTATTTGTTTATTATGAAATGAAAGGAAGCAGTATGCTAGAATTAAAAAATATAAAAAAGACTTATGTTACAGGTGATGAAAAAGTCGAAGCTTTAAAAGGCATTAACTTAAAATTTAGAGAGTCTGAATTTGTATCAATTTTAGGCCAGAGTGGGTGTGGAAAAACTACTCTTTTAAACATAATTGGAGGACTAGACAGATATACATCAGGAGACTTAATTATAAATGGAAAATCTACTAAAAAGTTTAAAGATAGAGATTGGGATGCATATAGAAATTACAAAGTTGGGTTTGTATTTCAAAGCTATAATTTAATTGGACATCAAACAATACTTTCAAATGTTGAGCTTGCTCTTACAATAGGAGGGATTTCAAAAAGTGAAAGAAAGACAAGAGCTATTAAGGCATTAGAAGATGTAGGACTTAAAGATCAAATCCATAAAAAGCCTAACCAATTATCTGGTGGGCAAATGCAAAGAGTTGCAATAGCAAGAGCTTTAGTAAATAATCCAGATATTATTTTAGCAGATGAACCAACAGGAGCATTAGATACAAAAACAAGTATTCAAGTTATGGACATTCTAAAAAAGATTTCAAAAGATAAGCTAATTATTATGGTTACACATAATCCGGATTTGGCAGAAAAATATTCAAGTAGAATTATTAGAATTTTAGACGGTACAATTACAGAAGATTCAAATCCTATAAATGAAACTTTTGAAGAAAAAAATGATACAGAAAAAATAGGAAGAACTTCTATGAAGTTTTGGACAGCATTTAGATTAAGCTTAAACAATTTATTAACAAAAAAAGGAAGAACAATTTTAGTTGCATTTGCAGGTTCTATTGGAATAATTGGAATTGCACTAGTACAGTCAGTTTCTAATGGATTTCAAGCATATGTTGACCATATACAAGAAGACACATTAACATCATATCCTTTAACAATTATGCAAGAAACCACAGATGTTGCAAGTGCATTACTATCAATGACAACTCAAGAAAACAAGAGTGAAGCTTCTGAAGAAATAAAAGAAGAACAATATATTTCAAAGATGTTAGATAGTTTAAGTACTAATGATTTAAAGAGTTTTAAAAAACATTTGGAGAATAATTACAATGAAGTAAAAGATGATTTGTCATCTGTAAAATATTCATATAGTGTAGAGCCTATGATTTATGCTATAGATTCAACAAAAAAAATAGCAAAACTAAATCCAAGTAATCTTTTTAGTTCTGCTATGGGATCTTCAAGTATGATGAGTTCTTTTTCATCTTCAGTGTATTCACAGATGATAGATGATAAAGAAACATTAAATAATTCTTATGATGTTTTAGCAGGGCATTGGCCACAAAAATATGATGAGATGGTTATTGTGCTTTCAGAAAGAAGCACTATATCAGATTTACTTGTTTATTCACTAGGATTTAGAGATACAGAGGAATTAAACGATATAGTTAAAAAGATAATGAGTGGAGAAAAGGTTAAAATAAAAAATAAACCTATGTCATTTACATTTGAAGATTTGATGAATAAAGAACTAAAACTAATAATGCCAGCAGATACATATAAATATAACAAAAAATACGATGTATATGAAGACATGACAGAAGATGAAAAATACATGAAAAAAGTGTATGATAAATCAATGAATTTAAAAATAGTAGGTGTGGTTACTGCAAAAGAAGGAGTTTCATCTATGGCATT
Source organism: uncultured Clostridia bacterium (assembly GCA_946415375.1). GTDB lineage: Bacteria > Bacillota > Clostridia > TANB77 > CAG-508 > CAG-269. The sequence continues at coordinate 62,525 of CAMKSF010000002.1, forward strand.
AAATCCAGGTGTTGCATATACTAGTGATTTAGTGGACTATATTATAGATGAATCTTCAAAAACAGATATAGTAAAAAAACAAAAAGAGAATGAAAAAATAGATGTACTTTCTGGAAAAAGATTTGACGAGAAAAAAAGTGATTTAGGATTAGACTTTAAGGATTTAATGGAAATAGATACAGATAATTTAAAGAGTGCATTTAATATTAACATTGACGAAAATGCTTTAAGAAAACAAACAGAAAAGTATATGAAAGAAATCAATAATGCTATTACTACAAATACATCACCTGCAAAAAAAGCCTTTTCAAATAACCTTAATTCTTTAGCTGATGGAATGTTTAATAGCATAAAAGGAGAATTTACAGCAGAAGATGTTGACAAAATAGTAGATAACTATTTAAAAAGTAAAGAAGTAACAAAAGCTGTATCTGAATTAGAATCAAAATATGTAATACCAAAAAATACATTTAAAACTGCATATTCGGGTCTTTTAAAAGGATTATTACAAGTATATGTAGCATCATATACAGCTGCAAATATGGCTATTCCACAAGGAATGGAAAATATGAATATGCAAAATATGCAAGACTTGCAAAATATGGATCCTGCAATGCTCGAACAAATGCAAAAAGCAATGCAAAATAATTCATCAACACAAAGTGAACAGAAGGTGGATATTAAAGTAAAAATAGACAAAGAAATAGTTGGTGCAGTAAAAAAAGAATATACAAATAGTGCTGCAATACAAAAAACAATAGATACTATGGGAAGTGCAATGACAGAAGCTAAGATGAAGAAAACTGTACTTACAAAAGTGGGCGAACTTACAGCAAATATTACAAAAAGCTTTGCAAATGCTTTTAATGTTGACCAAGAAAAAATTGCAAAATCATTTAAAATGAAAATGACTGAAGAAGAAATAACAAGAGTTATTACCGCAATGCTAACAGACACAGAAACTAATGCAAAGATAAATTTAATAAAATTTGGATATCAAGATAAAGAAGAACCAACATACATTTCATTCTATTTTACGAGCTTTGATGGAAAAGAGCATTTTAAAGATTTTATAAATTCATATAATGAAAAAGTAAAAGCAGATGGACATGAAGATAGAAAAATTAATTATACAGATACAACAGGAATTCTTATGGGATCTGTAAAGACAATAGTAAATGCAGTAACTTATGTTCTTATAGCATTCATTTCTATATCATTAGTGGTATCTTCTATAATGATAGGAATTATAACATACATTTCTGTATATGAAAGAACAAAAGAGATAGGAATACTAAGAGCAATTGGTGCTTCAAAACACAATATTTCTTCAATATTTAATGCAGAGACATTTATAATAGGACTTTTATCAGGACTATTTGGAATTGGATTTACTTATGCAGTAATACCTATTATTAATAAAGTACTACATCATTTTACTGGAAATATTCCACTTAATGCAACGTTCTATTTAAGTAATGCAATAAGATTAGTAATATTAAGTGTAATTCTTACTTTAATTGGAGGATTAATACCTGCAAAAGCAGCATCAAAGAAAGACCCTGTGATAGCATTAAGAACAGAATAGGTGCCAAAGGGGACGGGGCAATTTGGCATAAAAGGATTAGGAGAGTATAGTATGAAAATTGTTGCAATAACTGGGAAATTTGGCAGTGGAAAAAGTTTTTATTCAAGAAAAATAAATGAAAAATTAAATAGTTCTATGGTTGTAAATTTAGATAGTGTTTTTTTTGAACTAATAAATAATGATCAAGATATAAAAAATGCAATTGTTCAAAAGTATGGAGAAAATGCATATAATAAAAATAATAATATTGATTTATCTGTTATCCAAGAAGATGAAGAAGGTTTTAGTGTATTATTTAATATTTGTGAAGAAAAGTTTAATAAAAAAATACTAACAATAATAGATAAAGCAAAAGAATTTGGAGTGGAAACACTTGTATTTGATTGGTTTATGTTACCAAAAACAATAGCTTTTGAAAAGGCGGATTTTAAAATATTGGTTAATCCAAATCAAAAGGACAGAGAGCAAAGCTTGATTTCAAGAGATTCAACATATACACCAGAAATAATTGAAAGAAAGGACAAAGCTTTAGGAATAGATTATATGAGTTACCATTATGATGAAATAGTTAGTCATTCTTATCAAGATAACTCTGATAAAATAGTTGAGAAGACAATAAAAGGGATAAATGAAATTGATAAAAGGTCTATTGATGAAGAAGGAAGATAAATAAAAAAAGATTGCAATTATGTTGCAATCTTTTTTAAAATTATTGATTTTTTTATTGAACTTAATTTGAATTAATGATAATATTAAAATATAAAGAAAAAGGGAGGAATAAAAAGTGAAAGATATCAAAATATTTGCATGTAACACAGCTGAAAAATTCACACAAGAAGTATGTAATTGCCTAAATTTAAAAATGGGAGAGAAAGATTCTTACAAATTTAAAAATGACAATAATTTTGTACAATTTAAAGAAAGTGTAAGAAATCAAGATGTATATTTAATTCAAACCACGGAGGTACCTGTTAATGAAAGAATAATGGAATTATTAATTACCATTGATGCTGCTAAAAGAGCTGCAGCGAAAAGAATAACAGTTGTACTTCCGTATTTTATCTATTCAAGAACAGATAAAAAGGATCAGCCAAGAGTACCTATAACATCAAAGTTAATTGCTAAATTAATTGAAACAGCTGGTGCTGACAGAGTGATAACTTGTGATCTTCATAATTCAGCAATACAAGCATTTTTTGAAATAGGATGTGACAGACTTACTGGAAGTTATCTATTAGCAGATTATTTTAAGAAAAAGAAGTTAAAAGATATGGTAGTTGTGGCAACTGATGCAGGCAGTTCTAAAAAGGCATATAAGTACTCTAAATTATTGAATTGTCCAATGGCGCTAATTGATAAAAGAAGAAGCAACAATGATGATAAAGCAGTTGCAGCAAATATTATAGGAGATGTAAAAGATAAAACAGCATTAATATTAGATGATGAAATAAGCACAGGAGGAACTCTTATAGAGGCTATTAATATATGCAAAAATCATGGAGCTAAAGAAATATATGCTGGAGCAACTCATGGAATATTTGCAGGAGATGCAATTGAAAGATTAGATAAATCATGTGCTAAAGAGGTTGTTGTTACAAATACAATTCCAATAGATGATAATAAAAAAATTGATAAAATAAAGGTTATTTCAATAGCTCCTCTTTTTGCAGAAGCAATCAGAAGGATAAATGAAGGACAACCTTTAGGAGATTTATTTTTATATGAAAAATAGGAGGGCAAAAAAATATTTACATTTTAATAGAGAAACTGTAAAATAATAGATAGTATTTTAATTATAAATGATAAATAAAATAAAAAGGAGGTAAGAATATGATTTTTGACATTTTTGGTTGGATAGGAATGGTATTAGTATTAATTGCTTATGGATTGTTATCAACTAATAAAATTCCTAATGGAAAACTATATCAAGTTCTAAATTTAGTAGCTGCAATTTTTATGGCAATAGGGTTATTTCCTAAAAATGCATGGTTTTCTTTTGCATTACAAATTGCGTGGGCTTTAATTGGAATTATTGCAATTATAAAGATTTTAAAGAAAGAAAAAATAAATATAGAAGAATAAAAAACAGAGGACACTAAAAAGTTCCTCTATTTTTATATAATTTTAGTTTGCTTTTTCCGAAATGTCTGAAAAATATCCTGGAGTAGAAGGAGGAGAATCTATTACAGCATAGTATTTATCAATATGGCTTGCATCATATGTAGTTCCGTTCCCTCCAACTAGTTGAGTATCATTATTAAACATTTTTTCATAGTTTGAAGCATTTGTAACTTTTGTTGTTACAAAAGTATCACTTGCATAGATTGTGGTTAAACTGCTCATGTTGTCAAACATTTTTTCCATGGAAGTAACATTACTTGTATCAAAACTACTTATATCTAATTCTTTTAGATTATTCATACTGCTAAACATTCTAGACATTTTTGTTAAACTTCTAGTATCAAAACTTGAAATATTTAAGAAACGTATGCCTGTTGAACCGTTAAACATATTACTCATTGTTGTAACTTTTTTTGTATCGAAGCTACCCAAATCTAGATTTTTCAAAGCTCTTAGATTCCCAAACATAGAAGCCATATCAGTTACATTTGCAGTATTGAATGTACTTAAATCTAGTGTTTCTAAAGAATTACAATTATAAAACATTTGTAGCATTTTGATAACATTATCAGTTCTAAATTTTATATCTATTTCTTTAACACCAGTTAAATTGTTAAACATATATGAGCTATCTTTATTTAGGTATAATAAATCAGCTGCAGAGTAATAATAAATAGTTCCGTTATTAAACCAAATATATATTGGCTCAGAATCACTTAAAGCTACATTATTGTCATCTGTATCATATCCATCAGGAATAGCAGATGATTTTTTTATTAAAATTATATTTGTATTTGTAGTTGAATAGGTTGAATTAGCGTTACCGGATTTTTGTTTCATTTTTTTATTTACATCTTGACCTTTTGAAAAAGTTGCAATTATTTGTTTTCTCCATTGTGCATATAAATCAATATTTTCTGTTGATGAAAATGATTGTCTGTCTGAGTATTTATTACCTGAACCATCTTCTTTTGTATTCCAACCAGTAAAAATATAGCCAGCTTTTGTAAATGAATTAGGTGTTAATTGTATTTCTTCATTAGAGTATATGGTTTGATTAGAAATTGTTCCTATTCCACCGTTTGGATGGAATGAAATTGTATATTTTATTCTGGTGCTTTCGCCTGCTTGAATTGATATACTTTCTCCTTTAGCACTTAATATCCAGTTAGATGAATTAGAATCATCAACAGAATAATCACTTCCAAATTCTTTTTTTAATGCATCTTCTAAAATGGACTTTGTGTAATCTGTTTGATGACTTATTAATACTCCTTGATAAACAGATTGAAGTCTTTCTTTTATTTGAGCACTTTCAGTGTTTTCTTTTGCAATAGAAGTTTTTGCTAGAATACCATTATCTCCAGAAATCATAGAAATACCGATTCCGGCCAATATTAAAAGAAGAATAACTGTTATAACCAATGCAATTATAGTTATACCAGAGTTATAGTTTTTTTTCATTTGTTTCTCCTTTTTTATACAATTATTTAATTATATTATAATTTATTAGGAATATAATGTCAATTATATACTTAAGAGTGTTTTAGTATAAAGCTCCCAAAACAAATATACCTAATATTTCGCTATAGATTTAATAGTACAATAGTTATAAATATTTCTTGCATTTACTCCATAAATTGGTAAGTTATTAACATAGCAATAACAATAATCAACTAAAAATTTCATGACAAGATTAGTGCAAATTCATTCACTTGCATGGAAAGAAGCGGAATACCATCTTCGGTTAAGTTGTTTTGTTTTTGAAATTGAATTACAGCTTTTTTTAATTAGGACCATTTGATCCTATTCTTAAAGTTATCTCAAAATCCTTCTTTTATAGCTCCATTTCAGGCTTATATCTTTCAAGCCACATATTTACTTGGCAAAGATATGCCATAAGTTGAGGGCCAGTCATTAATTGACCAAACCAAGGTCTTGAAAAAGATTTTCCATCTGTTTTCAATATTTCCAAAATATATTGTCTATTTAGTAAAGAATTAATAGGTGCGTTTGGATTAGACATTATTTCAGAAAGCATTGATTTTACCCTTGCAAGATATGTTGGATTGTGTGTTTTAGGGTATGGTGATTTTTTTCTTTCAACAATTTCTTGAGGAAGAATATCTTTACATACATAACGAAGTAGACCTTTTTCACGACCATTTAAAGCTTTAATTTCCCAAGGAATATTCCACATGTATTCAGCTAAACGATAGTCACAAAATGGTACACGGATTTCTAAACCACTATGCATTCCCATTCTGTCACCTCTCTCTAATAGTGTTTGCATAAACCAATTAATTGTTAAATGAGATATTTTTCTTTTTTGAGCTGTTTCTTCAGAATCACAATCTAGTATTTCTACCTCATTTAGACTTTCATTATATCTATAGTCAATATAATATTTTAAATCAATTTTCTTTGAAATTTCTGGATTTAAAAGATTTTGTCTTTCTTTTATTGCAATAGACCAAGGAAATGTACCTGATTCTAAGCTATCAGCTCTAAAAAACCAAGGATATCCACCGAATATTTCATCTGCGCATTCACCCATTAGAGTTACAGTATGTTCTTTTTTTACTTGTCTGCAAAATAGTAATAATGAGGAATCTACATCTGCCATTCCAGGCATATCTCTGGCTATCATTGCATCTTCTAGTGCTTCTGCTAAAGCAGGTGTATCTAGAATGACTTTTTGATTTTCGGAATAACTATTTTCGGTCATTAGGTTAATATAGTAATTATCGGAATTAGGTTGAAAATCTGATTTTATAAAATTCTTATCATTATCTAAATAATCTACAGAATATGTAGGAATAGGAGAAAATCCTTTTTCTTTTCTATATTCTCCGATTAATTTAGTTAGGATGCTTGAATCAAGACCACCTGATAGAAACGTACATATTGGAACATCAGAATAAAGCTGTTTATTAATAGAATCTTTTAGTAAATATTTTAGATGTGAGCATGTTTCTTCAAAACTTTCTGTATATGGTTTACTTTTTAGTTTCCAATATCTTTCAATATGGAATCCAGTTTTAGTAAGAACTGCATAATGAGCAGGTTTTATTTCGTATATGTTTTTATATATTGTAAGACCTGGAGTATGAGCAGGACCTATTCCAAATAGTTCTGATAATCCTTGCTTATCTAGTGCCTTTTGTATATTTGGATATTCAAATATAGCTTTTAATTCTGAAGCAAATATAAATGAATTTTCAAAAAAAGTATAATATAAAGGTTTTACTCCAAAGTGATCTCGTGCTAAAAACAATTCCTCGCTATGAGAGTCCCAAATTGCAAAGCTAAAAATTCCGTTTAAATGATGCACAACATCTTTTCCATAAAAGATATATGCTTTTAACAATACTTCTGTATCTGAATGAGTTTTAAATTCAAAACCTTGGATAATTAAAGCTTGTTTTATTTCATCGAAATTATATATTTGACCATTATATACTATTACATATTCTCCAAATGAGTGTTTTTCTATCATAGGTTGTTTACCACCTTCAGGGTCAATTACAATAAGTCTTTTGTGTCCTAATGCAATATGATTACCTATATAATAACCAGTTTCATCCGGACCTCTTTTGTATAAAGTATTTGTCATATTATCTAATACACTTTTATATGATGAGATATTTTTCACATAGTTTACAAATCCAACAATTCCACACATAATTTCCTCCTTTATAAAGTAGTATATGTATTATTTTGTAAAATGTTATTGATATTTTATATAATTTATAGTAAAATATATTAAGGACAAAAGAAGGGAGCAAGGTAATGAGACCAGTTATGCCAAAAAATAAATTGAGTTATAAATTATGGATTCTATACGCTGTGATTTTCATTATTTGTGTTGCAGGAATTGCAGTAGCTTTGTCTAAAATAGAATATTTTGAAGACGAAAATTTGGAAAGAGCATTTGGATTTATAGACAAAGATGCGCAAAAAGAAGATGAGTACAATGAATTAAAAACAGAGTTTGATACAATTTTTACAAATCAAATTGAGAATCTACAACAAGGAAATTTAGAAATTCAAAAAATTAACAAAAATTATGACATTGTTGTTACAGCATATAATTCTAAGGAAGAGAAAGAAAACTGTTTAATTGATGTTGCAATTCCATATATTAATATAAATCATCCATCTGCAAAAGAATTTAATAAGAAAGTTGATGGAATATATAAGAAAAAAGCAGAGTCTTTAAAAAGCCAAGTAAGTACAGTAGACACTATTTATACCGTACAGTATAAGGCATATTTACAAAATAATATTTTATCAGTTGCTATTCGCTCTGAATATAAAGAAGGAAATAAAAGCCAAAAGATAATAGTAAATACATATAATTATAACGTAGTTGAACAAAGAGCAGTTAAAATTGATGAATTATTAAAAATAAGAAATATAAAAAATAATGATGCTACAAAGAAGATTCGAGATGAAATTAAAGCGATTCAAGAACAGAATAAAGCTTTAATTGATGAAGGATATGCATTATATAAAAGAGATTACAATTCTTCGATGTATGATATTTTAAATTGCAAACATTATTTATTTGGAAAAAATGGAATGATATATGTTATTTATCCATATGGAAACGAAGAGGATACAAGTGAAATGGATGTAGTAATATTTGAATAAAAAAATTCAGTTTCTTTTTAGAACTGAATTTTTTTGAAAATAAAAGGGGATAAAAGTTAGTATTATACTAACAATATATTTATATAATAAACTATGTATTTGTCCAATTTGTGAAAAAACAGTTATATTTCGGTGAAGTTGTTATTTTATTTTAAAAGTGATATAATTACAAAAAAAGAGAAGGAGGGTTTTATGAAGAAAGGGAAAGTTGCACTGATTGGTGCTGGATTTGTTGGGATGAGTATGGCTTATGCAATGCTTAATAGAGGTGGAGTTTCAGAGTTAGTATTAATAGATATAGACAAAAATAAAATAGAAGGAGAGGAGATGGATTTATCTCACGGATTAGCATTTGCTCCTTCAAAAATGGTAATTAAAGCAGGAGACTATGCAGATTGCAAGGATGCACAAGTTGCTGTAATAACTGCAGGAGTTGCACAAAAGCCAGGACAAACAAGACTTGAACTTGCAGAAATTAATGCAAAAATCGTAAAAAATATTGTGAAAGATCTAATGGCAAGTGGATTTAATGGGATAACTGTTATGGCAAGTAACCCAGTCGATTTAATGACTTATGTTGCAGCGGAAGTGTCTGGTCTTCCTAAAAATCAAGTATTTGGAACAGGAACGGTATTAGATACTGCTAGATTAAGATATATGATAGGTGAATATTTAAACATTGCCACAAAGAATATACATGCTTATATTTTAGGAGAACATGGAGATTCATCATTTGTTCCATGGAGATATGCTTTAGTTGGTTGTAAGGGAATAGTAGATGTAATGAAAGATAATCATCATTCTATGAAAAAACTAAATGAATTACATGAAGAAGTAGTAAATGCAGCTTATGAAATTATTCAAAAGAAAAAAGCAACTTACTATGGAATAGGAGTGGCATTAAGTAGAATTGTAAAAGCTATAATAGATAATGAAAATTCTATTTTAACTATTTCGACTTATTTAGATGGACAATATAATGAAAAGGATGTTTTTATAGGAGTACCCGCAATAATCAATAGTAATGGTGTTAGAGAAATAGTAGAGTTAGAATTAACAGAAGAAGAACAAAAAAAACTAGATGAGAGCTGTAATATTATGAAAGAAATGAGAAAAAAATCAATTGATAAAATAGTAAAGGAATGATTTTATGAATAAAACAAAGAGAAAGATATTTGAAACTTCAATGAAATTGTTTGCGGAAAAAGGATATGATGCAACAAGTATAGAAGACATAACAGAAACAGTAGGGGTAGCAAAGGGAACATTATACTATCATTTTACAAGTAAAGAAGAAATATTTGACTTTTTAGTTGAAGAAGGAATAAAACTTTTACAAAATAGTGTTGATATAAAAATTGCTAAATATTCAAATTATTTAGATAAAATAAAAGCTATTATTTTAATTCAAATAAAAATAGTAAATAAATATGAAAATATAATTAATATTATTCTTACGCAACTATGGGGAAAGGAAAAGAGAAATCAAAAATGTCAGAAACTTATATATGACTATATAGATAAAATTGAAGACATTATTAAGATGGGAATATCAAAGGGACAGATAAAAGGTGATGATTCGAAAATAATTGCAACTGAAATATATGGCCTAATATGTTCAACCCTAGTATATAAGATGAGGGAAAAGGAAAAATTTGATATAAGTGATATGTATAATACATTTGAGGCAACAATTATAAAGGGTCTAAAACGGAAGTGCGTAGTAACAGAAGGAATATTACATTTTTGTTACAAAAGTGTAATAAAAATGTAATATTATTGTAACTAAAATGTAAACAAGAAAAAACACTAAAATACTTGTAGATTTATGACACTTGTTATATAATTATAGTAGATTATGTAGGAAAACAAAGGAGGGAGCTTTACAATGTCTAGAACTGGCATAGTAAATATGAGTATGGTAATTACGGAGGAAAAGGTTTTATCAAATATAGACAAAGTTCAAAAACTTATAAACCCTAATAGCAAAAAACAAATCATAGAATTAGATGAAGATTCGGATTTTAAAGATTTAGTTGAATCTATAAAATCATATTTAATAGAATATCCAAAGAAGAAAAATTTTCCAAAAGATGTATATAAATCTGCTTACGGATTAGTTGAGTTTGCAACATCTCAATTTGAAGAAAATACAAAAAAAATAGAAACTCTTATTAAGCAAAGAGAAGAAAATATTATTTTATCAGGAGAATTAAAAGAAACATTAGAAGCAACAGAAAACAAAGAGGATGGATGGAAAGAAAAAGTATCAGAAATTTCAGGAAAATTAGATGATGAAATAATAGCTAATTTAAAACTAATTGGAAAAGCTAAGGAAAAAGATACTACAGAATATAAGGATGCTTTGAAAAAGGTAAAAGCAAGAGTAAATAATTTGGAATCTAATTTACATATAGAAATAGATATGGAGAGATTAGAAGATAGTTCTAAAGCATTAAGCTACATAGGAATAGAAATTGCTGATGCTCTAAAACTAATACCTGCACCTGAAGAACAATTAGAAGCTGTTGCAGCTCAAAATGCAATTGATGAGAAAGCTAAAGGTACTGAACTTGCAGTTGAAAAAGAAGAAATAAAAGAAGAGACATTAGAAGAATTAGTAAATGAAGCATTAGGTGAAGCAAAAGAAGAGATGATTGCTGAACAACAACAATATGAACGCGAGACTACATTTGAAGCAAAGCCAACATTATGGCAGAAATTTAAAAATAGTAAAATTGTTAGAGCAGCAACATATTTATTTAGAATTAAAGTTAGAATTGAATTACCAAGTAATGCACTTCCAGAAGGAAGAGGAGAAAATTAGTAATTATCATATAGGAAAAATAAAAAGTCAAGTAATTGAAAAAACAATTGCTTGACTTTTTTATGGGAATAATGCAAAGCACTTCTTGTCTAAGCAGTTTCCCGTTCTTAACAGAGAGAGGAAGTCCATCTCTCTGAAGGACTCAAAATATCATTTGTATTAATTAAATAATATATCAAATAATTTAAAAAATCAATACTTTTGTCGAAAAAAGTAAAAAGAATTTTGAAAAAAAGAGTATGAAATCTGTTTAGAGGTTAGCTAAATAAGAGACATTTAAAACTAAAAAAAGGTTTACAAAATCAAGAAAAAGTGATAATATATAATCAACTGAAAATAGATAGATTTTAGTGGGAAAATATTTGATAAAAGGAGATTTTAAAATGGGATTTGTTGTAGCGATAGATGGACCAGCTGGTTCTGGAAAAGGAACAATAACTAAATTAGTAGCAGAAAAGAGAAATTTAGTATCAATAGATACAGGAGCAATGTACAGATGCGTTGCATTAGATTGCTTAAATAATGGAATAGATGTTGAAGATGCAAAAGGTATAGAAAGAATACTTGATAAAATTCAAATAGAATTAAAGAAGATAGATGGAGAACAAAAAGTTTTTTTAAACGGAAAAGACGTAAGCAAAGAAATCAGAGAACCACGAGTTGATGAGGTAGTTGCGAAATTTGCCGCAGTAAAACAAATTAGAGATAAAGTAACTCCGATGCAAAGAGAAATGGGAAAAACTCAAAACATAATTATGGAAGGAAGAGACATAGGAACAGTTGTATTTCCAAATGCAGATGTAAAAATCTTTTTAGATTGTTCTATTGAAGAAAGAGCAAATAGAAGGTATAAGCAAAATCTAGAAAAAGGAATTCAAATGACTTATGAAGAAGTATTAGAGAACATCAAAGAAAGAAACAGACTTGAAACAGAAAGAGATATAGCACCTTTTGTAAAGCCAGAAGATGCCATAACGGTAGATTCTACAAACATGAGCATCGATGAAGTTGTAGAGGAAGTATTAAAAATAGTTGATGAAAAACTACATAATTAAGGTCTATTTTAGTTATGTAGAAAAGAATAGATTAAAGAAGGAGCGAAAATGAAAATTATTAAAAGTATTAGAAAAGCAATAGTAAGAGGCGCTATTTATATATACTGCAAAATTGTATATAGAGCAAAGATTACTGGAACTGAGAATATACCAAGAAATGGTGCAATCTTACTTTGTGCAAACCATAAAAGTTTTCTAGATCCACCCTTAATAGAATCTACATGCAAAAGACCAGATGTTAGATTTCTAGCAAAAAAGGAATTGGCAAAAAATAAATTTTTTGCACATCTTGGGAATTTGTTTGGTGAGATATTGGTGGAAAAAGATGCAAAAGATATGAAAGCAGTAAAAGAGGTTCTAAAAGCGTTTAAGAATAGTGAGGCAATTGCAATATTTCCCGAAGGCACAAGAAATGGTTTAGCAAAAGGAGAAAAAGTTAAAGATGGAGCTGCATTTTTTGCTCTTAATTCTGATGCTATAGTTATCCCTGTTGGAATAAAAGGTGGAGATAAACCATTTAAAAAAGCTTATGTAACTTATGGAAAGCCAATAGATTTTTCTGAAGAAAAAAAGAATAGAAAAGATAAAGATACAGTAGAAAAGGTGACAGAAAAAATAATGGGGGAGATTATAGAACTTACAAAATAGAATAGGCAAAAATAGAAAGGGGCAGTTATGAACGACAAAATAATAATTAAGGGAGCAAAGGAGCATAATTTAAAAAACATAAATGTCGAAATCCCAAGAGATAAATTAGTAGTAATTACAGGCTTATCAGGTTCTGGTAAGTCTTCTTTAGCGTTTGATACAATTTATGCAGAAGGACAAAGAAGATATGTAGAGAGTTTATCTTCTTATGCAAGGCAATTTTTAGGAGTTATGGAAAAACCAAATGTTGAAAAAATAGAAGGACTATCTCCTGCAATTTCAATAGACCAAAAAACAACATCTAAAAATCCAAGGTCAACAGTTGGAACAGTTACAGAAATATATGACTATATTCGTCTTCTATATGCTAGAATAGGAGTACCTTATTGTCCAAACTGTAATAAAAAGATTGAAAAACAAACATTAGACCAAATAGTTGATAAAGTTTTAGAATTAGAAGAAGGAACAAGAATTCAAGTTTTGGCTCCTGTCGTTAGAGGTAAAAAAGGTGAATACAAAAAGGAACTTGAAAGTTTTAGAAAAGCGGGATTTGTAAGAGTACAAATAGATGGTGAGGTTTATGATTTATCAGAAGAAATAGAAATTGACAAAAACAAAAAACACTATATTGAAATAATAGTTGATAGATTAATTATTAGAGATGATATTAAAAGTAGGCTCACAGAATCAATTGAAACATCACTTACTCATGCAAATAAATTTGTTGTAATTGAGGTTGCAAATAAGTTAGAGGAGAACAAGAAAAAACTAAAAGAATTAGGAGCAAGAGATATCGCAAGTAGCAAAATGAAAGATGCAGAAACAAATGGTTCAAAACAAATACTATTTAGTTGTAATTATGCTTGTCCTGATTGTGGATTTAGTTTCCCAGAAATAACACCAAGAATGTTTTCTTTTAATGCTCCTATGGGTGCATGTCCATCATGTTTAGGAATTGGATATCTTATGAAAATGGATGAAGACTTAATAATTCCGGACAAAAATAAAACCTTGTATGATGGAGTAAAAGCCTTTGGTGCAAGTACTATGAAACGTGGAGACACAATGGCAAAAATGTACTTTGAGTCAATTGGAAGATATTATGGAGTAGATATTAAAAAGCCAATTAAAAAACTTCCAAAAGAATTTTTAGAAAAGATTCTTTATGGAACAGGGGATGAAGAAATAGATTTTGAATATGAATCTCCATTTGGAACAAGAAAATTTAGATCTCCTTTTGAAGGAGTTTTGCCAACTTTAGAAAGACGCCATAATGAAACAAAATCTCAAGGTATGAGAGATTTTTATGAAATGTATATGAGTAATTCTGATTGTCCGACTTGCAAAGGTGCAAGACTTAAAAGAGAAGTATTATCAATAAAAGTGGGAACTAAAAATATAAATGAACTGACTGCAATGCCAATTGAAAAGATTCAAAAATACTTAAGAAATATTAAACTTACAAAAACACAGAAAATGATTGCAGAAATGATTTTAATAGAAATTGATAAAAGACTTCAGTTTTTAATAGATGTAGGTTTATCTTATCTTACACTATCTAGAAGTGCTGGAACATTATCAGGAGGAGAGGCACAAAGAATTAGACTTGCAACACAAATTGGTTCAGGACTTACAGGAGTATTATACATCTTAGATGAACCAAGTATTGGACTTCATCAAAGAGATAATGCAAAATTAATTGCAACTCTTAAAAAACTTAGAGATTTAGGAAATACTTTAATTGTTGTTGAACATGATGAAGATACAATGTATGCAGCAGATCAAATTATTGATATTGGACCAGGTGCAGGAGTCCATGGCGGAAATTTAATTGCACAAGGAACTGCAGAAGAGATTAAAAAGGTTAAGGATTCAATTACTGGTGCATATTTAAGTGGAAGAAAGAAAATAGAAATACCTAAAAAACGTAGAAAAGGTGAAAAAAATAAATTTATAGAAATAGTTGGAGCAACAGAAAACAACCTTAAAAACATTAATGTAAAATTTCCACTTGGAGTATTTAATTGTGTAACTGGGGTTTCAGGTTCAGGAAAATCAACGCTAATTAATGAAATACTATACAAAACAATTGCAAGAGATTTAAATGGAGCAAATGAAAAACCAGGAAAGTGTAAAGAAATAAAAGGACTAGAAAATATAGATAAAATAATAAATATTGATCAATCACCAATTGGAAGAACTCCACGTTCAAATCCTGCAACATATACAGGTGTATTTGATGATATTAGAGATATATTTGCAACAACAAATGAAGCAAAACTAAGAGGATATAATAAAGGAAGATTTAGCTTTAATGTACCAGGAGGAAGATGCGAGGCTTGTAATGGAGATGGAGTTCATAAAATAGAAATGCATTTCCTAGCAGATGTTTATGTACCATGTGAAGTATGTAAAGGAAAAAGGTATAATTACGAAACTTTAGAGGTAAAATACAAAAACAAAAATATAGCAGATGTACTTGATATGACAGTTGAAGAAGCTTTAGAGTTTTTTGACAAAATACCAAAAATAAAACAAAAAATGCAAACTCTTTATGATGTAGGATTAGGATATATTAAACTTGGACAGCCATCAACAACTTTATCTGGTGGAGAAGCACAAAGAGTAAAACTTGCAACAGAACTTTCAAAAAGAGCTACAGGAAAAACATTATATATCTTAGACGAGCCAACAACAGGACTTCATACAGCAGATGTTCATAGATTAATAGATATACTTCAACGTTTAGTTGATTCAGGAAACACAATAATAGTAATAGAACACAATTTAGATTTAATAAAAACATGTGATTACATAGTTGACCTTGGACCAGAAGGAGGAGAAGAAGGAGGAACAGTAGTTGCTATTGGTACTCCTGAGCAAGTTGCGAAAAACGAGAAGAGCTTTACAGGGGAGTTTTTGAAATTATAATTAAGCATTAGTATAAATGTACTTTAAAAACTAAAAAAATTATTTTAAAAAGATGGAATATTTACAATATATTCTGTCTTTTTTCTATGAAAAAATACTATAAAAATAAAGAAAAATCTCTTGAAAAATAGTTTAAAATATGATTAAATTAATATGTAAAAATAAATTAGATAAAAATTTATGCACATTGAAAAATAAATAAAAGTTATTCAAAAAGTCTATAAACATAAAAAATGTATGTAAATATGAAGCTAATTTATATAAAAGTAATAAAAAGCAAATTTACAAAGCTAAACAATAAATTTATGAATTAACACAAGAAAAAATAAAAAGAAGGAGGAACAAATAGTGAAGAAAAACAAAAAAGCCGGAATAACTCTTATAGCCTTAGTCATCACGATTATTGTTCTATTAATTCTTGCTGGAATAAGTATTTCTATGCTATCTGGCGACAACTCTATACTAAACCAAGCAGGAAGAGCAAGAGATATAACAGGAGAAAAGTCAATAGCAGAAAGAGTGCAAATTGCATATTTAGGAGCTTTAGCAGAAGGAAAAGGAAATGTTACACGAGAATTACTAGAAAATGCACTAGACAAAGAATTTGGACAAAATGGATATAATAAGCCATTATCGGACCTAACAAAAGTAACAATAGATGGAAAAGATTACAAATTTGATGGAACAGTAACACCAGGAGACGGTGGAGGAGAAACAAAGACAGTAGAAGAATTAAAAACTGCAGCTAGCTTAAATGGAGTAACACCATTATCAACAACAGATACAACAACAATAAAAGACAATAAAGATAATGAAATAAAAGTACCAAAAGGATTTGGAATAGCAACAGATTCTGGAATAAATGTAGCAGAAGGAATAGTAATAGAAGATGCAGATAGTACGAGGCAAACATATAGGAGCCAATTCGTATGGGTGCCAGTAGGGACGATAACAAAGACAGATAGTAGTACAGAAACAATAACACTTGGAAGATATACGTTTAATACTTCTACAGGAGCAGAAACAGCAGTTCAAACACAAACTGGAACAACATATATGGCAACAACATCAGCTAGTGTTATAAGTAGTTACTATTATGAATTTAAAGATGATGCTGAATCACAAGCAATAAAAAGTGCAACATACGGAAATACAAAAGCAAAAAGTATATCGGATTTTGTTGAATCAGCAATTAGTAATAAAGGCTATTATATAGCAAGGTATGAAGCAGGAATAAGTGGAACGACAGAAAATAATAGTCTAGAGACTAAAAAGGCAACAGATGGAAGTGTAAAACCTCAATCAAAATCGGGCTTAGGAGTATGGAATTCAATAACACAGTTAAATGCAGCAGTTGTTTGTCAAAGTATGTATAATACCACAAACGATAAAGTAACAAGTGATTTAGTAAATAGTTATGCATGGGATACAGCTATAGTATTTATACAAAAATGTGGAAATAATGGAGAAGATTCAAGTAAATATTCAATACAAAGAGGATATTCAGCAATAAATACAAGTGCAAGACAGCTAACAGGAGAAAATAAATTACAATACCAGCCAGGAGGAACAACTGCAAGAAGTATAGCAATATTTGATACACAATGTAAAATATGTGATATGGCAGGAAATATATATGAATGGACAACTGAGACTTTCTCTGCCACGAGCTTTCCTTGTGTTAGTCGAGGGGGTTATTACGACGATACCTACCTTTACACAGCTACTCGTAATGAAAGCGATACGATTAGTGCTGACTATCACATCGGTTTCCGTCCACTTTTATACTTGTAGCATTGAGCCCTGCATGATATATACTAGAATAGGCTAATAATAGTTTTGAATAGAATAATTAAATAGGGAGGTAGGAAGCGAAAGGTTACAATGAAATAGTAATCAAGAGCTTTCGCTTCCTACCGGACTAGTCCTAGTGAGGCTAGTTTTTTTTTATGCTCATAGGTTTACATAAACTTAAGAAGGTGTGAATATAACTAGCAAAAGATGAAAGGTAGGGATTTTTTATGAAGTTTTTAGAAGCAGTAAAAGAATTTCAAAAATTAGAAGAGAATAAAGATCACTTATTGCAAGGAGAATATAAACGGGTTTAGAGAATGTCATATACAACCAGATTGGCTTTTAATCTATAAAACAGATAAAAAAGAATTAATTTTAACAGCTTTTAGAGCAGGCTCACATTCAGATTTGTTTTGATAAAAATTGCTAGTAACAAATGTCGAAATATGTAGAATAATGTCGATAAAAAGTTTAGTTATAGTTAGACTTTTACGTTGACATTATTCTTTTTTTATGTTAGTATGTTTTTATGCAATAAATGTTTAATTATTGCAGATAAATATTAAATATTTTTATTTTAATTTGATTTTAATATCTATAAATTAGTTTTTTTACAAAGATTATTAATTCGGATTTTATTATTTATAATGTTAGTTTTTAAGAGTTTTATTTTATATATCAAGTAAATATTTCGGAGGGGTAGGTGTATTCTAATTATAAAAGTAATACTTATATATTTATTGCAAATTTAAAAGTAAGAAAGAAGGATGTTTATGAGTAATTTAAAAGCAAAAGAGTATTAAAATTTTGGACGAGTAAATAAAAGTGAACTCACTGAGTTCACAATTTGAGATATGAGTGTACTTTAAAAATTTTCCACTCAGTGAGTGGAAATTTTGAGGTAACAAATTGTGCCAAAAAGATTGAATAGTTAAACTATCGATTCACTGCGTCGACATTTTGAATAGAGGAGTGAAAATTATGAAATTAAGAGATTTAAAACAAGAAATTAAAAAGAATGTTTTAGAAGGATATGAGCTAAGAACTAATTTTAGTTCTAATGAGTTTTTAGTGGAGATAGGAAATCTTATTATTATAGCTAAAATTATTTGTACAGATACAGAAGTAAGGTATGAGTTTGCATTAGATACACAATTTGTATCTACTAAGGAAATATCTTATGAAGAAATAGTTATGATAAAAAATGTAATTGATTTATTAAACAAGAATAAAAAACTTGCTTTATCTAGATTGAAAAAATGGACAGTAGAAGAATATAGAGAAGATGAAAGAATTAGAAAAATACGAAGTGAGAAAATGCTTGAAGAATTAAAAAGTATTTTTTTGAATAGAACAAATTATCAGGAATTAGAATAATTTAGTTGAAAAGAAAGGAGAATAAAATATGGAGGAAGAATTAGAATTAGCTACAATAGAAGAAATTCAAGGAATGATTTATACTATAAGAGGAAAACAGGTAATGTTAGATTCAGATGCTGCAAGACTATATAATACTGAAACAAAAAAGATAAATCAAGCTGTAAAAAGGAATATTGAACGATTTCCAGAAGATTTTTGTTTTCAATTAACAGAAGAAGAATATGAATCTTTAAGGTCACAAATTGTGACCTTAAACAAAAATGGTAGAGGACAGCATAAAAAATATTTACCATATGTTTTTACAGAACAAGGTATAGCAATGCTTTCTGGATTATTAAATAGTGAAAAAGCTGTTGAAATGAGTATTAAGATAATAAAAGCATTTATAGCTATGAGAAATTTTTTGCGTTCTAATGGACAAGTGTTTGAACGTTTAACATCAGTGGAATATAAATTATTAGAACATGACAAAAAATTTGATATTGTATTTGACACACTTCAAGAAAAAAAGATAGAAAATCAAAGAATATTTTTTGATGGCCAAATTTATGATGCATATAACCTAATAATAGAGATAATAAAAAAGGCAGAAAATAAAATCACAATAATAGATAATTATATAGATGATAGCATTTTAGAAATGTTATCTAAGAAAAAAGATAATGTGGAAGTTGTAATTTTAACATCAAATAAGAGCAATATAAAAAATATAGATATTCAAAAATTTAATAAGCAATATCCAACGCTTAAATTAGCTAAAACAGATAGATTCCACGATAGGTTTATAATTCTAGATGAAAAAGAAATGTATCATTTAGGAGCTTCTATAAAGGATTTAGGTAAAAAATGTTTTGGAATTAATAAGATAGAAAGTGACAATATAATAGAACTTCTTTTAAAAGAAATATAATGTCAACCGCACGATAAAATCGTGAAGTTGAAAATGAAAGAACTCGCCACTAGACAACACCCAAAAAAAGTGATAGAATTCTAACATAAATAAAGAGAAAAAGGGGATACAACTTTGGAACTAGAAGGAGAAATAACATCAATAATCTATCAAAATGAAGTAAATAGTTATACAATAGCAGAAATGTATGTTGATGAAATAGATGGCAAAGAAGATAATTTAATAACAATAGTTGGATACCTACCATTTGTAGTAGAAGGAGATGAACTAAAAATAGTAGGTAGATTTGTTGAGCACAAAGAATATGGAAGACAATTTAAGGTTGATACTTTTGAAAAGCTTATGCCACAAACTCTAGAAGCATTAGAAAGATACTTAGGTAATGGAATGATAAAAGGAGTAGGACCAGCGACTGCAAGAAAGATTATAAATACATTTGGTGAAGACACAATCAATGTTATAAAATATCAACCTTTAAAACTTTCACAAGTAAAGGGAATCACAAAGGAAAAAGCATTAGAAATAGCAGAAAGTTTTATAGAGCATTGGGAAGTATGGCAGATTGTAGGCTTTTTAGAGAGGTTTGGAATAGGAGCAGAGAATTCTAAAAGAGTTTATGATGAACTTGGAATAAATGCAATAGAGCAGATTGAAGCAAATCCATACATTTTAATAGATATTGCAAGAGGTGTCGATTTTAAGCAAGTTGATAAAATGGCAATGGATTTAGGAATTGAAGAAAATAATGATAAAAGAGTTAAAAGTGCTATAAAATATGCACTTATAAGGATTACATATAATGGACATTGTTGTACACTTGAAGAAAATTTAATTGAGTATGTGAGAAGTCTTTTAGGAATTGCAACAGAAGATATTGAGAATAGTTATATAAATTTAAAGGCAACAGGAGAAATTGTAGAAGAAGAACGAGAAGATGGGCAAATTTGGGTATATCTTGCAAACTTTTTCGATACAGAAAATAGCATAGCTAATAAAATTATAGATTTAGATAATGCCAAAAATATGAAATATGTTAAAAACATAAAAAAAGAATTAGGAAAGATTGAAATTATAGATGATATAGAACTTTCAGAAAAACAAAAAGAAGCAATAGAAGCGGTAAATGACAATAATGTAAGTATAATAACAGGAGGACCTGGTACAGGAAAAACAACAATTATTAAATCTATTATACAAATATATCAAGCAAAAGGAAAAAAAGTTGTGCTTTGTGCACCAACAGGAAGAGCTGCAAAAAGAATTACAGAAACAACAGGAGAAGATGCAAGTACTCTTCACAGACTTTTAGAAATAGGAAAATTTGATGATGATATATTTTTAAAAAAGCAAAAAGAATATCAAGGAACACCAATAGATGCAGATGTAGTAATTGTTGATGAGGTTTCAATGGTGGATATGTTTTTGATGAATTATCTAGTAAGTTCACTGTATAAAGGAACTAAACTTGTTTTAGTAGGGGATAGTGACCAGCTACCATCAGTTGGACCAGGGAGTGTTTTAAAAGATTTAATTGAATCTGAAGTAATAACTACAATTCATTTAGACAAAGTGTTTAGACAAGCAGCAAAGAGCCAAATAGTTGTAAATGCACATAGAGTAAATGAAGGAGAATATTTCTTACCAAAAGAAGATTTAGAAGAAGATTCTAAACAAGATTTTTTTGTTATAAATGAATCAAATCCTGAAAAAGTGTTATATCAAGTTCTATCATTATGTACGGGAAGACTTCAAAATTATGGGGATTATGACTTTTTCAAAGATATTCAAATTTTAACCCCTACTAAGAAAGGAATGCTTGGGACTAAGGAATTAAATGCTTATTTGCAAAAAGCTTTAAATCCAGAAGATAGTTTTAAGAATGAAAAAAAAGCAAATGGTGCTATATACAGAGTAGGTGATAGAATAATGCAAGTAAAGAACAATTATGATATCACATGGGAGAAAGAAAATCCATATAGAGAAGATGGAATAGATTATGGTACAGGAGTATTTAACGGTGAAATTGGAACAATAACAGAAATAGATGAAATGGAAAAAAGTGTAACTATAAAGTTTGATGATGACAAAGTTGCAGTTTATGCTTATACAGATTTAGAGCAAATTGAGCATAGTTATGCAATTACAATTCATAAAGCTCAGGGTAGTGAGTTTGATGTAGTTATTATGTGTGTTCCAAGAACAGCTCCAGTACTTCTTACAAGAAATCTTTTATATACAGGAATAACAAGAGCAAAAGATTTATTAATAATTGTTGGAGATAAAAACGTTACTGAATTTATGATTCAAAATGTTGATAGTAAAAAGAGAAATACAGGCTTAAAATATAAATTAACTTCAAGGAGGAAATAAAATACTAAGTAAAATATTAGACGTAATCTATCCACCAGTGTGTGGGATTTGTGGAAAGTTAGACCAAAAATCTCTGTGTAACAAGTGTAAAATTAAATTACAAAAAAATGCTATATGTAAGATAGAAGACTATAAAAAAACATCTAGTTATTTTAATGAACATATATATCTATTTCAATATACTGGTGAAATAAGAGATACTATTTTGCAATACAAGTTTAATGAAAAGTCATATATTTATAGGACTTTTCTAGAATTTATAAAAAATAATGAAAATATTTGTGCACAAATTAAAAAGTATGATATAATTATTTCAGTGCCAATAAGTAAAAAGAGATTAAACACACGAGGATATAATCAAAGTGATTTGGTTGCTAAAAATTTAGCAAAGATATTAAACATAGACTATAACCAGAAGGTTTTGGTTAAAATAAAAGACAATAAACCACAAAGCGAGATGAAACAAGATACAAGAAAAAGCAATGTTAGTGGTGTATATAAAGTTGTTAATGAACAAAGAATAAATAAAAAAAAAGTTTTAATTGTAGATGACATATTTACAACAGGAAGCACTGTAGATGAATGTGCAAAAGTTTTAAAAGAAAATAATGTGGAAAGTGTAGGAGTATTTACATTAGCAAAAGATTGATGAAGTAACTTTTTCCTCAGTTCTAAAAACTAATAAAAAGGAGAGAAGAGTATGGATGATTTATTAGAAAGTGTACTTGATTATGTAAGATCTGATTATACAGATTATGCAATTATGATAAACGGGGAATGGGGATCAGGAAAGACATATTTTTGGAATAACAGAATAAAAAGAAAAATTGAATCTTTAACTTTAAATGGAAGAAGATATAAAACAATATATATGTCTTTATATGGAATCTCAAATCTTGAAGAAATAAGCAAAAAAATATTTATTGAAACAACTCAACTTATGGACAAAGATTTAAGAAAATATATGCAAACACATGAACAGGAGGGAATTCCTGAATATGCGAAAACAAGCATAGATATGGCAAATTTCTTTGGACTTTCTAAAAGTGGAGAGAAAATGGACTATGACGAGTTTTTCGCTGTAACTGATAAGGTTTTATGTTTTGATGACTTAGAAAGAGCTAATGTTGATGTTATAGATATTCTAGGGTATATAAATAATTTCGTTGAACATGACCATATGAAAACGATTATTATTTGTAATGAAAAAGAGCTTGCAACAAAGATGAAAAGTGAAAACCTAGAGATGAAAACATTTATTGCAACATATCTTTTAGACAAGCAAGGGGAATTAAACAATAATGATTTACCTATGGTAGAAAAAATTAAAGACAGAATAGAAAAGGTTTTTGAAAGAACAAATGATTATGAAAGAATAAAAGAAAAACTAATTGGAGAAACATTTGAGTATGCTCCAAAATTTGATTATATAATTAATGGAATATTAATGAGATATGAATCATATCCATCTTTTCTAAAGTTTTTAAGAGAAAACTCAAGTTATATAATGGCAACATTTAAGAGAAGTGGAACAAGAAATTTACGTATTTTAAAACAAGCTTTAAATGACTTTAAAAAGATATATGAAATGACTGAAAAGCTTTATCCAAATACAAATAAACTTGTAATGCAAACAATGCTTATATTTACGATTGCTGCATCTTTTGAAATAAAAGCAGGAAAAATTACAAAAGAGAAATTTAAGAATATAGAAGATAATGAAGAATACAAATCAATTTTAGTTTCTTCAAGAGTTTTAATGGATAACAGACAATTCTATATTAAAGAATTTGATAGCAATTACTATTATAATTTTAAAGCAGAATACAGATTTTTCAAATTTATTGAATACTATATTAGAACAAGAATTTTTGATATGAAGCTATTTAAAAAGGATATGGAAGAAGCTGAACTTTCTTCTGGTGGAGAAAAGGAAATGCCAGCATATAAAAAGATATTAGTTGAAGAGTACTGGAAGATTCCTGACGAAAAATTCTTTGAAGTAATATATGAAGCTTTAGAAGATGTGAAAAAAGGAAGATTACAATTAATTGAGATAGCAAAATTATTTGTATATTATATTTATTTTTATAACAATAATTTAATAAGCTATGATTTAAAAACATTAAAAGAAGATTTTATTACAGGAATGAATATAGCAGTAACTCATTCAAGATATTTTCCAAATGTTCGTGAGGAACTTGAAAAAATATCAATTTATAACAATTCAGATGATATAAATGATGTTGTAAGTAGCTTTAATCAGTTAAATGATGAATTACTTGAAAAAGAATATGAAATAAAAGCAGAAGAAATATTTAAAAATATTCCAATGAAAATGGAACAATTCTATGAAAGATTTGATAATGAATGTATGGATGTACCAATATTTAAATATTATGATCCATATCAGATTTTACAAAGAATTTCTTGTGCTACAAATGAAGATATAGTTATTATAAAAGAAAGAATGATAAAAAGAGCAAAACAACATCCAGATATTTTAAAAGATGAAATGAAGAATATGAATTCTTTAAAACGTATGATAACAGACTATTTAAAAGGAAAAGACACAACAATCAAAACAGTAATTATGAAGGGATTTGCAAAAGACTTAGATCAAATAATTGCAGAAGAAGAATAGAAAGAAGGAACGGTTTTCTTTTCCTAGTTTTATAGAAAAGAGAATCGTTTCTTTTTTATTCTTCATTATCAGCTATAAAAGTAAATAATTCATCAAAAGTACAATTTAAGTTTTTTAAGAAACCTTCTAAATATTTATACGAAATAGATTTTTTTCCTACTTTTAAGGCTTTGTTAAGATTATAAAATGTAATATCCATCTCATTGCATAGCCAGGATTTTGTTTTTCCTTGTTCTTTTAGAAGTCTTTCTACATTTAATATTATCATTATTTAGTACCTCTTTTCAATATTACAATTATACTCAGAAACTACTTAAAACTAATTGGTTTCATCTAATATATTTTATAATATAGTATTTGCAAGTACTAGCACTTGTAGGTGAGAGAATATTTGTTATAAAAATAAAAACAAATTATCAAAAACTATTATTTTTTTAAAAAATATGATAAAATGAAAACTAAGAAAAACAAATGGGGGAAAATATGAGTACAAAAAAGAAAATATTTATTCTAATAATAAGTTGTTTATTAGTTTTTAGTATAAAGACAACAGTGAAAGCTGATAATACTGGTCACAGTTCAAGAAAAATAATTAATCCTGTATATGAAGAATTAAATATAAATATAAAAGATGGCAGTAAAAATAAAACGAGAGCTATACTTAAAAATTCTGGATTAGTTGAAGATGAAGAAAGCTATACAGAAGACAAAAATAAATTTGCAAGTGATTTAAGAGATAATGCAATAAATAGAAATAATAACTTTATGCTTTATTTAAAAATAGAAACTGAAGAGCAAATAGGTGAAGAACAAATAAACGAATATGCAACAGAAGCATTCAATAATGCAACATCTGAAGAACTAGCAGAGAATAGCTCAGGCGGAGATTACCTAAAATGGTCGTGGTATGAGTTTGGTTATTCTGCAGATTGGAAATCATTCTCTGTAAATGAAAAATATACAAATTATATAATATTTGATTTTGATTTAACATATTTTACTACATATGATCAGGAAGAAGAATTAAATTCAGATATACAAGCATATTTAAATGAACTCGGTACTAATCTATCAGATTATGAGAAAATAGTAAAAATATATGATTATATAACAACTAATGTGAAGTATGATGATGAGAATGACGATTCATATCTTTTAAAATATTCAGCATATGCAGCTTTTGAAAATAAAACTGCAGTATGCCAAGGATATGCAAATTTGCTATACAAAATGTTAAAAGAAGCAGGAGTACAAAATGTAAGAATAATTGCAAGTGACACTCATGCGTGGAATATAGTAAAATTTGAAGACATATATTATTGCGTAGATGCAACATGGGATTCTGATATTAAACAAAATGGATTAGAATACAGTTTTTTCTTAAAAGGTCTTAATACTTTTAATGGTTTAAGAGAACATACAATGATGGATGAGTTTCTTCAAGAAAGTTTTACTATAAATTATCCAATATCGGCTGAAGATTATGTATTCTCAAATAATGGACAAAATGAAAATGGAGGAAATGGAACTAATGATGGAAATGAAACAGGAAATAATGATAGCCAAAATGATACAAATGCAAGCAATACAAGTACAGAGAACAGTACAAACACAAATCAAACAATAAATACAGATACTAATATAAAACCAAATACAACAACAACTAATAACAATGTACAGAGTACTGTTAAAAATCCAAATAAAATTACAGGATTTAAGTTAAAAACTAATTATACAAATAAAGTAAAACTAAAATGGGATAAGCAGTCACAGATTACAACATATAAAATAGAATTATACAATAAAAAAACAAGAAAATATGAATGCAAAAAAACACTAAACTTAGATGCTACTTCAGCTACAATAAAGGGATTAACAGATGGAACTACATATAAATTTAGAATAAGAGCAGTAAAAACTGTTAATGGTAAGAACTATTATGGAGAATATACATACTTAAAAATTACTACAAAGCCAAATAAAGTTACGATTTCTAAAATTAAGTCAACTGCCAAAAAGAAAATAAACGTTTATTGGAAAAAGATTTCTAATAGTAGTGGATATGAATTACAATACTCTTTAAAGAATAATTTTAAAAGTAAAAAAAGTGTAAAGATAAAAAGCAAAAAAATATTAAATAAAACAATAAAAAGTCTAAAAAGTAATAAAAAATACTATATAAAAATAAGAGCATATAAACTAGTTGAAGGCAAAAAAATATATGGAGATTTCAGTAAAGTTAAAAATATAAAAGTAAAATAGTTAAGATGTTTCTAAAAAGCTAACTGTTATGCAGTTAGCTTTTTTTAAGGTATATTATTTCCAACATATCAATTATATGATATAATATATCTATAAACAATAAGTTGAAAAAAAGTAGGGAAAGAAAATGAAAGAACAAACATATATAATCAAAAATCAAGAATCATTTGAATTAAGAGATATATTTGAATGTGGACAATGTTTTAGATGGAATGAAAACAAAGATGGAAGTTATACAGGAGTTATTAACAAAGGTGTATTAAATGTTAAAAAACAAGGGGAGAAAGTTATATTTACTGGACTTTTAGATGGGAATATTGAAGAAATTGTTAGATTTTATTTTGATCTAGATAGAAATTATGAAGAAATAAAAATGCAATTATCAAATATAGATAAATACTTAAAAACAAGTGTTGAATATGGAAAAGGAATTAGAATTTTAAATCAAGATTTATGGGAAACAATTATTTCGTTTATAATTTCAGCAAACAATAATATTCCAAGAATAAAAGGGATAATAGAAAGAATATCAGAAAAATATGGTACAGAAATAAAGTGGAAGAATGATAAGTACTATATTTTTCCAACGCCAGAACAACTTGGAAAAGCTACAGTAGAGGATTTAAGAAACTTAGGAACAGGATTTAGGGATGTTAGAATTTATGAAACCACACAGAAAGTTTTAAATGATGAAGTAATTTTAGCAAATACGGAAAGAAAAGGGACAATAGAAGCAAGAGAAGAATTACTTACTCTATCTGGTGTAGGACCAAAAGTTGCAGATTGTATTTTACTATTTTCAACACTTAAAAGGTTTGATGTTTTTCCGATTGATGTATGGGTAAGAAGAGTTATGAATGAACTATATATTAAAAATAAAGATGAATCAAAAGTTAGTAAAAAAGAGATAATGCAAATTGCAAATGATAAATTTGGAAATCTAGAAGGATTAGCACAACAGTATTTATTTTATTGGAAAAGGGAAAGTTAAAATTTGCTGAATTATGTCGAAAAGTTTTTTACTAATTTTTACAAGATTTATTGCATTTTTTTATAAAAAGTGTATAATATATATAGAAAAATTTTTTAGTCATATTTATGACCATAGCAAAAAAAGACAGATGCCGTAACACATCTGTCTTTTTTTATTATTATAAAATTTCTTTTATAATAGATTTTACCACAACTACAATTTCATAAATTTGTTTTAAAAGCTTTAATATTTTATGTAGTATTTTATTAATTGTAATAGTGTTCTTGTCTTTTGATTTTTTAGTCATATCTGTATCACCTCCATTCTGCTGGAAATGCCATAGCCAATCTAGTTTACCACATAAAAATGCAAAGTCTGTCGAAAATTGATACATAAATCTAATTTTTAACAAAAAATGTAAAAAACCCTTTTACATTCTTTTTTTTTGTGATAGAATTGCAAATATAGACAAAAAGAAGGAGAAGAAAAATGTACTTAAAAAGACTAGAAATGCAGGGATTTAAATCATTTGCAGATAAAACAACACTAGAATTTATGCCAGGGATAACAAGTGTAATAGGACCAAATGGTTCTGGAAAAAGTAATATAGTTGATTGTATAAAATGGATTTTAGGTGAGCAAAGTATGAAGGAACTAAGAGGTGGAAAATCTAGTGATATCATATTTGCAGGGACACAAACAAGAAAATCTTTAGGTTATGCAGAAGCATCGCTAATTTTTGATAATACAGATGGAGCTTTACCAATAGAATATACTGAAGTCACTGTAACAAGAAAGATATATAGAAGTGGTGAGACTGGATATTTCATAAATAAAGCACCTTGTAGACTAAAAGATGTAGTAGAGTTATTTATGGATACAGGAATTGGAAAAGATGGTTACTCTATAATTGGACAAGGAAAAATTGACCAGATTTTAAGCAATAAATCTGAAGATAGAAGAAATGTTTTTGAAGAAGCTGCAGGAATTGTTAAATTTAAAACAAGAAAAGAGGAATCAGAGAAAAAGCTGGAGAGAACAAAATTAAATTTGCTTAGGATAAATGATATATTAACAGAAATTGAAAGTAATCTAGGGCCTTTAAAAGAGCAGTCTGAAAGAGCAAGGAGATATTTAGATTTAAAGGAAGAACTTAAAAACATAGAAGTTGGACTATTTGTATATAATATTGAAAAAAATAAAAATGATATTGCAAAAGTCACAGAAGATTTTGAAATTATTGAATCTAACTGTAATTTAGAAGAAGGAAAACTAGAAAAAATAAAACTTTTAAAAGATGAACTTAAAGAAAATATTGATGAAATAACAAATAAAATAGAATCACTTCAAAATATTGGATTTGAAAGTCAAAAGAAGCAAGAGCAAATAAATTCAGATATTAATATATTCAAATCAAAGATAGAAAACAATGAGCAAAATGAAAAAAGATATTTAGAAGAAATAGAAGAATTAAAGAAAAAAATCCAAAGCGCAGAAGAAGAAATGAACACAAAATTAGACAAAAAGACTAATCTAAAACAAAATAAAGAAAAATTCGAAAAAGAACTTAAAGAAAAGCAAGCAGAGCTTGATAAGATAATGGCAACTTTTAGTGAAAAAGAACTAAAAATAGAAGAAGCAAAAAGAAAATTAGAAGCAAATATTGAGAAAAAGTATGAAATAGAAACTGAAAAAAATACTCAAAATACAAACATTTTAAACATGGAAAAAAGAAGCAAGCAAATTGAAAATGAGATATCATCAAATATATCTGAAAAAGATAGAGTAAGTTTTGATAAAGAAGATATAAAAAAAATATGTTATGAAGCACAAAAAATAAAGAATCAAGCAGATAAAGATTTACAAGATATTGTAAATAAAAAGAATGATGCTGAAAGCAAGATTAAAACGATTGATTTAAAAATAAACAATTTAACCCAAGATTTACAATTTAAGGAATCAAGACATAAGTTCTTAGTTGAAACTGAAAAGGAAAAAGAGGGATATATTTATAGTGTAAAATCACTTTTAAAAGATTGTCAAAACATTAAAGAACTTGGAAAAGGTATGAATGGAGCATTAGCAGAACTTATTGAAGTTCCAGACGAATATCAAACAGCCATAGAGATGACCTTAGGTGCCAGTCTTCAAAACATAGTTACAGAAAATGAAGAAGATGCCAAAAAGTTAATTGAGCATTTAAGAAAAAATAAATTAGGAAGAGCATCTTTTTTACCAATTTCGGCTGTAAAGGGTAAGAAGCTTGATAAAATAAAAGGACAAAATAGTGGAGTAATTGGAATTGCATCAGACTTAATTAAATACAATAAAAAATATGAACAAGTTGTTCTAAACTTGCTTGGTAGAACAGTTATCGTAAAAGACATGGATACAGCAATTGATTTGGCTAAGAAAAATGGATATTCATTTAGAATAGTTACAATTGAGGGAGATTTAATTAATCCATCAGGAGCTATGGCAGGAGGTTCTGTTGCAAAGAAAACAGTTAATATTTTAGGAAGAAGTAAAGAAATAGAAAAACTTGCAAAACAGATTGAGAGAATTAAGCAAGATATAAAAGAGTTAGAACAAGAAAAACACGAAATAATTAATAATTCAAAAGATATTTTTGAAAAAGAAAAAGAGCTGCAAGAAAATGCAAAAAAGGCCGAGATAGAATACAATGTTCAAAAACAAAAGCAAGAGTCTATCGAGCAATTTATTTTGAAAATAGAAAATACAATTCAAAAGCTAAAAAGTGAAAAAGAAAATTTAGAAAAGCAAAAAGAAGAAGCGGAAAATACTATTCATCAGTGTGAAGAAAATATACAGAAAATTGTTGATACAAATACTGAGTTACAAGAAATGATAGATAAATTTGCAGAATCAAATAAAGATACACAAAAAAAGGTAGATGACTTGAATTTTGATATTACAAATTTAAAGATATCAGTTTCTTCATTTGATGAAAGTGAAAATTCTATTGAAGAGATTACCAATTTAATTAAACAGGATATTGAAAATAGTAAAAATAATATTTCTGCTAAAGAAAAGCTAATTGAAGATGCAAAAAATGAGAATATTGAATTAAATACAATGATAGAAGAAAGCTATAAGAAAATAGAAGAAGTAAAAGAAGAAGTACAAAATAGTGGAGAAAATATAGAAAAGCTAAAACAAGATAGAATAAAGACAAACGAAAGACTAACACAAAAGGAAAACGAACAGACAGATGTTTATAAAATTGTAGAGGACTTAAAAGCTCAACAAGTAAAACTTGAAGTTAAGAAAAACAAACTAGAAGAAGACGTAAAAACACAAATAGACAGACTTTGGGAAGAATATGAACTTACTCCTAATGCAACAAGCGAATTTGCAAGGCCTGAAAATGTAAGTCAAACACAAAAAAGAGTTAACAATTTACGTAATGACATTCGAGATTTAGGAATAGTAAATGTAAATTCAATTGATGAATATAATAATCTTAAATCTAGATATGATTTTATGTGTGAACAAAGACTTGATTTAGAAAGCACTATGACAAAATTAAACAAGATGATTTTAGAAATTACAGAAACAATGAAAAAACAATTTAAAGAGAAATTCGTAATTATAAACAAAAACTTTGGAGATGTATTTAGCGATTTATTTGGAGGAGGTAAGGCAGAAATTACCTTGGAAGATGAAAACAATGTTTTAGAATGTGGAATTAATATTAATGTTCAACCACCAGGAAAGAAACTTCAAAATATGCTTCTTCTATCAGGAGGAGAGAGAGCCTTTACAGCAATTGCATTATTATTTGCAATTTTAAAAATGAACCCAGCACCATTCTGTGTACTAGATGAGATTGAAGCAGCACTTGATGATGTAAATGTATATAGATATGCAGAATTTTTGAAAAAATTCACAAAAGATACTCAATTCCTTCTTATTACTCACAGAAAAGGAACAATGGAAGCAGCAGACACTGTTTATGGCGTTACTATGGAAGAACATGGAATTTCTAAATTATTATCAATGAAATTAAAATAAGGTGTGTATAATTACACATCTTTTTTTGAATTAAAAATATAACTTTAAGTGGGATAAAATGAGCATAACAAATCATTGAATTTTAATAATTTTTTTGAAATAATTTATTTATTTTTTTCGTTTCTTTCATAAGCCTCTACATCTAAGAAAAGTGGAGAATCAAAAAAATCCTTTAATTGAATTTCTAAACCTTCACAAATGTGTATAATAGAACTGATAGTTGGCTCTTTAACTTTTCCTCTTAAACAATCACTAAGTATAGATGCTGAAATTCCAGAATTATATGATAATTTATAAGCGCTTAGATTGTTTTGCTTTAGTAGTTCGTTTATTCTAAGTTTTATTGCATCAGATATTATCATTTAAAACACATCCTTTTAGTATTTTATACATATTTAATTATTTGCAATAATATCAAAACTATACGATTATTTAGTTGGAACATTCCATATATATAGGCATATTGGTTTGTATAAATAAGGAAGAAATATTGAGTGTTAAGATAAAAAAGATTGTGATTGTGATTTTTTTAATGAGGAAGGTAAAAATACGATAAAACGACAGAGAATGATTTGAAATATGCTGAAAAAGTATTGTAATATACATAATATTATGATACAATAATTAGCAATACATATGTATTGTTGTATATAGAAATGAAATTGTTATTTCAATCAACAAAATGTAAATGCACATTGAAACATTATATTAAGTGTACTTGATAGTTCAAATCAAAAAGGAGGTAAAAAATGCGAATTGACGGAGAAAGCACTACAAGAAAAGAACTACTTACAACAAGAGAAGAACAACATGCGCTCGAAGAATGTGCCAATATAACTGAAAGACTACTTAAGAATAAAAGCGTTTTTATCTTATTAGAAGATGGAGAAATATTAAAGATTTGGTGGATAAGAATAAAACACACTGATGGAAGGTTTTTGGCATATTTCGAAAGAGATGGATCGGTACATACCAGAGAATGCAAATACAGCGATTTAGGAATTAAGTGGGGGTTTACGGAAGATGCATTAAAAAATAAGTAGTATAATGTTTGGGTTTAAGTGTGCATATAAATCCCTTTTGTAGTCAAAACTATGAAAGGGATTTTTTATTTGAATGAAGAGTAAATTTGAAAAATTTGACTTTGTTGTGTATAAGTGGTATAATAAATAGGAGTTTTTAATGAGATTATATGTGTAAAAAATTTGACTTCGTGTCATTCGTGTAGATTGTCTTACAATTACACAAAGATAGGAGGCATTGTCTTTTGTTATGCAAAAAATGATGTTTTTCCTATTTAATTAAATAAGGAGAGGAATGTAGATAATGGAAGAAAAAAATGAAAAGCAACAAAGGACTACTAGAACTAGGAGAACTACTAGAGCTAAAAGACCTATATCAAGAAATAATGTAGGTTTAAATAAGAATGATAGTAATACTAGAAATGTAGAAAAAAAAGTTGTAGAAGAAAGAAAAGAAAAAACAAATAAAATAGTACAAAGAAAAGCAAGAAGAGTAAATAAAAAGAATAATTTAGGTACAAGTAAAGAAGAACAATTTGGATTTAAAAGACCTAAACTTAGAATAATCCCATTAGGTGGATTACATGAAATAGGAAAGAATATAACAGTTTTTGAATATGGAGATGAGATGATAGCAGTTGACTGTGGGTTATCTTTTCCAGAAGATGATATGTTAGGAGTAGATTTAGTAATTCCTGATATAACATATATTTTAAATAATAAAGAAAAACTTAAGGGATTAGTAATAACACACGGACATGAAGATCACATAGGAGGAATTCCATATTTCTTAAAACAACTAAATACTCCAATATATGGAACAAAACTAACTATTGGATTGATTAAAAACAAATTAGAAGAACACAATTTAGTTAATTCTACTAAGCTAAATATAGTAGAACAAGGACAGACTATAAAACTAGGTTGTTTTAAAATTGAATTTATAAGAAGTACACATAGTATTCCAGATTCAGTTATGTTTGCAATTAATACACCTGTTGGAACAATTATGCATACAGGAGACTTTAAAATAGACTTTACTCCAATAGATGGACAAATAATGGATTTAGGAAGAATTGCAGAGATAGGAAATAAAGGTGTTTTAGCATTAATGTCAGATAGTACAAATTCAGAAAGAAAAGGATATACAATGTCTGAAAGTTCTGTTGGGGAAGTATTTGACAAACTATTTATGCATTGTTCTAAAAGAATAGTTGTTGCAACATTTGCATCAAATGTTCATAGAGTTCAACAAATTGTAAATTCAGCGATTAAATATGGAAGAAAAATAGCGATATGTGGTAGAAGTATGATCAATATGATTAATACTGCAAAAGAATTAGGATATATTAAATGTCCAGATAATTTATTTATAGATATAGATATGATAAATAATTACACAGATAATCAATTAGTAATAATTACAACAGGAAGCCAAGGTGAAGCAATGTCTGCTTTAACTAGAATGGCTACAGGAACACATAAAAAAGTAAAGATTACTCAAAATGACTTAGTAATAATTTCAGCGACACCAATACCTGGAAATGAAAAATATGTTTCAAAAGTAGTAGACGACTTAATGCAAATTGGTGCAGAAGTTGTATATAGTGCATTAGAAGATATACATGTTTCAGGACACGCTTGTCAAGAAGAACAAAAACTAATTTTATCACTAGTTAAACCAAAATATTTTATACCAGTTCATGGAGATTATAGACATTTGGTTGCACATAGTGAAACTGCAAAATCTGTTGGTATTCCAAAAGAGAATATATTTATGCTTCATAATGGATTAACATTAGAAATGAATAGAGAATCAGCAGAATATGCAGACACAGTTCCATCAGGAAGAATACTAGTAGATGGACTTGGAATCGGAGATGTTGGAAATGTTGTGTTAAGAGACAGACAACATTTATCACAAGACGGCTTAATTGTTGTAGTTTTAACATTAGAGGGAGCAACTGGAGAAGTTGTTGCTGGTCCAGATATTATTACAAGAGGATTTATTTATGTTAAAGATTCAGAAAGTATTATGGATGACATTAAAAACGAAGTGAGACAAGAAGTCAGAGAGTGCGAAAGCAGAGGAATTACAGATTGGACTACAATTAAAAATATTGTAAGAGACAATTTAAGAGACTATATCTATGATAAAACAAAAAGAAATCCAATGATAATTCCTATTATTATGGAGATATAAAAGTAGAGCGAGGTGACAATTACAACCTCGCTCTTTTATAATATTCACTTGTTATAATGAAGCTATTAGGATATGTCTAACAATCTTCACATACTGGAATTCCATCAATGAGGAATTCAATCTTTTATGGTTCAATTAATTTAGATAATCTATATTATAAAGATAGCTCATCTTCATCATTCTCCTTAACATTCTTAACATCATTTTCTTCTTCATGACGTCTAGGTGTAGGACCAAAATGATCATAAGTATGATAGCCTCTATAGATATCGAGAGTAGGGCCTTTAATACAATTATAAAAACCACCAGTATTTTTTAATGAATCAGAAATAGTATATTCATCTTTTTTATACGGTAGTTTATCATAATTTAATTTTGGCATATAAAATCACTCCATTTCTTTTTATTCATATGATTATTATATAGTAAATAATTTAAAAAGTCAAGAACTTGCCTTTTTTATATATTTGATGTATAATATGCGTATAAGAAAAAGGGAGGAAATATAATGAATTATAAAGAATTAGCAGATATGATTTTTCCAGATGCAAAGGAGATTTCATATTATGAAGAAAAATATCCAAAAAGAAATTTACCAGAGGGAGCAGAGGTGCTAAGAGTTGCACCAAGTCCAACTGGAAATGTTCATATAGGAACAATAGACCAAGCATTACTTGCTAAGAAGTTAACAAAACAAACTGGTGGAGTTTTCTTTTTAAGAATAGAAGATACAGATCAAAAAAGAGAAATAGAAGGTGGAGTTACTCAAATTATAGATGCTCTTAAAACTTTTGACCTAGAACCAGATGAGGGAATGATAAATGAAAATGAATGGAAAGGTGAGTATGGACCATATAAACAATCTATGAGAAAAGAAATCTATCAAGCTTATGCAAAGCATTTACTAGAGCAAGGAAAAGCATATCCATGTTTTGCTACACCTGAAGAATTAGAAGAAATGAGAGAAAAACAAGAAGCTGCAAAAGTTAGAACCGGATATTATGGAGTTTGGGCAAAATATAGAAATTTAAGTCTAGATGAAGCAGCAGAAAAAATAAAGGCAGGAGTTCCATATATTATTAGATTTAAATCTCCAGGAAGAGAAGATAGAAAAATTCAACATAAAGATATAATAAAAGGAAAAGTAGATTTTCCTGAAAATGATCAAGATATAGTAATAATAAAAGCTGATGGACTTCCTACATATCACTTTGCACATCTAGTAGATGATCACTTGATGGGAACAACAATTGTAACAAGAGGAGATGAGTGGCTATCATCAGTTCCTTTACATTTACAATTATTCCAAGAGATGGGATTTAAAGCACCTAGATATGCGCATACACCAACTCTTTTAAAAAATGATAATGGGAATAAACGTAAAATTAGTAAAAGAAAAGACCCAGAAGCTGCTGCATCATATTATGATGAAATAGGAGTTCCAAGTTTAGCAGTAAAGGAATATTTACTAAATATTGCAAATTCAACATTTGAGAATTGGAGAAGACAAAATAAGGATGCATCAATAGATGATTTTGAATTTCAATTAAACAAAATGAGTGTAAGTGGTGCTTTATTTGATATGGTAAAATTAGCTGATGTATCAAAAATAGTTATTTCAAGATTTTCAGCAGAAGAAGTATATAATGAATCATTAAAATGGGCTCAAAAACATGACTCTGAATTAGTAGAAATGTTATCAGATAAAGAGTATTCTTTAAAAGTTTTAGGAATAGAAAGAGGAAATGTAAAACCTAGAAAAGATATTGCGAAATGGTCAGATGTTAAAGAAAATATTATTTACATGTATGATAATAAATTCTTAAATACTAAACAAGAATATTTATATCAAGTAATTTCAGACAAAGAAAGTGTTAACAAAATCTTAGAATTATATATAGAAAAATACTATGATGAAAATGATGACAAACAAACTTGGTTTGACAAAATCAAAGAGCTTTCAGGAGAGATGGGATATGCAAAAGAAGTAAAAGAGTTTAAAGCAAATCCAGATGCATATAAAGCTCATGTTGGAGATGTAAGCACAGTTTTAAGAGTTGCATTAACTGGAAGAACAAATACACCAGATATGTATGAAATAATGCAAGTTTTAGGAAAAGACAGTGTTGAAAAAAGACTAAGAAAAGCTATTAGTGAGTAAAGTATTTAGTTAAAAAGTATTTAATCTTATTATAATATAAAAAATATAAATAAATTAGGAGAATATTAATTATGGAAGGAAATAATGTTAGTAGAAAGATTTCAAATGATACGAAAATATGGCTAAAACAGGAAAGAGAACTATTAAATAAGCTAATAAAAAATGATGATAATGAAAAAAAGGTTGAACAATACAATAGATATGTTAGAGCAGAGGATTTGTATAATAAGGCGATTAGATTAATAGAAGAAATTGAAAGTGGAGAACTTGATGATGAAACAATAAAAAAGAAGGTAGAAGAAATTACACTATTATTTAAAGCAATTGAAGATTATATTAAAGATGATAAAGTGAGATCAAATCTTAATTACAATCCATATCGTGATAGAGACGAAGAAGATGACAGGGAAATATAATAGGAGAAAGTATGGAATATAATATAGGAGATATAGTAAGAACAAAAAAGCCTCATCCTTGTGGATGCAAACTTTGGGAGCTTACAAGAGTGGGTGTGGACTTTAAACTTAAATGTACAAAATGTGAGCATGTAGTTGTTATGCCAAGAGAAAAAGCATTAAAAGCAATTACTAAAAAAGAAAGCAGTACAAAGAATAAGTAAATTACTAAAAAATGTATTTGAAAAATTCAAAACGATGTATTATAATAAATAATAGAAGAATAAATAATAGAAGAAATATAAGAATAAAAAGGGGAAAATAAAATGTTTGGAAGAAGAAGCGATGGGGTAGAGCTTAAAACTATGCCTGCTGAATTTAAATTAATGCCAATGCTTATGAAAGAAAGATCAGATAGCCAGGTATTTTTTAATCAGGATGTACCAATAGAAGCGATAGAAGAGTATATAAGCAAAAAAAATGAAGAAGGAATAAAATTTTCATTAATAGATATTGTTTTTGCAGGAATCGTAAGAATTCTTGGACAAAGACCCGCGCTTAATAGATTTGCAAAAAATGGTAGAGCTTATCAAAGACATGGAATTACAATATGTATGTCTATAAAAAAATCTCTTACAGATGATGGAGAGGAAACTACAATTAAGGTACCATTTACAGGAAAAGAAAATATTTTTGAAGTTAGAGAAAAGCTTCAAAAAATGATTGCAGATAATAAAGCACAAGAAAATGAAAATGGAACAGACAAAATTGCAGATTTACTATCGAAGATACCAACAGGATTTTTAAAAATGGTTGTTGGATATTTAGTTCATTTAGATAATAAAGGAAGACTACCAAAAAAAATAATTGAAGTTAGTCCATTCCATACAACAGCATTTGTTACAAATGTTGGATCTCTTGGAATTGATTCAATATATCATCATATATACAATTTTGGAACTACAAGTTTATTTTTTGCAGTTGGAAAAAAGAAAAAATCTTATGTTTTGGAAGATGATGAAGTTGTAAAAGAAAAATGCGTTAACTTAGCATTTGTTGGGGATGAAAGAATTTGTGATGGATACTACTATGCACATTCTTTTAAAATGTTAGTTAGATATTTAAAGAATCCAGTACTATTAGAGAAAACTCTGGATGAAGAATTAGCAGAAAAAGATAAAACAAAAATAACCAATTAGAATAACTCAGCCATAATTGTTAATATGGCTGAGTTTTACTGTAAATATATTTTCAGCTACATCGGTAGTATATATTTACAAAAAAATAAGCTGATTAAATCAGTTTATTTCGAAAAAGGATAATTACTTTTGTTTTGATAAACTTGCAATATACTTACTTTTATTTGGCTTAGTTGTCAAAAATATTATAGTATTTGCCTTAATTATATTGATTATAATTTTAAGCAAATAGACAATAAAAAAACACATCTGTATTTTGACGGTTGATGTGTTTTTTACATATTTAACTGGAAAACCACGTTTGTGGTTTCTCCATTTCCTATATTTATTATACACAAGTATTACAAAGAAGTCAATTAATTTTGAATTTTTAATTATGTCGATTTTGCCATAATTAAAATAATCTTATGAAAATATATGAACAATTGTAAAAAGCCATCATCATTTTATTGACGATGGCTTTTTACTTAATTCAGTATCACATACTCAAGAAGCATAACATTTCTTATCCTAATAGATATATATGTTTTTTCTTTATGTTTAGATACCTTGAGTGTTACAAAGTTTCCATATATAGTGAGTTTGTTATCTGTGAAAATCACGTTTTTTGACGTTATGGGCTGTAAGATAAATTCTTCTGTAAATAATAATATAGCCATAAGCAAATCCATTCGATTGATTGACACAAACCTATTCCATGAGCACATATTCAAATCTTTGTACTCTTTTGACTGTTCCTTAGTCCGTAAATCAAAACGAAGTTCTTCATTTACAGGCATTAAACTGGAAATGGCTTCATACACAAACTGTGGATTTTCAAATTGCAAAGAGTTTGCTGCATAACAATTTTGTGCTTCAAAGTTGCCATACATTTTTTTAATAGCTTCTGTTGCATTTGGAAAATCCTTTTCAATATTGTCGAACATTGACATCATATCGATACCCCACCATTCATATGTGGACTTAATACATTCTGCCATTGTCCATACATAAAAGTCTTTGTTTTGACCACTCATTAAAAATACCTCCTTAAATAATTATTGATGATTACTTGTTAAATATGTCTACTCCATAAGGAGAGTATAAAAAAATCTAGACTTCACTAGATGAAAATATTATATCATATTAACATAATATTTTCAATGCTTGAAGCTATTTTTTACTATTTTGATATTTAAAAGTAAAAAAATAAGTCGACTAAATCGACTTATATAAGTGATATGATATTCACTTTTTATTTTTTCAAACTCAATTATATCAATATATATAACTGGTTCGACGAAAACGCATTATGGAGCCTACAACGGGAATCGAACCCGTGACCTCCGCCTTACCAAGGCGACGCTCTACCGACTGAGCTATGAAGGCATGAATAAACATATTATAAAGCATAAATTATAAAAAATCAATCAAAATGCTTAAAATGGTTAAAAAAATGTAGATATATTTGACATTAAGTTTATTACGTATTAAAATATAATGTAATATAAAATAAGGAATGAGAATATATGAATGATTATATAACAATAATAGGTGGAGGGTTAGCAGGAACAGAAGCAGCATATCAAATTGCAAAAAAAGGAATAAAAGTTAAACTATATGAAATGAAACCTAAAAAATATTCACCTGCACATAGTAATAAAAATTTAGCAGAGATAGTTTGCAGCAATTCGTTTAAATCTAATTTATTAACAAATGCTTGTGGACTATTAAAAGAAGAATTAAGAAGACTGGATTCGTTATTAATCAAGATAGCAGATGAAACAAGCGTACCTGCTGGTCAGGCATTAGCAGTAGATAGAGAAAAATTCGCTGAAAGGGTGACTAACTATATTGAAAACAATGAGTTAATAGAGATTATTAATGAAGAAGTAGGTGAAGATATATCTATTAAGGATATAGCAAAAGAGGGAATAGCTATTATTGCAACAGGGCCACTTACATCTGAGCCACTTGCAAAAGAAATTCAAGAAATAACAGGGCAAGATAAACTGTATTTTTATGATGCAGCTGCACCAATTGTAACAAAAGAAAGTATAGATTTTAATATTGCTTTTTTTGGAAATAGGTACGAACAAGAAAAAAAGAAGGATGAGACAGAAGCGGAATGGAAAAAAAGACTTGAAAATCAAGATGCAAGTTATATTAATTTACCAATGAGTAAAGAAGAATATGAGAAATTCTACAATGAATTAATAAATGCAGAAATTGTAACACTTCATGATTTTGAAAAAAAAGAAATTTTTGAAGGATGTATGCCAATAGAAATAATGGCAAAAAGGGGAGAAGATACTTTAAGATTTGGACCACTTAAACCTGTTGGTTTTGATGATCCGAGGACTGCTAAAAGACCTTATGCGTTAGTTCAATTAAGACAAGATGACAAAGAAGGGACAATATATAATATAGTAGGATTTCAAACAAATTTAAAATTTGGAGAACAAAAAAGAGTATTTAGGTTGATACCAGGTCTTGAAAATGCAGAATTTATTAAATACGGTGTCATGCATAGAAATACATATATTAATTCTACAGTATTATTAGATGAAACATATAATTTAAAAGAAAATAGAAATATATTTTTTGCAGGGCAGATAACAGGAGTTGAAGGATATGTTGAATCAATTTCATCAGGAAT
The DNA here is from genome assembly GCA_946415375.1 of uncultured Clostridia bacterium. Lineage (GTDB taxonomy): Bacteria > Bacillota > Clostridia > TANB77 > CAG-508 > CAG-269. The sequence goes on from CAMKSF010000002.1 coordinate 104,337, forward strand.
GGTTGTAGCATTAAATGCAGTTGCAAAATATGAGAATACTGAAAAAGTGACTTTTTCAAAAGAAACAGTAATTGGTGCATTAGCAAAATATGTATCAACTAAGAATAAGGAATTTCAACCTATGAATGCTAATTTTGGAATATTGCCAGAATTAAATGAAAAAATAAAAGACAAAAAATTGAGGTATCAAAAAATGGCAGACAGATCATTAGAAAAAATTAAAGTATAAAATAAGAAAATATATAATAAAAAAGAAAAGGGGTGTATAAATATGAAAAGATTAGTTACTATTCAAGATATATCATGTTTAGGAAAATGTTCACTTACAGTAGCACTTCCAATTATTTCTGCAATGGGAATAGAAGCTGCAATTATACCAACAGCTATACTTTCAACTCATACACAGTTTAAGGAATTTACATTTAGAGACTTAACAAATGATATACCAGAGATTGCTAAACACTGGAAGAAAGAACGATTTAACTTTGATGCAATTTATACAGGGTATTTGGGATCAATAAGACAAATTGAAATTTTAAAATATTTTTTCAAAGAGTTTAAAACAGATAATAACTTTATATTTGTTGATCCAGTAATGGGAGATAATGGAAAACTTTATTCTGGCTTTGATGAAAAGTTTGCATTAGAGATGAAAGAACTATGTAAAAATGCAGATATAGTTGTACCAAACATTACAGAGGCATGCTATATGCTACAAAGAAAATATAAAGAAGAATATACAGAAGAAGAAATAAAAGATTTATTAATAGAACTATCAAATTTAGGACCTAAGTGTTCTATATTAACAGGTGTTAGTTTTAAAAAAGATGAAATTGGAGTCATGGCATATGATAGAGAGGAAAAAAGATTTTATACATATTTTAGAGAGAAAATTCCAGTTAAATATCATGGAACAGGAGATATTTTTTCTAGTACATTAGTAGGAGCTCTTGTAAATAATAATTCACTAGAAGAATCTTTAAGAATAGCGGTAGATTATGTATGGGAAACAATATCGGATACATATAAAGAAAAGAAAGAGAATGCATATGGTGTAAATTTTGAAAGCAAAATACCTTATTTGATTAGTAGAATGAAATAAATAAAAATGTAGAGAATAAAAAAGGTAGTTGCAAGTTAGGTAATCTATTTTAAGAGACAATAAGTGGCTTTTACAAAAACGGAATTAGTGATAATATGTTTTTGTTTAAGCCACTTTTGATTTGAATATTATAGAAAATTTTTAAGTTCTTCATAGCTTTTTTCTTGCATTTTTACAAAATCACATAAAAGAGTGTGAATATCTGAATTTATATGTGGATTTTGATTAATAAGTCTTCTTCCTTCAATAACTCCCATATTTGTACCATTTAGAAGCAATTCAGAAACATTAGAATTACTTTGATCAGACATGGTTTTCATTTGAACTCCCCACCAAGTCATCATTTTATTCATAGCACTAGCTTCATGTGGTTCTTTATCAGAAGGCATTTTTTCATATAAAGCATTAACTCTATTAGATATTTCTTGGTATTTAGCATATTGTGCATTTAATACTTTTCTAAAACTTTCGTCTCCTATTTTTTTCTCTACAAATTGAATAGCGTCCATTCCCATTGTTGCACCTTTGTTTACTTCATCAAGTACATTTAAATCATTTTCATTCATTAAAAATCATCCTTTCTTTAATAAAATCAATCTTTTACTAGCTTATTTTTTCCAAAAAAATGAAAAATATTCAAAAAATACTTGACATTTGTGAAAAAATATAGTATATTAATTATTGTCAATGATTTGGTCGCTTAGCTCAGCTGGGAGAGCATCTGCCTTACAAGCAGGGGGTCATAGGTTCGAGCCCTATA
>CAMKSF010000003.1 GCA_946415375.1 uncultured Clostridia bacterium
CCGGGTCAGTTCCCTCCTGGCCGGTCAGTGGGCAAATCAGGGAAACCATATCCATAAACACTATCTCTTCCTTGCACACCCAAGTCTCTACAATAGTTTTTTAGGGTGTTATATATTTCAAGTATTGTAGCTTCTTTTTTATATGTTTTAATTAATGCAATTAATGATGCAATATGTGCATTTGAATATCCTGCTCCTGACCATTTTGAAACAGATGATGATGTGTTAAATATTTCTTCTACATCTGTGCTGCTAGCAACAAAGTCTATATATTCTCCATTTCCAGAATAACTTGTTGTTTTTAATTCTTTATCTATTGAAGATACAGCTATTGTAGTTGAATTACTTGCTGGAAAAATATCTTCATTATCTCCTGCTTTTTTTGTTACACAACAAACTGGAACATTTTCTTTAAAAGCATTATATAATACTTTTTCTATCATATAATTCTTTTTATGTGCGAATTCATAACAAATCACATCTGCTCTTTCAGTAGCATAAATAATTGCATTTATTATACTTGACGTAGTTGTATAGTTTTCATCATTTATTACAACAAGTGGAAGTATTTTGATATTATCTGATGTTGATTCTTTTATGACTTCTAAAATTCTACTTCCTTGTGGTATTGTTTCGTGTATGTCTTTTTTATTTTCCTCTCTTGTAATAAAATTAAAATAATCCTCATCTATCTTATTTTTAAAATATTCATTTTGAATGTTTGCACCATATCCTATTGTTGCAATTAAAACTTGTGAAGGATTTCCATTATCTTTTATAATCTTTTTGTAGTTATTTAACCCCATAGCATTTACACCATAAGCTTTTGCACTACTTTTCTCATTCGTTTTAATTTCTCCATATACAGTTTGCGATTCGTCATTTATTGTATTAATTAATGAAACTTCATCTATTACAACCTTATTAATACCTGGTTGTGTTTGTAAATATTGATATGCTGCTCTTGTTTTCTTTTCTGTATCATACTTTAATACAAATAATCCTTTTTGAATCTCTTGATTATCTATTGCATTAAAATCATCTTCAATTTCTTCCGCTTCAACAAGTATAGTCTTTGTTTGATATAAATTTTTCAAATGAATAACTTTATTTTGCATCTCCACTTCAATTGCTGAATTTTCAAAAAAATTAATTAAATTACCTGTTGAAGTTAATAATTCTTCTTCTTTTAATTCTCCTATATCAAATTCATCATTTAGCGTTGTTTCTTTCCCATCTCTTTTTACCTCTTTACTTTCTGTATCAATTGTTATATCAACATAATAGTTTTTTCCAATTATACTATCGTCATAATTCAATTTTTCCTTATTATTTTTATTTGCCATAATACTATAAGAAACCATAAAAATAATTGAAATTATAATAAGTACTGCTACTATAATAATTAATATTTTATTCAATTTTGCTCTTTTGTATTCATCCACTACTTGTCCCCTCCTCTATTTTAATTATTACTATAATATCATTATTGTATATTTTTTTCAACATTTTTTATATTATTTTGTACGTTTTTTATCTATTTATTTATTAAAGTTTCACAAATATTATTTTTTTGTCATATTATGTATTAATTCAAAAAAAGGAGGAAAAATGATGAATCGCAGATGCAGAAAATGTTTTTGTATGAATAATAATAGCCCTCATTGTGTTAATCAAAACATGTTAGAAAAAGCATGTAAAAGCCAAAATTTATCTTGTAATATGGTAAATTACAATGAAAACTGTAATTGTGGTTTTGATGACGATGAAGAAACAAATGTATTTCCTAAAAATCCAATGCTTGCACAGAGTTATGTTCCTATTCAATATATGGACGAAACATTTAAACCATGTGTTGGTTTAGATAATGGAACTATATTTCCGGAACTAGTTAGTCCATATTGTCCTGGAGATTCTATGAAAGATATTGAGTTTTTACGAAAAACAAATCCTATTGGAGAGGGGTGCAATAGCGATGGAAGAAGATAGAAATTGTAATTGTCAGAATAATGATAATATGAACATGCAAATTAATATGAATATCCCTGTTATAAATAACTCTTGTGGATGTGATAATAACGATATGACAAGAAAGGAAATGCTAAAAGAAATAAAATGTTTAAAATTTGCAGTTGTTGAATTAGCATTATATCTTGATACTCATCCAGATGATACTAAAGCTTTATGCTTACACAACAAGTATAGCAAAGATTTAAAAGATTTATGTGATAAATATCAAAAAGTCTATGGTCCTCTTACAATCGAATATCCATGTAATAAGTGGAGATGGTTAGAAGAACCATGGCCTTGGGAAGGAGGAGTTAACTAATGTGGACATATAATAAAGTATTACAATATCCAGTTAATATAAAAACTACTGACCCTCGTTTAGCAAAGGTTATAATTAGCCAGTATGGAGGTCCTGATGGAGAACTTGCTGCCTCTCTTAGATATTTATCTCAAAGATTTGGTATGCCAGATCAAACATCTAAAGCAATTTTAAATGATATAGGAACAGAAGAATTAGCACATTTAGAAATTGTTGGTTCTATTGTTCATCAATTAACTAAAAAAGCTTCTATTGAAGAGCTTGAAAAAGCCGGTCTAGCTCCATATTATACAGATCATGGTGTAGATGTATATCCTGTAAGTGCATCCGGAGTTCCTTTTACAGCAGCATATATTGCAGCTAAAGGAGATCCTATTGCAAATTTACAAGAAGATTTAGCAGCAGAACAAAAAGCAAGAGCAACTTATGAAAAACTAATTGATTTATGTAGGGATAATCCTGATGTTTTAGACCCACTTAAATTCTTGCGTCAAAGAGAAGTCGTACATTTCCAAAGATTTGGTGAAGCTCTTCGTGGAATTCAGGATAGATTGTCAAGTCAAAAAATTTATACAAATTAAATAACCAAAACAGTATAACAAATCTATAATTTTTTTAGTCCTCTTTTTGAAGAGGACTTTTCTAATAGAACAAATCCTTATACTCTTAACTGTATAATTTATAAAAGTCTTTAATTTTACTTAAAGCATTGCAAAATTACATAAAGCCTGATATAATTCTTATAAATTTTATTCAAGGAGTAAAAAATGTCTAAAGGTAATAAAATAATATCAAAAAGAAATCTAACCAAAGAACAACGAAAAGAAATAGAAAAAAATAACAAAAAACAACAAAAGAAAAGAAAAACAAAGCAAAGAAAACAAGCACAGGCAATTTCAAGGAAGCATAGAAATTCTCTTAGAAAAATAATAAATCCTTATTATAATTCATTTAGACAATTTAAGAATAAACATTTACTATTTGTATTAAAAGATACTGAAAATATGGAACAGGTTTTATTACTAAAAAATGATGTAGGATGTGGTAACACATTATTAACTTTACCTGTTATTAATCAGGAAATGATTGATACATATTTAAAAAGCCTTCCTGAAGAAGAATCTACAAGTTTTGATTTATCTATTATTGATAATCAAGCTCTAAAAAAATTTGTTAATCATTATTATTCTATAGATTCGGATGAAATAATTGATTGTCCTGAAGCCAATATGGTTATTTTTAGAAATTGTATGCTACTTGACATTCAAGATAATCTAATGTCAATAAATGTTAGGCCATACAATGTATCAACATGGTTTAATGGCGAATCTACCACAAAAAATGGTCGTAGAATATTTGAAGGAAAAAAATTAAGAACATTTTTTAATTTTTCTGATAAACTTGATAAAGACATAAAAAAAATATATATTTTTCAAGATACATTATCTCAGTTATTATTATATAAATCAAAGATGAATAAAGTAGCATTAGAGGATGTATTATCTGACCATGAAATGCTTGCAAAAAAAGACTATTCTCCATTTATTAATTCACTTTTGGTGGCAAATCCCATTGATATAGCTAAAAGATTTATAAATGAAGAGAAAGAAACTCAGGAATTAGAAGGAAGATAGTTTTTATATTATACAACATATACCACAAATTATATAATCAGTGATTAAATAATAATTAGGAATTATCAATTTCATTTTTGTTATTGCCTTAAATATATCTTTAAATTTTATACATTCAAAAAAATAGATAAGCTTTTGTACTTATCTATTTTTTTATTAAATCTAAGATTTCTTTTTTAAATTCTTGTTCTATACTGCTATGTGGGATATTTCTAACTGCTTCCCCTTTTTTGAATAGTATCCATTCATTATTTCCACCTGCAATACCTATATCTGCCTCTTTTCCCTCTCCTATTCCATTTACAGCACATCCCATAACCGCAACTTTTAAATTGCTATGTAATGTACTACAAAAGTCTTCAAATTCTTTTGCAACTGGAAGTAAATCTACACATGTTCTTCCACATGTAGGACATGAAATGAATGTAATAGAATCATTATATAGCCCACAATTCTTTAAAATCTCTTTTGCAACTTTTATTTCTTCAACCGGATTGTCTGATAAAGAAACTCTGATTGTATTTCCTATCCCTTCTTTTAGCATGATTCCAAGTCCAATACTAGACTTAATAGTTCCACCAAAACTTGTGCCTGCCTCTGTAATTCCTAAATGTAACGGATAATCAAAACTATCTGCTGCCATTTCATATGCTTCTACACACATATCTAGGTCAGAAGCTTTTAAAGAAACTGCAATATCATAAAAATTTAGATTTTCTAATATTTGTATATGTCTTTTTGCACTTTCAACTATTGCTTTAGCTGTAACCCCATATCTTTCTTGTAAATCTTTTTCAAGAGAACCAGAATTCACACCAATTCTTATTGGAATTCCATTTTTCTTGCATCCATCTACAACTGCTTTTATTTTTTCTTCTGATCCAATATTCCCAGGATTAATCCTTATTTTATCAACACCTGATTCTATAGCCTGTAAAGCAATTCTATAGTCATAGTGAATATCTGCAACTATAGGTATATGAATTCTATTTTTTATTTCTTTTATTGCTTTTGCATCTTCTATGTCTAAACATGCTACTCTAATAATTTGGCATCCATATTTTTCTAAATCTAAAATTTGATTAACTGTTGCATCTACATCCTTTGTTTTTGTGTTAGTCATAGATTGAATGATTACTTCATTATTTCCACCTATTTGAACATTTCCAACCATGATTTTTCTTGTATTTATTCTATTTATCATTTTTATACTCCTTATATTATTTATAATTAAAAATAGTATAATTTTTATATGCATTTTTATTTTAATTCTTTATTCTAATTTTTTTATTAATTTTTTATATTTATTTTTATTTTAAATTAAAGAGAAATCTTTGCTCTTAGATTTCTCTTCAATTGTAATTACTTATTATTTAATTCTTTATATCTTTTAATTTTCATAGTTGAGGTCTTTTCAAACTCTCCTTCTTTTATCTCCATGTCTTTTATAGCTTTGTAAGAAGTTAAGCTTTTATTTACTTCCTTAATCTTTTGCCAAAGGAGTTTCTTTGTCTCCTCTTCTGATATATCTCCATGTATCTCCTTTATTTTGTCATAGTCAGGTAATACTCTTGCTGTTATTATTAATTCTTTATCATCTCTCTTGCTTCCTTCTTCAGGTTTTTTACCATATACCATACATTCTTTAACTTCATCAACTTTATTTAATAAACCTTCAATTTCTTCTGGATAAATGTTTTTTCCATTTTGAGTAACTATTACATTTTTGCTTCTTCCTGTTAAGAATATATATCCATTTTCATCTAAGTATCCAATATCTCCTGAATGAAAATATCCATCTTCATCAATTGCCTTTTTAGTTTCTTCTTCATCTTCATAATATCCAATCATTAATGTAGGTGTTTTTATTAATACTTCACCCTCTCCATTTTCATTTGGATCTTTTATTTTAACATCAGCTTGGACGATAGGTTTTCCACAAGAGCCAACATTCATAGCATAATCTGGGGTTAATGCAGAAATTGGTGCTGTTTCTGTTAATCCATATCCTTGCAAAAATAGTATTCCTATGTTTTCTAGCCATTCCCCTACCCCTTTTTCTATTGGAGCCGCGGCAGAAACTATTATTCTTAAATTTCCACCTAGATTTTCATATATATCTTTAAATACTCTTCTTTTAATATCTATTCCTGTACTTTTTAGTAGATTGGTTACTGTAATCATAGCAGTTACAAGTTTATCTTTTTTGCTTTTTACTATTTTTTCATTTATTTTTTTGTATAAACTTTCTACCAAAAGAGGAACTGTTAATATTGCCGTTGGATGGCTTTCCTGTAAATTTGGAACAATATATCTTAGTCCTTCACATATTGCAATTGAAGCTCCTTGTGACATTGGATAAAGAAATCCTATTGTTGATTCATAGCAATGGTGTAGCGGAAGTACTGAAAATAGTCTATCTGATGGATATAATTTAACATATGCTGTAACTGCATTAATATTTTCTGCTAAATTTCTATTATTTAGCATTACTCCCTTTGAATTAGATGTTGTTCCTGATGTAAAGAATAATATTCTAAATTCTTCTGGGTCAATTTCAGTTTTTTCAAATGATTTATCCCCTGATTCTATTATCTTTTTTCCTTCTTTTATTAGATACTCTAATCCAACGTCTTTTCCATCTATTTCTTTATCAGATTTCATTTCGATAAAATATTCTACCTCTGGAATATTTTCTTTAATTTTCTTTATATCATCTGCTTTTTTTGGTGAATAAATAATTGCTGAAGCTCTAGACCTTTTAACAATGTTCTCCAATTCATTTAAAGGAAGTTCTCTATCTGTCGGTACTGCTATTCCCACTCCACAAAGCAACGCCATATATGAAACATACCAACCATATTGAGTTTCACCTATTATAATAGCTCTTTTATCTTTTAAATTTATCTTTTTTGTTAATGCTGTTCCTAATGCCATTACATCTTCACCAAATTCTTTATATGTAATCACCTTGTATGGTTCTTTATGGTTTGGCTTTTCTAATATACAAGATTCGTTAGGATATTTATCAAGTGATCTTGTAAAGAACTCTTTTACAGTTTTATAATTTGTTTTATCCTCATATGGAGTAGTTCTTTTTTTATGTTCTTTTTTTTCTACTTTCTCATAATCAATTTTTTCAAGTTCATCTAAATTCATTCTCATTTTTTTAAATTTAATTTTTGGCATTTTAAAGTCTCTAAGTGACATTTCTTTTCCCCTTTTCAATTACTATTATTTGTATATTATAATTACTTTATATACACACGATAGTAGAATTATAGCATAAAATTTATCATTTTACAAATTTTACTTCTGTTTTATACTACCTAGTATAGATTCTGTTGTTTTATCTTTATCAAATATGTTAAAAATATATAAAAGAATTATAACTAATGCTACAATTAAAATATAAAATAATATTGCTTTTTTTAAGTCTCCAGCAGCAATATTTGCTCCTGCTATTGTTGATGTTACAATAGATGGAATTCTTGCAATTGTAGATAGCAATATAAATCTTCTCATTTTTATAGGCAATAGTCCTGATAAATATGTAAGTAAATCCTTTGGCGTTCCGGGAATTAAAAATAGTATAAAAAGTACTATTTCAACTTTTTTCGGGTTATTAAACAACTTACTATTTTCAATTTTTCTTATTTTTTCTTCATCACTAAAATCATAAACAAATTGTTTGCCTATTTTTCTTACCAACATAAAAATTAGGCTTGCAATTATTGCACTTGATATCATTATAAATATTGTCCCCAAAAACCATCCATAACACATTCCTGCAAGTATTTCTATTGGTTCCCCTGGCAAAATAAATAAAAAGATTTGTGCAAGTTGTATTAAAAATAGTAGAACAATACCATAAACTCCTGAATTATCCACTTTTTGTTTAAATACAACCTGGCCTTCTTTTGTTGATAAATTCTTCATCACAGGAAACAAATATATTGTGATAATTGTTAAAACTATTATTACAAATATTAATAGTATAAATTTAAAAAACTTTAGCTTGTTCTTTTTTTTCAATTTATTCTTATCGACATTTTTCTCCATTTTATTATTCCTTTTCTATTTAGCTAAATCCTCCATATTGTATAGACCATTTTGTTTTCCACATGTGAATTTCGCAGCTTTTAAAGCTCCTTCCGCAAAAACATTTCTCGAATATGTTGTATGTTTTATTTCAAAAGTTTCAAACTCTCCAAAGAATTGTACAATATGTTCTCCAACAATATTTCCTCCTCTTATTGAGTTCATTCCTATTTCATATTTATCTCTTTTCTCATGTTTTGCATGCCTATTATATTCACAATGATATTTATTATCAAGAGCTTCATTAATACTATCTGCAAGCATTTGTGCAGTACCACTCGGGCTATCTATTTTTCTATTATGATGAACCTCTGTTATCTCAATATCAGTACCTTCTAACTTCGGTGCTATTTGTTTTAGTAAATTCTTCATCATAGTTACATCAAAAGACATATTTGCTGATTTAAATATTGCTATCTTTTTTGAGTATTCTTCAATTCTTTTATTTTCTTCATCTGAAAATCCCGTTGTTGCAATAACTATCGGTGTATTTGTTTTTAATGCAAATTCTAAAATATTAAAAGTTGCTATTGGTATAGAAAAATCAACTATTACATCCGGCTTTACATTTATTTCTTCTATTTTAGTAAACACTGGATATACATCTTCTCTTTTTGATATATCAAAGCCTCCAACAATTTCTATTTCATCATCTATTTTCGCAAGTTCAGATACAACCTGTCCCATTTTTCCATTACACCCATTTATTATAATTCTTATCATAATTAATTCTCCTTTCTTATTTAAAAGAAGCAGAGATATAAATCCCTGCTGCTTTTGTATTTATACGTTATTATTAGTAGTTGTTGTTTCATTTTCTCCTGTTTGATTTTGTTCATTTTGTCCTTCTTCAATATTTGTATTTTCTGTATTATTTGTATTTTCTGAATTTGAAGTTTCTGGATTAGCAGGTGTTGGATCTTCTGGTGTTGGCTCTGGATTATCTGGTACAGGTTCTTCTGGCGTTGGATCTGGATTAGCTGGCGTAGGGTCTTCTGGTTCATCTGTTATAGGATTAATTGGTTCATCTGATATTTTTAAATACATTATATTCATATCAACTCTACCACTAATTCCATCTACCATACCTGAGCTAGTGTATTGCCACATTACATAGTCTTTAGTATAACTACAATGATCATTCCATTGAGCAACCCATCTTTCATATTTATCTAGTTTTGAATCTTTAAGTTGATTGTTAAACCAACTCAAACTAGCATAAATACCAGTTCTATATCCATTTTTTATCATCTTATCACAAAAAGTTACACATATATTAACTAATTCTTTATTACTTGGCATTCCATGTTTTTTCTTATATCCATCTGCATCTTCCATATCAAACCAAACACCATATTGAGGATTATGTCCTTTTAATAGTCTTAATGCATGGTCTGCCTCTGATGAAGCATTTTTAGTATTTAAAGCATATGAATAAAGGTAAATACCATAAGGTATTTCTAGTCTTTCACATTCAGATACATTTCTTTCAAAATACTTATCATCTTGGCTTTTATAATCCTGGCCAATTCCACACCTTAGAATAGCAAAATCTACTCCTGCATTTTTTACTTTTTCCCAATCTATTTTAGCGTTATGTGCTGATACATCTATTCCTGCAATTTCTGTTTTAGTTGAATCTGTTTTTTTAGATATTGTTGTAGATTTAACAGAATAGTATTTTACACCTTTTATTGTTGCATATGATTTTACATACATTTTATAAAATTTTGCTGCTGTTAATCCCTTTATTTTTGCAGAAGTATCTGTTGTCGTTTTGTATAGTCTAAAAGATTGATAACGGTCACTGTATACGTAAACTGCATATCCATCTGCCTCTTTTACACTGTTCCATTTTATTTTTATTGAGTCAGTTGTTGTACTTGATACTTTAAACCCTGTTACTTTATTTGGGCAAGTTCCTGTACTTAATATAGTAGAATAATCTCCAAAATGTTTATTTCCATTAATTTTTATAAATGCTCTAACCTTAAAATTGTATTCTGATGCAGCATTTAATCCAGTCACTTTAAAATAATGGCTTTTGGTTTCACCTACTTTTTCATAAATCCCTTTGCTTTTATTATACATATATATTCTATATGTTGTCTCATTAGATAATTGATTCCATGATAAACTTATAGAATTTAGCGAGTAATCATAAGCTTTTAATCCAACAATTTTAGATGGTGTTGTTTTACCTTGTATTAGTTGTGAATACTCCCCATTATATTTAATACTATTTACTTTTTTATATGCTTTTACTTTTATATTGTAACTTTTTGCTGAATCTAATCCTGTTATTGTTCCTTTAGTATTTGAAGTCGTTAATTTATATTCATTTTTTTTACTGTAACTATTATATATGTATACTTTATATCCAGTTGCTCTAGAGACTTTATTCCATGATAAAGAAATTGTCGAATTATTTTGTCCAGTAACTTTAACATTTCTTACTTGATCCGGTACAGTTGAAGCACTTACTATTTGAGAATATTTGCCAAAATATTTTTTTCCATTCTTTTTTATATATGCTCTAACTTTAACTTTATATTCTTTTGCAGATTTTAAATTTTTTATTTTTATATTTGTATTTGAAGTTGTATCATATGTTTCAAACTTTTTCTTTGATGAATTATATAAATAAACTCTATATCCCGAGGCATTAGCTACCTTTTTCCATTTGACTTTTATTTTTGAATTCGTCGTATAGCTTACCCATATATTACTAACTTTATTAACAGATACCTTTGCCGCATTTGAATAATTTGGAATTAAAGTTATAAATAATAATATAATTAATGTTAGTATCCTATTTTTAAATTTTTTCATAGTATGTCTCCTTTTTTATCTTGTTTTTTCCCTATATTTTTTTCTGAATATGCAAAATACTTATCTACAAGAGTAATTAGAAATGTCTCTTTGTATCTAGGTAATGGTAAAGTCACAGGCCACATATGTTTAAGTATTATGTCTTTTTCTTTTTCGTTTAAATTAAATATTTTTTTTGCATTTTCGTATGCAGTTTTAGGATGAGTATATGCATGTAGTCCCTTTCTTCCATCTTGTCTTTTTCTCCAATCATATAAAAACAAATCATGTACAAGTCCAGCTCTTGCTGCTGATTTATAGTCTAAATTATGTTTTTTACATATTGAATATAAATTATAAGAAACATATAGGCAATGATCAAAACAACTTACAGTGTAATGTTGCCTATATTGTTTCATTTCTTGAACCATTTCATTTGATATTATATCCTTAACAATATTCATATAGCTTTTATCATTATAAATTATGTTTTTGTTCTTTATCATTTTATTCCTCTTGTAATAATTTTTTTAATTTTTCTTTTCCTTTTTCTGTCATTTCTATTAGAGGCAATCTTGGAATTCCATAATCATATCCTATCATATTAAGTGCCGCTTTTACAGGTATAGGATTGACCTCTGAAAATAAAGCTTTAATTAGTGGAATTGCATCTATTTGCATTTTTGCTGCTTTCTTTATATTTCCACTAAAGAATTCATAACACATATCATGTGTGTATTTTGGCTTAATATTTGAAAGAACAGATATTACTCCCATTCCTCCAAGCGATAGAATTGGAATTATTTGATCATCATTTCCAGAATAAATAGTAAGATTATCTCTACATAAATTTGCAATCATTGCAATTTGTGATAAATCTCCACTTGCTTCTTTTATAGCTACAATGTTTTCTATTTTTGATAATTCTAAACATGTTTCTGGTAAGATATTTACACCTGTTCTACTTGGTACATTATATAGAATAATTGGTAATTTCGTATTTTGAGCAATTACTCTATAATGCTCAATTAATCCCTTTTGAGTTGTTTTATTGTAAAAAGGCGTAACTATTAATAAACCATCTACTCCTAGTTTTTCTACCTTTCTATTCATCTCAATAACTGCTTTTGTATTGTTTGATCCAGTACCCGCAATTATTGGTATTCTTCCATTTGCAGTTTTTACTGCGCATTCTATTGTTTGCAATCTTTCCTCTTCTGTCATTGTAGCAGATTCTCCTGTTGTTCCACAAACAATTATTGAATCAGCTTGTTTTTTAATTTGTTCTTCTACTAATCTAGCAAATTCTTTTAAATTCACTCCTTCTTTATCAAATGGTGTTGAAATAGCTGTTCCACAGCCTTTGAATAAAATCTTTTTCATAATAAAGACTCCTTTTATTTTTTAATGCAAGTTATAATTATAACCATACATTATATATTATTCACTATATTCGTACCAAAGTCCTTGTTTTTGCAAGTCTTTTATTATCTTTTGGTGTTCCACATAACTTGTCGAAAAGTATATTTTACCATTTAAGTCTGCAACAAAGTATAGATAATTTGATTCTGTTGGATTTATTGCCGCATTAATAGATTCTTCTGAAGGATTTCCAATTGGTCCTATTGGTAGTTTGCCACTCATATTTGGTCCTCTTGTATTATACGGATTCTCTGTTTTTATTTCACTTGAATATAAATTTCTTTCTCCCATATCTACCTGCATTGCATAATATGTTGTAACATCACTTCCAAGAGACATATTTAATTTAAGTCTGTTATATATTACACTTGATATTCCTAATCTTGCATCTTTGTCATTTCCTTCTAATTCAATTATTGATGCCATAGTTAGTATTTCATGAATACTTTTTCCACTTTGTTCAATTTGATTTTTGTATTTTTGTAATACTTTATCTGTATTATTAAGTATTATATTAAAAATTGTCTTAACTGACACATCTTTATTTTCAAATATATATGTGTCTGGATATAAATAGCCCTCTAATGGATAATAAATATTTTCATTTTTTATATCATCAGTTAAAAACCAATATTTTTCTATTAATGAATCAATATATTCTTCATCTTTTAATAAAGCATAAACATCATCTTCTGTATTATTAGTTTTCTCTGCGATGGTCTCTACAATCCATCTCATATTTTTGCCTTCATTAAAAGTGATTTTTATACTTTCATCAAATACATCCCCAGAAGAAATTTTGTTTAAAATATCTTTTGCAGACATATTTTGAGATATCTCATATTTACCTGCTTGAAGCCCTTTTATACCATTTAGTTTCATATATAGAGCTACTGCATATTTGCTTTTTATTAAGCTTTCTTTCTTTAGAATATCTAATATTCCTTCTGTTCTAGTTTTCTCTTCTATTTCAATTATTTTTGTTTCAAAATTATCTTTTTTTACAGCTTGGATGCCTGTACTATACCATATAATCCCTGCAATAAATAGTAAAATTACTGCACCAATAATTCCTAATATGATTCCTGTTTTCTTATTCATTTTTCCTCCTCAAAAGCTATGAACTGTATACTACCGTAACCCCACACTCTTTTAGCATTGCAGAAGCCTCTAATTTAAACTTTTTAAAAGCATCTGTTTCTTTGTTTTTATATATTATTTTAATTCTATTATACTTCTTCTTCACAACTTCTTCAATAATTTGTGAAATAATTTTTTTTCTATTTTTATATTTTTCAATATTACTTTTTGTTATATCTTTTTTATACTTTGGTTCTTCTGTTATCTCTTCTTGTTTTATTTCTTCTCTTTCTACACCAAAGTCCTTTAGAAGTTTCTTTTTTATATATCCTAAATTACCATTTGCTGTTTTAATTTTCGCCCATCCTTTTTCCTCTAATACAAATACAACTATATCATTCTTTTTAAGTTTTTCAAGTGTTAAAGAAGATTTACTCATTTTTTCTTTTACAGATGCATCTTTCTTTAATGTTGCTTTTTCTTTTCTCTTTGAAAGATTATCAATTACAATGTTTTTATATTCTGAATTATACAAAAATTCAACATCATAAGAATTTTGCATTTGTGAAATCGGAAGATAGATTATTCCTTTGTCATCTTTATATGCACTTCCAGCTATTTCTATATTTGAGCCATTTATTTCTATTTTTTTATTATTTAATTGTAATACTGTAACTTTTCTTTCACTAGTTGTAATTATATTTTTGTCTTCTTGATAAATATTTTCATCTAAACATTTTTTTACATCTTCTAAGCTTAAATATTGAATTCCATCTTTTACAACTATTTCATTATCTAATTTTTTTGTTATATCTTCATTATTTACTATTAGAGAAATGTATTCTTTTTGCTTCATTTTCTCTTTTCCATTAGCAAATGGCAATAAAAATAGTATAATAATTATGCACACAAAAATCAATAGTCTTTTAGGATTTTTTACTCTTAGTTTAAATATTTTCTTTTTTTTGATATTTTGCTTCATAATTATTATACCTCTCTTACATATTTAATTAAATAATTTAATTACATTTTTCTAAAAACTCCAATTACTTTTCCTAAAATCTCGCAATTAGGCACAATTATTGGATCCATTGTAGAATTTTCTGGTTGAAGGCGTATATGGTCTCTTTCTTTATAGAATGTTTTTACTGTTGCTTCATCTTCTATTAATGCTACTACTATTTCTCCATTTGTAGCACTTTTTTGTCTTCTTACTAAAATATAGTCTCCATCTAGTATTCCAGCTTCAATCATACTTTCTCCTCTTACAGTAAGCATAAAGCTTTCTGAATTTCCAACAAAATCAATTGGAATAGGAAATGAATCTGTTATGTTTTCTATTGCAAGTATTGGAGCTCCTGCTGTTATTTTACCTACTAATGGTACATCAACTAGCTCTCTATCTGTATAGAAGTCCTTCTTTTTATCTATTACAGCTTCTCCTTCACTATTTTTTAATAGTTTTAATGTTCTTCCTTTATTATCTTCCTTTCTAATATATCCTGTATCTTGTAATCTTTCTAAATATCCATGAACAGTTGCTGTTGAGCTTAATCCAACTTCTTTTCCTATTTCTCTTACTGATGGTGCATATCCCTTTGCTTCTACTGATTTTTCAATAGCTTTTAGTATCGCTTTTTCTCTTTTATTTAAAGTTCCATCTTTTCTTCTTCTAACTCTTATAACCTTTCCCATATTCACACATTCCTTCCTCATTTTAATTTTATATTATGATATCATAACGCCAAATAAATGTCAAACAAAAATTTGGATTTTTTTATAAATTTTTTTCTATTTAACTATTGACAAATTAATCTTTTAATTGTATAATAATTATTGTCGTTAAGACAATTGCCAGTAAATGCAGATGTGGCGGAACTGGCAGACGCACAGGACTTAAAATCCTGCGGTTGAATAAACCGTGCCGGTTCGATTCCGGCCATCTGCACCATTGAATTAAAGAAGTAGGTACTTGTACCTACTTTTTATTATGCCTAAAATCTTTTAGTATCAGCATTTTTGAGAAATGTGTAAATTTATAAATGTATATAGATGCATTAAAAAAGTATCCGCGTTACTGTACATATTACTGTACAATTTGAATGTAAAAATTCTGCAAGCTAAAGTGTTTAACTAAGATATCGTGACCGCTATAAAATAGCAAATAGGACAATTCTGCTTAAAAATCAACTTGAAATTGTTAAAGATAAAAAAGAAATATATAGAAAGATATTAAATAAAATGAAATAAGCGCTCCTATGGGGAGCGCCTAACCTAACCGTCAGCTAATGAGACTATTGGGTTAGGATTTTGGAGATGAGACTTAAGCCAGATCAGTCAGTACTCCAACATCTTCTCCGTCGATGGATACAATGTATTCTGAAGCAGACTTTTCTGTCAGGGCAAGGATATTGACATCTCCTTCTCCATACTGACACCACAGTGCCTTTCCGATAGTTCCAACACGAACTTCGCCGCCCCAGTCTGTACGAGTGAGCTCCCAAGTATTTCCATTGCGGTTTACAGGAAAGCCTGCTGCAATAACCCATTCAGGAACAACCTCAGTGATGAGGGTTGCTTTTACCATTGAGGGCAGATTGTAGCATTTACCATCTACGACCTTGAGAGTGGTGTCGCCGTTGTCCTTCGACCAGCTACCGTATTTGCCAGGAACTTTGTCTGCATTTTCAGCAGATACTTCTTCCCAACAAACATAGACGGGAAACCGTCGTGTCGCAGGGCATTCAACTGCATAGAGTGTGATAGAGCCATCGGAGTTAACCGTAATAGCACCATCTTCCAGCAGAAATGCGGGAACTTCTTCGATAGTAGTGGCATAAACGCAGTTCTCACGAACTTTGCCGACAACCTTGTGGATAGAGATTTCCTTGCCGTTGCGAATAGCCTCTGTTGCCTTGATGTTTGTCATGATGTTTGACCTCCAAAAATTTTTTATTGTATGGTGTTTACCTATACAATTCTATTATACCATATTATGTAAAATTTCGCAAATTTAACTTGCAATATTGTGCAGTAATGCTAAACTAAAAAACACCTCAATTTGAAGTGCTTGAATATATATTTAGGATTATTTATTATTAAATGCTCGTTTTTCTGCTTTAATTACATTAGTATTATCTTTTTAATGGCTCTTCTGTGCCATTTTCATTTATACAATTAATATATTCAAAATTTCCACCAATTTTTGTATATTGATTACCACCATCAATAGAACAAACTTCACACAGGAAATCTAAATAAAATTCCCGTTACTGTACTTTGACTGTACGCTTTTAATATAATAATTTGAAAACACTGACATATCAAGCATTTTCACTATATAATTTGATTAATAACGTTGTCCATCTGCACCAATGGCTTACCTATTTATAATAACAGATAAAAAGTCAACCAATAATGGTTGGCTTTTTATTTTGTTTCTTTATTTATCCAATTAATAAAATCTACATTTGCATCTATTATTTCAAAATATGAAATTTCTGCTGTTTCATAATCATGTATTATATTTATTTCACTTTTAATCTCAGTAAATAAACTTTCTTTTGTTCTAAATTCTAATTTGTATTCATCACATTCTTCTAATTCATTATTCCACCAATATTTTGAATGAACTTTAGAAACTTGAGTTCCTGCAACCAATCTTTTTTCTAATAATGTATTTATTATTTTATTAGCTATTTCTTCCTTATCACAAAGTGTTGTTACGATAATATATTTATCCATTTTTTATCTCCTTGCTTTTTATTAACCCTTTTCTCATTATATACCGCTATAAATGTTGAAACAATTGAAACAACATTTGAAGTTATTCCTGCTATTGAAAATACGCAAATATTGTATATTAACCATAAAAAATAGCAATAAAAAGCTACTTTTTTAACTCTTAGTTCATTTCCGTTCCATACAAAATATAAGTATATCATTGCAGCTAGAATAGGTAATATTGAATATATATTTTTATATGTTAGTATTCCTGATACCAAATATATGATAAACATTGCAATTAGCACTATATTATTATTTAATTTCTTATTCTTTTCTTTAATTATTATAATTTCATTTCTAATTAAGGCAATTACTTTCGTAATACATCCACTATATGCAGCTAATAATATATAGTGAATTATATCTAATACATTTGCAAGAGTCATTGTTTGAAATATTTTTTTCTTTTTCTTTTGATGATACGCAAATAAAGATAAAATAAATGCAAAAAAACCTACAATTTGTGATACTACATAATTTAAATTCATTTAGTATTTTTCTCCCATATTTTTTGCACATATTTTAACGATAATGTTGATAGTGTAAAACCAATAACAGGTACAAGTGAGCTTAAAAATATGTTAGAATAATTTCTTACTATATATGAATAACTAATTACAACTATATATGTTAATATACATATACAAATTTTTCTCGTAAAGCTAGTTTCCCATTTTTTATCTAGTTCAACTCTTTTATTTCTTAATTTGATATTTTCAATTTCTTCTTTTAATTCGTCTAATTCCATTTTCCACCTCTAGTTTATTCTTATTATTTACGACACATATCTTTTATTTCGTAGGAATTTTTATTACAACCTCTGTTCCTTTATTTACTTGACTCTTTATATCTATGCTTCCACCATTCTTATCCAATATTTCTTTTGCAATAGAAAGTCCAAGACCTGAACCTCCCATTTCTCTTGCTCTTGATTTATCTACTCTATAGAATCTTTCAAATATTCTATTTAAATCTTCTTCTGGAATTCCAATTCCATTGTCAATTATTTTTATATATGCATCATTGTATACAAATCCCACATAAATCTTAATATTTCCTCCATCAGGCGTATACTTTATACTATTTGTAAGTATATTTAAAATAACTCTCTGTATATCATCTTTATCTGCATAAACTGGTGGAACATCAGCAGTAACTAAGCATTCTACATGATGTTTTTTCTTTTTTATTTCTATTGCAAGTTTTTTCTGACATTCTTTTGCAAGAGCTCCTAAGTCAAAGCTTACTTTTCTAACATTTTTTCTGTTATTATCTATTCTTGAAAGTTCTAGCAAATCAGTAACAAGTTTCGCCATTCTTCTTGCTTCTGATGATACAACTTGTAAAAATTCTCTTTGGGTCTCTTCATCATAATCGCCTTCTAAAAGAGTATCTGTATATCCCATTATAGAGGTAATTGGCGTTTTTAATTCATGTGATACATCTGCAACAAATTCTTTTCGCATTGTATCTAATTTTACACTTTCAGTAATATCTTGAATTACTGCAATTATTCCTTCTGGTTTATTATTTTCTTCATTTCTAAATGGTGCAAATAGAACTTTTACAGTTTTATCTTCTACATCTATTACTTGATCCATAGATGTTAAATCTTCAAGATAAATTAGTTTTTCCATATTTATATCTAACTTAAATTTATTAAAAATATCTTCAAATGTATAGTCTTCAGGAGAAATCTTTAAAAGCATTTTTGCCGCTGGATTTATTAGGTCAATCTTACCGTTTATGTCAAATGCGATAATACCTTCTGTCATATGAAGTAACCTAGTCTTAATCTCAGTTTCTTCTGCTCTTTCTCTTTTCTCTTTACTCTCAATCATCTTTTTTAAAGGATATATTACCATATGTGATAAATATACTACAAGTATTATTGTCATAAGTGCGCATGCTACCATACTTATTACAAGTTCTCTTTTTATTACTTCTTTAACATCTCTACATTCAGTTTGTAGTTGATGAATATCTTTAATTTCCTGACCTTGTATTTTTTGTTCAATACTATTTATACTTTTTAAAAATGTTACTCCTAATGCTCCGATTATTACTAGTTCTAAAATAAATACAAATATTATAATTATTAATGGTTTATTATTTTTTTTCATTGTCTATCTCCCTACTAGCTTTTTTATTTCTTCATAAATTTTTTCTTCTACATCTTTTGTACTAACTTTATATGCATTACTACTCATTTGTTCACACTTGTTTTTATTTAAAACAATATCTTTTATTGTACTATTTAATAAATCTCCATTTAAATTATCATTTGTAATTATCATTGCACCACCAATTTTTTCTAAAACTTTAGCATTATACATTTGATGGTCATTACTAACATTTGGGAGTGGTACTAAAATTGAAGGCTTTGCTAAATTTGAAATCTCTGTAATTGTCATTGCTCCACTTCTTGCTACTACTAAATCGCAAATATTTTCTAATTCTTCCATATTATATATGTATGGTACTATTTTAGTATTCTCTATTTTTTCAATATTTATGTTTTCTTTTTCAAGTTCTTCTTTTATTAAATCATATTGTTTAGGACCCGTTGCCCAAATAATTTGATATTCCTTGTTTAAATTGTTCTTTATAATGTTTATTATTGCCTCATTAATTTTCTGTGCACCTTGACTTCCTCCAAATATTAAAACAATTGGTTTCTCGTTTGTTAATTGCAATTCTTTTATAATCTTTTCTTTTTCATTTTGGGAATAATCTTTCTTTTTTATTTTTACAGGTGTACCTGTAAATACAACATTTTTACATTTTTTTATTCTATCTTGTGCATCTTTAAATGATACTAGTATTGTATCTGCTTTTTTAGCAAGCATTTGAACAGCTTTACCCGGAAAAGCATTACTTTCATGTAAAAGAACTGGAACATTATTCTTTTTAGCTGCTAACACAACAGCTCCACAAATATATCCTCCTGTTCCAATCACAATATCAGGTTTAAACTCTTTTACAATTTTTTTTGCTTCTCCTATTCCTTTATATGTTTTATATAGTTTTTTAAGATTATCTATTGATATTTTTTTACTCAATCCATAAGCATCAATTGTTTTTAATTCATATCCTGCTCTTGGAACCAAATCATTTTCTAATCCTCTATCTGTTCCAACAAATATTATATTTGAATCAGGTTCTTTTTCCCTTATTTTATTTGCTATTGCAATTCCTGGATTTATATGTCCACCTGTTCCAGCTGCAGCAATAATTACTCTCATAATAATTCCTTCCTATTTATCTATGATTTATAAATATAAATAATTAATTATTTATTTCCTGCTCTCGAAATATTCAGTAAAATTCCAATCTCACATAATAATATTAAAAGTGCCGTTCCTCCATAGCTGAAAAATGGTAGTGGCATTCCTGTTGCAGGCATTGATGATGTAACAACTGCTATATTTATAACCGCTTGGATTCCAATTAAAGCTGTAATTCCAATTGCAAGTAAACTTCCAAACATATCTGGAGCATTCATTGCTGCTAAAATACCTCTCCAAATCAAGATTGCAAAAAGAATAATTACAAATAAACATCCTACAAAACCTAATTCCTCTGCTAAAACAGAGAATATAAAATCATTTTGTGGCTCTGGTAAATATAAATATTTTTGTCTACTCTGTCCTAACCCTAGTCCAAATAGCCCTCCTGAGCCAATTGCATATAAACTTTGGGTTACTTGCCATCCAGCACCTAATTTATCCTCCCATGGATCTATAAATGTTGTTATTCTTTTTAATGCATGTGCAAACTTTTGTATTTTCCAAATTCCTATTCCAATTAAAGGAATACCTATAACTGTCCCAGGAACAACAATTTGCCACAAACTACATCCCGCTAATGTCATCATAATCATACATATACCAATTATAACAATAGAGGCACTTAAATGTGGCTCTACTATTAATAGTCCTATAACTGGTACTAAAAACAATAAATGTTTTACCCATCCATTGAAAAAATCCTTCAAATTATCTTTGTTTTTTGTTAAAAGTGCAGCGTAAAAAACAATCATGCAGAGTTTTACAGCCTCTGATGGTTGAAATGATTGCCCTGCAATATATATCCATCTTTTAGCACCATTTCTTTCTTTTCCTATTACCAAAACTGCTACAAGTAATAGAATAGCAACTATATATGCTAAAATGTATAATTTTTTATACTTTCTATAATCATATTTTGATAAACCTATCATTAAAACAATTCCAACTATTGCAAAAAAACCTTGTTTAATAAAATAGGCATAACTACTTTTCCCCTCTGATAGAGCTGTTGGCGAGCTAGCTGAAAGTACCATTATTAGCCCCATAGATAGTAACAACAACACAGTAATAAGTAAGGTATAATCTATCGGATTATTTAAAAAACTTGTTTTTTTCATATTGTTGTTTTTTTTCACCTTCTGTTTTGCCAAATTTATGGCCTCCTCTCTTGAATACATAAAAATACTATACAGCAAAAATTCCTAATATACAAGCTATTAGTGTAACAAGTGAAAAGATTATTACTACTTTGTTTTCACTCCATCCAGAAAGTTCAAAATGATGATGTAGTGGAGACATCTTGAATAATCTTTTACCTCCTGTCTTTTTAAAATAAACAACTTGTAAAATAACTGAAAGTGTCTCTACTATTGGAACCAATGCGATAATTAAAAGTATAAATGGCATTTTTAAATATAGTGCTATGCTTGAGATAACTCCTCCTAAAAATAGAGAACCTGTATCACCCATAAATACTTTTGCAGGATGTAAATTAAACATTAGGAATCCTAAAACAGCTCCTATTACAATACTCCCAAAAATAGTTACTTCTGTTTTTTGTTGTATCATTGCAATCGTAGTTAATGTAGCAATTATTATTGCAGAAACACTAGATGATAATCCATCAATTCCGTCTGTTAAGTTAATTGCATTTGTTGTCGCAAGTATAACTAAAATTGCAAATGGTATATATACTATCATTGGTAAATCTATGTATATTTTTGCAAATGGTATGAATGTTTTTGTTCCAATATTACAAAACTTTATTATAAATAATGTATATGCTATAGATATTAAAAGTAATCCAAACATTTTATAACTAGGCTTTAATCCTTCTGTATTGTGTAAAACTAATTTTTTAAAATCATCAATAAATCCTATAATCCCAAATCCTATAGTCAAACAAAGCATAGGTAATAAATTCTGTGCTAATTCTGCATTTCCAATCATATGCAAAACTGTATAAACTCCTGTTGTACACAGAATTATTGCTATCATAAATATTATTCCACCCATAGTTGGTGTTCCTTGTTTTTTTAGATGTGATTCTGGTCCATCCTCTCTTTCAATTTGACCAACTTTTACTTTTTTGAGTACTGGAATTATTATAAAGCTAAGTATTACTGCTATTACAAATGATACTACTATCATTGTGACTTGAAACTTCATTTTATCCTCTCATTTCTTTATTAGTATATCTTTTATCCGATTATTTCTTTTACTATTTTTCTTTCGTCAAAATCAAATTTTTCTCCATTAATTTCTTGATATGGTTCGTGTCCTTTTCCTGCTAAAACAATTATATCTGTCTTATTTGCCATTTTTATTGCTTTTCTTATTGCTTCTTTTCTATCTATTATAACTTCATATTTACCTTTTGTCTTTTTTATTCCATCTTCTATTTCCTCAATAATAGATTTTGGATTTTCTGTTCTTGGATTATCTGATGTGATTATTGTATAATCAGCAATTTTTCCTGAGATTTCGCCCATAACTGGTCTTTTTCTTGTATCTCTGTCTCCTCCACATCCAAATACAGAAATCACTCTTCCCCTTGTATAGCTTTTTACTGCTTTTAATATATTTTGTAGACTTTCAGGAGAATGTGCATAGTCTATCATTATTGGTATTTCTAGTTTATTATCTACCATTTCTGATCTTCCAGGGACTTTAACATTTAAAAGTGCTTCTTTCATAATCTCTGCGTCAATTCCTATCCTCTTGCATATTGCAATTGCAAGTAACGCATTATACACTGTAAATCTTCCGGGAATATCTACTTTTACTCTATCATTTCTATCTGTTAATTTCGCTCTAAAATCTACATAAGAATTAGTAATTGTAATATCTCTTGCTAAAAAATCTCCAGAATTATCTATTCCATATCTTGTAATCTCACTATCAGGGAACATTCCTGGTATTTTTGCACCTTGGAGGTCATCAATATTTACAAATCCTTTTTTACACATGTTAAATAATTTTAATTTTGACTCAAAATAGTCTTTTATATCTGGATGTTCTTTTGCGCTTATATGATCTTCTGAAAAATTCGTAAATGCGACATAGTCAAACTCACATCCATCAACTCTATGTAGTTTTAAGCTTTGTGAAGATACTTCCATTACAACATATTCTACACCTTCATCAACCATTTTAGCAAATAGTTGTTGTAGTTCTAAGCTTTCTGGTGTTGTTCTATCACTATCTTTTATTTTTTCTCCATTTATATATATTGCAATTGTTCCAATTAGTCCAACTTTTTTTCCAGCTTTTTCTAGTATTTCTTTAATCATAAATGTAGTTGTCGTTTTTCCTTTTGTCCCCGTAATTCCTATTAATTTAAATTTTTTTGATGGATTTTTATAGAAATTACTTGCAGAAATAGCTAATACCTCCCTAGTATTTGTTGCCATAATAACTGTTATTTCTTCTGGAAATTTTATTGATTTAAGATTAAATCCTTCTTCCACAACGACAACATTAGCTCCATTTTCTATTGCTTCCTCAATATACTCATGTCCATCTACACTGAATCCTTTTATTGCAACAAACATAAAACCTTTTTTTATATTTTTAGAATTGCTTTCTATTCCTTTTATTTCTTTATCTAAATCTCCTTTTGCTTTTAATCCTTCTAATCCAACTAGAATATTTTTTAATTTCATAAATTTCATTCCTTTCATTTTAAAGCAATTATGTCCTTATTATATAACAAAATCTTTTTTTTGTATAGAGAAAAGTGAAATTTTTTATCTTAATTTATAATTATGTCCAAACATAAAAAAAATACCAAGGAAAATCCTTGATATTATATTAATCTATTCTATAAACTACACATGTAGTTCTTCCTTCTTCAGAATACGTAACTAATTTAATGCTGAATTTGTTTGTATTTTTAAATATTAAGTTATTAGCTCCATATGTAACTGTTGCATCTTTTCCTTTTTTACAATAACTTACAGGTTGACTATGTTCATGTCTTTCTAATATTTTACATCCTGTTGCTAATGCTGCTTGATATAGAGTAGAGCTTACTTGACATACTCCTCCACCATATCCTAATGCTCTTTCATTCTTTCCTTTAAAAACCATAGCTTTTTTATAACCTTTTCTTGCCGACGCAGCTCCAACAACCCTAAACCAATTAAATGATTGTCCTGGTTTTATAACTGTACCATTTATTTTCTTACAGCAAAGTTTTAAATTATGATTTCTATTTTTTCCACTGCTATATGAAACAAGTGAAATCTTAGCAATTTTTTTATTCTTTGTTTTTGCTTTACTCATCTTTGTACTATAGTAATCATTATCTCCAACAGATTTGTATGAACATACTTTAAAATAATACATCTTTTTAGGATTTAACTTGTTTACTGTATATTCTGTAGTTTTGTTATTCTTTATTTTTTTGACTTTTTTATATTCTCCGTCTTTTTTTGTTGACATGTATATTGTATATCCACTTGCCTTCTTATCTTTCTCCCATTCAACCTTAGCACTTTTATAATTGTATGCATAATAAACATCTATTATTTTTGCTTTTTTTGGAACTATAATAAAATATTTTTTTATTGTTCCTTTATAATTACCTTTTCCTTTTATTGTGATTTTGGCTTTTCCAGTATTTTTATTGTTTTTATATTCTACTGTATAATCTGTTCCTTCTATTAATTTTTTACTTCCATCATATATACTTATTGTCTTTTTAATCTTCTTTCCTGTATATAATGCTTTTGATGTATCAACATTTACAGATAAACTTGATAGTTGTTTAATTACTATTTCTGATGTAACTGGTTGAGTTGATGTTTGATTTTGTACATTATTTGTTGTACTTTCCTCTCCTTCTGCATATACTTTACTTTCATAATTAAATAATAGTATAGTAGTCACTATTGCTACTATAGTGAAAAATCTTAGAACTGTTTTCTTTTTCATTTTTCTCTCCCTTTCATTTTTTCTATATTGTATAACAAAACTAGTTTATCACATAGAAAAAAAAATAACAATAGTTTTTTTAATTTTTTTTGTATTTTATAGACATTTTTTTTTTTTTATGATATTATTATACTATAAATCTTATGAAAAGAAAGGATGTAAAAAATGTCAGTTTTAAAAAAAGTTTTTTTGGTAACAATTATCATAGTATGTATTTCTTTTAGTTATTGTTTTGCTATTGACGAAAATCAATTAACTTCAAGCACAAATCCTACAACTACAACTACACAGTCTGATAATAGGACTATGCCTGAAGAATTAACTCCTCAAATAGAAAATTCAATTGATACCACTCCTTCAAGTGATTTAACTGAAGAAACAACATCTTCATTAGACTCAACTTCATTTAGTGATTCTGATTCACAAGCTTCAACAACTGTAAGTAGTGTTTCATCAGTTGCAAAAACATCAACTATAACTAATATTTTAAATATTGCCTTACTTGTAGTAGGTGTATTATTAATATTTTTAGCAATTGCAATCTTAATTAGACTTAATTCATAATATTTTTAAAAATTTGTATAAATTAATCTCTTTTATGAATAATACTATGTGTGTATTTCATAAAAGAGATTTTTATTTTTTGCATATTTTTTTTATTTATACAAATAATAAAAATAAGTTTTAATAAAAAACTAATTTATAGGAAGGGAATGTTACAAAAATGAAAAGGAAAATTCTATATTGTACTTTTATATCATTAATTACTGCTGTACTTTTATCTTCTTTTGTTTTTGCTGCAAATAATAATTCTGTTATAAAAAACGCAGCTGATAGCGCAAAAAATATTGTAGAAAATGCTGAAAATACCATAGAAAATGCTGCTCATAGTGTTTCAAACACTTCCAAAGATGTTACAGGCAGTATGCAGAATGCTGGTAATACAATGGTTAATAATGTTAGTAATACATTAAATGATACTGTTAATACAAACTCAAATTATATGAATAATTCTGATGTAAATAATACTAATACAGGATTTATGGGGACTACCGATGACAATACTGATGGATATACTGCTACAAGAACTGCAACAACGAATGATGCAACAGTATTCGGATTAAACACTACTACCTGGATTTGGATAGTGATGGCCTTAGCTGCTGTTGGTATTGGAATTTTAATCTATTCATATTTTGCACAAACAAATACAACAAGACATAGTAATTTAGATGACTAAAAAAAAGGAGTTCCTATATGCTAATTTGTACTAGCTAAAATAGGAATTCCTTTTATCTTTGTATTTTTAAACTTTATATTATTCAAACTTCGATTTTGTATTAATTTTATTTCCTCTTAAAAAATCGCATATATTCATTCTCTTTGAATTCTCACCCTGTATTTCTAAAACTTTGATTATCCCTTCTATGCACTTTATATATAGACCTTCTTTTTCATTTGATATAACTACTATACCATTTTCCATTCTTTTTAGTTCTTCTAATTTTAAATTTTTATCATAACAAAAATCTTCCAATTTAATATTTTGTACTTTCCAAAACTTAATCTTTTTATCATTTAAATATGAATATGCTCCCATTATAGGATTTAATCCTCTTACTAAATTTTTTATCTCTTTTGCAGTCATATTTTTCCAATCAATTTTTGCTATACTTTTATCTAGCATTGGTGCTAATGAAAACTCACCTGTTTGTTTTATTCTTGGTGCAGTTCCGTCCTCTATTTTCTCTAATGTCTTTGTTAGAAGTTCTCCTCCAATTATTGACAGTTTATTCCATAATTCTCCTGTGGTTTCATCATCTCCTATTTCAACTTCTTGTTTTAAAATCATATCTCCTGTATCCATTCCTTCATCCATATACATTGTTGTTATTCCTGTTTTTTTGTCCCCATTTAAGACTGCCCATTGGATTGGAGCAGCACCTCTATATTTTGGAAGAAGTGAGCCATGTACATTAATACATCCGAGTTTTGGAATTTCTAATAGTTCTTTGGGGAGAATTTTTCCATAAGCGACAACACAGATAACATCAGGATTCAGCCTTTTAACTTCTTCTATAAAATCAGTATTATTTCTAATCTTCAAAGGTTGATATATAGGAATACTGTTTTGTGTTGCAAATTCTTTTACAGGAGATGCAACTAATTTCATTCCTCTACCTTTTGGTTTATCTTGATTTGTTACAACACCTATAATATCGTACCCTGCATTATATATAGCTCTTAATGAAACTTCTGCAAAATCCGGCGTTCCCATAAATAGTATTCTCATACATATACCTCCTTTTATTTAGCTTCTATTTTTATCATTATTCTTCCGGTGTTACATATTCTAATGTTCCAGCTAATACCTTATCAACAAACAAAATTCCTTCTAAATGATCACACTCATGACATATTGCTTGTGCTAGCAAATCTTTTGCTTTTAATTTTACTTTTTTGGCATTTCTATCATAAAATTCTACTATAACCTCTGTTGGCCTTACTACTTTTCCAAACTGATTTGGAAAACTTAGACATCCTTCATCACATTCTTTTTCTCCTTTTGTTTTTATTATTTGCGGATTAATTAGTACATAAGGACCTTTTTCATCTTCAACATCTATTACTATAACTCTTTTAAGCATACCTACTTGGACAGCTGCGAGTCCTACTCCTTTATAATTATACATCGTTTCCAACATATCATCTATTAGACTTTGTATTTTTTCACTTGTTATATCATCAATTTCAACTTCTCTTGATTTCTTTCTTAAAAATTCGTCTCCTTCTTCTCTTATTTGTCTTAGTGCCATATTTTCTCCCCCTTTTTTAATCTATCCTCCATAATTGAAACTTACCAGTTATCTCATCTACATCTTTTGTATTTCCATATATTATTGCCCCCATATATTCTAATTTTTCATTTTCTTTATTACTTATAGAATTCACCAATTCTTCGTCTGTTCTTGTTTCAAGCATATCTTTTGGATAATCAGCTACTAATAGATTTGGATTATTTTTTGCTAAATCAATTGCATTTTTTAATTTTCCTTGCTTAACCTTTGTTATTATAACTGGAAATTTACTAATTCCTAAATGCTGTATTCCAGTTTTATCTGTCAATTCTTTTTTTCCGCATAATTTCTTGATCTGAATATTTTCCTATTGATATAGCTAAATGTCCAATTACATTTAATGCTACTGACGGCTCGACATTTGAAGCAATAATTCCAACAATTTTTCTATCTTCATATTTTATAGATTCCATTTTCTTCTCCTTTTCTATACCATATTATTTGGATTTATATCTACAGATATATTTGTCTTCTTACCAATTCCTAAATCATAAAAATTTTGTAAGCATTTATTGATAACAATTGTAACTTCTTCTGTTACACTTCCTTTAGCAATAATTCTCCATCTGTACTTGTTTTTTATTTTATCTATAGGCGCAGGCATTGGCATAAATACATTTATACCATATTTTTCAATATTAGTTTTCAACATATTATGCACTAATGTGCTAAACTTTATTATTTCATTTTGGTCTTCCCCCGAAAAACCTATTACTATTATATCGCAAAATGGTGGATATTTCAACTGTTTTCTTAATTCTATTTCAGTTTTATAAAATAACTCATAATCTTGTTTCTTAGAAAACTCAATTGGAAAACTATCTGGATTATATGTTTGTATTATAACCTTTCCAGGTAATTTTTCCCTTCCAGCTCTTCCTGCAACTTGTGTTAAAATTTGAAATGTTTTTTCATTTGCTCTAAAATCATCTATATTTAAACTACTATCTGCTGAAATAACACCTACAAGTGTTACCTTTGGGAAATGATGTCCTTTTACTACCATTTGAGTACCTATTAGAATATCTATATTTTCATTTTTGAATTTATTTAAGATTTCCTCATGTGAATTCTTTTTAGTAACTGTATCAACATCCATTCTTATTGTCCTTGCTTCAGGAAAAATCTTTTTTATCTCCTGTTCTAATTTTTGTGTACCTGTTCCAAAATATCTTATTTTATCACTTCCACAGCTTGGACATTTATTTACAATGTTTTCTTCATGACCACAATAATGGCATTTTAGTTTATTATTAAAACTATGATAAGTCAAACTAATATTACAATTAGGGCATTTCATAGTATATCCACATTCTCTACAAATAATAAAAGTAGAATATCCTCTTCTGTTTAAAAACAGAATTGTTTGATTTTTGTTTTTTAAATTTTCTTTTATAGATTCATAAAGAGCTTGGCTAAACATCGATTTATTACCACTTGCAAGTTCTTTTCTTAAATCTACTATTTCAACTTCAGGTAAATTAGAATTATTTGCTCTTTTGGTTAACTTTAATAAAGTAATATCTTTTTGTTTTGCTCTATAAAAAGAAGAAATATCTGGTGTTGCACTTCCTAAAACTAATGGGATATTCTCTTGTTTACAAATTTTTTCTGCTATTTCTTTTGCATTATATCTCGGGTTTGATTCTGATTTGTATGAATTGTCATGTTCTTCATCTACTATAATCATTCCTAAATTTTCTAATGGTGCAAATATAGCAGAACGAGCGCCGATAACAATTTTTGCTCTATTTTCTTTAATTTTAATCCACTCATCATGTCTTTCTCCAATAGATAATTTGCTATGCAAAACTGCTAATTTTTCTTTGCCAAATCTTCCTATAAATCTATCAAGCATTTGTGGTGTTAAAGATATTTCCGGTACTAATAAAATTGCACCTCTTTCTTTATTCATAACTTCTTCTATAAGTTGCATATACACTTCTGTTTTTCCAGAACCTGTAACTCCGTATATTAGAAATTCTTCAAATCTCTTATCTTCAATTGCTTTTGTTATTTTGTTATATGCAAACTGTTGCTCATCAGTTAGTTTTAACTTTTTATTCTCTTCTTTTCTTTTTAATGCCAATGGATTTCTATCTACTTTTTGCTCTTCAATTTTTAAAAAATCTTTTTTTATAAGTGAATTAATTGTTTCTCTTGATACATCTGCCAATTCCATTATCTCTGGTATTGTAAATCCTTCATTTTTTGAAATAAACTCTATTGCTTTTTTTTGTTTTTCTCCTCTTAACAATTCTACTGAATTCAGATTTTCCCTGAACTTATCTGTCAAATATATAAAATTTACTTTTTTATCTTGTATTCTTTTTCCAGTCTCCTTGCTTCTTGTTCCTGGTGTTAACATTAGTTTTATGCATTCTGAAACATTACAAAAATATTTTCTTGCCATCCATCTCGCTAGCTCAACTTTATATTGTGATAAATTCTCATCAAGTCCTGCAATTTCTTTAACTTCAAATTCAGTTTTTTCCTTGATTTTTATTACATATCCTTGTTCTAATGTTTTAAAATTTGCAAATGGAACTAATACCCTACTTCCGACATCAATCAAATCTCTTAAATTATCTGGGATTTTATAATCAAATTTTCTATTTAATTTTTTTGCTCTACTATCTATTATTACTTCTGCAATCATTGCTTGTCCTTTCTTTTTTCTTCTTTATATAATATATTTCATTTATAAAAAAAAGTCAATTATATAATTTAAAAGAACCGCTCAAAATATAAGCAGTTCTTCATTTCTATTCATTATCAAATTTACAATATTCATTTTTTCTGTAGCAATTGTTATTAATTAAATAAACAAGTAAATATGCAAAGCTTAAGAAATTTAATATTAATCCAAATCCAAAAAATCCTATTAATAAAGCAGAAACTATTGCTCCTGAAACTAACGTATCTACAAATGTTAATGCTATAAACGAACTTACCAATGTAACAAGTCCTCCTCCTACTAAGCATCTACCATATTCGCATATACATTCTCTAGTTTCTTTTTTGTTTCCAAAGACTATTGTATTGTATAATAAAATCAAAGTAATAACTGCAAATACTATTCCAGCTGTTAGTGGAAATACAATTATTCCTGTTTCAATTATTCCTGTAAAGAACAGTGCTCCTATTGCAATACCTAATATTACCGCTATAACAACTGGTAATATGCATTCATTATTATTCTTGCACATCTTTTCTCAACTCCTATTATAGACATGGTTTAGTTTGTCTATAATATATATTATGGAATTATAAAATAATTGTTAATTCTTCTTTTTTATTTTAAATGCCAAAATGCTCATATCATCTTTTACTTTTCCATAATTATTGTCAATAGCTTCATTAAGTATTAAATCTGCACATTTTTGTGGATTTGTATTTTCAATATCTTCAAGTACATATTTAACCCATAAAGCCTTATTTTTGTACTCAACATTTGAATCTATTATTCCATCACTACACATAAGTATTAGTTCTTCATCTTCTATACTTCTTTCAACTACTTCTTTGCTTATATTCTTTACTATTCCTGTTGGAAGCGTGGCCGATTTAATAATCTGAACTTTTTTCTTATTCTTAATATATGTTGGTGCACATCCTGCTTTTATAAACTCAACATTTCCTTTATATAAGTCAACAATAGCCAAATCAAGTGTTGCATATACATCTTGTCCTACATTTAATAAATTTGTATTTATTAGGTCAATTGATGATTCCTTATTAAACCCTGATTTCAATAGCTTTTGAAGCATATCAATTACAATTTTACTACTCTTTTTAGCTTCTTTTCCTGATCCCATTCCATCACTAATAACTAAAAGAAATTTTCCATCTTGTAATCTTGCATGTAATAGGCTATCCCCTGAAATAGTGTTTCCGTCTTTGATTGCTATAGCATGTCCAACTTCAATTGTATATTTTTCCTCTGATTTTAAGGTAAATACTTCCTCTAAATCTACCGCTTCATGATTTACTATTTCTAGTTTTTCATTCAAAGCTTTTTGAGCAATCTTTAAAACGTAATTTGATATATCTCTTTTTATATTTTTCTCTATATGTAGCTCAATAGAATATATTTCATCTTTTTTCTCAATTTCTATTTGTTCTAAAAGTATTTCCTTTTCTTTTAGCAGAATAGATATTGTTTCTTTTTCATTTGCAAAATCCTGTTTTGGTATACTGCTATCTTCAATATCTTCTGCTATCGATGAAATAGCTTTTGATACACCATTTAGTTGACTTCCAACATTTTTCTTTTCTTCCTTTAATTTTGATGTCCATACAAAGTTCATTTTACTTATTCTATAAGCTGAATTAATAGCTCGTGTCATTCTTTCAACTTCATCTTTTACCGTTTTCTGTCTATCTTCAAAGCCTACTATGTAATTATTATTTTTTGCAAATATCTTAATTAAATCTTTTTCTTTAATAAACTGATTTTTTATTAGTTCTTCATATATTTCACTAACAATTTTCCCATCAACATCTGATATATTGTCATAAAGCATATTTTCTTCTAAATTTTCAGTCGAGTTTAATAGCTCTGTTATAAATATTTGCTTATTTCTTTCTATTAATTCTGATTCTTCCCCTGAATGATTAATATATGTATTTGCCATCTGCTCAACAACATCAGACATATTTTTAAGTTTCTCAATGGTTTCCTTACTCCTGTCCAATCCTCTGTTTGATGCTACAGGTAAAAAATGTTTATCTCC
Organism: uncultured Clostridia bacterium; assembly: GCA_946415375.1. Classification (GTDB taxonomy): domain Bacteria; phylum Bacillota; class Clostridia; order TANB77; family CAG-508; genus CAG-269. The sequence continues at coordinate 32,986 of CAMKSF010000003.1, forward strand.
ATTTATGTTTTCAATATCTAATTTTATGTTTTTAGGAAGAGCTAGAAGTCCAATCCCTGCAATTAAAATCTCCTTAAATATAATTATATTTTCTATACCACCATTTTGTAAATATGTTAATAAAACATCTCCTGCTATAAATCCTACAATAACACCAATTTTTCCAAATTTATTTAGAACTCCCGCAATAAGACCTGATATTGCATAAGCTGCAATTGTTATTGGTTCATTTCCAGCAACTATTCCTAGAGTAACACCTATTGTAACACCTGATGTTGCTCCAACTAACATTCCATTTTTCCAACCTAAAGCTAATACTAAAAATATAGCTATAATATTTCGTATTGAAAATCCAAAAATTTGTAGACTTCCTAAACAGCTTACTGCAATAGTAAGTAATACACTTGCTCCCATTATTTCTTCTAGTGTAAAAGCTCTTTTTCTTGTAAATTCAAGTATTACACTAATTGAGTTTACAAAGATTTTATATAAAATAAAAGTTAACATTGACATAGCAATTGCTGCAAATAAATCATAAAATAAAAATCCTGAAATCATTGTCTTTACAATTCCAACGATTAAAGATGCTATAAATATTCTTTTTCCAAGTTTTATTTTTTCATTTCTACTTTCTTCATTATATTTTGGTTCTCTGATAAAAAAACTAGAAAAAAACAATAAAACAGTTACAATGTATGGTAATATAGAACTCCATCCACATCCTATAATATTTCCAATTAATCCTAATATTAAAACTATAATAATTGGAATTTCATTTGCTCCAACTGCCACAACCATAGCTAGACTGGCTGGAGATATTGTTTGTCCTAACCCTATAGTTGAAACCATTAAGGTTATTATATATAAAACTATATATCTTTTTGAAATTGCATTGGTTAATATACTTCTTTTTTTTGTTGTTTCTTCTTTTGTACTATTTTGGTTTTCTTCTTGGATATTTTGAAACACTTTTTAATCACCTCGTCCTTTTTCTAAGCTTTTGCTTTACACTTTTTTGTGTTTTGCAATTATTTACTATTTTACTACTTGTCTTTTGATTTTTTTGTCATTTTTAGTATTCTACTTAAAAAAAGTTTTCTACATATATTGACCTTATTTTTTTATATTCTTTTTCTCTCGTTTATTTGTGATTTTTATTTTATTACATTTTATCATAAATTACAATATTTTTTTGAAATTTGTTGACAAAAAATTCCTCCCTCACGTAATACGCGAGAGAGGAATTTTTTAAGTTTCAATTATGCCAAGTCAACCGAGTATCCAAAATTCCGAAACCGAATTAAGTGTGTACAATTATGCTCCTTAATATTTTTGAGTATATCTGTATTCATATCCTCTTTAGGAATAATTGAGGCACCATTTTTGCAAATGAACTTCTCATATTCCCTGTTTCCTTCTGGAAGACCATTTTTTGCAAGAGCTTTGAAAAACCTGTATCCGCAGCACCTGCTAGTTATCTTTTTTTCATCGAACCGTGATGCCCGCATTTCTATCACAGAAATGCGGTTTTCCTTCTCTTTAAGAAAGAAAATCTGAACATAACTTTTGACTTTTTTATTTGTTGCCATAATTTACCCCTTACATTATAACTTCACAACAAGTGACGTCATCATTTGGTATGCGTGCCTACACAAATAATAATCATTATTATACAACACTCGAAATTGAATTTCAAGTGCTCTTTTCATTTTATTTTTTAATGACATTTTTCCATATCTTCTATGATTGCTTCTTTATTCATATCTTTTCCTATAAATACAAGTTTTATCATTCTGTCACCAACTTCCTCATCCCAATCTTTTAATATTTCAGGCTCTTGTTCTATCATTTGTCTTAATTCATTTTCAGGTGCTGATGCAATCCAGTAACCTGTTTGAGAAAGTTGCATTTGACGTCCTGCTTGTTCAAATAAATATGACATATTATAGTCATTTGCAAACCACACTAATCCTTTGCATCTAATTACTGTTTTTGGAAATCTTTCATTTACAAATTCTTCAAATTTTTGCTCATTAAATGGTTTTCTTGATGTATATACAAATGTAGAAATACCATATTCTTCAGCCTCACCTTCGTCATGATGGTGGTGATGATGATGTTCATGTTCTTCATGGTCGTGATCATCTTCATCATGGTGGTGTTCGTGTTCATGATGCTCGTGTTTATCTTCATCACTATCTCCATCTTCCTCGTCTTTTTCTATCTCTTTAATCCATCCAGCAGAAGATGAAATTCTTTCAAAATCGAAATTATTTGTATTTATTACTTCTCCAACATCAACTTTTGCATAATTTGTTTCTAGTATTTTTGCAGTTGGTTGAAGTGCTTTAATAACTCTCTTTACTTGTGCAAGTTGTTCTGGAGTTACCTCATCAACTTTATTTAAAACAATTACATTGCAAAACTCAATTTGTTGTATTAAAAGATTTTCTATATCCTCATCATCAATGTCTTCTTTCACTAAATCTTCTCCACATCCAAATTCTGTTGCTAAACGTAGCGCATCTACAACAGTTACTACATTATCTAATCTACAAATTGGAGGTAATCCATATTGTTCCATAGAGCTAGATAACATTGTAATTGTTTGAGCAATTGGAAGTGGTTCACAAATTCCACTTGCTTCTATTAAGATATAGTCAAATTTTCTTGTTTTCAAAATGTCTACTATTTGCTTCATTAAATCTTCTTTTAATGTACAGCAAATACAACCATTAGATAGTGGTACGACATTTCCTTTGTCTTCTTCTTGAATAAATCCTCCATCAGATATTAATTTTGCATCTATATTTACTTCTCCTATATCGTTAACTATTACTGCAACTTTGTAACCTTCTTGATTAGTTAAAATATGATTCATTAGAGTTGTTTTTCCAGCCCCTAAATACCCTGTAAGTATTGTAATTGGTACTAATTTTAATTGTTCCATTTTTTATTCTTCCTTCCTTAATTAAAATTTATTTTAAAAATATTGTATTTTTTATAAAATACGTTATAATATATGTATAGGAAACAAGAGCCACATATGTGGTTGCCTTGTTTAAATAGTGTTAAAACACATCTAAAACAAGGGTTGGTTTACAGATGTGTTTTTTCGTTTTTGTTAGATGCTCTATTTGTTATTATTAATAATATGCAAAGTATTATAATAATTGCAACTAGAGCAATATTTATATACACTTGCATATATATGATTGCAATTAATATTTCATCTTTTTTCATATGGGCACCTCTAGTCTCATGATTGAATATAAAGTCTTTTCGGCAACCACATCTGTATATTCTCATTTCCTATAAAGAATAGTATATCATAACTATAACTGTTTGTCCACCAAAAGATTTCGACATAATTCGACTTATTATACAGTAATTCCTCTTGGTTGAAATGCTATTTCTATAATTACATGAATTACAAATAATATAATTGCTATATATTTCATTCTTTTTCCTATTTTATAATTACTATTATGTTTATTTTTTAAATCTAAAATACTTCCTATCAAAATTAATATTGGACTTACAATTAGTCCTAATATTCTAAAAGTCAATTTTAATAGTGTAATCGTATTACTAATAATTATTTGATGATCATCAATTTCTTGAGGTGGTTTTAAATCCGCTGGATTAACTGCTAATACTGTTGTTTGAAACACAGCAATAAATATACTTAAAAAAACAATAATTGATATTATTTTTCTTATCATTTCATTTTCTCCTTAATTCTAACTAATGTATTTAATGCATCAATTGGTGTTAATTCATTTAAATTTACTTTATCAAGTTCTTGTGCAATTTCAGCTAATTTGTAATTAAACATATCAAATTGCCCTTCGACTTGTTTTTTGTTTTCTTTTTCTAAATTCTTTCCATTTAATACACTTTTTCTTTCAATAGTTCTTAAAATTTGATTTGCCCTTGTTGTTACATCCTTTGGAACTCCTGCAAGACGTGCTACGTGTATTCCATAACTTTCGTCTGTTCCTCCTCTTACAATTTTACGTAAAAATATGATATCTTCTCCTTTTTCTTTAACAGCTATAGAATAATTCTTTATTCCTTCTTGCTTTTCTTCTAAATCTATTAATTCATGATAATGTGTTGCAAATAGTGTTTTTGCTCCACATCTTTCTTTGTCAGCTATAAATTCAGCTACTGCCCAAGCAATTGAAAGTCCATCAAATGTTGACGTTCCTCTTCCTATTTCGTCTAAAATAACTAAACTATTTGATGTTGCTTCTTTAAGAATTGTTGCAACCTCCATCATTTCTACCATAAACGTACTTTGTCCCATACTTAAATCATCTGAAGCACCAACTCTTGTGAAGATTTTATCTACTACCCCAATTTTTGCAGATTGTGCTGGAACAAAGCTTCCAACTTGTGCCATTAAAGTAATTAATGCAACTTGTCTCATGTATGTAGATTTTCCAGCCATATTTGGTCCAGTTATTATTGAAACTCTGTTGTCTGATTTGTCTAAATATGTATCATTTGAAATAAATTCTCCTTGTGGAAGCATTTTTTCTATTACCGGATGCCTTCCTTCTCTAATATCTATTACACCTGAATCTGTAACTTCTGGCATACAATAATTCATATCTTCTGCAACCTGTGCAAAAGATGTAATTACATCTAAAGTTGAAATAATTTCTGCGGATTTTTGTAGTCTTTTTACATTCGAAGCAATTTCTTTTCTAATTTTATCAAATGCTTCAAGCTCAAGTTTTATTACTTTTTCCTCAGCTCCAAGAATTTGATTTTCAAGATTTTTAAGTTCTTCTGTTATATATCTTTCTCCATTTGTTAAAGTTTGTTTTCTAATGTATGAATCAGGAACCATCTTTTTATATGTATTTGTAACTTCTATATAATATCCAAAAACTTTATTAAAGCCTACTTTTAGCGATTTTATTCCTGTTTGTTCTTTTTCTCTTGCTTCTAACTCCATAAGCCATTTTTTTCCATCTGTTGTAGCTTTTTTTAAAGTATCTATTTCTTCGTTATATCCTAATTTTATATATCCACCATCTTTTGTAACCATTGGTGGATCATCAACTATTGATTTCTCTACTAATTCATATATATCTTGTAATTCATCTAGGTTTTCATATAGTTCTTTAAGAAGTGTTGATTGGCATTTCGATAAAACTTTTTTTACATCAGGAAGCTTACTTAAAGAATTCTTTAAAGTTATCATATCTCTCGGAGTTCCGTTTCCATAAGCCATTTTTCCTGCAAGACGCTCTATGTCATAAACCTTTTTTAAGTTTTCTACAACATCTCCTCGAAGCATAATGTCATCTTTTAATTCTTTTACTCCATCTAGTCTCCTATTAATTTCTGTTATATCAATTAAAGGGTCATTTAACCATCTTCTTAAAAGTCTTCCTCCCATTGAAGTTGATGTTTTGTCTAACACCCAAAGAAGAGTTCCTTTTTTAGACTTGTCCCTCATTTTTTCTGTAATTTCAAGATTTCTTCTTGCGTTTATATCAAGTGACATATATCTTGAAATTGAATAAATAGTAATTTTATTTATATGGTCTAAACTAGTCATTTGAGTTTGAGTTAAATACTCTGTTAAAGCATTTATTGCAGATATTGCAAGTAGCTTATCTTCAAACTCTGTAATAGTATTTCCTTTTACATCTTGAAGATTAAATCTTAATTTTGTTATCTCTACGTCATCTTTAAAATATTCATCTTTAAAATTACTTATATAACTTGAAGGAAATCTTGTTTTTATTTTGCTAAGCTCTTCTGTAGAATCTGCCATCATTTTGTTTATGATAATCTCTGATGGTGCAAATCTTGAAATTTCATCTAATAATAAAGCAAAATTGTTTGTTTCTTTTATTTGGCTTGCATAAAACTCTCCTGTTGAAATATCACTTACCGCAATTCCAAAATATATCCCTGTTTTATATATTGCCATTATATAGTTGTTTTTTCTTTCTTCAAGCATATTTGACTCAACTACAGTTCCTGGTGTTACAATTTTAATAACTCCGCGTTTTACAATTCCTTTTGTGGTTTTTGGGTCTTCTAATTGTTCACATATCGCTACTTTATATCCTTTTGCAATTAATCTTGCTATATAGCTTTCTGCTGCATGATGTGGTACTCCACACATCGGTGCTCTTTCTTCTAATCCACAATCTTTCCCTGTAAGTGTAATCTCTAATTCTCTGGATACTTTTATTGCATCATCAAAAAACATTTCATAGAAATCACCTAATCTATAAAACAAAATGCAATCTGGATATTGCTCTTTTGTTTCTAAATATCTTTGCATCATTGGTGAACACTTTTCTTTGTCTATATTCATTATTCTTTCCTTTCATTTTTATTCTTCATAAATAAACTCTACATACTACCTTCTCAATACAAACACAATAATTTGTATAATAAAAAATATTAAAAGTAATGATAAAGTTGTGCCTATTAAAATTCCAAGTATTACTTTTAAAGTATGATATTTTCCATATCCAAACTCGTCTTCAATTGGTATCACTTTAAGAGCTTTAATTTCATTTTCAACTTCATTTTCTTTTTCATCAATATCTAAAAATTCTATTAATTCTCTTGCTCTTTCATAGTCTTCCAGATTTACAAATATTTTTTTCTGTGATAAAATTCCTTCTCCATTAGCTATGTTCAAATAGCTTTCTGTCCCTCCGTCTTTTCTATTAAATGAAATTCTTTGATCATTGAAAATTTCACATAATCTTGAAACTACTGATTCATCCGTACTTGAAAAAATTTCTTTTTCTTCCATTTTCTTATTCCTCCGAAAAATATCTCTTTATTAAATAAAGGCAATTATCATTCCTATAATTAGGCCTAATAATGGAAGCCCAAAGCCTAATAATATTAGTATTTTAAATATTTTTTTAGGAATACCATATTTTTTATTTGCTTTTAAATCTTCTTCTAATTCTTCTGGCGTTTCTTTTAATTCTTCTGGAATTTCTTCTTCTTCAAAATCCTGTTCATTAAAAATCTGAATAGCATTTTGTGCTTTTTCAAAATCCTCATTACTAACATAAATTGATTTTGCTAGTCCAAAACTTTGGCCATAGGTTACATTCATGTAACTCCCTGCACCTTCGTCTCTTCTACTATAAGGAATATTGTTTTCTTTTAAAATATTTTCTATTTGTTTAACTAAAAGTTCATCACTATCTTCAAATAATTTTCTTTCTTCCATAAAAACTTCCTTTCTATTTTGTAGTATCTATTTAACCGTTCTTTTTGAAAAGATAACCATCCCATTTTATAACTCTTTTATAACTCTTCCTTTAAAATACCACATATGATCCTCTACTAATTTTACTTTTTGGATAGTATTAATCATATCTTCTGTTCCATTAAAGACTACTACTTTATTTGCCTCTGTTCTTCCAGTAAGCATTGTTTCATCTGATTTGCTTGGTCCTTCAACTAATACTTCTTGGATAGTATTTAAATACTCTTTGTTGTTTTCAGATATTTGTGTTTCAACCAATTCTTTTAATCTATCAAATCTTTTATGTTTTATATCTTCTGGAATTTGATTCTCCATCTTATCTCCTGGAGTTCCTTTTCTTCTTGAATATATAAACATAAAAACTTGTTCAAATCTAACCTTTCTTACAACATCTAAAGTTTCTTCAAAGTCTTCTTCAGTTTCTCCTGCAAATCCTACTATTATATCTGTTGAAAACTTTATTTCAGGTATTTTATTCTTCATTTTTTCAACAAGTTCTAAATATTGTTCTTTTGTATATTTTCTATTCATTACTTTAAGCATATTTGTACTTCCAGATTGAAGTGGTAAATGCACAAATTTACATACTTTATCACAGTCTCTTATTGCTTCTATAACATCATCTGAAAAATCTTTTGGATGTGGAGATATAAATCTTATACGCTCTATTCCTTCAATTTTATTAATTTCTCTAAGTAACTTTGCAAATGAATTTATTCTTGATTTACATTCTCCTCTTTTGGTTTCTGCTCTCATGTATGAATTAACATTTTGTCCTAAAAGCATTATTTCTTTGTATCCTTGTTTTACCACTTCTTTAACCTCATTGATAATATCTTCAGGATTTCTACTTCTTTCTCTTCCTCTAACATATGGAACAATACAATATGTACAGAAATTATCACAGCCATACATTATTGTAATAGAAGCTTGTACATTGTTTGCTCTTGAAATTGGTAATCCCTCATAAACTCTACCATCAATATCTATTACATCTTGTATTCTTTTTCTAGAATTTATAACCTTAAAAATATCTTCAGGAAGTTTATGTAATGTGTGTGTTCCAAACACTATATCTACATGTGGATATGATTTTTTTATTTTTTCAGCCATATGTTTTTCTTGCATCATACATCCACCAATCGCTATTATCATATTATTTTTCTCTTTTAGATTTTTTAGTTCTCCTACTTTTCCAAATAGCCTTTCTTCAGCATTTTCTCTAACGCAACATGTATTAATTATTGCTAAATTTGCTTCCTCAAATTTTTCTGTTTTACTATATCCCATTTGTTCAGCCATACCACTTATCTTTTCTGAGTCATTCTCATTTAGTTGGCATCCCATTGTAAGAATAGTATATTTCATATTCTTATTTAAATTTTCTTCAGCTATTTTTTTTATGTATTCCTTTTGCTCATCTATTTCTATACTCATTTCTATTCCTTTCAAAAATCGATATTTTGCGTTATTATATCATAAAAAGACAAAAAAATAAACCCCATTATTAAACTTTTGTTTAATAATAGGGAATATTATATTCAAATTTTATTGCATACATAATAAAATTGCAAAGCCTATTACTACAGCCAATACAACAAATAGTAATGTAACTCCCAAATTTGCTACGTTATTCTTCTCTTCTTCCTTTTTTTCGTTTTGTATTTCTTCATTTACTTCATCCATTGATTCTACTCCTTCCTTGCTTAACGAAAAGCTTCTTCCATTGTATTATTCTTTATAACTATAATATATTTTTATTCCAGTTTTGTCAATAGTTATTATTAGATATTTTATAAATTGTTTTGGTAAATCTCACAATACTTCAGTTATATCTGGTATTTTAGGGCATTGTTCGTTTGTAACTCCAGATTTTAAAGATACTACAGGGCGAACCCCACCATCATTATCAGCCTCCAAGCCGATCATTTGCATGAAACAAGTTGTCGAAAGCAACAAAAACAATTCCATACTTTTTACCAACGCCAGCTACAGCAAAACTTGCGAAATAGGGATTTGAATAGGTTCCAACAGAGGCAAGCCAGTATTGCTTTCCTGAACTCAATTCTTCATCATTAAATAGCATATTGTTAATTCTTGCATTAGACACAGAAACATATGGGGCACCTTCTCTTGCAGGTTCATTAATACTATAATAATATCCCTCTACATTACCTGATACAGTTGTAGTCACTCTTGGCTCTGCTGTCCAACTTGTTGGTGTATATTGATTTGAAAAGCTATATGATTCTCCATAATTTTTATTTCCATCAAATTGATCTAAATTGTATTGTCTCTTCAAATCATCTGTTGTAACTCCTGTTATTTTATTTATATCATCTATATTTACACTTTCAGCTTTTACAGCTAATGTTTCATTTTTGTACATCGCACATATTTTATTTAATTGATTTATCGCATTTAAATATGCTTTTGCACCTTTCATATATAAATACGGATTTTCTTCATCAACTCCACTTTTATCTGCTTTTGACTTTTTCATATGGCTTCCTGCAATTATCTTTATATATGCATTATTTCCTGTTCCTTCTATTCCTAATACTCTCCAATTTAATTGATTTTGTGAAACTAAATATGTTTGTGCATACGTTCCACCTAATTCGCCTGCTAGTACTGTCCATTCTCCACTTGTTGGATTTGTATAATTCACATAATCTCCTATGTGTAAATGATCTTCACTCGTACATGTTCCATCTGCATTTGTGCATCCATCTGTTACAGCTTGCTGAAACATTGCTGTTAATTTCTTTGGTAAAGAAACAGAAGTAACAGATAATGGATTAAAGCACCCTGCTAGTCTATACTTTCCATTTCACGAAAAGCTAGGAATGTTATTATTAAGATTCTTAAATGCCGATTTATCAAACTTTGAAACAGCAAATAAAACATTCTTCTATGCTTATGGATTCGAAATATTAAGAGATTTAGATAAAAATTATAAATTTGAATTAAAACAAAATTATAGTAGTAATGAAGAATATTTAAAACAGGCAACTAAAATATTTGAAGATTTAAAAGAAAACTTACTAGACCTGCAACAAGAACTAATAAATGCAGTTACATATATTTATAATTTAGATAATAATAAAGATTTAGAAAAATATACATATTCTGAAAGATTTGCAGTTTACTTAATAAAAAGGATGGGAAAATTATATACATATTATAAAAATGACTTTATTATGAGAGATAGTTATTCAAGAAAATATCAAGAAATTGGTAGCCACTCCGAATATGATTTATTAGAAACATTGCAAAATAAAAATCAAGTTCTTTCTATGAGTGATACACATAAAAGCAATGATCTATCTAGTATTTGCTATGCTATACTTGAAGAACTATCAAAAACACCTAATTATCCAATTAAAAAGTGCCAAAATTGTGGAATGTATTTTGTACCAACATCAAAGGTAGATGAAATTTATTGTGATTATCCAAAAGAAAATTCAAAAACTTGTAGAGAACTAGGTGCTTTTCAATCTTATACTGAAAGATTAAAACAAAACAAGGCTATGGGTGAATATAGAAGAACATATCAACAAAAATTTATGCAAGTTAGAAAAGATAAGGAAAATAAAAAACTTGCAAAAAACTTTGAAGCTTGGAAAAAACAAGCTAAAGATAAAATAAATGATATGAAAAAGGGCAAACTTACTGAAAATGAAGTTTATGAGTGGATTATAAAAAATAAATAGATATTATTAAAAGTAGATATTTTACCTACAACAGATAAAGTATCTACTTTTATTTGAAGTCTTTTCTAATATCTTTCAATAAGTCATTTACATCTATGCCTAAAACATAAGCTATACCAAATAATTCATAATCTTTTACAGTTCTCTTATTATTTTCAATATCATACAAACTTTGCTTATGTATGCTTATACTCATTAATTCTAATTTTGCAGCCAACTGTTCATAAGATAAATTTTTCTTTGTTCTATATTCTTTTAATAAATTTGCTATTACATTCATATTTCCATTATACTTTGCAATCAATGACATAATTTTTCTCCAAATTTTTTATTTTATAATTTTCTTGTGATATATTTATAAGTGTTAACACTTTATTGAAAATTTTTATGATTTTTTATTGCAAGAAAAATAGTAAACTGCTATAATATAAATGTAAAAATTAAAGAGACAAAGGATGGCAAAACAAATGAACAAAATCGCTGAAAGTATTGATTTTCTATATATATATATATATATTACGGGCTTTAATTTTATAAAGCGTTTATATAAGCATAGGGTTATTTTTCGCTATGCATTTTTGATGAACTCAAAAATGTATCTGTAAAAATAGTCTTTTTTGTGTTTAATTTTGTTATTAATGTTTTAATATATTAATAAATCAAATTTTCAAGGAAAAGGAGGTGAATTTTGAAATGAAAAATAGAATAATAAAATCCTTAAAAACCAGTAATGGTATAACTTTGATAGCCCTTGTTATCACAATTATTGTCCTTTTGATTTTAGCTCGGAATCAGTATTTCAATGTTATCTGGAGATAACGGCATTTTACAGAAAGCAACAGATGCCAAAACAAATACAGATAAGGCTCAAATAGTTGAAAATGCAAAAATAGACATATTAGCACAAATAGCCGAAAATAAAGGAGAAAATATTTCAAAGGAACAATTAAAGACTATATTAAATAAGTATTTTGAAAACATAACTACTTTGGAACTTCCTGATGATTTATCTAATTCAGATATAAAATTAACTGCAAATCAAACTTATGGAAGTTACCCAAATATTGCATTAGTTGATATTTATAATGGTAAATTAATTATTAGTGAGCAGGAAAATACAATGGTTCTAGCAAGTGAAAAGTTATTAACAAATCCACTAGCGGAAACTGATTCTGGCAAAAGTCCATATGTATTGTATAATGGAATCGTATGTAGGGTGCTCTATGATTCTACATCTCCATATGGAATAGAGATAATTTCAAATGATGTAATAGAAACAAACGATACCATAGAAACAGTTCTATTAGGATATGGAGATACAAATCCATCAGTTACTTCTGATACATTAGACACACAAGGAATAACAAGTGCATATGGAACTATTGATGATAATACTAAAAAATCCGCAGTATCATACAATAGAGCTGTTACAACTTTAAACGAAAAAGCAGAAAATTATATAATCGAAAATGATGGTATAATAAAATACGCCAGATGTGTAGGAAGTAATCCTAGTCATCCAGAAGATATAGTATCTACTGAATATGCAGTTAATGATGAAGCAACAAATAAATACATAAAGACAAGAGGATGTAATAACAAATTCAAGGTAGAAGATAACAATTACGAAGCAGACCTTAATCAAATGCAGTCTCTAGGAATTGATGTTGCATCGAGCGATTATTGGTTAGCTTCTCGTAGAATTGTGCTTCCTGGTTCGCAGACTGCTTTTTGTGTGCGTCTTGTATCCTCTACTGGCGCATTAAGTCAATATGTGCTGTTTAAAGTGGATAATACAGGGATGCGCGAGCCAAGCAATCCTGGTAAAGGTTTTCGACCAGTTTTTCATTTAGAGTCTGGTATCAAAATAATAGATGAAGAAAATAATGATGGCAGTAGTTCAGAAAAGCCATATTTACTAAGTAAATAAAAAAATTTCACTATCCTATACGACAAGATTATCAATATACTAAAAAAAGCTTCAGTCTATTGCAACAACTACGTTCATAATAATTTTATATAAATATGGAGAGTATTTTATCTCTCCATATTCAATTCTTTTTCTTTATCTTCCCTCTTTACTTGCTTTTCAGCATCTAGTAAAGTATGATTTTCTTTTTCAAAATCTCTTACTAAATTATCTTCTGCACCCATATCAAATTTTTTGCAAATCCAATGAATAAATTTATCAATTGTATGGTGGAATTTATCAATAATTCTATGAAATCTGTTGTTTTCTTTTTCTAATCCTTTTATTTTACTTTTATATTTCCATTCTGTGTCAAACTCTTTCTGCTTATATTCCTTTTTTATTTGTTCTACTTCATTGTGCAGATTTTCATTATCTTCCAAAATTTTATTTCGCTCTTTTTCATATTTCGTTGCTTTTTCTACAGTTTTTTCTTGTCTTAATAATTGTTGGTGCATTAGCCAATTATCTTGATATAATTTATTTATTAAATCATCTTTGGGTTTTATAATATCTTCTAAAATCTTTTCATCTCTCTTTTTTGACCATCTTGCTATTTTAATATCATCTATTTCTGGAACATCTGGCAATTCTAATTTCATATTTTTCAAAATTTCTTTTGTTTGCTTAAAATTAGTTATTTTCTTAAATTCTTCAACAGAATAATGTTCTCTATTTGTTTCTTCTTTGGGTAAACCTCGTTGTAAATTAAATCCGTTTTCTACCATATATCTGTAAAAAGCATCTTGTAATTGTCTGTAACTATCTTTTGCTTTCCAAAATTCACTACAAGCAAGTTTATCAATAGGATTCCCTTTTTTATCTGTAGTATGGACAACAGGCAAAAAAATTAAGTGCATATGAGGTGTTGCTTCATCTCTATGCACTGTCGCTGATAAAATATATTGTTCTCCTAAATCTTTATATTCAGCAACAAAATTATATGCAGTTTCAAAATATCTTTTTGTTTCTTCTTCTCCTATATTTTCAAAATAATCGTGATCTGATGTTATTATATATTCACAAGCTATATTACTTACTGTTTTAATTTGTCCTTTCAAATTATATTTTTCTCTTATCCTATCAAATTCCTTTTCATAACTATATTGTGGAAATTTTAGTGAATAGTTTAAATATGATTTTTCTTTATCTATATTCTCATTTGAATAATTTTTATTTCTTCTTTCATTGTGTCTAAATATTCCTTTTAAATTTTCTCTTTTGTATTTTTTGTTTCTAATAATTGCATAACTCATTTTTCATCATCCTCCTTGTTTAAATTTTTCTTCTTTGACTTGCTAAATAATAAGACATCTCATTTATAAAATTCTGCTCTTTCTCATTTGTCTTGTAACACAACTACAACACTTTTTTAACGCTATCGCTAAAAGTGTTAGTTGTGGCAGGGAAAATTTAATTTTCCCCACACCCCTTTGCCTAAAAAATACTTTCGCATTTTTTAGGTTTTAGTTAAAATTGCCACAGGCAACTTTAACTAAAAAACAGCCATAAAAGTAGTAACATAATCTACTTTTATAGCTGTTTTCCTATATGCAAATGTGCATTCCTATATAAGTATGTTTGCATTTGCATATATTATATCTGCCATACCATAGCGGTATTTTTTCTTTTTATTCGCCTTATTTTCAATTTTAAGACTTTTTCTGTTGTTGGCTGGGTAAGTTTTATGGTTGAACGGAGTAGATAAAAAATTTCACTAAAAAATAACACTAGACTTTTTATAAATCTAATGTTATTTTTAACTGTGACATTACTATGACACTACTGTGACATTTTTTCAATTTTTGAGACACCCTCACAAATTTTTGGTTTACCATACTATTTGTTAATTATATTCCAATATCCTTTTTTGTTCGAGCCAACTCTTTCAATAATGCCTTTTTCTTTTAATGTTGCAATTCCTCTTTGTACTGTTTTAGGTGTTGTGTTTATTCTTTTTGCTATATTTGATTGTATGATTTGCGAATCTTCTAATATAGCATCTAGTATTTTTATTTCAATTTTTGTTAATTTTTCATAATCTTTTATTTGGACATTTTTATGGACATTTATTTGGACATTTTTTCCTTTCATTTCTCCTAATAAGTCCATATAAATTTTTGATGGATTACATTTTACCATTACCCCACTTGATTGTATTTCTATCTCTGGCAATGGAGTATTAGATTTTTCACATTCCATCTTTATCTTTTCAAATCCTCTGCCCCAAGATTCTATAAATCCTGCTTTAAAGAATGTTTGAGCAATTAGTGGATTGTATGGTTTTGAATAGTGCTTTTCAAATAAGTTTTTTGATGCTAATTCTTCTGGAAATTTACCATCATTCCATACATATATTTTATCATCATAGATACTTATTTGTATTGGATTGCTTTCTTCGTATTGCTTGTGGTTTATGCTATTAAGTAAAATTTCTCTAAATCCGATCACGAGGGAACATATATTCATCTATTCTTTGTACTCCTTCGTAATGAATAAGTGCTTTTAAATATTTTAGATAAATTAAATCTACAGCCTTATCTACCTGCAATATCAAAGCTCCTTGTACTTCATCTTGATACCTTAAATCTGCATCATTATCTTCAAAAAATCCAATCTTTATATATGAGCCTATAACCCATTTATTTGGTTCTTTTCCAAATAATAATAATGCTGCTTTATTCAAATATTTTCCATCATATAATCCTAAATTTTTAAGTAAAGTTGCATCATCAATTTCAACATCTTCTAATTTTTAATCTACCACTCTTTACGGATTTTTCTCTAAATACTTTAAATGCTTCTTCACTTAAATCATCAAAAGTAGCATTTTTTACTGGCAAATCTTCCCAACGCTTTCCAACTCTATCTAACATAAATCTATCAAGTTCACTTCCTGTAACCTCGTGATTATTGCTACCACTTCTTAAATAAAATTTTCCTTGATAACTTATAGGCATTGGATATTGTTCTATTTTAATAACTATATATAATAAATCATTTTCTTCTTCTATTTTTACTTCTGGAATTATTCCCATTGTATCTTTTATTTTATTTGGTACTTCTTTCACAAGTTTTACTGCATTATTTACACCAATAACTTTGCCTTTATCATCTTTTCCAATATAAATAATACCACCATTAGCATTTGCCATACCACAAATCCATTTTAAGTATTCATCTTTCCAAACTGATTTAAATTCTATATCTTGATTTTCTAGCATATACATCATTCCTTTCAGTTCAATTTACTAATAATATACCACACATTTGTAAAAATTTCCATAATTCTGTGTAAAGAACTACAAACATTTTTTTAGGTGCATATAATTTCGTTTATTATAATTTCTTCAACTCTATTTTTGATGTTATTCATGGCTTTAACCCATTCTAATTGATTTTTTGCTTTTAGTTCTTCGTTTACATTTTCTTTTTCAGCAATTTGCTTTACAAGTAAATCAACTCTTTCTTTGCAAATATCATCAATATCAAGTAAATGACTTGTTAATTCATTTTCAATTAGCATTAACGAATATTCTGCTTTTTTATATTCTTTCAAATATCTTGCTCTCATTCTTCCATACTTTCCTACATTTCCTGTTCTTCTTGGTTTAGGTAATGCAATATTTGGAATATAATAACCATTGACTAAATTATATTCAATTCCTGTTCTTTCATCAATAATAGTTTGTTTCAATTCTTTTTTTTCCATTCCAAATCATTCCTTTCTTATTTTGGACTAAAAAAATAGAATTATTATCTTTTTCAATAACAATTCTATTATAAGTTTATATAAATCATAGGCTAGAACCCACTAAATTACTAAATTTTATATTCTTGTCATAAAATACTCTATTTACAATTATAGTAATTACAAGAGCTATAAGTGTTATACCACTTGTTCCTTTTCTTTCTATCTTTTTCATCTTACGTTCTCCTTTTATATTTTATAAACATATTTTATATTAAAATTCTATATTTCGCAATATTATTCTAATATTTTTATTTTTCTTCGACAATCTTCTACAAACTTTGCAATAATACCGTGATATAATGTCTTTTGCCCTCACTTTAAAGGAAGGGGGTGATTATATATGAGTACATCAGATTTAATTTGGAATTTAGTTACTATGCTTATAGACAGAATTGAGAATTCCAAAAACGAAGAGAAAACAAAAGATAATGACAATTAATGTAAGCAATTACATAATTGTAAAAATAGTAGGGTCTCACCACCCTACTATTTTTTTGTACATCAGATTTATTGTATAATTTAAACGTTAATGTCTAAACTATATTTTTAATATATCATATTTTTTATAAAACGTCAAGGCACAATTGGTAAAATTTTCTATTTTACAATAAATAAGTTCTTTAAACTTATTTATTACAAAAAACACATGTGCAGAAAATTTCTATGAAATTTTCGCACGCGAACAAATACGAGTCATATCAGTAATCTATAAGTTAAAGTATATTAATCATGCCTCTTTTGTTCTTACTTCAACATCAAACATGACTTTTTCTCCATTTATTGAAACTTCTTCAGCTGTTTTTCTATCTTCGTTATACTCAACTTTATCTGCTAATGTATCATGTTTTATTGTATCTTCAAATTTCTTAACAATTGTTTCAACAGCTTTATTATTTGAAACATATAGATTAATTCTATCTAATACTTCAAATCCTCTATCTTTTCTCATATTTTGAACTTTTGACAAAACTTCTCTTAGCATTCCTTCTTCTTTTAACTCTGGAGTAATATGAGTATCTAAAACGACACCAATTTCTCCTTCTCCTGCAAATGCAAATCCATCTTTTCCTTGCATCGTAACTAAAAGATTTTCAGAAGATAATTCTATTTGAGTATCCTCTATTTCTATATATTCAGAACCACCATTTTGTACTTTTAATGCTAAATCCATTTGATTAAATTCCGAAATCTTCTTTCTAATCTCAGGAATTAGTTTTCCAAACTCTCTTCCTAATACAGGTAAATTAGGTTTTATTTCAAAACTAACATAATCCTTCATATCTGCACCCAAAACAACCTTTTTAACATTTAGCTCTTCTTTTACTACATCACTATAATACTCAGGTAAATTTTTAGCAGAAATTAGCATTTCTGAAAGTGGTTGTCTATTCTTAATATTTACAGAATTTCTAGCACTTCTTCCTAGTTTTACAATCTTGTATGCTAAATCCATTTCTTCCTCTAATTTTCTATCTATTGCTTTTTCATTAACTTCTGGCCATGTACATAAATGAACGCTTTCAGGAGCAGATTTATCTAGTCCAACTACTATATTTTGATATATCTCATCTGTCATAAATGGTACAAATGGTGCTGAAATCTTTATTAGCTTTGTAAGTACTTCATAAAGTGTTACATAAGCTCCTATCTTATCATCATTTAATTCTGAGCCCCAGAATCTATCTCTATTTCTTCTTACATACCAGTTTGAAAGTTCATCAACAAATTCACCAAGTTCTATCGCAGCATTTGTTACATCATATTTTTCAAGTTTTTCATCTACATCTTTTATTAAAGTATTTAACTTTGAAATAATCCATCTATCCATTATATTCTTTGATTTAAAATCAGCATATTTTAATGGATTAAAATTATCTATTTCTGCATAAAGAACAAAGAATGAATATACATTCCAAAGTGTTGCTAAAAATCCTCTTTGTGTTTCTTGTACATTTTCAAGAGAAAGTCTTGTTGGAAGCCATGGAGCTGAACATGTATAGAAATGCCATCTTGTTGCATCTGCGCCAACTGTGTCTAAAAGAAGCATTGGGTCAACTCCGTTTTTCTTTGATTTAGACATTTTTTGTCCTTTTCCATCTAATACATGACCTAAAACTATACAGTTTTCAAATGGTGTTTTTCCAAATAAAGATGTACCAAGTGCAGTTAAAGTATAGAACCATCCTCTTGTTTGGTCAATTGCTTCTGAAATAAAGTTTGCAGGAAATTCTTTTTCAAACAAATCTTTATTTTCAAAAGGATAATGTAATTGTGCATAAGGCATTGAACCAGAATCAAACCAACAATCAATAACTTCTTTAAATCTTTCCATCTTTTTTCCACATTCTGGGCACTTTAAGTGGACATTATCTATATATGGTTTGTGTAATTCAATATCTTTTGGACAGTCAACTGATTTTTCTTTTAATTCTTCAATCGAGCCTATACATTCTGTATGACCACATTCACATTTCCATACCGGAAGTGGTGTTCCCCAATATCTGTCTCTTGAAATTCCCCAATCTATAACATTCTCTAAGAATTTTCCAAATCTTCCTGTTCTGATTGTATCTGGATACCAATTAACTTTATTGTTATTAGCTACTAACTCATCTCTTAAGCTAGACATTCTAACAAACCAACTCTCTTTTGGATAATATAGAAGTGGTGTATCACATCTCCAGCAGTGTGGATATGAGTGCAAATGTTTTTCTTTACTAAATAATTTGTTTTCTTCAGCAAGCCATTTACATATATCTTCATTACAATCTCTTACGAATCTCCCAGCCCATGGCTCTACTTCAGGAACAAATTTTCCTGATTTATCGACTAGGTTTATAAAAGTAATTCCATTTTGTTTTGAAACTAAACTATCATCTTCCCCATAAGCTGGTGCAATATGAACAATTCCAGTTCCATCTTCAAGATTAACATAGTCTCCATGTATTACAACATAAGCCTTTCCTTCAACTTCTCCAAATGGCATTAATCTTTCATATTTTAGTCCTAATAATTCTTCACCTTTAAATTCTTTTTCAACTTCATATGGTGTTTCTTTTAGAACTGTTTCTAATAAGTCCTTTGCTAAAATATACTTTTCAAATTTTGGTTCTTCGTCTGTTCCAATATTTGCTTTAACTAATGCATAAGTATATGTTTTATTAACACATAAAGCTAAATTTGAAGGTAATGTCCATGGAGTTGTCGTCCAAGCTAAAATGTATGTATCTTTATCAAACCCTTGTCCATCTTCTAATTTGAATTTTGCAATACATGTTAAATCTTTTACATCTTTATATCCTTGTGCAACCTCGTGTGAAGAAAGAGCTGTACCACATCTTGGACAATAAGGCATAACCTTGTGACCTTCATATAATAAATCCTTATTCCATAATTCTTTTAAAGCCCACCAAACAGATTCAATGTATTCATTGTGATATGTAACATATGGATTTTCCATGTCTACCCAAAATCCAACCTTATCTGTCATTTTTTCCCATTCACCAACATATTGGAAAACACTCTCTTTACATTGTTTTACAAATTTTTCTACTCCATATTCCTCTATTTGTTCTTTTCCTGAAATTCCAAGTTTCTTTTCTATTTCAAGTTCTACTGGAAGTCCATGTGTATCCCATCCGGCCTTTCTTGGTACATAATATCCCTTCATTACTTTATATCTAGGAATTATATCTTTCATTACTCTTGTTTCAATATGTCCAACATGTGGCATTCCATTTGCTGTTGGTGGTCCATCATAAAAAACAAAATATCTTTTTCCTTTATTCATATCAAAATTTTTCTTAATAATATTATTCTTTACCCATCTTTCGTGTACATTTTGCTCCATTTTTGCAAAACTATTTTCTGGTAATTCTACTTTTTTATACATATTTATTCCTCCTCTTATCTTTTACTCTCAATATTTTGTAATTCAAACTTGTACTTTTGCATTACATTCGGATATTTTTCATGGTCAACCTCTCCTAGAAAGTTGTCTTTAGGTCTAGCATATACATGTGTTCCATTTCCATATAAACCTCGATAAATAACCATTTCTTCTCCTGTTTCACTGTGTATCGCAACGCCTTCAACAGTATATAAATCTCCTTTAAAATGTTTGTAAATACCATGAACTTTTAATTCGTTCATTCTATCTCCTCCTTTTAAAAAGTTGGAAAAGAGAACCGTCCCCTTTTCTCAAAGCAAAAAAACAAGCCATTCCTGTATTTAGGACGAAATGACTTGTTCCGCGGTACCACCTAAGTTAGTAACCTTTATTAAAAAAGCTTTTCACTTTACTTGTTACTCTCTTTAATATCTTTAACGCAGATATACGGCAAAATCTAATATACTGAATGTTTTTCAATTTTGCGACTATTAAGGTGATAAAAAATAATTTTTACTTACTCTGCTCTCAGCTTTTGCAAAGTTCTCTGTTAGATATTATATTATTTTTCGAGTCCTTAATTTTGTTTTTTAATATTATGTTATTTATATTATCATATTTTTTTTGTTTTTTCAAGTATTTTTTGAAATAAAAATAGGATTTAAAACGGAGTCAGCCACCTTGACACATTTGTATCAAGATGGCTTCTACTAGATGATAAACATATCTGCAATCACAATGCAGATAAGTATGACCCATACTAAGTTTAACTTAGTTTCTCTTTTGCGGTCATTTACCTCATCTGCCGCCTCACAATTGGGCACATTTTCAAGTTCTTTTTCATAGAACTTGTTTATGAGCCAATTGAAGAAAAAAACAACTGCTGCAACGAAAAATGATAAAACTACGTACTTCATAATGCCTCCTTGGTGCTTAACACCTTCTAAGCAAACAACTTGTTTCACTTTTTATATTATACCACTTTTTCAGTTTTATGTCAATCTATAAATCTATTTTTACTTCAATATATACAAAATAAACCACGACTTAATATGTCGTGGTTGTTTTTTACAAAGGTCTCCCAAGAAAAACCATAATGGTTCCAACAAGCATCAAAAGAAGCGCTGCTTCTTCTTTAATGTTTTTAATCCAAACCCCAAAAATAAAAATATTTAATCCCCAAAAAAACATCCTGTTTCTTTTTCGAGATTTAGACATTTCATGTGCTGCTTCAAAATTCGAAGCTTTTTTAGGATCTAAATTTCTCCGTTCATAGATTAAATACAAAAAATTAGCAATAATCAATAAAATAGTCCAAACTAGTAAGTCCGTCATATCTCCTCCTTGGCACACTTTGTTTTCAAATAAAAGTTATCTATTATATATTACTATTTTTTGTGTATTCTGTCAATCTTTGTTTTTATTTAAAAATCTACTTAGTAGATAAACTTAACACTTTCAGTTTAATAATTGCAATTCTAATAGTAATTTTACTATATAAACTCTATAAAAAATCAATTATTCACTGGATGTTTATAAAGTGGTGTATCTTCATCAATTGCCTTAAATTTATATCCGTTCTTTTTTGCATATTTAATAATTTTAGTTAATGCATTTAAGGTTTTTGTATTACCTGCGAAATCATGACAAAGTACCATATTCCCTCTATTCTTACTTAGATTTCTTGTAACATTTCTATATACATCATTTGAAGTTTTTGCTCCTCCAGCATCTCCTGAAGAAACATTCCAATCATAGTATCTAAATCCTCTTCCAAGCATTTCTCCAACAAGTTTACTCATTATTCCTTTAGAATAATGTCTACTTACTGTATTTGAACTTCCACCAGGAAATCTCATATATTTTGTCTTTACTCCTGTAAGTTTTTCAATTTTCTCTTGCAAAGAATATACATTATTTAAAAATGCTTTTTTTGATTTATATATTTTAGAATATTCATGTGAATATCCATGAACTCCAATAGTATGTCCTTCTTTTACAATTCTTTTTATTAACTTTTCATTTGATTTGCTATAATTTAAAACAAAAAATGTAGCTTTTACTTTTTCTTTTTTTAATATATCTAATACCTTTGGAGTGATATTAGCACTTGGTCCGTCATCAAATGTCAAATATATTACTCCCTTTGTTTTTTTACTTTCTCCTGGTAAGTTTTTAACTTTAATAGAGCATTTTAATTTTTGTTTACCAACTTTTGCAGTTATTTCTGTCGTTCCTTTTTTCTTAGCTTTTACTCTACCTTTAGAGCTCACTGTTGCAACTTTTTTATTAGAACTTGTCCATGTAATTTTCTTATTTGTTCCGGTTATTTTTAAATTAAACTCTGCTCCTACATAAAGAGTTTTCTTTGTTTTGCTAATTTCTATATCCGCTGCATTTGATTTTGTTTGCATAATAGCACTCATGCAAATTGCTACTAAAAATATAACTATAATTTTTACTACTTTATTCATTATTTTATTACCCCTTTTATTTCATTTGTATTTTTTCATTACTATTTAATAATTAATTATTAACATGTTGTGCATACATTGGCGTATTATCATCTATTCTAGCAAATGTATATCCTTCTTTTTTTGCATATTTTATAATATCTGGTAAAGCCTCTAATGTTTTTTGATGAATATCGTGGCATAGGACTAAGTTTCCTCTTTTTTTGCTTAAGTTCTTTGTTACATTCTTGTATACTGCTTTTGCGTTTTTAGCTCCTCCTGCATCCCCTGATGATATATTCCAGTCATAATATCTAAATCCTTTTGATAGTACTTCTTTTGTAAGCTCCGTCATTATTCCTTTACAATAATGTCTGCTAACTGTATTTGAGCTTCCTCCTGGGAATCTTATGTACATTGACTTTACCCCTGTTGATTTGTATATCTTATCTTGTAAAGAATATACATTGTTCATAAATGTTTCTTTTGATTTATATATCTTTGAGTACTCATGAGAATAACCATGTATTCCTATTGTGTGTCCTTCTGCTACAATTCTTTTTATTAAATGCTCATTTGCACTGCTGTAATTTAATACAAAAAATGTCGCTTTAACATTTTCCTTCTTTAATATATCTAAAACTTTTGGTGTAATAGTTGAACTTGGTCCATCATCAAATGTTAGCCAAATAACTCCATTATTTGATTTTTTATCATCAACTTTTGTATTGGTTGTAGTTTTTTGATTAGTCGTTTGATTACTATTAGCCACTATATTTTCTGATGTATTATTTTGCTCTGTTGTATTTGCATTTGTTTCATTCCCATTAGCAGTATTTTCTGGTAATGTATTTTGACTCACTGTATTTTCGACTACAACATTATTTGCAACTATATTTTCAGTTACAGTGTTTTCAGTTTTGTTAGACACCGCTTCATTCGTGTTTATTTCATCAGCGCTTTTTATCTTCCAAACATTTTCTGTACTTGTTTTGGATTCACTTACATTATATTCAGCAGCTTGCTTTTGGTTTGTTAACACTCTAGTTAATAGAACAATTATTAATATCAATATTATTGCAGAAATTACTGTAATTATTACTTTTGAAACATTAATTTTTCTCTCTTCTTCCATTTTTAATCAATCTTCTTTCTTTATCACTTTTTCATCAAAATATAAACTTACATCTTGCAAATCCTCAAAATTCTTTTGTCTTAATATCTCATATGCTATGATGCATACAGAATTAGATAAATTAAGCGATCTTAAAGTTGGTAACATTGGTATTCTTATGGTCTTTGTATTTAAATATTTTTCTAGTAACCACTCTGGTAATCCTTTTGTTTCCTTTCCAAACAAAACAAAAACCTCTCTCATATCAGAATAATTCACATCAGAATATACTGTTTTCCCCTTTGTAGTTGCAAAAAACATATTGTAACTTTCAGGTGGATATTTTTCTAAAAACTTTTCTAATGACTCATGTTCTTCTATATCTAGCTTATCCCAATAATCAAGTCCTGCTCTTTTTACCGACTTTTCTGAAATATCAAATCCTAATGGATGTACCAAATGCAATTTTGCTCCTGTTATCGCACATGTTCTTGCAATATTCCCAGTATTTTGTGGTATTTCAGGCTCAACCATAACTATATGTAATTTCAAAATGCTCGCCTCCAAGTTTATGTTTTGATTCATCATTTTTCTACATTATATCTTATCACAATAAAAGACATTTTTCAACATATTTCTCTTAAAATATATCCTTATTTTTAAACTAGTTGTTATCTTTTTTTTTCAAATAATTAAGGGGATTTACATACTCACCATTTACTCTCATTCCAAAATGTAAATGAGGTCCTGTTGTTGCTCCATTAGTCGGATTTCCTTTTGAATCAAAATATCTATTTCCTTCAACTCCATATACATTTTTAGGTCCTACTTTTCCTATAACTTGTCCTTTTACAACTTTTTGACCAACTGTTACAATAAGGTTTGGATCAGAATGACAGTATGAATATTTTATTATTCCATTTTCTGTGTTATCATCTGTTAAAGTAACAGTATATCCACCACCTCCTAAAAAACCAACAAATGTAATCGTTCCATTTGTAACTGCAACATATTCACTTCCTTGTGGTGCAGCAATATCAATTCCCTTATGATACGTGGATGCCCCTGATGTTGGTGCATGTCTTTTTCCAAAATATGAATTTATACCATTGTATCCAGGCGCAGGCCATAAAAGCTCTCCTGTTTCTACAAAACCAATTATCTTTATTTCTGAATTTAATGGAATAAAAAAGATAGAAATAAACAGAGTAAAAACTAAAACTATTGAAATAAATTGATAAAATAATTTAATTATATTAATCAGTCCTTCCTAAAAATGCCCCATAAAAAAATATAGCCATATTATATGACTATATCTTTATTTTGTCAATGTCTAATCGCACATCAATCTTTACAAGATTTCAATAAATAAAATGAAAAAGAATAATTAAAAAAATGATACTAGAATCCAATAAATATCTTATGATATTTTTAATGTACCACGTGTGGTACTGTTTTATGATATGTACTACTATCTGTGCTTACCGTTATATTAACACTAGCTGGTATATTAACTACAGGACACATGCAGCTTCCAGCATTATTCGTACGGTTGTAAGAATAATACAAGGCGAGAGCACTTGGTCCATCCTTTAGCACACAGCGTACACCAAAATATGCAGCCTCCGAGTAGCAATCAATACAGCGAGAAGCAATCCAATAATATGTATCTGTTTCAAAAAACATATTTTGGTATGCTGATGCATTGCCTTTTGTATTATCAAAATCAGATGCTGCTGGCACAAATTTATAATATGTAGATGTAAGTGTTAAACTTGTTGGATTTGGTGTTTTATTTGCAAGGTTTGTTAACCCATTATATCCACTATAACTTTCACTTTGTCCTATTTCTCCTGAAGTATCTGTATCATCAATTATCCCTCCAACCTCATATTGAAAAATATCAGGATAATTTGTTCTTGTTTTATATGTTACTTTTTTATTTGTAGAATCTATATTGGCTATATATGTCCCTGCGTATGTTGGCATATTATTATTTATATATGCTGTTATTTTATCTTTTCCTGTTTGATTTAATCTATCTGTTATATCTTCTATTTTTATACTTCTTGCTGTTATACCTTTACTTGGATTTTCGTATAAATCACTACATTTTTTATTTAATATATATACAGCATTATTATATCCTAAAGCTCCACTTAAATATATATTTGAATCTTCTGATTTCATTGCACCCATTAATGTCAAATTTCCATATTTATCTATATCCATTACCCTAAATAATGTCTTTGCTTGTACCGTTGCAGGTTTAGTTGCATAAGTCGAATATCCCGTACCTGCTTCAGTAAAAGTTACACTTGCTGTTGGTGATGTGTATGTTATATAATCCCCTATACTTATTCCTGTTCTATCTGCTATTATAGTTTCATCTAAACTAATTTCGCCATCTAGATCTATTAAATAGTTTCTTCCACTATCTGTAAATAGTACTATTATTGGATCGTCTGATTCAGGGTCGACATTTGCTCTATCTTGTGCGTATATTTCTAATTCAGCTTCTAAATCTGTTTTTGTTAGTGATCCATATTTCTGTTTTGCTTTTGCAAAAGCTACACATTTTTCAAGCAGTTCTTTTTCTTCTGCAATTTCTGTTTCATCTTTTGATTTTTTTGCTTGATTTATTATAGAATTATTACCTGTTATCGCTCCAATTGAAATACCTGCAAGAATTAAAAGTACTATTATCGTTATAACTAATGCAAGTAATGTTATACCCTTTGAATTTTTCATAATTATCCTCCTTATTTTATCTTTATGTTTATATCAATAGTACCAAATTAACATTTTATTGTCAATTTGTTTTTTTTATTTTAAATCAAAAATATTGTCTATATTTTTTTGTTATGGTATAATCATTTTAATATATTTTATGGAGGATTTTATGAGTAAAAATTCTAAAATAAAAATAATTGTAGCTTTTTTTGTTTTTTTAATGTTGTTTTTGATTGTTAATAGAATAATAACAAAAAAATCTAATACCAAAGATGTAGAATTACAAACTTCTTTATTATTTAACCAAGTAAATAAATCTAGTGTTGCAAAAATAGATAAATATGTTATATATGGCACTCATTTAAACTTAGAAGGAAATATACAAATTCCTAAAATATCTGGTATTTCAATATATTCTGTTCATGTTATAGCAAAAGATCTTGAAGGAAAAGAAATATCTATGGATTGCTCATATACATATAAAGATACTATTCTTTCTTTTTCAACCTTTGATAATATAAATGAAGGTCTATGTCTTGAAAATCTTTCACAAAATCATTATTATCTTCTTTTGAAGGTTATTTTTTCAAATAGTGAAGAAAGATTATTCTCACTTGAAAATAATTCTAAATACGAAAATACAACTTATTACACTATGAGCAAAAGAAATAAAGTTGATTTAGAATTCGGTAAACACGAAAAAAGTCCTTTTATGAAATTATCTGTTACTAACCTTAAAGACTTGCCAAATGATGTTTATGACATCGCAATTGATGCTTCTCATGGTGGTAAAGATACAGGAGCTACATACAAAAAATATAAAGAATCTGATATTGTACTAAAATATGCAAAAAATTTAAAACAAAAGTTGGAAGCTTTAGGATACAAAGTGTATATTTCAAGAGATGGCACAGAAAGTCAAGATGCTGATTTATCTGATATGTATGCAGAAAAAGGTAGAATAAACACAATTCAAGAATCTCACAGTAAATTATTAGTATCTTTAAACATAAATGATACAAGAACTAAAACAGGTGGAGTTGAAATTTATGCTCCAACTAAATGTAATTTATCTTTTGCTAAATCACTTGCAGATAATATTGTAAAAACAGCAAAAACCTCATATTCTTCTGCTAAATTGTTTAATAAAGAAAAAGGCGTTTATGTTAGAAACTTCACTGAATATGATATTTTAAGTTATAAGGGAAGTGCTCTTATACACAAGTATGAACCATATAACATTACAAAGCTTACTCCATATCAATATATGATTCGTGAAGTTGGAGGTATTGTAACAGGCGCTTTTGTGGATGGTAGAAATAAATCATATGGTACAAATAAATACTATGATTCAAATATTGGAATAGAAGCATATATAATTGAACTAGGTTATATACGATATGAAAATGATATAACAAATATTGTTAATAATGAAAACCTATATTGTGATGCAATTGTAGAAACAATAAAAGGATATATAAAAGATGAAGAATAGCTTGTTATAAAAAAGTCCTTTTTCTATTAAAGATATTAAAAAGTTGTAAAAGAGGTCCGTCCCCTTTTACAACTTTTTAATTATTTAATAAATTCATTATTTTTGGATAAATCTCTTTTGCATTTTTTCTCCAATTATCAGAAATCTTTCTAGCCTGCTCATTTGAACCAGCAAATATTTTCAATTCAAATATAGTTTTATTGTTCTCTACAATTTTACATTTAACAGTATAGTCATTTTCACTTTCAGGAATATATTCAGCTGAAATTGATTCTTCATTAGCAATAGCTATTAATTCTTGTTTGAATATATTATCTGCTTTTAATTTTATTATTCCTGGTAACATATCTATAGTAAGCTCAAGTGAATTTTTACCTTCTGGCGTTATTTCATAAACATTTTGTTCTTCCTTAGTGTAAGTTCCTACAAGCTTGGATTCTACTAAATCTATTAATAGGTCGCGAAAATAAAAATAATTAATATTATTAATAGGTGATATTATTTTTAATAAATCACTATCTGTGATTTCTCTATTAATCTTATTTAATATATAAAGTATTAATACTTTATTTTCAGCCAAGCTATTATTGTTATATTTTTCTTCCATAATAGCCTCCTTACATTAAATTCATACTCATTATATCACAAAACATTTATATTGTAAACATAAAAGTCTTTATCCTTCAATAATTTTCAAAATCTGTTGTTCTAATTCTTTTACTTTTTCTTTAATTCTAAATATGTCTTCGTCTTTTAATTCTCTATTATTCAAATCTTCTTTAACTGCATCTTGCATATCTTGCAATTCATCTTGTAGTCTATTTACTAATAGCATTACCTCTTTTCTTGGCGATATTGGTCTACTTGATATCTTATTTACAACAGAAGGCATATCATTTAATTCATACACTTCTCCATATTCAGGAATAGATACAGGAATTCCAATTTCTTCTTCAATTTTTTGTTTTAATACTTCTTGTGAATCTTCCTCTCCATGTACTAAAAATATATGCTTTGGTCTTTGTGTTCTAAAAGAATAAATAAAATTCATAAGCCATTCTTGATCAGCATGTCCAGAATATCCTTCAATATATTCTACTCTTGCATTTACTGCAATTTCATCTCCAAATATTTTTACTTTTTTAGCTCCATTTACAATATTATATCCTAATGTTCCAGGTGCTTGATATCCTACAAACAATATTGTGTTTTTAGGATCCCATAGGTTATGTTTTAAATGATGTTTTATCCTACCTACTTCACACATTCCACTTGCAGAAATAATAATTGATGGAATCATATTCTCATTCAATTCTTTTGATTCTTCTGCTGTCATTGTAAACTGAAGTCCAGGAAATTCTAGTGGATTATCTCCTTGGCAAATTGCATGCTTTGTCTCTTCATCAAATAATTCCATATTGTTTCTAAATACTTCTGTTGCTGAAATCGCAAGAGGACTATCTACATATACTGGTGTTTTCATTAATGTTCTATATCTTTTTTTAAATTCCTCATCATCTCTTGTTTCTTTTATTTTGTTTAATTCATAAAGTATTTCTTGAGTTCTTCCTACTGCAAAAGATGGAATTACAACATTTCCTCCTCCTTCAATTGTTTCAGATACAATTTTAAGGAATAGTTCTGCTTTTTCGTCATTTCTCATATGAATTCTGCTACCATAAGTTGACTCCATAACTAAATAATCTGCCGAATCAATCATTGTAGGTGAATTTAAAAGTGGAATATCATTATTTCCTAAATCACCAGTAAATACTGCCTTTGTTTCTCTTTCCCCTTCTTTTGCCCAAATCTCAATTATACTTGACCCTAACATATGTCCTGCATCACTAAATCTAACATGTATATCTGGTGCTACTTCTATTATTTCATCATATGATACTGGTACAAATAGTTCTAGCGAATGTGCTGCATCTTCTGCGGTATAAAGTGGTGGTAAAGGTATTTCTCCTTTTCTTTCTCTTTTTCTATTTCTCCATTCAATTTCCATTTCTTGAATGTGTCCACTGTCAGGCAGCATTAGACTGCATAAATCGCAAGTTGCTTTATGTGCATAAATAGGTCTTTTAAATCCTTCATTATATAGCTTTGGTATTCTTCCTGAGTGGTCAATATGAGCATGTGTTAATAGCATAAAATCTATATCTTGTACATTAAATCCAAAAGGTGCTTCGTTCTCATATTCTTCTTCTGCACTTCCTTGGTACATTCCACAATCAACCAAAAACTTTTTTCCAGCAGCCTCTACTAAAAAATTCGATCCTGTGACTACTTTTGTCGCTCCTAAAAAAGTTATTTTCATATTTTTATTTCATCCTTTCATAAATCAAATACTTTTATCTTTCTGTTAAGTCTAATCTTTAAATCCTTTTTATTTATTTGCATATCTAGCTTTATTTTTTCATCTAAAACATCATCATCAAAAAACTGTACAAAGAATTCATCTTTCTCTTTTAATATTTTTAATTCGATATCCTCTAGTTTAATAACTTTTAATTTGAATATATTCTTTAAAACGTCCACATTTTTTCTTGTATCTTTAAATATTTCATTAAAAGATTTAAGTTCATATGCCTTTTCAATTGCAACATTCATTGTAGTAGTTATCATCTTTTTAAGTTTTGATACATCTTTAATCTTTGTTTTTGAGTCAAACGGAAGCAAATTAAAATAACGTATTTCATAAATAATGTTATTAATCTGATCTCTATTATTAGAATTCTTTGCATTTAACTTTAATGCTTGCAAAACTCTTTTTTGTAAGTGGATTAATCTATTTTCTATTTCACTTTCAATTTCTTTTACTTCAGCTAATATTAAATATTGATATTCATACTCATATTCTTTTTTTATTTTTATAAAGCTTTTATAATTCAATTTTTCATTGCATTTTTTTAATTCCTCAAGATATTCTTCCCTTTCGTTAGAAAGAATTCTTTTTAAAACCTTTTTACTAAATATTTTTTTTGATAATGGTAACCCTTTATTTCTGTTTTCATACTCCTTAGATATTTTTTCCTTATCACTTAAAATAATATCAATTTTTCTGATTTTTTCAGTTATTTTTTTCTTCAGTTTTGACATTTCTTCAACATAATTAAGTTTATCTTCCATTGCATCTAATTCTTTTTTTACGTCTTTTTTTCTTTTTTGAACTTCCTCTTTATATAATTTATTTTTTTTGCATTCCATAAGTATTGATATTGTTTTTAATAATTCTAAAATTTCTTTTTGAAATTGTCTGCTATACTTTTTTTCTAAATCTGTTTTAAACAACTCATAGTAGTCAATCATATCATCATTGTTATCTACCCATTCTTCAATAAGTTTATAATTACTCAATATGTTTAAATCTTGATAAATCAGATTACAATAAAAATCATTAATATCGTAAGTAGATGGGCTCCACGCATATCCATTAAAATCTCTTATTGGCTCTATACTGTTATTGCAATTTCCAATATTTAAAACATTTGTCATGGCATAATTAATAAAATCCGGTTCTACTCTAATTATATCATCATGTTTTTGTATTTTTGAAAGTGCATATAGAATCTGCTTTGCACTTGGAAAGCACTCTATTTTTTTATTTTCTTTATCTATGCTATATGTTGGGATTTCTCCAATTTTTGGTTTGATTACTTTTATACTATCACAACATTTTTTTACACTCATCATTATATTTTGAGTATATTCTTCAATAGTTGGAACATTTCTTTTTACTGTCTTATAATCCTTATATGCATTTTCAGTTTTATATAGGCTGTCAAGAAGAAGATTTTTGGCTTCTTCACTGAAAGCTTTTTTCGCAAGTATTTCTTCTAAGTCATTATTGTAGTCTTTTTTTACTATTTTTTCCAAAAGTTTTTCTTTTCTTATCGCCAACGTTCTTCTCCTTTCCATTACTTCATTTGTATCTTAACCTTATTCTTCTTGATTTGTTACATTTCCACCTGACATACTAAGTTCTGCTAATTTTTCCATAGTCCACAAAACTTCACGTGGTTTACTTCCTTGATATCCTGATATTACTCCTCTTTCTTCCATTTGATCTATTATTCTTCCTGCTCTTGCATATCCAACCTTAAATCTTCTCTGTATAAATGATGTCGAAGCTTGCCCTGTTTCTACTACAGTATTTATAGCTTCTTGTAAAAATGGATCTGCATCATCATCTTCTGCTTGTTCAGCTTCTAATGCTTTTTCCTTATCAGTTTTATTGTTATTTTCTATGCTTTCTAATATATCTTCACTATATGTTGCTGTACCATTTGATTTTATAAACTCAACAATTGATTCAACCTCTCCATCTGAAATAAATGCACCTTGTACTCTTACAGGTTTTGCTTCTCCTGCTGGGAAGAATAACATATCTCCTTTACCTAAAAGTTTTTCAGCTCCAACTTGGTCTAATATAGTTCTTGAATCTACTTGTGAAGATACGGCAAATGCGATTCTTGATGGTACATTTGCTTTTATTAATCCTGTAATAACATCAACTGATGGTCTTTGTGTTGCAATAACCAAATGCATTCCAGCTGCTCTTGCTTTTTGTGCTAAACGGCATATTGATTCTTCTACTTCTTTTGCTGCAACCATCATTAAATCTGCAAGCTCATCTATTATTATTACTATTTGTGGAAGTTTTCCAACTTCTCCATCTTTTTCTACTGCGCTATTATATCCCTTTAAATCTCTTACTCCTTTTTCAGCAAATAGATTGTATCTATTATCCATCTCTTGAACCGCCCAAGCAAGAGCTCCTGCAGCTTTTTTAGGATCTGTAACAACTGGTATAAGTAAATGTGGTATACCATTATATACTGATAGTTCAACTACTTTTGGGTCTACCATTACAAGTTTTACTTCACTCGGTTTTGCATTATATATTATACTTGCAATTATGGTATTAATACATACAGATTTTCCAGATCCAGTAGAACCTGCAATTAAAACATGAGGCATTTTTGCAATATTTCCTATCGCAACATTTCCTGCAACATCTTTTCCAAGTGCAATACTAAGTTTTGAATTATTATTTTGGAATTCATCACTTTCTATTACATCTCTAAAAGGCACCATTTCCTTTTCTTTATTTGGTACTTCTATTCCTACTGCCTGCTTTCCAGGAATAGGAGCTTCTATTCTTATTGTTTCTGCCGCTAGATTAAGTGCAATATCATCTGCCAAGTTTGCA
Source organism: uncultured Clostridia bacterium (assembly GCA_946415375.1). Taxonomy (GTDB): domain Bacteria; phylum Bacillota; class Clostridia; order TANB77; family CAG-508; genus CAG-269. The sequence continues at coordinate 66,594 of CAMKSF010000003.1, forward strand.
ATCTTACTAACCCTAACTCCCTCAGCAGGCTTTAGTTCATATCTAGTAATTGCAGGCCCTACAGATACATTTTCCACTTTTGCTTGAACTCCAAAGCTATATAAAGTTTTTTGAAGTTTTGCAGCAGTTTCTTGTAATGCCTTTGTTCCTCCTTTTAATGCTTTCTTCTCTGATTTTGCAAGTAAATTAACTGAAGGGAATACATAATTATCTTCTTCAACAACTAATGTATGTTGCAATTGTAATACTTGTTTTGTTTTATCTTCTTTTTGTTCTTCTTCTTGAACAAATAAGCTGTCATCAGTAGGAGTTTGCTCATTTGCTTGAATATTTTTATTTTGAACTTTTTTATGTATATTAGAATTAACAGGCTCTATTAAATTTGCCATTTCAGCTACGCTTAATTTTGCATCTTCTTGTTTTTTCTTTGCTTTACCTTTAAATATACCAAATAATCCCTTCTCTTCTTCAACATCTTCTACTGCTCTTCCATTTAAATTTATCTTTATTTGCTCCATATTTTGACTAGAATGCCTCATGTTTTCTTGATTTGCTTCTGCCATCTGTCTTCTAGCTTGTTTCCTTTGTTCCATAATTTGTATTCTTCTTGCTTCAATTTCTTCATATCTTTCCTGCTTTCTAGCTTCTTTTTCAACTTTTCTATCTTCATGTCTTTCTAACCATTTTTCAACTTTCGAACTAATAAATGAAGATATATCAATTCCAAACACGAAAGCAAATAGCATTACAGCAATTCCTACACTTACCACTACTGCCCCCATATTTCCTAGCATTCTAACTAATGGTACAGCAGCAAGTGTTCCAATTGCTCCTCCACCTATATTACTTGTTCCCAAAGAGTAAGCTTTTTTAAGTATTTGTGACATATCTCCTGATATTTCTAGTTTACCATGAGATATTTGATATATGCTCATTACAACAGAAACACATATCAATAGTACTACATATTGCATCATTTTATGTGTTATGTATTCATCTTCTCTTTCATTACATGCGATTTTTATTGCAATTGCAAATGTTCCTATTGGTAGAATATATTTTATCCATCCCATCATCCCACCTAATAGATCACTTAATTTTGAGCCTAATGAACCTGAATTTGCATATATTAATATCGCAAGTAATATACTTGCTACTATTATCCCAATTACTTTTACATCTAAACTTTCATCTTTTTTTCTTTTTTGATACTTTCTTTTCTTCGCCATTTTTGCGCCTCCAATTTTGTCTTATTATCCAAAATTATTCTATCAAATACGCAAAAAAAATTCAATAAAAAATTGAAATTTTTATTGAATTTTTTAATGATTTTTATTATAAATAATAATTATTGAAACTCCACATAAAAACCTAGTAGAGTATATTTCTACTAGGTTTTTTAACTATTTGCTTTTATTTTCTGTCATACTTGTTGTATTATTACTATTGCTAACAGTATTGTTTTTCTGTCCTTCTTCTTTTTTCTTTTGAACTTCTAATTTATCTATCAATTCTTGTAAAACCTTAATATCTGATCCTATTAACTCCCAATTTTTTGAATTCATTGAGTTTGTTAGATTTTTATTTGCCTTTATTATAGATTGAATTGTTCCATCAACATTATCAGATGTATTTGTATCAATGCTTGTAGCTTCTTGAGATACAATGTTCTCTAATGCTTCTTTTAAATTATCTCCAATTGCTACTTTATTTCCTGACGAAACTATTACTTTTTTAAGTAATGGAATTCCCGCTTCTTTTTCATTAGTTTTAGTTTGATATATTTGCTCAATATATAATAGTGTATTATCAACTGGGACAACCCTTATGTCTTTATTTATTTTAGCTCCTGTTACACTCAATTTTTCAATTTGACTTTTCATATTTTCATCTTGCATAATCTTACTATCAAGTTGTGTAAGTCCAAGTATTATCTCATTTGAGGAAAGCCTATATGTCTTCAAGATATTTTTTCCATTTTCGTTAGTTCCAATAAGGTATGCTATTAAATTTTGTTTATCATTTGGAGAATATATTTGTATCAAACCTATATTTCCATTTTGGGTCATAGTATAATAAGAATCAAGCGTATTAGATACTTCCCTGTTATTTTGTGTTGCAGTATAAGATGATTTTTTCCAGCTGTCATCACCTCTATATAATACTTCTGACTTTATATTATGATATTCTTCAATCATAGAGGATTGAACATCAAATAAAAATTTTGGATACACAAAATTCTTAGATAAATCTTCAGGAATTTTTGCATCTAATTCTTCAAACACATTTGGATACATTTTTCTATATGCCATTGCAATTGGATCTGTTTCATCTGTAATATAGAATTTCATCGACCCATCATAGCAACTAATTATAACCTTAATTGAGTTTCGAATATAGTTTATTGTCTTTCTTTCATTGTTATATCTAACATTTGTATACGTAGAATATGGATAGTTACTTGAAATTGTATATCCGTCTAATACCCAATACATTTCTCCTTTTGAATCAACATCAATATATGGATTTTCATCAAATAAAACATTGTTAAGAACTAGTTTTGCTCTTTTTAAAATATTTCTATTTACTAAAATATTAGATTCTTTATTTACTTTGCTTGAAAATGCTAAATTTAAGTTTTGACATTTTATTCCCAAAATAAATCTGTCTAAAAATCCAAGTTTTATTCCTGAATCTCCATTATATGTACTTGTATGCTCTGTTCCTTTACTATCTGTATAGTCATATTCTTCATTATTATTGTCTTTTACTGCAACTACACTATCTGTTTTTAGTCCATAGTATATTTGTGGTTTCTTTATATAGTTTGTATTTGCAATATTATTGTCCACATATTCTATATCTCCATCCTCTGTTGTAGTTACAGCAGATGTTAGAATTGCTCCATATCCATGCGTGTATTCAAAAGTTTTACTATTATATGTTCTTCTATTACTTGCAATCTCCCTTGGAGATACATATACTAAACTAGTTTTGTCATTATCTATATACTTTGTAATTCCCGCTGTTTGATATATATAATAGTTCTTTTGAGTTTGTTCGTTATTAAGCTTTTCAAGAGCATTTTTTTTGTTTATTAAAACAATATTATCCAAAATATTTTTGTTATTTTTTATTTCATCTATAGTTATTGTTCCACTATAATCTATAGTTTCATCTTCTATATTAATTCCATATGCCTCTTTTGTATAAGAAATATTTCTTTCTATATACTTTTTCTCTTTATCATATTTGTTTGAACTAACAAATAAAATGTTAAATCCAAACATTATAACAAACATAAAAACCATATATGCAGGTATTATAAGTATGTTTCTTAGTATTCCTTTTTTATTTTCTTTTTTTATATTTGAAGTTGCTAGAAATGTTGCTACTACAATTACAATTGCAAATATTATATTTCCTACTAACCTAACAGTAACATCTGTTAATCCTGCACCTGTTAGTTGTAATTTCGAACTTGTAGTAATAAAGTTTCCAAATACTATATCTAAAGTTCCAACTAAAGTATATATTGCATAGATTATGCTTAATATTCTAATGTTATTTAAAATGTTTTTTACTATATGGCTTTTCTTTAATTCTTCTTTATCTATACCATCAAAATATCTATTAAATACAAATATGTAATATGCTATTGAATATACAATTAAAAATATAAATATTCCCATTATATATGAGAGAATCATTTTTATTAAAGGTTCTACAAACATATAAAATGAAATATCTAAATTAAAAATCAAATCTGTCTTTTCAAAAGAAACATTGCTCGCAAATAAAATAACCTTTGGTGTAAATAATATTCCAACTATTACACTTGATATAACTGCAATAACAAGTGAAATTGATTTATTAATTAATTTTGGCATTTCTTTTTTTTCACTATCAAAAAACTCTTTTAGTCCTTTTCTTATGCCTCTATTTGCAAAATACATTATAAAAAATGTAACTACAAAATTTATTCCCATTATAATATAATTGTACATTGTGTTTGTCTTATAAATTGACAAATATTTGTCTCCCAGTTCTTTATATTCAAGATAGCTTCCTCTTGTAACTGTATACATTGATATTACAATAATTAATACAAATAATACTACTAGAATTGTTCTAATACTTTTTTTCATTATTCCTCCTTTTGGAAAAGAGAACCGTCCCCTTTTCTATATTATTGCCTTAACAAATTCTTCGCTATTAAATATTTCCATATCTTCCATTTGTTCTCCAACACCTATAAATTTAACAGGTATTTTGTTTTCTTCTACAATTCCTAACACAACTCCACCTTTTGCTGTACCATCCATCTTTGTAAGCACCAGTCCTGTTACATCTGTTTCTTGTTTAAAAGCTTTTACCTGTGATATTGCATTTTGACCTGTAGTTCCATCTATAACTAAAAGAGTTTCTTGAGAACATTCTTCCATTTCTTTGTCTATTACTTTTTTTATTTTTCTAAGCTCGTCCATTAAGTATTTTTTATTATGTAGTCTTCCTGCCGTATCTACAATTAATACATCTGCTCCAGTTTCTTTTGTTATTTTTATTGCGTCATATACTACAGATGCTGGATCTCTACCTTCATCTCTTTTTACTATCTCAGCTCCAGAACGTTTTGACCATATTTCTAATTGTTCAACAGCTGCTGCTCTAAATGTGTCTGCTGCTGCAACTACAACCTTCTTTCCCTCTTTTCTTAATCTATTTGCAATTTTCCCAATTGATGTAGTTTTTCCAACTCCATTTACTCCTACAACTAAAATTACAGATGGTTTAGTTTCTAATTTCAAACTATTATCAACTTCATCTAATACATTTTGCATCTCTTTCCTTAATGCATTTTTTACATCTTCTTCATCTTTCAAGTTTTCTCTTTTTATTCTGTTTCTTAATTTGTCAACGATTTTTACAGATGTATCCATACCTATATCAGACATTATTAATATCTCTTCTAGTTCTTCTAAAAAATCTTCATCGACTTTTCTAAAACTACTAAATACATTATTTATTTTCTCATCAAATGAACTCTTTGTCTTTCCCAATCCTTGTTTTAATTTGTCAAAAAATCCCATTTATCTCAAATCCTTTCTACTATCTGCTATTTATTATATATAAAAAAAGCTAAAATATCAAGTGTATTTTAGTAATTGTACCTATATAAAAACATATTTAGATAAAAAATAATGTGAGTACTAGGTTAGTTAGTACTCACTCTTTATTACACATATTCTTTGCGTACAATAATTTTTATTACACTTAAATTAGAAATACATTCCTTAGGAGACTTATCTCTCTCGGCTTCAGCATATTGTCTTGTCTTAAAGTGATATGCATCTGCTATTTCTGCCTCCATATTTGAATTAAATGCGTAGTACATCCCCGGTGTCTCTGTATCATTCCATTTCAATGTATAAAATACCTGATAAGCTCCATTTTCAGCCTCTTCTTCATACACTGTTATCCGAACAAGCCTGTAAGCTGAAACATTTCCCATGATTTTTTTTGCATAGTTTTTTTCATAATCTTCTGCTTGTTCTCTCGTTTCAAAATAATCCGCAAGCCATATGCTATCTATTTGGCTATTTTTTGCATATAAAGCAAAAAACAAATTTGGATTATCCTTTTTCTCCCATATATAAAAAGTACAAATTTTCATAATACCTCCATATTCAGGTATAATTTAAGGTAATACCTAACCTATATTACCTCTTATGAATGTTACATAAAACAATTATATCAAAATGATACCAAAAAGTCAAATTATGTAAATTTCATCTTCATAACTGCTTAAATTTGAACAAATAATTTTAAATTATTTTGTAAATTATATAATACTAAAAATATAAAACTTTCAATAACAAGGAGGAAAAATTGGAAGAGTTGTTATTCCAAAGAAAATCCGAAAAACACTTAGAATATAGGTACAGTTACTTTACTCTTTATATTTAAAAATACCAAAAATATGCATTTTACATATATTTTTTTTATAATCTTGATGTATTAATGTTAAAATAAAAAACGAGTACTTGGTTAGTAAGCACTCGTATTATTAACTTCGGTGAATTTCAACTATTATTTTTCTCACCCTATAATTATTATTCGGCTTATTTTTTAAAGCCTCTTTTTTTGAATTATACCGTTTTGCATATAATACATTTGGTATAATTAGCTTTCCGCTTCCTAGATAATAATGCCCAGGAGCTCTTTTGTATTCCAAAACAAAAAAAATAACTTTTCTTTTTTTCATACCAGTCCTCCAATTAGAGTTGAATTGAAATATTACCTAACCTATAATATTTCAAGTTAATGTTCCAAAAAGCATTATACCAAAAAAACACGCTTTGGTCAACCTATTATAAATTAATAAGATATAATTTAAAATTCGTAAAATTTTAAATTGATTTTTTCAAATAAAGTTCTTTATAGATTTAATGTTTTTTTCAATTCTAAAAATAATTGTATATTTTTGCAATTTTTTGTAATACTAAAAATATAAAACTTTCAAAAACAAGGAGGAAAAAATGAAGGCAACAGGTGTTGTAAGAAGAATAGATGATTTAGGAAGAGTTGTTATTCCAAAGGAAATCCGAAAAACACTTAGAATAAAAGAAGGAGATCCATTAGAAATCTTTACTGAAAAAGATGGTGGAATTATTCTTCGTAAATATTCTCCAATTGGTGAACTTACTGAATTTGCAACAGGTTATGCAGAAACTCTATCTAAAACTACTGGACATATTGCTTTTATTACTGATAAAGATACTGTTATTGCAGTTTCTGGTGGTTCTAAAAAAGATTATTTAGAGCAAAATGTTAGTGATGAATTAGAACAATTAATGGAGGATAAAGAAATATATACAAGCAAAGATAATAGTGATATAGCTATGCCTATTACTCAAATTGATAAAGAAAAAAAAGATAAACTATATAATTCTCAAGTTGTTTATCCTATTATTTCTAATGGAGATACCATAGGTACTGTTATATTACTCTCTAAACAATCTAATATAAAAATGAACGAAGTAGAAAAGAAGGTAGCACAATCAGCAGCTGCTTTTCTAGGAAGCCAAATGGAGATATAAAAATAGAGGTGAAGGAAATTCCATCACCTCTTTAGTTTACACATATAATTTTTTATGCTTCAAATATTTTTATTTTCTTCATAATTAATTTAGAAAAATCATCTTTATTGTTTTCTAAGTATTCAATATTAATTTTCTTCACTTCTACTGGCTTTAAATCTAATTCATTTACATCTACTAAAATTCTATTAGATTCTCTCATTCCAACTGGTAATGTCATATTTTTGTTATTATATAAGACTATGTTGGAAAATGCTATAAAATTAATACCTTTCATAAGCTTAACTTTATATAGATATATATTCTTTTTATTACCGCCTTTTAGCATTGCTTGCATTAGTTCATTTTCCTCATTTAAAGAAAATGCCTCTAACCCATCAAATTCAATTTCTTTATCAGATGCTTTATATACATAAATGTCTTCATCTAGAATATTTTTCTTAATTGCCTTTTTTATATTTCTCGATATTTCACCAAGTTTTTCTTTTAAGTCTTGTCCTTTAGTTTCTTTGTTAATTTCTAGAATTTTTATTTTATTTCTTGGAGTCTCTCTATGCGTTTTGTTTCCTAATGTTCTTTCTTTTCTTCCATCTGAGTCATCATTTCCAAAAATATCAAAGTCCAAACTTTCTTCTACTTCACTGCCTTTATCTCCTTTTTTTATTTCTTTTAACATATCTGTATATTCTTGTAATTCTACATATTTTTTATTATATATATCTTTAATTGCCTCAAGTAAATCTGTAGATGCAATAAAACTACCATCTAATTCCGAATCTGTAAATTTAAGTCTTTGATTTTTATCAACTTTTTCACCAAATGCTTCAAAATCCTGTTCAAAATTAAATACTTTTTCTATCTTTGAAACACTAACTTCTTCTTCTTCTCCTTCTTCTAAAGCCGCTACCTCATCTTTATTTGAATACTTCCAAAACTCAAATATACTCTTTTTATGCTTATTAATTTCATTTATATACAAAGTTGCATTTTCTATCTTCTTTTTTAAATTTTTATTTTTTAGTTTTATTGCATTAATATCTTGTACTAAGCTTTTCATACTATTTTCTTCTATTTCTAAGTCTTTAAAGCTCATTATAAGTTCATCTAATGTGTAATTTCTATTCTCTACTTTTCTCTCTTCTCTTGCAACTTTTTCAATTGTATCTTCTCTTTCTTCTGTTTTTTCTTTTTTATTTTTTGTTTTCTTTGCTTTTTTACCGGCACTGAAAAAATATTTAACCTTTCCAAAAAATGTTTTTTTACACTCTAAATAAGTTGAAATTGTTTTTTCTTTTTCCAAGTATTCTTTCTCTAGTTTTACTGATTCTTTTTTTAAAGTATTTAATTTTTGTTTTAATTCTTCTATCTCATTTTCAGTAATATCTTTTAGTTCTATAGAAGATTTGTATTGAGCCGCAACAAATTCCAACAAATTATCATATTTTATTTGAGTGTCATTTAAATAGATTTCAAGTTCACCCTTTTCATTTATGTTAGTGGTAAAATTATAGTAATGTGGTAAACCAATTTGCAAAATAAATAAGGCTTTTAATAGTTTAAAAAATTTTGTTGCTTCTTTTGATGTTGTAAAATTCATTTTGTATAGAGTTCTAATTTTTCCATAAACTTTTGTCTCTCCGACAATTTGAAGAGTCATTTTTTGTTTTTTATCATATACTTCATAAATTGATGGATAATCCTTGGTGAATAACCATAAATAGTTTTCTAAGTCTTTTAAATCAGATACTTTTAAAAACTCTCCTGAATATTCTAAATAACTAATTGGCACAAAAATAGTTTCATTCTTTTTATTTTCTATTTTTTTCTTTAATAAATAGAAAAACGTTGAATAATCAGAATCCTCTGTTGGAACTAACATAAAATATCTATTTGTATATTCAGAATAGTATATTTGCCATAAATAGTTTCCGTTATATTTAACCTTAAAAGGAATCTCTTCATCTAATCTGCTTTGTTCTTCTGCTATCCTTTCAACTTCACCTATTTCAACTTTCTTAAGCATCTTTAAAAAAGTCGCATATTTTACAGTATTCTCTTCACTTATCGAATCCAGATACATGTATAATGGACTTGCTTCTTCATATCTTTGATGCAAACTATCTAATCTATGTGTTGGTGTTAATAAAATATCTATATCACTTACTTTTATATATTTATATTGCTTATATTGTTTTTCATCATATCCCTTTAATGCTTTGAAGTTTAAATTATCAGTTGCAATAAGAGTTCTTGGTACCTTTTCAAAATTTAATCCTAAGTATTCTATCTTTTCTTCTATCGCAGAATCGAGTCTTTCTTTCTTCTTTCTTGGCAACTTATTTCCTTCCTTTCTGATAATTAAGGGACTAGTTTTTCATCCTAGTTCATTTCTAATTTTATGTACACAATATATCACAAATTTTTTTAGTTGTCTATATATTTTGTAAATTTTATGCTTAAAGAAAAAACGAAGTGAACTTAATAGTTCACTTCAAAGTCTTTACTCTTTTAATATATCATTTATAGTGTATTTATATGCTCCATATCTTTCTCTTCCAAGAGCTGTAAAGTATACTCTTTTCAATCTACTACTTACATCATTACCCTCAACATATCTATACATGTCTGTTTTCTCAATACTGTTTATATTTGAGCTTCCAACTAATCCAGAGTAGCTTTGTAAAAATAGCTCTTTTTTATTATTTTTTATAAAAGTTACTGGATTATAGTATGCATTATCTTTGTCTATTCTTCTCTCAAAATTAATCTTTAAAATTCCTGGCTCATATCCAATCTCACTTTTATCCAAGATACTATTGCCATCTTTTATCGTTTCATCATTTACTCTAGTATACGTATTATCTTTTTTCAATATAAATAAATCATTTTCATCAACAAATTCTTTTGTAAAATTATTTGCAATTACTGAATAATTGTTATATGTATTATCTCCTACTATTATTCCTTGCAAGAAAGTAGCTATACATACGTTATTCTCCAATAATTCCCAGTCTGTCTCTGATATTTTAGGCATTAAAAATTCAACCCCTGAATTTGAATAATTCTTAAATCCTGTAATTGCTTTTGATAAACTTGTTGTTATAATTGCTCTTATAACATCTGCTCTATGTCTATTAAAGTTTGAATTTGAATATTGAAAGTTCCCACTAAATATATCATTTATTTCAACAAAATCATATTCTTCATAATCATTTGATTTTATAATATTTGTTGTTGACAAATTGTTTAATTTGCTTTTTACCCAATTTGTAAATTCATATGAGTTTTTATAATATAAGTAGGCAGTATTGTTGTGGAATATAGCATTATAGTATTTATCAAAATCTTCTAAATTATTTTCCCTAGATTCTACCTGTCTATGTTTTTCTTTATGTTCATCAATGTAAAAAATATAATCACCATTATTAGAGCTATTAAATGATGAAAGATCTCCACTTGTATTATTTCCCTCATAGTAATACTTTGTTCCATCCATTGTAACATAATAATACATTTTATCGCCTAAAAATTCACTTAGAATTTCTTCATCGCTTTCCTTAAAATCTATTCCATTATATGTATATGTCTTTCCTTCATCTCTTCTTTCTATTCCGTCCATTAAATATCCATATTTAGATTCATGCTTGTTATTATTTTTATCAAATATATCAACATATATATAATTATCTAAACTATATGTTATTACATATTCAATGTTACTATTCTCTTTTTTATATCTACAGCTATATGAAATAAATGGTTTTAAACCATCAATAAAATTTCCATTTTTATACTTTTCATCTACTTCATCGGTATTTTCAACTCCAGTAAGAGTGTTTTTAAACGGTGCATATATATAGTAACCATCATACATAGTAAATGCAATCGCTGGTATATATTCTTTCATGACAATTGCTAAATTACCATCTTTTTGAAAAGATGTTAATAATGAATTAAATAATGTATTAACTGATGCCTCTATAAAATTAACTCTTGATTCAGGAGTATAGTACATTGAGTTTATTGTATTAATTTGAAATGCCTTTATTGAGTCTTGTGTTGATTCAAATAGTCTTCTATCAAATGTAGTCTCAGTTTTTACTATATATACTTGAGTGTTTATATATTCAGTAATTACTATTACTACAGGCATCGTTATTATTATAAAAATTACAGCTAAGTATTGTATTTTCATTTTTTATCCTCCAGCTTTTTTCTTCATTTGAACTTTTTTAAATACATAACATTAAATTCATGTATTTAAAAAAGCTTGTAATAAGAAACTTACAAGCTATTTTACATTATTGTCCATTTGTTGTTACCATTTTAGTAGCTGTCGCTGTAACAGTTGAAGAATTGTTTCCAGTTACTTTATATAAAAAGTTTCTTAGTTGTGTTCCTATTGTTTCATTTTTATTCTTTACACTAATAGTAACTATATCTCCCTCTTTTAAAACAAGAGTGCCTTTATTTAGTGCATCTAATACTTGTGTAGTATACATTGTTAAATATACATTATCACCTATGGTTTTAACAGCACTAGTTTCTTTCTTTGAAGGATTCTCATCAAGAACTTGTACAGTTATATCAACATCATACGCATTTCCTGTTGATGCTATACTTTCTATATAATTATCATATGCATCTTTTGTTGTCATTCCAGTAGTTGCTATTGTTTCAACATATGTTTCAGTTTCGCTACGTATAGTTAGTGTTACAATATCATCTTTTCTGTCTGCCATTGTCATTAGTGGAAAGACAAACATAAGTATTGCAGCTAAAAAAATTGCTACAACAGTCATTGCTGAATCTCCCATTTTTATTCCTCCTTAAATATAATCTTTATGTCTTCCTTAGTTTTCTATTTCTCTATATGTCAAAATTCTATAAGTAGATTTATTAGCATCCGAAACACCCTCTATTGTTTTATTTTGATATACACCAATATATTCTGTAAATTTTGCATTCTTTAAACTGTCATATATAGCATATAAAACCTTTGTTAAATTTTCATCATTAACAAATCTATTTCTTACGCCAGCAAGAGACAGTTTTATAGAATTAATATTATCATCCACCTTGACTCTTAAAGCATCATAGTTTCCTTCTAGTCCAGAAATAGATGTCTTTGGTTCTATATATATCGTATAATCCTCTTTTGTCATTCTTCGTATTGATGTTAATACAGTTTCAATTCCAACTGTTCGAATCGCATATCTGTCATCATTATCGCTTTTTAAATAATTAATATAGCCATTTTCATCACTTGTCATCATTAACTGATTTTTTTGATCTATAAAATCTTGTGTTTCTTTTTTTATAGAGTTTAATGATGATATAGTTATAGCTAAAGCTATAAGCAACATTAATACAGAACCAGCCATAATTATTGCATCATTTGCATTCTCCATAACTATATCATACCTCCTTTGTTTTTATTCTGGTGTTGCAAGGACTGGACCAACTGTTATCTTAGTGATAAGTCCATTTTCATCATAGTCTCCCTTTACAATATAGAATTTGCCTGTTTCAACTTTTTCTATTTCATCACTTTTACCATTAACGGTAATTGTAGCTCCAAGTTCACCTTCTTTTGCATTAACTGTTCTTACATATTGTATTAATGCATTAACTTGTGAACCACTTACATTATCACCTGTATATGGTATAATTTTAGAATTGAATGCAGTTATCTGTTGCTTATCTAAAGTTGCTTCCCTTTTAACAGTTTCAGACATATTTCTAAATATTAACACACCTAGTGAGATAATTATAATAGCAATTAGTATTGCTCCTGCCATTATCAAGGCTTTTGACGCATTCTCCATCTTTTACCCTCACTTTATAATAATCTAAGTACTTGTCTTTTTGTTTAACCCTATGGATTTGTTGGTGTTTCTGGCGTTGTTGATGCATTATTAGATGTTATAGTAATTTCACTTACCAAACCATTTGAATAATTTGCTATTGATATTGTATAGCTACCTGCATTACTTAGTGGTGGAACAGTAGTTTTTACTGCAGTAGATGTTGAACTTCCAACTATATCTACTCCTGCTCCTGAAACTTTTACATATCTTTCACTACCATTAGATGATTCAACTGCATTATTTGAAATTGCAGCTGAACATAGTGATCTTACATCACTTGCACTTTTTTTGTCACCACAATAAGCATCCCATGTTGAGTTAAATGCCTCTATTTCTTGTTTACTAAGACTAGTATTTCCAACTGTACTCCTTGCATTATTTACTACCATTATTCCTAATGATATAATTATGATTGCTAATAATATAGCTCCTGCTATAATTAAAGCTTTTGATGCGTTTTCCATAAAATTTCCTCCTTTGATTTCTTAAAAATTATTTATTTTTTATTTTAATTTTGCAATACATATATATGGAATTATATATATTACTAAAAGTTATAAACTAATTTAATATTTGTTCAAACAAAATATATTTTATTTTTTTGTTTTCATTATACTCTACTTTTGTAGCTTTGAATTTAATTTGTCCATAGTATTTTACAAATTGATCTATTCCTCCATTATATAATGCTTCCATTGTATATACTAATTCCTCTTTAAATTCTGTTATTTTTATTTCTATATTTATTGAGTTTTGATTATTTTGTATGTATTTTCCATTTTCATCTTTTTTTATTCTTTCAAATTCATTATCATCAACTGCTTGATTTATAATTGAAGCAACATCTGTACCTAATATTTCATTGTTTATATATTTTTCATATTTTGTGTTGTATTCTTTTATATTAGTTAGATATTCCTTCCCCTTATATAATCTTGTTGTAATTATTACACATATGATAATCAAAATGCTAAGAATATAAATTAAAGTCTTTTTCATATAATCCTCTTATAATAATTCTATTATAATATATCATTAAGTAAGAAAAATGTCAATATTTATGTTGTTTTTTCAGTAATTGTTATTGTACCAACATAACCTGAATCCCCAGCATATTCCACAGTACACTTATACTCTATTTTATTATTTTCATCACTTGCTAATAACTTTTGAGAGAGAAATTCTCCCGTATCAAAAAGTATTAAATCTAGTGGCTCTCCACCAAACGAAACATTTATAGTTACAGGAGCTCTTTGTTTTTCATTCGCATCCTTTACAAGATTAATTAATGTAACAACATCCTGAATTCTTAAATTTTCGCTTTCATAATTGAAAAATTTTTGGTTATACTCAAATCTTTCTGAATCACTCATTTCTTTATAAAATGACGATGATTGAGTTGCCATTCTTTTAAATATAAACATCGCAAGTGTTAGTACTAAAACAAGTAAAAGTCCTCCTCCTGCTATTATTAATGCCTTTGCCGCATTTTCCATGGTCTTGTTCCTTTCTTTGCTATTGTATATTTCCTGTAAACTTAAAATCTATAGTTTTTACTCTATTTGAAGTTGAGTCATATTCTATATTTGTACATTTAAAAATTCCCTTTTTAAATTGATAATATTCATAGTATTTCATAACATTTGCTTTATCTTTCAATGTATTAATTAACTCTTCATATTTATCGTTAACATATTTTTCTACACCAGTACCTTGATTATAATCAATATCTTCGGATTTATATTCAATTTGGTTTTCTGAATTGCCTACTATTCTATTATATGTCATTATTGCATTTGTTTTTGATTGAATGTATGGCATCTCCCTATATTTATAGTTATATTCCAACTGTTCTTTTGATAAAATCAAAGTATTTATTGATTTAGCCAATTTAGAAGCAGTAGTTGAATCTCTGTAAAATGTTTCAATTTGTGTAGCTTGTTCTATTATTGCAATAATATCATTTCTAACAGATGATTGCACCATAGGATTATTACTAGCATTATAACTACCAAAAAAATTTCGTCCAAAACCTGCAGTTAAGTTATTTCCTTTTTCGTCAATAACATCTCCAACACTTAATTTTTCTGATTTTCCGTCCAATGATACAGTCATTGTAATTGGTGTATATTTTTCATCATTTTGTGCATTAGCCACATTTGAAAATCTCATATTATAATCAGCAACTTTATTTGCTAAAGAAATTATTTCATATCCATATACATCTCTTTTTTCATAATTAGTAAATTGAAGATTAAATTTGCTTATATCCTCTATATCAATTAATTTTTCATCTTTACTATAGAATTCTTCTATTCTTCCTCTTGAAAATAGCAATAGTGCAACTATAAGCATTACTAGAAGAACTCCCCCAGCCATTATTAAAGCTCTTGAAGCATTTTCCATCTATGAATCACCTCTTTTATGAAATACTACTCATTGAATTTGACATACTTGTAAGTCCTATGTAAACAAGTGGAACAATTAAATATCCAACAAACATTATAACCATTGGTGCAAATCCAATCAGTTTTCCTATTCTTGCTTTTCTTGCAATTAATCTTTGGTTTGATTCTTTACGTTTTTCTTGATAGTAATCTCTTTCTGAATCTAATTCATCAAACGCTTCTATAATTGGTATTTTTTCAACTGCAGCTTGCAAACTTTCTACTATTCTAATGAATAAAGGATAGTTTGTTTCATTTCTTAGTACTTCTAATGCCTCCCAAGCTCCTGCCTCGTAGTTGTTAACACATCTGCTTATCGGCTCTCTAAATATATCAGAATATCTTTCAAGCCATTCCAAAATTATTTCAACATTTACTCTTTCAATTCTCATTAGCATAAGTATTATTGTTTGGAACTGCATTACCTCGTCTTCCATTTCCATGAGTCTCATTTTGTATTGGAAATATAGCATCCAAACTGGGAACATATACCCAATTATCATAAACACAAATGCCATTAAGAACTCAAACCATTGCAAATATTCTGAGTTTACTTTTTGTAATTTTTCATAAATTCTATCTACTGCTTTTGTAATATCTGTGTCTTTTGCATCTAAATAGTCTTTATCGCGTCTTACTTCTCTTTCTATATCTTGTTTTGTAGTCTTTAGTTCTCCTCTAAATTTGTCCAAAAATTTATTATCACTTTTTGTAATTTCCATTGCTGTTTTCAATTCTCTATCTGTTAATCCACCCAAAAGATTATATTCCGTAGTAGGCTCTTCATATACCCATCTAACCGCAACATGATGTAATTGTAGCATTAAGAATAATGTAACTGCAAAAGTAACTATTGCAATTGTTATTCTATTTACATAGAACCATTCCATCTTCAGCTTTGAAGCTGAATCTTTTAATAATTTTTGTATCTTTAAATACTCTTTTGTTCCTTTTTTTGGTATAAATAAATCTACAATTTTCTTACCAATTTTATTTTTATACACTTTTGATTGCCATGGATTTTCTTGGTTAACTGTCTGTTTATCCATAGAACCATTATTTTTTACTTTTCTTAAAAGCACATAACATATTACTGTAAGAAGTATTATTAATATTTGTACAATCATTCCTGGTTTTCCTCTATAAAATGCTTCTGTGAAAGAGAAGTTTCCTATACACCAATTTTTTAGAGGTTCTAAAAATAATACTGGAACAATTGATATTATCGATAAACTTTGAAATACATAATCAATTTTATCTCTTTTTAATATTTCTATTTGCATTTCTTCTGTAATGTTATTAACATTTTTTAAGTATAATGATGCTTTGTCAACTTTTCTATCTCCAAATTCCTTTGTAAGATATGAAATACCAGCAAATTCCTTTAAATATGGGTTTGGAGCTATATCATAGTATTTCTCTAATTCGGTTTCTGGGTCATTCGCAATTAATACTTCGTATATTTTTTCACCTTGTCTTGAAATTGCCTTCTCATCATCTTGCGAAATTTGATATATAGCTTCTTCAACCATATTAAATTCATGATATGCATGCCTAATTTCAGCAAAAAAATCTAATTGTTCTTTTAGAAGATTGTTGTCCATAGAGTCAACACTTCTATCAATAAATGCATCTATCATAAATAGCTCAAATATAAGTATTATTGACATTAACAAATAATTAGAATGAGTTATTATAATAGAAACTGCAACTAATGGAATAATAACAATCAAAACTTTTGTTAGTATCTTTGCTGAATCACGTCTTGTTGCATATTCGTCATCAACATCTATTATTTCAAGTCTTCTTCTAAGTTTGTTAATATATGTTTTTATATATGGTATTTTAGAATATGTTATGTATAGCTTCTGATAAAGAATTTCCATTGAGAACTTACTTGATTCAGTTCCTTGTCTTAGTTTTCTTATTTGCTGGTATTCTGACTTATTCATCTTTTTTCTTAAAATGAAGTATGCAACTACTATTGCAGCAAATAATACTATGACACCATACATTACATATAGCAAAAGTTGTGTCGACAAAACCTGTTCCTCCTTTTGAAATATTATTGTTCTGTTGCTAATCTTCTTGTAGCTTTTCTTCCACCTTTAGTTGCTTTTTCTGCTTGTTTTTTCTTTTCTTCTTTATATTCTGTTGGATTAAATACGTTTGATTTTCCCCAGTGATCTTCTACAAATTTATCAAATTCTTCTGCATCACTCTCATCCATATTAAGTCTCATCTCTTTTATGTTTGTTGGTGTTATACTGTTTGTTATTACGTACTCTCCATCTATGTATTCTAGTATATTTCTGTATTCAAATAACTTTGCATCTGTTATTTTTCTAAAATATTGTGTAGCATTATCAAAGAAATAATCAAATTTTCCTTCCATTGATTTTTCTTTTCTATAGTTATCTGTGTATTCATCTACTCTTTTTACAGGGATACATTCAGTAACCCTTTCAATATATCTTTTTCCTCTAAAGTCCTTTGATAAGTGAATATCAAAGTTCAATACTTGTACAACTTGTTCTTCGGCAGTTCTTTCATTTCTGAATACACCCGCCCTTAACATTGAGTTTCTAAGCGCCGTTACTAAATCTGGGAAAGTTTTTGCGTGGTGAGTAAATAATGTAAATTTAGATGCAACCTGTGCTGATTGTATCATCCAAGAAGCAACCGGGTCTGTTGCAACCTCTCCTATGATGTTAACTGCACCATCTGTTTTTTTCTGAACGTCCAAACATTCTTGTCCAGCGATTGTGTCTGTTTCACGCATTGATAAAATGTTTCTTGTAGGATAAACCTTTCTTAAGTGTAACTCAAATGCAGTTTCTGTGATACGTAAGTTCATAGTTTCGTAAATGTTTTCAATCATACCCATAAGTAATGTTGTTTTACCACAACCTTGCTCACCTGTTATTGATGTGATTCTAGCACCTTTTACAAGGTATTTTAATAATTCAATTGCATCATCTTTTCCAGGTGTTTCTCCTGTCCATTGCTCTAATGTTGCTCTTTTTACGTCGAACTTTCTTACGAAGAATGCCCATGTTTCAGACATGCTTGGTCTTACAACAACTACACGAGATCCATCTTTCATTTCATTAATTTTATATCCATTTGTATCTGATAACTGTCCTGGATTATTATATTTATATATATTTTGGCATACACGTTTTAATTCTGCTTCAGATCCAAATGACAAAAATGCAAGTCTTATAGATACACCATGGAAGAATATCCAAATACTATCACAAGCCCTTTGAACCTTATGTTCTTGAATTTGTGCTAAGTAATCTCCTCCATCGGTTTGCGCAACTTGACTTAAAAAGCTCTCTGGCAAACCTGATACACCACCAGATACGCCATCTATATTCATGTCTCTAATTTCATCTATACTACTGTACCCTTTATATTTTTGATATATTCTTTGAACTACTATGTTTAGTTTATCCGAAAAAGAAAGTGCAACATTTTCTTTTTCAAATATTTCTTCAACTTCCTCATCTGTTATAACATAAGAAGGTTTTGTTTCACCTTGTAAATATTTTAATGCTGCTAAATTATATTTCTTAATAATCTCTGTTAAAGCCTCATATCCATATTCTTTTTTATACACATATAAAATAATATCGAATTTGTCCTGTGGTGTAAGCATAGAAGGAATATCAAAAGGAACAGCTTTAGATACATTTATCTCATTTACTCCATATTCCTTAGAAAGTAAATCAAAAATAAGTTCTTTAACATATTTCTTGTCATTAACATCTCCATAAGTACACCCTTTTAATGCTTTTTTTAGCTCGTATTTTTTATTTTTTCTTCTTTTCAACTCTTCCTCAGAAAGACCAATATCGTACAAGTTAATTTTTGTTATTTCATCCAATCTTCTTTTAACATATTCAATCATCTTTTCCAAAGTATATGTTTGATCATCAACATCTATTTCTTGCACAACTTCAGCATTTTTTTTGCTTTTTATATATTGTCTAATGATTACAACCGCTATAACTATTATAGCAAAAATTAATAAACTATTGGTTATTATTGACATTTCTAGTTTCCTTTCTATAAACTTCGTTTATCTTCTCATTTGTTGAATCGAAGCTTCTTTTTTATCTATATTTTCTTTAAGTCTTTTTATTTCATCAATAAAAAATGTATTTTCATCTCTTTCACTTAAACTAAGAAATCTTATAAACATATCTATAAGTCTACCTTCTTGCATTTCCTCAAATAAAACAGTATTATAAGGTATTGTATTAATTATGTCCTTTGTTTTTAATATATTTCTTGATATATTTTTTGCATTATATTTTGATTTGTCATCATATTTTCCTAATGTAAGAATAGAATTTGATTTTTTAAATGCTACTCCTTCTGCCATTGTTCTGACTACATCGCTTATGTTATCTAATTTTTGTGTTGTCATTGCAACTACTATATCTACCCCATTTAATATTTCAAGTTTTGTTTTAGCTTCTAACTCCCTGTCTATATCAACTATAACCATATCATAAACTTGTTTTGCAAGTGCTATAATCTGCATATATTGTTTTTGTATTTCTTTATATTGTTCTTCTGATCCGCTATAGCCTTGAAGTATCTCTAATCTTCCTTTTAAAGCAACTCTAGTATAGTCTGTAATTATATCAGCCGATATTCTATTACTTCTAATAATTCTATCCAATCCTTCAATTCCGTTGTCATTAACTGATGCTGTATTATTCGGACCAAATAGACCAGATTTTTTCTTTGTTTGAGTAGGCCATAGTGCTTTTTTTATTTCATTGTTATTTAACGCGGTCGATATAAACAAAATTCTTTTATTTTGTACAATTCCCATATATGTTGCAAGTGAAATTGCAGAAACCGTATTTCCAGCTTGATCCTTTCCACTTGTATAAAACGCTACAACAGCCATTATATTTCCTCCTACTCTATGAATCGCTTTCTCTTTCTTTTACTATCTTTCTAATTTTATTTACACTAATATCTCCCAAGATATTTTGTACTATATATATAATTCCTTCTTGGTATTCAGGAATTAGTCGTCTAATTCTTGCTTTATATACTCTTTGATTATCTTCTATTTGCTTTTGGTTTTCATCTAAAAGAGGAATATATATTGTAAACTCATCCCATATTACTTTACTATCCATTGAAATATAGTTTAAGTATTCTTCGTCTTCTTTCTTCATATCATAATTTAAAAGAATTCTTGAAAGATTATAATTTCCAGAAACATTTTTTAAAATCTCAATTCCTCTTCTTAAAGAATAAATATCAAATGTCGTTACAAAGAAATTTTTTCCATATTCTTCTATTTCAAAATCATCAATTATATCTTCTCTATCAATATCTATTAGCATATAATCATAATTTAAATCATCAATTTTTTCGTTTTCTTTTAAGCCTAAATATCTAGCCAAATTTTCAGAACTATCAAATCCAACAGCATAATCCACTCTATCAAAATCCGTAATATATGCTTTGGTAGGGCTTATAGAAGGTACTACATATTTGGTTTTTTGCATAATGGTAGTATCTACAACTAAAACTTTTTTTCCTAATAATTCTAAAACTTTAGCCACATATACAATTAAATCTGTTTTATCTGTCGCACCTATAAACCCTATTTTTTTCATAAATGTTTTCCTTTCTAATTTTATTGTTGTGGAATTGCTGGTACTGTTAATAAATAATTCTTTCTTTGTTCTAATGTTGAAGTTATACTAGTTTCCGTCTTCGTACCGATATTTTCCTCTTTTCCGCTTTTTGAAACTTCATTATCAATATCTTTTGTATTTCTTTCAGATAATGATTTTATTGCACTAGATAAGATATTCTTATCATTTTTTATTAAAGTAATAACATACTTATTTGGCGTATATGTTTTATATGCTGCAGCCTGCATTCCTGCTTCTGTATATCTTGTTGCATAAAGTTTTGAGCCTTCAATTTGGTAATTTTCAACAATAGCACAAGACAAAACCAATATTTCTTCTTCCGTTAAATTCATTTGAATTGTGTCTGCTAGGTATTGACTATTTACTATAGGTATTGTTACTTTTTTCTTTGATGTTACAATGTAGTTTTGTCCATTTGGAAGCATAAATCTTACATCTATATAGTCTCCAGGTGCTAAATCAACAGGTAATGATATTACATTATACTCTTCTTTTCTTAAATCATCAGTTGTTTTTTCTCCTGATGGACAAATTGAACTTCTTGTTAATATAGTATTTGCCTTCATATCTATTTTTGCAACAGTCGCATCATATTCTACTATCTTAGCAGTTTCATTTTGCTCAGTAAGTGGGTTTTTATAATATATAACATCTCCATCTTGTAAACTTTTAGCTTGTGCTTTATCACTTTGCTTATATACTATAGCATCTTTTGTAGTATTATCTCTTTCATCTAAGAAAGAGTAGTAATAATAATCCTTTCCTGTGGTTGGTGGATTAATTGTTCTTCCGTTTGAATCAGTAATTCTAACACTATCTATTAAGTCCCCTGCACTTATCGTAGCATCAGAAGGGATTGCTGTTTTCGAAACTAACTTTTTTTCGAACATATTGTCTGTTAGTATCTGTCCTGACCTAACATCTTGGTTTAAAACACATACCATTTTTGATGAATTTTCAAATTTTTGAATTTGCTCCTGTTGATCCTTTATTTTCATATATAACATTGCTACTACTAATGCTGCAATTATCAGCATTACTACCATTCCTAATAAAAATGATATTCTTGATTTTTTTTGCATTGGATTTGTTGCCATGATAAATTCCTCCTAAATTCTATTAATCTTCTTTTTTATTCTACAACACTTTTCTATCAAATTCAACAATTTATTATTTTATTACAAAAAAATCATAAAATCGTAATATTTTTGTAATATTTTTTCAGAGTATTTCGATTTATTTGTGGTTATTGACAAATATGGTATAATATAGAAAAGAACAAATTTTAAGAAAGGAGTGTATGATTATTTTCTTATTAAATTAATCATACAAGATTATTATGGCATTCGATGGAATTGTAACAAAAAAAATTGTTGATGAACTTCAATCTTTCGAAAATTATAAAATAGATAAAATATATGAGCCAGATAAAAACACAATTATCCTTGGTTTATACGGAAATTTTTCTAATGCCGCACTGTTAATTTGTATTTCATCAAATAATTATAGAATTCATTTAACAAATAATACTATTAAGAATCCAAATATAGCACCTAATTTTTGTATGTTACTTCGTAAGCATATATTAGGATACAAACTAAAAAAAATTTATACTAATGGACTAGAAAGACTTGTTTTTATTGACTTAGAAAGTTCTGAAAGTTCAAATCTAAATAATTCAAAAAAATTAGTTATAGAATTAATGGGAAAACATAGCAATATTATTTTACTAGACAATAATGGAATAATAATAGATAGTTTAAGACATACTTTTATTGAGAAAAACTCACAAAGAGATATTTACCCTACAGCAAGATATTTCGAGCCAAGTTCAAACAAACAGAATTTGCTAGAAATAAAAAATTTTGATGAATTTTATGCCAAATTAAATTTAAAAGATAGTGATAAATGTATAGATATAATTGCAGACATCTATAATGGTATAAGTATTTCAAATTTATACCATATAGAAAAAAATATACAAAACAAAGATTATTCATCAAATAAACTATATACTCATAAAATATATGATAATATTGTAAAAATATTAAATAGCAAAAATATGACTATTGAAACTGTTTTTAAAGATAACATCCCCTATGATTATTTTTTAGTAAAGAATTCTTTCAATAATAATCTTTCTTTAAACTTTGCATTAGATGACTTTTATTTTCAAAAAGAAACTAATGAATTATTTAAAAACTATAGAAATACACTATTAAATATTATTTTGTCAACACTAAAAAAATATGAAAAACGTTTGGAAAATATAGATAGTAAATTAGAACAATGCAAAAATATGGATAAATATAAACTATATGGTGAATTATTAACAGCAAATTTATATAAAATTCCAAGCTATAACATTTCTTCAATAGAGTTGGAAAATTATTACGATAATAATAATTTGATAAAGATACAATTAGATAAAAAGTATTCCCCTCAAAATAATGCAAATAGATTTTATAAAAAATATACAAAACTTAAAAATGCTTTAGAAATTGTAAGCAATCAAAAAGAGGAAACAAAAGAAGATATTAAGTATATAGAAAGCATAGTTTATGAATTAGATAACTGTAAAAATATATCTGATGTGCAAGAAATATATGATGAAATCTCTGAAAATGTTATTTTTAAATTAAATAAAAAGAATACTAAACCAAAAAAATCTTCTAAACCTAAAAAGACTACATCAAATAAATTTGCAGCTTTTAATCCGCTAAAATACATAATTGACGGTTACTCTATTTATGTTGGAAGAAATAATAAAGAAAATGATTATTTAACAAATAAATTTGCTAATAAAAAGGATTTATGGTTTCACACTAAGGATATACATGGAAGTCACGTAATACTAAAAAGTCCTCCTGGTGAAGATTTTTCTGAAAGCATAATACTCAAAGCTGCAAAACTTGCAGTAAAACATAGTAAAGCTAAAAGTTCTTCTAATGTTCCGGTTGACTATTGTCTAGTTCAATATGTAAAAAAAGTACCAGGAAATAAACCAGGTCTTGTAGTTTATAGAAACAATAAAACAATATATGTATAAACATTTATAAAAGGCAGGAGCACAACCCCTGCCTTTATGTATTACCTTTTGGATTATCCAATCAAAGTAAAACTATAAAACCAAGAATAATACCCCTGTCATAATTCAACTAAAATTTTATACCTATCTCATATTGTTTTCAACTTGTTGAATCATTTTTTTAACCATATTCCCACCAATTCTACCAGCATCTCTTGCAGATATATCACCATTATATCCATCTTTTAAATTAACTCCAACTTCGTTAGCTACTTCATATTTAAATCTATCTAATGCATTCATAGCTTCTGGAACTAATTTCTTATTACTATTGTTATTTGCCATTTTAAATTCACCTCCTGTTAATATTAACATTATAGAAAAATACAATTATTTTTCACATTTTAAAAAAGCAAAAAGCTTTTTCTAAATTTATGATATGCAATTAAACAATTAATAAACAGGAAATTTTTTGAAAATTAGTTGAAAAAAACAAAAAAAAATTATATAATAGATATGTTATATTTTGTTACGAAAGGATTTTTTATGTACAAATTAATCGCAATAGATTTAGATGGAACATTATTAGATACATATGGTGAAATTAGTGAAAAAACAAAAAATATTTTAAAAGAAGCCAAGTTAAAAGGATTAGAAACTGTTATTGTCTCAGGTAGAACAATAGATTCTATTAAAAACTTTTCAAAAGAAATTGCATCAGATAAATATATTATTGCAGGAAATGGCTCTGTTATTTACGATATTCAAAAAGATAATATTATCTACGAAAGATATATGCCAAAATTAAAAGCATTAAAGCTTATAAAAATATGTGAAGAAAATAGTATAACATATAGTGTTTATACTAATAATTCAATTGTTGCAGATTCACTTAAATACAATATTTTATATTATTATAACCAAAATCTAAACAAGGATTCTTCAAAAAAAACTAATATAACTATTGTACCAAATATTTACGATTATATAAAATCATCAGATAATAGTGTTATGAAAATATTTGTATGTGATAAGCATAACTCTATTTTTAAATCAATTTTAAAAAGATTTTCTGAAATTGATGGTATCGAATTATTGGATGTATCTCATATGACTAAAAAAATTATTTCTAATGGTTCAAAAAAAAGTATACTAGAATATTTCTATACCGAAATAACTGAAAAAAACGTTGATAAGTGGGTTGCCATAGAGTATCTAGCAAAATCTTTAAATATTAAAACTGAAGAAATAATCTCAATTGGTGATAATATTAATGATATAAAAATGATTGAAAAAGCAGGTTTAGGTATAGCTATGAAAAATAGTGTAAAAAAGGTTATAGATGTAGCAAATAAAATTACACAATTTGATAATAATCATGATGGTGCTGCTTTAGAAATAGAAAAACTTTTAAATTAATGTATAAAATTAGTTTTATAAAATATAATAAAAAAGGAGTAATGTAAAATGAGAAAATACTTTGGAACAGATGGGATTAGAAGGATTGCAAATACTGAATTAACACCAAATTTAGTATTTAAAGTTGCAAAAGCTGGTGCATATGTTTTATCAAAACATTTAGATCATGCACCTACAATTTTAATAGGAAGAGACACTCGTATTTCTGGAACGCTTATTGAAAGCGCTATGGTTGCAGGATTTCTTAGTTATGGTGCAAAAGTCAAATTATTAGGAGTAATGCCTACTCCTGCTGTTGCATATTTAACAAGAAAACTAAAAGCAGATGCTGGTGTTGTTATTTCTGCATCTCACAATACATATGAATTTAATGGAATAAAGTATTTTAGTAATAAAGGAACAAAAATTCCAGATGATTTAGAAGAAGAAATTGAAGAAATAATGGATTCAGAAAAACTCGGTGATTTAAATGCCATTAACGAGAAAATAGGCACATCTGAATATGCCTTAGACTTAGTTGATGAATACGTATATTTCTTTAGAAAGAACTTTGATGACGATATAGAAAAATATAATAGGAAGAATTTTGTCGTTGGAATTGATACAGCAAATGGCGCAACATATGAAGTTGCTGAAAAAGTATTTAAAGCATTAGGAATAAAATATAAAATAATAAATAATCAACCAGATGGAATAAATATTAACCAAGATTGTGGATCAACTCATTTAGAAGGATTAAAAAAATTCGTTGTTGATAACAAACTTAGTTTAGGAATCGCTTATGATGGTGATGGTGACAGATGTCTTGCTATTGATGAAAAAGGTGAAGAAATAGATGGAGATAAATTAATGGCCATTATTTCACAAAACTTAAGAAAACACAATAAGCTAAAAAAAGACACTATTGTAGGTACTATTATGAGTAATCTTGGTCTTAATAAATTTGCAAGAGATAATGGCTTAGAATTTTTACAAACAAAAGTTGGAGATAGATATGTTTTAGAAGAAATGCTAAAACATGGATTTAATTTAGGTGGAGAACAATCAGGCCATGTAATTCTATTAGATTATAACCCTACTGGAGATGGCATTTTAACTTCTTTAATGCTTATAAAGTGCATTTTAGAAGAAAAGAAAAAAGCTTCTGAATTAGGAGCATTAGTAAAAAAATATCCACAAGTTTTAATCAATGCCCAAGTAAATGCAGATAAGAAATTTGATTATGAAAAAGATTCAGAAATTAAAGAACAAATTGAAAAACTCGAAAAAGAATTTGCTGGAAACGGAAGAGTTGTTATTAGACCTTCTGGTACAGAGCCTTTAGTAAGAGTAATGATTGAAGGCGAAGACCAAGAATATATTGCAAAAAAAGCAAGTGAAATTGCAAAATTAATTGAAGAAAAATTAAAATAATTTAGATAAGATGACGTTTATCTTTTACCACAAAAAGGAGAGGAAAAGCGTCCTCTTTTTTGTTTTTTCTAAAAATATATGTTAAATACTTGCAAACTGGTAAAATTTATGATAAAATATTTGATGTTATATATAGAAGCAATAAAGGAGGTGCAAAAATGCCAAACATTAAATCAGCTAAAAAAAGAGTAAAAATAATTGAAAAGAAAACTTTAAGAAACAATATGATCAAATCTGAATATAGAACATCTATAAAGAAATTTGAAGAAGCTATAGAAGCTGGAAAATTAGAAGAAGCAAAAGTTTTATTTTCAGAAGCCACAAAGAAAATTGATCAAGCTTGCACAAAAGGTGTTATTGTTAAAAATACAGCAGCTAGAAAAAAATCAAACCTAGCAAAAAAATTAAATGCTGCAACAGTTGCTTAAGGTTAATAAATTATTTAAAAAATTATGCATAGTTTTTTAAAATGGAATCCAAAAAAAGATTTTGACAAATATCAAATTAGTCAAAATCTTTTTTATTTCTATATCCAAATCTCAAAATGCTTTTTATTCTTATGCAAAAGAATAATCCATACATTTTCAAAATATTTATTTTTTTCTTAAATGTAACCTCTTTTAATTCTTTTTGCAAAATCTCTTTATAATACATATAGTATCCTTTAGGATTATTAAAAAAAGTTTCTCTTATATTTTTAGTATATCCATCTTCTTGGTATTCCCCTATTTCTACAATTTTATTAATGCATATAATTTTGTGCTTTTCGTCCATTTTATGATACATTCTTGCTTCTGTAATAAACTTTTCATTTTCTTCTAGTTCATGTTTATATTTTTTTCTAATTTCTGTATTAAAAACAAGTATCTTCTCACCTTGTATATCTTGTTTAAAATACAAGTCAAACATTTTTGATTCCATATTATTTATAGGAAACTCTCTCCCACTAATATTTCCATGTAAATCTTCTTTCAAAAAGCAAAGCGCATATATTTCTTCATTTTCAATCAATTTTGAGATGTTCTGTTCTATTATTTTAAAAGCATTATCAGTAAAAAAATCATCAGAATCACAATCTACTATTACTTCTCCAGTTACTTTTTCCATTCCCTTATTTATTGCTGCCATCTTTCCTAAGTTTTCTTGAACTAAATATTTTATTTCAATTTTATTCTCCAAAACAAAATTTTCAATTACTTCCTCAGTATTATCTGTAGAACCATCATTTATTATAATCCACTCTGCCTTTAGATTGCTAACTTTCTCATTTTTTAAAATACTTTCATATATCTTATTTAAATAATCTGCCCTATTATATGTTGCAGTTAGTATTGATAATTTCATAAAAATCCTTTCTACAAAATATTTTTTATTTGTTCTAATAAATAATTGTTATCATAATCATATTTTTTATTTTCTTCATTAAAAAAAATATTTTTTCCTTGCAATACATTTTTAATTTCATCAAAAATTGCATCTTCATTGTTATCAATTATTATTTTTTTATCATAATTGATTACCGCTTCTTTTGCAGCTGTATCTGTAACCAATATTATTTTTTCTAAAATTTTTGCTTCCTCTAGCACCATCCCATATCCCTCAAAATATGAAGCTAAGATAAAATAATCTGCTTGTTTCATATATGGATATGGATTTATCTTTTTACCTAAAAAAATAAATGATTTTTCTACATTTAATTTCTTTGCCAGCGTATTTAAATTGTTCCATTCTTCTCCCTCTCCAATTACATATATTCTATGATTTAATCCTTCATCTAATAATTTTCTATGAACTCTAATTAACCTATCTATTCCTTTTTGTTTGACAAGTCTCGATACTATAATAAACTTTTTTTCTGATTTTGAATTATTCGTGGTAAATTTTGTGTCTTCCCAAATTTTTTCTTTAGCTAACCTAATCACTCTTTCTTTATTAATATAGTTATATAATATTTTTCTTTTAGATAAATTCCCATAAATATCCTCAAAAGACTTTTTATTCTGCTCACTTACAAATATAATATTATCAAACCTTTTATAAATCCTTTTATCTATATATTTTTTTATTTTAGATTTATAATCATTTCCAAAAACCTTATCTATATCATTATGCACCCATGCAATTTTTTTATTATTTCCCTTATATGAAAAAATTCTTGTTATTGGTCCTTCTAAAAAAGCAATATCAACATCATATTTTTCTTTCAAGTATTTATTATAAATAAGTTTTCCACAAAGTAGTACATATATGGGAATAAATACATTCTTTTTTTCTTTTTTATATAAGCTTTTTCGTTTTATATTTGGATTTAATTCTTTTTCAAATTCACCTCCACCATATATTGTAAAAATTGTAATATCATAATCTTTGATAAGTTCATTTACAATATCTACTAAAACTCTCTCCGCTCCTCCAATATCTAATTTTGTTATGCCAAAGCATATTTTTAATTTGTTATCTCCATCTATTGTCTTTATATTCACAAGATTCCTTTTGCTTCCAAATCTTAATAGATAAATTACTGTTTTTAATAACAATCTTCTTCTAAGCTGACCATCTTTTATTTTTATAATTCTTTTCATTGAGCTTCCAAGCAAAATTCTTCTACTCATGTATTTTAGTTCTTTTTCATAGTTAGAATATATATTTTGCTCTTTATAATAATCAAATATGTTATCTAATATTTTAAAAATATTTTCTATTTTTTCTGTCTGTTTATTTATAATTGAATCTTCTCTTTGTGTGTAATGTATAAAATATTTATTTATATATGAAATTCTATTTAAGTGTGGAAGTAGTTTTAAAAAAAATTCTAGATCTTCATAAATTAAACCTTCAGGAAATCTTATTTTATATTTATTTAATATTTCTCTTTTGTAAATCTTATTCCAAGCAACAACTCTTGGCTTTTTCATCATATTTTCTTTTGTTTTATATTCTCTTCTTTTATCAAATATTTTTTTACCAAATCCCCATTCCAAAATAAAATCACATTCTACCATATCTGCGTTTTCTTTTTTTGCTAGATTATACATTTCTTCATACATATTAGATTCAACATAATCATCAGAATCTAAAAAAGCTATATATTCGCCTGTTGCATATTCTAATCCATGATTTCTTGCAGAAGATAATCCTCCGTTAGACTTTTCATAATACTTTATTTTGTTTTGATTTTCTCTTACATATTTTTCTATTATTTCTTCACTTTTATCTTGCGTGCCATCATTTACAATTATTATTTCTATATCTTGTAAAGTTTGGTGTACTAATGACTTCAAGCATTTGTCTATGTATTTTTCTACATTGTAAACTGGCACAATTATACTTATTTTTGACATAAAAAATAGGCTCCTTTCTTTTAAAAGTATGCCCAAATTCAGCTATATTATATATTTTTTATACCTAATAATGCAAAATAGATTTCTATATTAATCTTTATTATTATTTTCTTTATAAATTGCTTTACCCCTTTGGTTTGTAAATTCTCTAATAGATGCTTTTCTTTTATTTTTTTCTCAAAAACAATTCTATCTTTTTTTTCTAAATTTGCTATAGCTGAAATAATACTGTTAGTGTAGTATTCAAAAATATTTGATATAGTCCTTTGATCTAGTTTCATTCTTTTTATCTTTTCTTCTAGTTCATCATATAGGAATAATTTATCCATTACTTTTTTTAGCTGTTTTGTATAATTATTATTTCTCATAATACTATTTTTAGATTGAAAATAGTTATACGCATAAATATCAGTTGATACGGCAGTTTTAGCATTTGCAAGCAATAATGGAATTAGTCCAAAATCTTCATGATACACGTTCCTTTCAAAACACAAATTAGTTCTTTCAAATAATTCTTTTTTTATTAAATATATACATGGTGAATCTACATATTTATCTTCAAAACATAGTTTATTAAATGCATCTTCTCCATTAGTTACATCAAAAGTAGGTCCAATTTCAAACTTTTCTTTTTTTCCTATTATTTTCATTTTATATTTAATCATATCTATGTCTTTGTTTATATATTCTTTTAAATTTCTTAAAAGATTAATATCTATTGTATCATCCACATCCAAAAACATAATGTATTTTCCATTTGCTTTTTCTATTCCTAAATTTCTTGCATTTCCAACACCAATAGTCTTTTCTGTTGTATAATAATACTTTAAATTTAATTCTGTATATCTTTTAGCTATTTCCTCAGATTTATCATTTGAAAAATCATCTATTAAAATAATTTCTAAATCATAGTATAGTATCTCTCTTATATTTTTCAAACATTTATTTAAATATTTTTTACCATTATTAAATGGAATAATTATACTTACTTTTGGCATAAAAAATCCTTTCTTACTTAATTATGTCCAAAAAGATTTTTTTCAAAACAAATTTAGAATAGTTTTTCATTTTTTACTAATACTAAATATGTAGATTTCTGCATAAAGGAGAAATAAATTGTTAGTTACTGTAAAATTAAGAAGTACGAAAAAGAATGAAATTAATAATTTTTTAAGTATGTTTTATGAAACAAATATGGAAATTCCTGAAGATTTAAATTGGCAACATGAATATAAAAATCCTATTGAAGCATCTGATATTATAGGAGCATATATTGATAACTACGATTCTTTTAATTTTAGAATGTGGCTTTGTTTAGACAAAGATGTTTATATAAACATTACAAATGCAAATGGAAATGATGTTATAAAATATCTATTTGAAAGGTTCCCTTACTAAAAATCTTTACTTTTTTACTATTCCATGCTAAAATTATTTCTATAAAGATAAATCTAATAATTTTACATATTAAACTTATCTTATATAGAAAGGTATTTATAAAATGGAAAATAAAAAAATAATTTCAAAAAATCCAACTGCATATCACAATTATACTATTGAAGATACTATTGAAACTGGAATAGTTTTAACTGGAACAGAAATAAAATCAATTAGAGCTGGAAAAGTTAATTTAAAAGATTGCTATGCAAATATTCGAAATGGAGAATGTTTTGTATATGGAATGCATATAAGTCCTTATGATCATGGAAACATAAATAATGTTGATCCTGTTCGTGATAGAAAACTATTATTAAATAAACGTGAAATAAATAAACTATTTGGAAAAATAAAACAAGATGGATATTCTTTAATCCCTATATGTATTTACTTTAAAGGAAGTATAGTAAAAATGGAACTTGGTATTGGTAAAGGTAAAAAGCTTTATGATAAACGCCAAGATATTGCTAAAAAAGATGCTGAAAGAAGAATGCAAAAAGCATTACGAGCAAATGAAAAAAATGTATAATTATCAAGTTGACAAATTATGTAAATTATAATATAATAATACTTGTAACTGTTGTAATAAGCAAACAGGAGGAAAACGATTATGACATCATTAGATCTAGCAAAGGCATTCGAAGTAGCATATAGCCAAACTGTCGAAAGCCAGAAAAACCAGATCAAGCATGAATTTGAGAAGTCGATAATGTGCATTAATGATAATATCTCATCATACTTATCAGAGTATAAGGATGATGATTTTCACATTAATGTAGCTATATCTCTTTCTTTCATCTGCTTAGATTCAGTAAAAGAGTGGGCGTATGAGTATTTTGAGGAGATGGATAACGTAGTTGTTGAATCTATTCTCACTGGCTACTCCTACACTGCAGGAACTGAAATCACGAAGATTGAATTGAAGATTTATGCGTGATTTCTCCTATGTCATAATTAAACAAGCGACGGACAATGTCCGTCGCTCTCTTATTTTACCTTAACTTATGCTTTATTACTTGAACCAAATACATCTTTTATTTTATGTTGTACTGTTTCTTTTATTAAATCTCTTGCAGGTGTTAAGTATTTACGAGGGTCAAATGCTGATGGCTCTTCTACAAATACTTTTCTAATTGCAGCTGTCATAGCTAATCGCAAATCTGTATCAACATTTATTTTAGAAACTCCTGAAATAGATGCTTCATGTAATATCTCATCTGGAACACCTTTTGCCCCTGGAATATCAGCTCCATATTTATTGCATTGTTCAACTAGTTCAGGTATTACTGTTGAAGCTCCATGTAATACTATTGGAGTATTTGGAATTCTTTCTTTTATTTTCTTTAAAATATCAAATCTTAATTTAGCTTCTCCTTTAAACTTATATGCTCCATGGCTTGTTCCAATTGCTATTGCCAAAGAATCGCATCCTGTTCTTCTTACAAATTCCTCTGCTTGAGCTGGATCTGTATACATTGCATCATCTGCTGATACGTTTACATCGTCTTCTATTCCTGCTAGTTTTCCAAGTTCAGCTTCTACAACTACTCCATGAGCGTGTGCATAATCCACAACTTCTTTTGTTAGTCTAACATTTTCTTCAAAATCATATTTTGAACCATCAAACATAACTGATGTAAATCCTGCATCTATACACATTTTACATGTTTCAAAATCTGGTCCATGGTCTAAATGAATTGCAAATGGTATTTCTGGATGTTCTTCTTCTGCAGCCTTTACCATTTTCATTAAATAATTAATTCTTGCATATTTTATTGCACTTGAAGATGCTTGCATTATAACTGGAGCGTGTTCTTCTGCTGCAGCATCCATTATTGCTTGAACTATTTCCATATTGTTCACATTAAATGCACCAATTGCAAATCCCTCTTTCATAGATTTTTCAAACATTTCCTTTGTTGTTACTAACATAATTCATCATCCTTTCCTTAACTTACTTTCTCTTCTTTTTGAAATATTATTATTCTTTCTGCTTTTGATTTTCCATTTCTTCTTCTTTTTCAAATATATTTTCTTTTTTTCTGCTATATCCCATATTTGTTGTAATATCTGTAGTATTTTCTAAATGCTCTTTAGCAAGTTTTTCATTTTTTGAAAAACTTGGCATATCTTCTTTTTCTTCTAAATTAAATGGAATTGAAATTTTATTTCTTATAGTCATAAACAATGGTTCTTTTTCAATCTTTTTCGCTATTTTTTTACTGTTTAAATCAACTGCTAAATTTGCATATTTTATAGCTATATCTCTATTTCCCTTCATTAGGTTTATTTTTGCGAGTTCAAAATAGCAATCTGCACTTAATTCTTCTTCATTTGATGCTTGTTGAAAATACTCTTCTGCTTTATCCAAATCTTTATATATTAAAGCAATTTCTGCTAAACTATATTTTGCATTATATGCCAAGTGGTTTATTTCTGCAGCTTTTTCATAACATTGTTTTGCATTATTAAAGTCATTTAATAATGTATATACTATCCCTAAATTATAGTTTAAATCATAGCTTACAGGATTGTATTTTAATGCATCCATATATACCATAGCCGCTTCTTTATATGATTGTTCTTCTATAAGTAAATTACCTACAAGAATTGTCGCTTCTATGTGATCTGGTTTTTTCTCTAAAAGATTATTAAGCATTTGTATAGCTTCTTTTTTCCTGTCTAAATCTTGCAAAAGCGTTGCAACTTTGTAATAAGAATCATAATCTTGTTTATTAAAGTCAATACATTGAACATATTCATCTAATGCTTTTCTATTGCCACCTTCTTTTTCATATATAATAGCTAACTTTTTGTGTAAATCATAGTTTTCCGTATTTTCTTCTAATAGTTTTAGTATTTTTTCCTTTGCCATTTTA
>CAMKSF010000004.1 GCA_946415375.1 uncultured Clostridia bacterium
ATCTGCAAAATCAAATAGAAAAACCGCATTGAAACATCCTGAATGGTTAAATTTAAACTAATAATATAAAGCCTATAAATTAGATTAAACATCTGTTTATAGGCTTTATTTATTATAACTTATTTACGGGTTACATTAAGAAATTTCCTAAAACTAGGTATATCTTGACTTTACAAATAAAAATTGATATAATTATTATGAAATGTTCTCATAGCTCAGCAGGATAGAGCAGTCGCCTCCTAAGCGACCGATGGTGGTTCGAGTCCGCCTGGGAACACCATTTTTGTTTTAGGAGAAAAAATGCAAGAAAAAGAATTATTTATGAAAGAAGCTTTAAAGGAAGCTAGAAAAGCATATAATAAATTAGAAATACCTGTTGGAGCTGTGATAGTTAAAGATGGACAAATAATAGCAAGGGCACACAATCAAAAAGAAACTAAGTGTGATACAACAAATCATGCAGAAATACTAGCTATACAAAAAGCAAGTAAAAAGCTTAAATCATGGAGACTTTTAGACTGTGAGATGTATGTGACATTAGAACCTTGTTCAATGTGCGCAGGAGCTATAATTAATTCAAGAATAAAAAAAGTATATATTGGTGCAATGGATGAAAAAACAGGTGCAGTTGGTTCGGTTTTTAATTTATTTAATGACTATATATTTAATCATAAAGTGGATTTTGAAACTGGATTATTAAAAGATGAATGTGAAGTTATTTTAAAAGATTTTTTTAAAGAACTAAGAAAAATAAAAAAAATTGGAGGAAAATAAAATGCCAAAAGCTTTACATGTATCAATTATAGTATTAATTATTGTTGCTATTGTTTTTACAGCAATAATGTTAATATTAAGGTATGATGAAAAAGGTGAAGAAAATATGCCTTTTGATATATCTAAAATTTCTATAATATCATCTATTAATGGACAAGATATAGAAGATAGTAATCATTTATGGAATAAAGCCGTAGGACAAGATAATGATATTCATTTATATATAGAAAAGAACAAAAACTATAAAGAAACAGAGACTATTGATAAAGTTGTTTTAAATAACTTTGTAATAAGTGAATTTCCCAAAAAAGGAACAATATCGATTTTTCAGCCATCTAATAATGAGAAAGAATTTTTCGAAAATATAGATAAATATAAAACAGAAGAAATTGTATATACAGGAGCACAATCAACAAATTGGAAAGAACTAAAAATTTCAAACCAAGGAGGACTAATAGCATTTAGAGTTGCTAATCAAAATTTAGGAACATATGTCTCAAATGAAAAAGAAATAGATTATAAAAATTTACTTAAAAAAATAAACATTAAAGAAGAAGACATAAGCTTAAAAATGTCATTTGATGTAAGTATAGTATTAACTGGAGAAAAACAGTATAAAACAACAGTTGATATAGAATTACCAGCAAAAGGGATAGTAGAAACAGGAAAAGAAGGAACCGAAATTAATGGTAAAGACCTAGTCTTCAAGAGAGTAGAAAATTAGTAAAAACACTTGTAAAATAAATGAATATGGTATATAATACAAATGGTATGAAGATAGATTCTTGTATGGAGGGCATCCAATAGAAGCCTATGAACCTTGTCAGGTCCGGAAGGAAGCAGCAATAAGTAGATACTTTTATGTGGAGGCTTTCCATAGAAGAATCTAAATCACACCATTTTTTTCTATCAAATTGGGGGTAAAGTTATGGGATACACAGCTCTTTATAGAAAATTTAGACCTATTAAATTTGATGAACTAGTAGGACAAGAACATATTACAAAAACTTTAAAAAATCAAATAATATCTGATAGGGTAGGACATGCATATTTATTTAATGGAGGAAGAGGAACTGGTAAAACAACAATTGCAAAAATTTTAGCTAGAGCAGTTAATTGTCTAAAACCAAAAGATGGAGAACCTTGTAATGAATGTGAAATATGCAAAGCTGCCTTAGATGGATCTCTTACAGACATTGTAGAGATGGATGCCGCATCAAATAATAGTGTTGAAGATGTAAGAGATATAAGAGAAGCAGTTAATTTTTTACCTACAAAAGCAAAATATAGAGTATATATAATAGATGAGGTTCATATGCTATCAACAGGAGCATTTAATGCACTCCTTAAAACATTAGAAGAACCACCAAAACATGTAAAATTTATGCTTGCAACAACAGAACCACAAAAAATACCTGCAACTATTCTTTCTAGATGCCAAAGATTTGATTTTAAAAGAATATCAAATGAAGACATTATAAAAAGACTAAAAATAGTATGTGAAGAGAGTAAAATATCAATTAGTGATGAAGCACTTAACTTAATTGCAACTCTTGCTGAAGGTGGAATGAGAGATGCTCTTTCAATATTAGAAAGATGTAATCAAGATGGAGAAGACAAAATTGATGAAGATAAAATTAGAGATTTAGTAGGAATTCCAAAAATAACATATATTAAGCAAATAGTAGAAGCAATTATAAATTATGATGTTGATACAAGTTTAAAGACAATAGAAGAAATATTAAAAGAAGGGAAAGACCTAAATAATTTATTATGGGAAATTATTAAATATGTAAAAGATGTTTTACTATTTAAGTCAACAGGAAGTATTCAAACATATACCAAAGAAGAAGTAGAAGATATAAAAGTATTAGCAGAAAAAATTTCTAAAGAAGACCTAATAAACTTGATTTGTAATTTATCTGAACTTGAAAATTCACTTAAAATGTCAACACAGAAACTAATTATCTTCCAAGCAGGAATAATTAAGTTATGTAATAAACAAGATATTAACAAAAGTGAAAAAAATGTGGATAGTAGTACTGATAATAACAGTTCAAATGCAAACAATAATTATAATATAAACATTTTAGAACAAAGAGTAACAAAAATTGAAAATTTTTTACGAGCTAGTAATTTTGCAGAAAAAGGTAAAAAAACTAAGTTCTCGGTACAAACTAATTCCGAAGAAACACAAAAGGCGATACAAAAGCCAAAGTATGAAGGAAAAACGCAGGATTACTGGCCTAAGTTAGTAGATAGTTTTAAAGATGAAGGAAAAATGTTCATGTATATAAACTTAGCAGGAACTGTTGCAAAAGAGATTAATGACATGACAGTTGCCATAGAGTTTCCAAATGGTATGAGCAAAGTTGCAAAAGATTTTCTTGAAAGACCAGAAAATAGGTTGAATCTACAAAAGACAATTACTATGGCTGCAGGAAAAGAAATGCAAATAAAATATGTAGATTGCAAACCAGTAGAAGATGACTTTAATAAAGGGTTTGAAGGTTTTGCAAGTAATATTGATGTTCCGTTTAATGTGATTTAAATTATAAAAATAATTATTTTAAAATAAAAATAGAAAGGATTGATTGAATATGGGTAAAAGAGGAGGATTCCCTGGTGGAGGATTCGGAGGAATGAATATTAATAATTTAATGAAAGAAGCAAAAAAAATGCAGGCTGATATTGAAAAATCTCAAGCAGAAATAACAGCAAAAGACTTTGAAGCAACTGCAGGTGGAGGAGCAGTAAAAGTTGTTGTTTCAGGAGCAAAATTTATTAAAGAATTAACAATACAAAAAGAAGCAGTTGACCCAGATGATGTTGAAATGCTTCAAGATTTAGTTACAACTTGTGTAAATGAGGCTTTAAGAAAAGTTGATGAAGAACAAGCTGCACAAATGGGAAGATTTAATATACCAGGATTAATGTAAGAGGAGATACAAAATGTCAGAATACGCACCATCAATAGAAAAATTAATAGAAAGCTTTGAAAGGCTTCCAAGTATAGGACATAAAACAGCTGCAAGGCTTGCTTTTCATGTGTTGGATTGGGATGAAGAAGAAACAAATGCATTTATTTCTTCAATAGTAACTGCAAAAAAGAATTTAAAATATTGCAGTAAATGTTTTAATATAACTGATGTTGACCCATGTCCAATATGTTCTAACCCAAAAAGAGATCAAAGTACAATATGTGTTGTAGAAGATGTAAGAGATGTTGCAGCAATGGAAAGAACACATGAATTTAAGGGAGTATATCATGTTTTACATGGTTCTATTTCTCCAATGAATGGAGTAGGACCAGATGATATAAAAATAAAAGAACTGCTTTCTAGACTTATGGAAGGAAATGTAAAAGAAGTAATTTTAGCTACAAACCCTAGAGTAGAAGGAGAAGCAACAGCAATGTATATTTCAAAACTTATTAAGCCTATGGGAATAAATGCAACTCGTATTGCACATGGAATTCCAGTGGGAGGAGATTTAGAATATACAGATGAGATTACTTTAACTAAAGCTTTAGAGGGAAGAAGAATAATATAGAAAATAAACAAAAGGCTTCAATTAAAGGAGCTTTTTTATTTATTACAAAAAACTTGAAATTTATGTAAATTAGGAATATAATATATATCAATGTGATAATTTCACATTAGTATTAGTCTTATCTCGATAATTAGAGAAAAGAAAAACCTCGAGTTTTCATAATAAATGGAATGACAACAATAGTTAAATGGAGGTATAAAATGAGTTGTTTTTTTAATTTCTTTTATGTGAAAGGCTGGTTTGATAAGGGATATTTAATGACTCCAAAAAGCCTATATAAACGGATTTTAAAGGACAGTGAAGTATCTACTTATGGTTGGATAACATCTGCAACAGAACTTGTGAATATTTGCAGGGATATTAATTTTCCAAAAGAATATGCAAGAGGAATTAAAATTTGTATTTTAAATTGCTTTGCAGAGTTGGAAACTAAAAAAGAAATTCCTATCCGTAGACTTCCAAGTGATGATAAAGCGGTTTATTACTGCTACAATTCATTGGATTCTTCGTCAGATGATGAAGCATTAAATGCAAAGAAAAAATACTTTTCAGCAGTTCTAGATGGCATAATAAAGTATGATCCAGTTAGATTTCAAATTCCGATTTACGCAGGAGAGTCATATAAAAAAGTATGTAAAGATTGGAAAGAAGATATAATGAGTTTGTATTTTAAGGAATATAATGTCAATTTTGAAAGGATGAAGAGAATATTTCAAATTAGTTTTTTTAATACGATAATTACTGCAAAGAAAAATGGTTTATTTGAAAAAGATGAAGAAAACTATTGGAAAAGCTTTGTAAATTTTGCACGGGAATTAATAGAAGAAGAATAAAACAACTTGGAGTATATAGATTATTTCTATATACTCCTTTTTTTAATGCATTATAATTTTACAAATATTTTCTGATGCATTAGGTTTAGCAATTAAATATGTATGTTCTCTCATATTATTTAATACGGCATCGTCATTTATTAAAATATTTAAAATAAAATTTACATCATCATCTTTTTTTAACCATTTAGCAACCTTTTTACTTTCTAAAAAATGTGCATTTTCTTCTTCCTGTCCAGGTATTGGATTTATTAATACCATAGGTAAATGTGAAACCAAAGATTCAGAACTTGTAAGTCCACCTGGTTTAGTAATTACTAAATCAGAAATACTCATATATTCTGCAACTTTATCAGTATATTCAAAAATTCGAACATCGTTTTCTTTTAAATTATCTTGTACTATTTTAGTAAAACTATTTTTCATTGACTCATTTTTTCCAGATATTGCTATAACTTGAACGTTAGTAAAACTTTTTACAAGACATTCAAATACATTCAATGTCATTTCTTTTCCTAAGCCAAATTCCCCTCCACCAAAAAACAATACTGTTTTTTTATTATTATCAAAATTTAAATCATTTATAATTTGCTCTCTATTATGATTTTGTAGGAATTCTTCTCTTACTGGTATACCTGTTACTATTACTTTATTTTCGTCAATATTTTTTTCTTTTAGTTCTCTTTGCATTTCTGTATTAGAAACAAAGAAATAATCAGTATATGCAGAGTCTATAAGCCATTGATCATGTGATTTAAAATCTGTAAGAATAGTTGCGATTTTAAAATTAACCTTTTTCTTACGTTTTAAATAATTACACATTTGTGTGCCAAAAGGATGAGTTGATATTACAATATCTGGCTTTTTTTCTCTTAATAGTTTTAATAATTTTATTGCCATGAAAGAATTGGCTTTAGAAGAGATGTGTGCAAGTGTGCCTTTTTGGGAATTTGAATATATTTTTCCCCATGCCCAAGGCATCTTTTTTGCCATTTCTTTGTACGCAGTGGTCGAAACTTTTTCAATTGTTTTATTAACATATTTCATACAATCAATTAATTCTACTTCTGTATCTCTATAGTTTTTTACTATATAATTTTCAATAGACTTTGCGGCAGAAAGATGTCCACCTCCATAAGACGCATAAAAAATTATAACTTTTTTCATATGAGTTCTCCCTTTTTTATTTTTACTAATTGTATCATAATATTAAAAAAATTGGAATAATTTTTGAAATTTTTATACACAATATATAAAAAGGTGGATGAAAAATGAGAAAAAGAAAATTAAAAAGATTAGTTTGGATTTTTGTTATATTTTTAATAATTGCAATTATTTTATTAAGCTATAATTTATATAAGAAAAACAGAGAAAGCACACTTGCAAATGAAAATTTATATAATCAATCTTTATATGAATTAGTCTATTATATGGATAATGTAAAAAATTATTTAGCAAAGGCAACAATTTCTACAAGTGCTACAAATGGAGCAGAAACACTAACAAATGTATGGAGGGAGGCAAATCTTGCACAAACATATTTATCTATGCTTCCAATACAAGCACATGAACTAGAAAATACAGAAAAATTCTTAAATCAGGTAAGTGATTATAGCTATAGCTTATCTAGAAAGAGTTTTCAAGGAGAAAACTTAAGTGATGAAGATTTGGAAAATTTGGAAGAACTTCATAAATATAGTATTGAAATAAATAATGTTGTAAATCAAATCTCTTTTGATTTAAATGAGGGTAATTTAAAGTGGAAAGATTTAACTGGAAATAGGGACGTTGACTTTGCACAACAGGTAAGTTCTGACTTTAATTTAGCAAGTTCATTAGAAGAAAATTTACATCAATATAGTGGATTAATATATGATGGAGCATATTCTGAGCATATCGTTTCACAGGAAAAGAAAGGTTTAAAGGGAAATGAAATATCGGAAGAAGATGCTAAAAATAAGGCGATAGAGATTATAGGAAAAGATAATATACAAGAAATAACAAATTATGGATTGTCTGAAAATGCTCCAGTACCTTCTTTTACATTTAATATAAAAAACAAGAATCAAGAGAATATAACGCTTTCTATCTCAAAAAAAGGTGGATTTATTGTGTATATGAATTCAGATAAAAAGGTAGATGATGAAAAAATTGAAATAGAAGAAGCAAATAGAAAGGCAAAAGCGTATTTAGAAAAAATTGGATTATCTAATATGCAACAAACTTACTATTTAAAAAATAATGGTGTAATGACAATTAATTATGCATATTCTCAAGATGGAGTTTTAATGTATCCTGATTTAATAAAGGTAAAAGTAGCTTTAGATGATGGACAAATATTAGGAATAGAGACGACAGGTTATTTAAATAATCACACTGAAAGAAATATTTCAAAAGTTAAATTAACAAAAGAACAAGCAAGAGAAAAGTTAAATAAAAAATTAAATATTAAAAGTGAAATTTTAGCAGTAATACCTACTGAATGGAAAACTGAAATATTGTGTTATGAGTTTAAAGGCAAAATAGAAGATACAGAATATTTAGTATATATTAATGCAGAAAATGGAGAAGAAGAACAGATTTTAATTATAACAAATACACCAAATGGACAACTTGCTATGTAAGATTTCTTTTGAGCACACAAAAAAGTTCCCAAAAATCACCAAATAATTATTTACTTTTTGTAAAGAATAAGTATTAAGAAAACAAAAGAAATAATTTGTTTTCTTAAAGGAGGATATTGATTATGTCTAGAAATAGCAAAAAGATGTCTGAAAATCTAAAAATGGAAATTGCCAAAGAGTTAGGAGTATATGATCAAGTAAAAAAAGATGGTGGATGGGAAAATGTATCATCCAAAACTTGTGGAAATATAGTTTCAAAAGCAATCGAAATAGCCAATCGTGCTGTAGAATAATAAAAGGAGATAAAGTTTTGCATTTGTAAAAGTTTATCTCCTTTTTAAATAATGTTGCAAAATTGAATAAAATGGAATATAATCTAAAAAAAATATAAGGATGTGAAAATATATGAATCTAAAAATAAAAGATATTATAAAATGTACTAGGGGAATATTACTTACGGGAAATGAAGAACAAGAGTGTGAGAGTTTTTCAAGAGATACACGTGTTATAAAAAAAGGAGATACATATTTTGCAATAAAAGGAAAAGCTTTTGATGGAAATATGTTTTGGAAAGAAGCTTTTGAAAATGGGGCAGATACTGTAATTATAAATAAAATAGAAATATCAAAACAAGACATAGAAAAATATAGGAATAAAAATATTATTCAAGTAGATGACACAATAAAAGCTCTTCAACAAATTGCAACAGAAAAAAGAAACTTATATAAGGATTTAATTGTAGTTGGAATAACAGGAAGTGTTGGAAAAACAAGTACAAAAGATATAATTGCAAATGTATTATGTCAGAAATATAAAACTATAAAAACTCAGGGAAATATGAACAATGATATAGGAGTACCATTTACAATTTTAAATTTAAGAGACCATGAAGTTGCAGTAATAGAAATGGGAATGAATCATTTAGGAGAAATAAGTAAATTAAGTAAAATTGCAAAGCCAACTATTTCTGTAATAACTAATGTAGGGACTTCTCATATTGGAAATTTAGGGTCAAGAGAGAATATATTAAAAGCTAAACTTGAAATACTAGATGGAATGGATGTACCTTTATTAGTAGTAAATAATGATAATGACATGTTGAATA
This sequence comes from uncultured Clostridia bacterium, assembly GCA_946415375.1. Classification (GTDB taxonomy): domain Bacteria; phylum Bacillota; class Clostridia; order TANB77; family CAG-508; genus CAG-269. The sequence continues at coordinate 8,889 of CAMKSF010000004.1, forward strand.
AATGGGCTAAAGAAAATGAAAATATAGTAAATATTAGAACATTTGGAATGGAAAACAAAAGTGAATGTATGGCAGAGGGCATAGAAAAAAAAGAAAACAGAAGTAGTTTTTTATGCAATTGTGAAGATGATAAATTTAAACTAGAGGTACCTGTTGGTGGAGATGTATTTATTCTAAATGCTTTATGTGGAGCTTTAGTAGGAAAGATGGCTAACCTTTCAAATGAAGAAATACAAAAAGGTATATCAAGTTTTGAGCTTACAAAAAAGAGAATGGAAATAATAAATTTAGAAAATGATATAACTATAATAAATGATAGCTATAATGCAAGTTTAGATTCAATGAAAGCAGCAATTGAATATTTATCAAATACAAATGCTAATAGAAAAATAGCGGTTTTAGGTGATATGTTTGAATTGGGAAATTATTCGGAAGAATTACATAGAAAAGTGGGATTTGAAGTTGCAAAAAATAAAATTGATTTATTATTTGTAATTGGTAATGATTCAAAATACATAGCAGAAGAAGCAGAAAAAAATGGAATGAAAAAAGAAGATATTATATATTTTATAGAAAGAGAAGAATTAATAGAAAAGTTAAAGAATATAATGGAAAAGGGGGATATTATTTTATTTAAGGCATCGAATGGAATGAAACTTTTTGAAATTGTACAAAAAATAGTATAAAGGAGGACTTTATATGATTAAAGTAGGAGTGATTTTAGGGGGAATGTCAACAGAAAATAAAGTGTCTGTAAAGTCAGCAAAATCAGTTATGAACTATTTAGACAAAAATAAATATATAATTTTTCCTACTTATATTGATAAAAATGGAGATTGGTTTGAATATAATAGAAAAAAAATAAAGAATATAATAGAATACTTAAAAAATATGGATGTTATTTTTCCTGTGTTACATGGACTTTATGGGGAAGATGGTACTATTCAAGGAATGCTTGAATTAATAAAAGTTCCTTATGTTGGATGCGGAATAATAGCGTCAAGTACGGGAATGGATAAAACATACACAAAAATTATATTTGAAAAAGCAAAAATAAATCAAGCAAAACATATATATATAAAAGATTATGATGGAGATAAAGCTACACTTGTAGAAGCGGATTTAGAAGAAAAGAAGATAAGTTTAGATGAAGTAATTAAATTAGCAAATGAAAAGCTCATATTTCCGCTATTTATTAAACCATCTAGATCAGGCTCATCAGTTGGAGTAAATAAAGCAGAAAATAATGAAGACTTAAAAAACGCAATATTAGAAGCATTTAAATATGACAGTAAGGTATTAATAGAACAAGGAATAAAAGGTAAAGAAGTTGAATGTGCAGTTTTAGGAAATAGTAGAATTGGTGTTGAAGCATCAAGAGTTGGAGAGATTTTATCTGCAGAAGATTTTTATACTTTTGATGCAAAATACGAAAATCAAAATTCTAAAACAGTAATTCCTGCATCAATTACAGATGAACAACAAGAAAAAATTAGAGAATATGCCAAAAAAGCATTTAAAGCTTTGGATGGAAATGGACTTTCGCGTGTAGATTTCTTTGTTGAAGAAGGAACAGGAAAAGTTTATTTAAATGAAATTAATACTATGCCAGGATTTACAAATATTTCTATGTATCCAAAATTAATGGAGGACTTTGGCTATAGTTATGGTTCACTTTTAGATAAATTAATTGAGATTGCACAAAGTTAAATATGACAAGTTAAATAAGTTCTAAAAAAGATTTTAAATTATAAAATTTCAAGTATTTATAACTAAAGTCGTTTGGAAAGTGTGCAAATCTATTCAAAAGTGGTTTGAAAAATGTGTAAGATATTTCAAAAGTCCTTTGAATAATGTGAAAATTATCACAAAAGTCGTTTGACTTTTGTGATTTTTTGTACTTCGAAGCTGAAGTCAACCACGGATATACATATATTTCAAGTGAAAACTTATAAGTTAAGAGTCTAAAAACGTTTCTAGAAAAATATCATACAAAAATAAATATAAGGACTTCTTTATCTGATTATAGAAAAGATGATTGGCTAACAAATATTCCGTTATATATGATAGGAAATATAGAAAATGTTATAAAATAAGAAATATACTAAGTATAGTTTTTATATTGAAAAACTTGTATGCCGTTATTTGTCAATATTTGTCGAAATGTTTTTGTTTACATTTCGACTTTTTTATGTTATAATAAAATAAATTTTTTCAATAGTTTTTAAATTAAGTGTTTTTTTCTGAAATGTTAGATTTGGATTTACAGTATCTCAGAAATTTGTAAGTTAAAAAAGAAGGTGATAAAATAAATATTTTTTCAACAAAGAGTATTAATACGATATCTTTTTTTATTGTAGCTATGATTTTTTTGATTTTAAATGTAGTTATACACAATTTTAGAATAAATTGTGGAAAAGATATTAATAAAATCAACTATGAAGAAACTTTTTCTGAAAAAAATAATATAGATGAAGAAATTGAAATAAACATAGGAAAAGAAAAAGAGAAGTTAAATTGGTATATAGAAATCTCAGTTATAAGTTTAAAAGCTCCAATACAAGAAAGTGTAAATATGGAGGTATTAAATGAGTTTGTAGGTCACTTTGAAGAAACATCAAAAACAGCAGGAAATATAGGCCTTGCAGGACATAATAGAGGATATAAGAATAATTATTTTGAAAATTTAAATAAGCTAAAGATAGGAGATGAAATTAAATATAAATATAATGAATTTGAAGGAATATATTATGTAGAAAAAATAGAAATAATAAAAAGCACAAACTGGAGTTATTTAGAAAAATCACCAAATAACAGAATAACTTTAATTACATGTATAGAGAATAAGCCAGATTTAAGATTATGTATTCAAGCTATTCAAAAATAGTATAATAAAATTCTTTTAGAATAAAAATGTATTAAATAATTTTTATTTTAAATAGGAGGGTTTTATTTATGAAAAACAATTTTTTTCTTAGTAATAGGAAATTTATTTTAAGCGTAATATTTGTGTTATTGATTATTTCGAGTTTATTTGTTATAAAAACTATGACTAAAAATCAAAAAAATGGAAACAATATGAATAGTCAAGAAATCGTAGATAATATATTAAATTTAAACTCATATAAGACTAAAATAAAAGTTCAAGTTAATAGCAACAAAAATCAAAATCAATATATTTTATGGCAGGAGTATAATTCTGAAAATGGATGTGTTCAAGAGGTACTAGAGCCAGAAAATATTGCAGGCATAAAAATTACAAAGAAAGATAATATTTTAAATATTGAGAATACAAATTTAAATTTAAAAACAATATTTGAAAATTACATTGGACTTGAAGACAATAGTTTAGATTTAGTTAATTTTATTAGTGAATTCAAAGAAAGTAATAAATCAAAATATGAAGAAAAAGACGGTGAAATAATAATGACTACAAAATCCAATAAAGAGAATAAATATACGAAGAATAAAGCACTGTACATAGATAAAGAGAAAACTTTACCAAAAAAGTTAATAATAGAAGATAATAACCAAAATACAACAATAGTCATAGAATATATTGAAGTAGAATTAAATTAAGATTTTATATCTACGAATAGACAGACTTATGAAATATACTAATAGTAGGAGTGAAGACTATGACAATAAAAAGAGGAGATATGTTTTATGCAGATTTAAGTCCTGTAATAGGTTCAGAACAAGGTGGTATAAGGCCAGTAGTTATAATTCAAAACGATTTAGGAAATAAATATAGTCCAACAGTTATTGCAGCGGCAATTACGTCTCAAACAAACAAAAGCAAACTGCCAACACATATAGAAATTGAAGCAGCTGCAGAAGGATTAAAAAGTAATTCTGTAATTTTAGCAGAACAAATAAGAACTATTGATAAGAGTAGATTAAAGGAAAAGATTGGACATATAGATGATGCAAAAGTAATGAATAAAATAAACAGTGCATTAGGAGTGAGTTTTGGACTTGATGAGTAGAAAAAAGATATAGTCCACAATATAATGTGGACTATACCTATAGCTTTAATTTTTTTATTTTTTTGATTTCGTCATATAAAGTATCAATTCTTTCTTTTCTTGTTGAATAAGCTTTTTTATATTCCTCTTTAATCTGAATAAAATTATTTATGTCTTCGCCTTTTTCAAGATACATCATTGCATATTGATAATAATAATCTTCTTTAGATTTATTTTTTGAAGATTTCATCTTTTCATAGTATTTTTCAGCTTTTTCAAGTCTTTTAATATCATCTTTAAGGCTATCAACATATTCTTGTGTGCAAAATATTTCGTAATTAATATCATCAATGACCACCTTAATTAATGTTTTTACAATTACAGGGTTATCCTTTCCAGATTTAGCATTCATAATTATTTCGTTCATTGCATCTGATTTTTTTACATCTTCAAGAGGTTTTGTATTATCTATTATTATTTTTAAAGTATCTGTTATTCCAACATGTGTTTTATACTGTCTTTTACTAACTATTGCATCATATTCATCTGCTACTCTAATTATCTGACCTTCATAAGGAATATCATTTTTTGTTAAACCGGTAGGGTACCCTGTTCCGTTAAGAGCTTCATGATGGTATAAAGCACCTGCTGCATAAGGACGTAATCTTTCATCTTTCATACACATTTGATATCCAATTGTAGTATGAGTTTTCATTACTTCATATTCTTCATCAGTTAGTTTTGATGGTTTTTGCAATATTGCAGGTGGAATAAATAGCTTACCTATATCATGTAAATATGCACAAATAGTACAATATTCTGTAAAACCTTTTGAACAATGCAAATATTCACATAGTCTACAAGTAATTGCAGCAACATTCTCACAATGTTTTCTTGTAAAAACATCAAGTTGACTGAGAGCATTTAATTGATCTTGCATAGTTTTATCTAAATTATATGATTTTAAAGATGTTCTATCATAAAAATCAAAATTTTCTATTTTCATCGGTGGTATCTCCTCTTATATATTAATCTTCTTTATTTAATTCTTTTAATAATTCTTCAACATCTATTCCATGTACTTCACAAGCTTCTGCTAAAGATTCCATTTGAGATGCAGGACAACTTAAACAGTGCATTCCAGCTTCTAATAGAATGTCTGCTTTTTCAGGAGCTTGAGCTAATAAATCTCCGATAAGCATATCTTTATCATATTTCATTATAAATAGTCTCCTTTCAAATATAGTACTTCATTAAAATTTTAACATAAAATAAAAAAAAAGTCTATAAAAAAAGAAAAAAAGGTGGTGATATTTATAGATTTGTGTATTATTTTTTTCTTTATATCATATATTATTAATTTATTTGCCACAGTTTATTCAATTTATCTTTTTTTTGAAATAAAAATATTTAATCATGGACAAGGTGCTAAATTAAAACAAAAAAAGAAAGATTTTATAGAAAGGGAGGAGGATTAAAATAAAAAAAATAGTATTTTTATTATTTTATATAACTATTATTAGTATGATATTTACTATTGTATATAACAAAATACTAGACTCAAATAAAGTAGCAATTAACCTAGGATATAAAGAGTTTAATTTAGTAACAGAGTATCCAAAGATATGGCAATATTTAAAAGTTACATATATCATTTCATTTTTATATTCAAATACAATATATTTTATATTTATTTATTCAAGGTTAAAAAATAATTTGTTAAGTAAAAAAATTAAACAGGATAATTATTTAATTAAATCTAATAAATTAAATTTACTTATAGGAAGAGATGAAAAGACAGGAAAGAATGTTTATTTACAAGAGTCTGGGTTGTATCAAAATTTTTTGATAACCGGAACAATTGGAACAGGAAAGACAAGTTCTGCAATGTATCCTTTTACAGAGCAAATTCTAAGATTTAATAGTAAAAATCAAGATAGAAAAATAGGAACATTAATTTTAGATGTTAAAGGTAATTACTATAATCAAGTAAAAAAATATGCAGAAAAATTAGAATTACTAGATGATTTGATTGTAATAGAACTCGGAGGAAGATATAAGTATAATCCGCTTCATAAACCTAATTTGAAACCGGGGATACTAGCAAATAGATTAAAGCAAATCCTTATGTTGTTTTCTGAAAACAATTCCGAGAGTTATTGGTTAGACGAAGCGGAAAAAGTTTTAACAGAAGCGATAAAACTATGCAGAATATATAATAAAGGGTATGTAACATTTACAGAAATTCATAAGATAGTAACAGAAGATGATTATTATAAAAGAAAAATAAAAATCATAAAGGATTTATTTATAGACAATAAACTTAACAAAAAACAAATATATGATTTAAATTCTGCATTAGATTTTTTTCAAAAGGAATATGAAAAATTAGATCAAAGAACAATATCAATTTTAAGATCGGAGATTACTAGAATTACGAATATTTTTATTTCTGACTATGATATTAATAGGACATTTTGTGCTTCAAAAAATGAATTAAATTTTAATGGTTTCTATGATGTGATAAAAAGTGGGAAAATAGTTGTATTAAATATGAATATAGCAGAATATAGAAATCTATCTAAAATAATTGCAGCATATTTAAAATTGGATTTTCAATCTGAAATAATGATGTCTCTTGCAAAAAATAGAGAAAGAACAACAGCTTTTATTTGTGATGAATATGCTGAATATGTTACAAAGACTGATAGCGAATTTTTCTCATTAAGTAGAGAAGCAAAATGTATTAACATTGTAAGTACACAAAGTTATTCATCTTTAAAAAATACATTAAAAGATGAAAATGCAGTAAAAGTAATATGTCAGAACTTAATAAATAAAATCTGGTATAGAACAGATGATATTTTTACAATTGAAGAAGCACAGAAAATGATTGGGAAAGAAGATAAAATTAAAATTTCAAAAAACATTTCTGAAAATGCAAAAGAAACAATTTATAGCAGAATGACAAATTCTATGAGCTCAATTGATTCTACTATTTCAGAGAGTTTTAATATGTATACTCAAAATGAATATATTTATGATACAAATTTTTTTACACAAAATTTGCGAACCTTTACGGCCCTTGCTTTTTTGTCAGATGGAAACAAAATAATAAAACCAAGAAAACTAAATATGTTTCCATATTTTAAATATGGTTTATAGGTAGCCTTAAAAACCTAAATATATAGAAAAAAGGTGATATTTTGAAAAAAGTTTTATTATATATTTTTTTAATACTATGTTTAAGCAGTATTTTTGCAATATGTTTTGGAAATCAAGTATATGCTGCAACTCCTAAACTTGTTTCTAAATTAGAAAATGCATTTAATAATATTGAAAGCTGGATTTTAAAACTATCTACGCCAGCTGCAGCTGTTGCAGTTGGAACAGGAATATTTATGAAAAAGTTTAGCTTTGGAGATGAAGAGAGAATTAGAACAGGAAAGAAAATAATTAGAAGTTCACTTTTTTCATATGCATTTATTTTAGCTATTGACTTAATTTTATCTGCAATTAAATCACTAATATAGAGGAGTGATTTTTTGGAAGCAAATTCAAACATGAGTCAAGTTGTTATTGAAACAATTAACACAATTTTTAGTGATCTATTTAAATCAATTGATACAAATTTGTTTAAGGTATTAGATAATCTAACATTTATTAATTCAGATATCTTAAATGACAAATATTTTGGGAGAATATTTGGAACAAGTGCAAATAATGGAATTTTATTAATAGCAAATTCATTATTAATAGGATATGTTTTATACTATTCAGCAAAGTATTTAACATCAAATTTTACTTTTTCTAAAATAGAAAATCCAGTACAATTTGTTTTTAAACTAATTATTTTTGGTATTGCTATGAATGGGTCATATTTTATTATTGGACAAATACTAGATATAAATTTTAGCATTTCAAGTGCAATAAAAAGTTTAGGCGAAGACATTTTTAACCAATCGATTAGCTTTTCAAAGCTTATTGAATCTATTAATACTAATTTACAAATTACAGAAGATAATTTAAATGTTTTTTCTGTTGAAGGAATCATAAAAGGGACAACAACAATATCTTTAGTAAATCTTATTACTGTTTATGCTGTACGATATGTTACGATTAAAATACTAATTCTTATTTCACCATTTGCTATTTTATCATTGTGTTTAGAAAATACATCCGTATTATTTAAACTATGGTTTAGAAATTTATTATCTATGCTTTTTATTCAAATTATTGTATCAATTATTCTTCTTATTCTATTTTCAGTTGATTATAATTCAAATGATTTAATGATTAAGTTTATTTATATCGGTGGAATTTACTGCTTACTAAAAGCAAATTCGTTTGTTAGAGAATTTATGATGGGAGCTGGAATATCAACAAGTGTGCAAAATAGTATTGGTTTAGTAAAAGGAAGGTAGAATTTGACAATATATATTAAAAAAGAAAGGAGATTAGAAATGAAATTTATATTTCCACAAAACTATAAATTAAATACAAAATTGCTAGGGATTATTGATTACTCAGTTGCAATTGCTGATTTAGTATGGAGTATATTTGTATTTGTTATAATTAATAGTTTATTCAAAGCATTAAGTATAAAAATATTTTTGTGTATTACACTAATATTCCCAATTATAATTCTTAGTGTTGTAGGAGTAGATGGTGAAAATTTTTTGTATTTTTTATCATATGTCTTAAAATATATTTTTAAACAAAAATTATATCTATATGAGAAAAAATGAAATAAATAAAATAGTAAATAAATAAAGAATAATATTTATTTATAAAACATTTGTTAGTTGAAAAATGCAAAAAAAAGTTATATAATGCGAATAACAAAATAGAAGAGGTAAAAAATTATGAAATTAGAACAAAGTGAAAAACATATAATATTTAATACAACTGAAATTCCAGATATACTATTTTCAGAATATTTACAAAGTATGCCAGGAGACTATCTAAAACTATATTTATATTTATTGTTTATATCTAAATATAGCAAAGAGGTAAAGATAAATGATTTGTCAAAAAATCTTTCACTACCATTTAATGTAATTAATGAAGGTATGAATTATCTAGAAAATAATAATTTTATTTTAAGAAAGCCACAGGGATTTATTCTACAAGATCTTCAAGAAAATATGTTAAAAGAACTATATAAACCAAACATTAAAACTGATCCAGAAAAAATAGAAGAAAATGCAAAGAACAAAGAAAGAATTCAATTGGTTGAATACCTTAATAATAAATATTTTCAGGGTGTTATGGGACCTACTTGGTATAATGACATTGATTTATGGTTTGAAAAATATGGATTTGAACCAGAAGTCATGATAGCATTATTTGATTATTGTTTTAATAAATCTGCTTTGCATAGAAACTATATTAAAACAGTAGCTGAAGCTTGGGGATTAAACAAAATTAAAACAATTACAGATTTAGAAGAGTATTCTTTAAAAAATGATAGAATAATTAGAATTAAGAGAGATATTGCTAAAAAGCTAGGAAAGCGTAGTGGACTTACTCAATATGAAGAAGCATATATTGAAAAATGGGTTAATGAATTTAATTATGATATGGATATTATAGAAATAGCACTAAAAAGAACTACTTTTAGAACAAATGCTTCTTTTGAATACTTAAACAATATTATTTCAGATTGGAACGAAAGAAATTTAAGAACACCTGAACAAGTAATGGCATTTATAGAACAAAGAAAACAATTCAACAAAGACAAAGCAGAACTAAACAAAAAGGTTAAAAAAGAGACATTTGAACAAAGAGAATATGATAACCTAAGCTTTTTATATGCAAATAATGATATGGTAGAAGGAGAAAGTAATGACTGATAAAAATCTTGAAAGCTTGCTAAGTGAATATGAAGAAAAAAAAAGAAAAGCAAATATGGAAGTAGAAACAAATACTTCTAAGCTATATGCACAGTTTCCTAATTTAGAGAAAATCGATGATGAATTAAATAAGTATTCAATAAGCAAATCCAAATCAATTTTAAATGGAAAAAGTGATTTTAAAAAATATGATATTGAAATTGAAAACTTGAAAAAGAAAAAAGAACAATTCTTAAAAGAAAAAAAGATTGATATTAATTTATTTAAACCGAATTATGAATGTAAGATTTGTAATGATACTGGATATGTACAAGATGAGAATAATAAAACTATTATGTGTTCATGCTTAAAACAAAAACTACTTAATTTAGCATATAACAAATCTAATTTATCAGATATAAAAAATGAAAATTTTGAAAATTTTAATATTAATTTATTCTCAGATGAAGCCAATACAAAGAAATATAAAATTAAATCATCACCAAGACAAAACATAATTAATATAAAAAAAGAATGTTTGAAATTTATAGATAATTTTGATAGTTTAGAGGAAAAGAATCTGTTTTTCTGCGGAAACACGGGACTTGGCAAAACATACATGTCAAATGCAATTGCAAATGAGATTTTAAAAAAAGGAAAAACAGTTCTTTATCAAACTGCACCAGTACTTCTTGAAACAGTAATAGATGGAAAATTTAATAAATACAAAAATCAAAATGCAGATAATTTTTACAAAAATGTATTGACAGTAGATTTATTAATAATTGATGACCTTGGGACAGAAAACATTAATAGTATGACTGTAAGTGAGTTATTTACAATTTTGAATACAAGGCTATTAAATCTAAATAATAAACCTACAAAGACAATTATTTCAACAAATCTATCTATAGAGCAAATATTTAAAATTTATGAGGAAAGAATTGGCTCAAGGATTGCAGGGTATTATAATATCTTTCAATTTGTTGGAGAGGATTTAAGATTAAAAAGATAATAAAAAATAAAAAAAGAGACTTTTTAAATTACCTATTATAGGATTCAAAAAGTCTCTTTTATATTATACTATATTATATTATTTTATTTTATTTTATTTCTGCACCAATTATTCTCTTTATATTTTTTCTTTCTGTAACTAAGGTATTATATAAAGATTTACTGACAGCACCTGATTCTCTTGATTCATATTTTTTAATTTCAGTATTAATATCTAGTATTTTAAATTTCTTTTTAGATTTAGATGGATTTTTATACATATAAGTTGGAGTATATGTTGCCTTATCAATTGTGATTTTTCCATCTTCTTTATGTTTTGTTATCTCTAATTTAAGAATTGCAGAGTCATTTGTGTATTGTTTATTTTGATTTGCCATAAAATTACCTAATGAATATATTACAAATCCGTCTTTTGTTGTACCATCATCTAATTTGATTTTTCTTTTTTCCATTTGTTGAGGGACATGTGAGTGATTACCAAGGATAACATCAACACCATTTTCAAAAAGATAATCTGCTAGGCTTTCTTGTTCTTTATTTGCCTTTGTTTGATATTCAATTCCCCAATGCATACTAACGCAAATTAAATCAGGTTCTTCTTTTTTTGCAAGTTCTATTTGTGATTTTATAAGCTTTTTATCAATTAGATTAACTGCATAAGTTTTGTCTTTTGGAATAGGTATGCCATTTGTTCCATATGTAAAGCTTAAAAATGCAATTTTTATACCTTTAACGTCTTTTACTAAAATTGTTTCTTGATCTTTTTTTGATTTGAATGTTCCAGTATGTGCAAGACCTGCAGCATCTAAAAAATCAATAGTGCTTTCAATTCCAGAATATCCTTTATCTATACAATGGTTATTTGCAGTAGATACTACATCAAATCCAGTAGCTTTTAAATTTTTTGCTAAGATTTCTGGAGTATTAAATGTAGGGTATCCGCTATATCCACGTTTTGCACCTGAAAGAGTTGTCTCTAAATTGCCTACTGTAATATCAGCTTCTTCAATATATTGCTTTATATCAGTAAAATAATATGAAAAATCATAAGATTTTGTTGATGAATTATATGCATCTAAAAAATTTGTGTTGTGGCACATAATATCACCAGTTGTTGCTAAAGTAAAGGTAATATCATTAGAAGGAAGGTCTTTATCGTTAGACACAGTATTATCATTTTTAATTGAATTTTGAGAAGAATTTTGATTACTATTTTTTGCAGATTTAGTATTTCCTGTGAGATTTCTTGTAATTAATTTAAAAACAGCAAAAACTAAAAAAATTAAAATTAATAAAGCAATTATTCTCCTTACAGTATATTCTCTTCCTTGTTTAAATTTCATCCTTTTTCCCTTTGGTTTCCTCAATTTTATCACCCTTTCATTTTATATATAAAATATCACAAATTTTGATAAAATTCAACAAGAAAATAAATAATTGTTGATAAAATTATTTAAAGTTATTTATACGGATAAAAGGAGTTAGAATAAACCTACATTATATGAAATAAGACAAAACATACCAATGTTGACAAAAAGTATTAAAAATGATACAATTTTTATGTTAACAAGTATATTTGCTTGTTTAGTAAACACAGAAATGCTTATTAGTTGAAAGGAGGAATTTTTTTAAATCAGCAGCATAAATGTAACTATTGTTTCTTTTTTTGAGAGGAAAAATGTATGAAAAAAAGAATTTTACTTGTTTTGATTTTAGTTTATTTTATTTTTGCTAATGACATACTTGCATTTTCAAGTGAGATTCCATCAATTGAATCTGAAGATACAATTGATGAAACGGACTATTCTATGTATGCTTTTGGAGACAAAACATATGATGGGATGTCTGTTAATGCGAGTATTGAGGGTTGGTTGCCTGAAAAAACAGAGATGAAGGTTTCTATTACTACGCTGGATTCCAATAAAGCAAATGATGTAATGCATTTATTTAATGAAGCGGATAAAATCATTAACATTACATCAATAAACATTGGGTTCTTCAATAATGATGAAGTAATAAGATTAAAAGATGGAACTAAGGTCCATTTTGAAATCTTAATGAATATTGAAGAGACTACTGGTAATCATAAAATACTTCGATTGATAAATGAAAGTAATTATGAAGTGATTACAGCAAATGAAACCATTGTAAAAGGATCATTTGATGATCTGCAAGACAATTCATTAAAAAAACAGTTTTCATTCGATATAGTTTCGGAGCTTGCGATTAGTGATTGCTTCAAATTTTTTATCATTGAATATGAAGCTTTTACTGAGCAGAATCAGGGTGAGACTATACCTGATCAATTCGTAGATGAACCTACGCCTGAACAGGTTGAAGATGAACCTTCGAATGAAGAAGCTGAAAATGAAGTTATGCCTGAACAGGAAGAGATAGACATCACACCCGATCAGGAAGAAACGGAAACAGTTCCTGAGCAGAATAATGTAGAGAACGAACCTGAACAGGAAGCAGTTGAAACTGCAACTATAACTGAACAAGATAAGAGTGAAACGAAGCCTGGAAAAAAGGATGTAGAAGAAAATACTCCTAAACCTGATAAGGCAGAAACAAAGCCTGAAAAAAGTTCAGAAAGTCAAACAATCAAACAGGATAAAACCGAAAAAGAATATGAACGGAGTGAAACCATCAACATTGATGGAAAGGTTATCTTCAATGACAGCAATAACCAAGATGGAATCAGACCTTCATCAGTTAAATTTAGTTTAAGGGACAGTAATGGAAAAACATACCCGATAACAGTAGAGAAAGATGAAAAATACGAGAATATATGGGAGTATTCTGTTAAAGATCTTCCTAAGTACAGTTCTGAAAAGGAGCTGAAATATTCTATAGTTAATAAAGAAAAAGTTAAAGGGTATGATAAGCCCGAAATAGATGGTTATGATATAAAATATTTCCATGAACCCGAAACAGTATTGATTGAGGGACAAATAATGTGGTCTGATTCGATAAATAAGGATAAAATCAGACCTGAAGAAGTAACTGTAGAACTTTATGGTGATGGTGACTACAAAGCCTCTAATTTGGTTTCTAGAGAAACCAAATGGAAGTATGGTTTCGGAGAGTTTCCTAAATATGATGCAGGAAGAGAAATTGAATATTCAATTAAAGAAGAAACTATAGATGGCTATGAGTCTAAAATATATGGCTTCAATATTACAAATATTCATGAAGCTGGAAATGAAGATGCTTCTATTGAAACAACTAAATCTGAAGTTTCTAATGAAACTTCTAAAACTTGGAAAAAGAGTAATGTTGTTTGCTTTATAGTTATAATGATAGTGTTTATTGCAATTATGATATTCATAATTATTAAAAGTGATTTTTTTTAAGTGATTTTTAAAACCTTTTTTTAACTAATAAGCATAAAAGAGCCACCATTTTTTGGTGGCTCTTGTTTTGTGTCAAATTAATGAAAAAATGAGATGTATAAATTAAAAAAAAATGGAAACATTAATATAATATAAAAATTATGAATATATATAAATTAAGATAGGAGAATACAAAAGGGAGGTGTTTTACATGAAAATAATAGATAAAGTTGCATTAGTTTTAATTATAATAGGTGCCATTAACTGGGGGCTTATAGGATTTTTTAAATTTGACTTAGTTGCTGCAATTTTTGGGCAAATGAGTGCATTATCTAGAATTATTTATGCATTAGTTGGAATTTCAGGCTTATGGGGAATAAAACTATTATTTGAAGACTAAGATAAAGATAGGGATGATTGTTTTTGAAAATTATTCAGTAAACAATCGTTCCTTTTTTGTAAAACACTTGAAATCATTACGGAAATAGTGTATAATAGCAAAGGCAAGGAGGAAAGTGGATGTTAAGTGCAAATGGAGTAACAATACGTTTTGGAAAAAGAGTATTGTTTGAAGATGTAAATATTAATTTTAATAAAGGAAATTGTTATGGAATAATTGGAGCAAATGGAGCAGGAAAATCAACGTTTCTAAAAGTTCTTTCAGGAGAGATAGAACCAAGTAAAGGTGATGTTTCAAAAGATAAAACAGAGAGAATTTCTGTTTTAAAACAAGACCACTTTGCTTTTGAAGAATTTACTGTAATAGATACAGTAATAATGGGAAACAAAGAATTATATGATATTATGAAAGAAAAGGATGCAATATATGCTAAGCCTGATTTCTCAGAAGAAGATGGAATGAAGGCAGCTAAATTAGAAGAAAGATTTGCAGAACTTGATGGATGGAATGCAGATTCTGATGCAGCAATTCTTTTAAACGATTTAGGAATAGCTCCTGAAAATCACTATAAATTAATGAAAGAATTAGAAGCAAAAGAAAAGGTAAAAGTTTTGCTTGCACAAAGTTTATTTGGAAATCCTGATATTTTACTATTAGATGAGCCAACAAATGACTTAGATTTAAAGGCAATTAATTGGCTACAGGAATTTTTAATTAATTATGAAAATACTGTAATTGTAGTATCACATGATAGATATTTCTTAAATAAAGTTTGTACATATATAGCTGATGTTGATTTTGGAAAAATTACAGTATACCCTGGAAACTATGATTTCTGGTATGAATCTAGTCAATTAGCATTAAAACAAGCAAGAGAACAAAACAAAAAGAAAGAAGAAAAAATCAAGGAATTACAAGAATTTATTGCAAGATTTAGTGCAAATGCTTCAAAATCTAAACAAGCAACATCAAGAAAGAAAACCTTAGAGAAGATTCAATTAGAAGAAATAAGACCATCAAATAGAAAATATCCTTATGTAGATTTTAAGCCTGATAGAGAACCAGGAAAAGAGATATTAGAAGTAAAAAATTTGACGAAAACAATTAATGGAGAGAAGATATTAGATAATGTATCTTTTGTTGTTAAATCTGGTGATAAAATTGCATTTTTAGCTGATAACGAATTAGCAAAAACAGTTTTATTTCAAATAATTGCAGGTGAATTAGAACCAGATAGTGGAGAAATAAAATGGGGAATGACAATAACAAATACATATTTTCCAAAAGATAATAACTATTTATTCGAAACAGAAGAAAGTATTACAGATTGGCTTAGAAAGTATTCAAAAGATCCTGATGAAACATATGTTAGAAGCTTTTTAGGAAGAATGTTATTTTCAGGAGAAGAAGCATTGAAAAAAGCAAAGGTTATGTCTGGAGGAGAAAAGGTTAGGTGCGTATTATCAAAAATGATGCTTTCAGGAGCAAATTTTTTAATATTTGATGAACCAACAAACCATTTAGATATGGAAAGTATTACAGCATTAAATGAAGGAATGACAAGATTTAAGGGTAACATATTATTTACATCACATGACCATCAATTAACACAAACAGTTGCAAATAGAATAATTGACTTAAAACAAGATGGAAAAGTGATTGATAGAGAAATTACATATAACGAGTATTTAGGCATAGAATAAAAATGGAGGAGTAGAATGGAAAAAATAATTACAAGAATTGCAGAAGAAATTGGTGTAAAAGCTACACAGGTTGAAAATGCGGTAAATTTAATTGATGAAGGAAACACAATTCCTTTTATTGCAAGATATAGAAAAGAAGTTACAGGTGGACTTACAGATGAACAACTAAGAGTTTTAGGGGATAGATTAAGCTATTTAAGAAATCTTGAACAAAGAAAAGAAGAAGTAATAAAATCAATAGATGAACAAGGAAAGTTAACTGATGAATTATTGCAAGCAATTGCTGCTGCTCAAACACTAGCTGATGTAGAAGATATATATAGACCATATAAACAAAAGAAAAAAACAAGAGCAACAGTTGCAAAAGCCAAAGGGTTAGAGCCTTTAGCAATAATTATTATGGAACAAACAGAAACAAGGCCAATAAAAGAAATAGCAAAAGAATATATAAATATTGATAGCTTATCAGAAGAAGATAAAAAAAACAAAGACAAAGTTGTTGCCAATGAGGATGAAGCAATACAAGGAGCATTAGATATTATTGCTGAAAATATTTCTGATAATGCAGATTATAGGAAGAAAATTAAGAAAATTTGTTACAGAGAAGGTACAATTACAACAACTGCCGCAAAACCTGATGAAAAATCAAATTATGAAATGTACTATGACTACAGTGAGTTAGTATTTAGAATTCCAAGTCACAGAATTTTAGCGATTAATAGAGGCGAAAAAGAAGAATTCCTAAAAGTTAAATTAGAAAAAAAAGAAGAGAAAATTCTATATTATATCGAAAGAGATGTGATTAAGGGTGAAACACAATTTACTGGAATGCTTAAAGATACAATTTTAGATAGTTTTAAAAGACTTATAGAGCCTTCAATAGATAGAGAAATTCGTTCCGATTTAACAGAAAAAGCAGAAGAAAAAGCTATAAAAGTATTTGGAAAAAATGCCAAACAACTTCTTTTAGGTGCACCAATTAAGGGTAAAACTGTAATGGGATTTGACCCTGCATATAGAACAGGATGCAAAATTGCTGTAATTGATGAAACAGGAAAGGTTTTAGATTATACAACAGTATATCCAACAGAACCACAAAATGACACAGAAGGTGCTAAAAAAGAGTTATTAAAGCTTATAAACAAAGATGAAATAGATATGATCGCAATTGGAAATGGAACAGCTTCACGTGAGTCTGAAATGTTTGTAGCAGATATGATTAAAGATGCTGGAAGAGAAGTTCAATATGTAATTGTAAGTGAGGCTGGAGCATCAGTATATTCTGCATCAAAACTTGCAACAGAGGAATATCCTGATATAAATGTTTCAATAAGAGGTGCAATTTCAATTGCAAGAAGACTTCAAGATCCTTTAGCAGAGCTTGTTAAAATAGATCCAAAAGCAATTGGAGTTGGACAATATCAACATGATGTTAATCAAAAAAGATTATCAGAAAGTTTAACAGGAGTTGTAGAAGATGCAGTTAATAAAGTTGGAGTTGATGTAAATACAGCAACACCATCACTTTTATCTTATGTTTCCGGGATTAATTCAGGAATTGCAAAAAATATTGTTAAATATAGAGATGAAAATGGAAAGCTTAAAAATAGAAAACAATTATTAAAAGTTCCTAAACTTGGAAAAGTTACATTTGAACAGTGCGCAGGATTTTTAAGAATAATAGATGGAGATAATCCTTTAGAAATTACAGCAGTTCACCCAGAAAGCTATGAAGCAACTGAGAAACTATTAGATAAAATAGGATTTAAGAAAGAAGACTTAAGAAATAAAGAAAAAATAAATTCTTTAAGAGAACACTTAAAATCTATTAATGTTAAAGAAATGGCAGAAGAATTACAAATAGGTGAAATGACCTTATCAGATATTATAGAAGAACTATCTAAACCAGGAAGAGACCCAAGAGATGAAATGCCAAAACCTGTTCTAAGGCAAGATGTATTAAAATTTGAAGACTTAAAAGAAGGCATGGTATTAACAGGAACTGTAAGAAATGTAATAGACTTTGGATGTTTTGTAGACATAGGAGTTAAATATGATGGTTTAGTACATATATCTGAAATGAGTGAAAAATATATTAAAAATCCATCAGAAGTTGTATCAGTAGGAGATGTTGTTAAAGTTAAAGTAATAAAAATTGATAGTGAAAGACACAAAGTAGGACTTTCTATGAAAGTATAAAAATTAAATGACTAGCAAAAAGATTATTTTTCTAGTCATTTTTTATATTTATTCTTCTATTATGTTATTAGCTTTTTTATATATAAATTAATAAATTAACTTAAATATTTTTCTTGTATTTCTTTTATTTTATCAAAATCATTTTTTAATATATCTAAAAATACATCATCAATTTGTGGGTCAAATTGTGTTCCTTTATTTTTTTCGAATTCTTCAATTACAACATCCATTGGAAGTGAATCTCTATATACACGTCTTGATGTCATAGCATCAAAACTATCTGCAACTGCAGCAAATCTTGCTAAGTATGGAATTTCTTCACCTTTTAATTGTCCAGGATATCCTCTTCCATCATATCTTTCGTGGTGGTGTTTTACAATAGGCAAAATATCTTCAAACATAGTAGCATTAGAAAGAATATGAACACCGATTGTTGGGTGATTTTTTATTTCTGAATATTCATCATCAGAAAGTTTTCCGTTTTTTTGCAATATACTATCTGGAACTCCTATTTTTCCAATATCATGGAATAGTCCACCAATTCTTAATCTTCTAATATCTTCTTCACCAAGACCTAGTTTTTCTCCGATTAATACAGAATATTCTGAAACCCTATCTGAGTGACCCCTAGTATATGTATCTTTTGCCTCAACAGTATATCTTACTGTTTGAATACTTTCCATATATGCCTGTTCTAATTTTTCATATGTATCAGATAATTCTTCATTTATTCTTTTTATTTCATTCATTTGAGCGACTGATTTTATTCCTGACTCTATTAATAAAAGTAATTGGTCAAATTTATCGCTTTTTTCACAATAGCCTTGGATATCAAGCCTCCTAATTGTTTCAAGTGGAGGAGCTAAATCCTTATGACCTGTAAGTAATATAATATACAAATCTTTATTAAATTTTCTTATCTCTTCTACAACCTGATCTCCATGTAAGGGTGTCATTATAAAGTCAAGAAGTAATAAATCAAAATGTTCATTTTTTAACCTTTCAATTGCTTTTGTTGGATCAGTTTCTCCTGAAAATGTATAACCTGAACGCTTTAAAAATATAGATAGAGAGTCAACTATTCCAATTTCATCATCAACAGCAAGTATTTTATATGATGAATTATCATTTTGAATTGATGCTTCTTGCTCTTGTTCTTTTAACATATTTCCAATCCTCATATAGGTCCCTCCTTAATTACCCACATTATAATAATAAATTTGACAAAAAGCAATAGTTTTTTTTATGAAATTAGATAATTTTTTATGAAATTTTATAAAACTATTGAAATAAAAAATACATATATGATATAATACAATAAGTAACAAAAGTTAAAAAATATAGGAGGAGTTTTTATGTACAAGAGAAATGAAAACAAAGGTATTACGCTTATTGCATTAGTAATAACAATTATTGTTTTACTTATATTAGCAGGAGTTTCAATAGGAATGCTTGCAGGAGACAATAGTATTTTGAAAAATGCAACAAAATCAGTAAAAGATAAAGCTATAGGTGATGTAAGAGAAGCAGCTCTTTTAGCAATTACAGATGCTTTTACAGAATATCATTCAAAAGAAGCAACAAAAACACTTGGATCAGATACCTTATATTCACTAACTAATGCAGCACTAGATAATGTTAGAGCAAATTATGAAAATAATAATGAAATGAAAGTAGACTATTCAGGGGGACATTTTACAGCTGAATATAAAAAAGAACTAGGAACAGTTGTTTTAGAAGGAACTCTTGATGCAAATGGAATATTTACATGGACAAAATTATACCCTTCAAATTAATGAAGGGTATTTTTTTATGGTAAAATTATATTAAATGTTGTTCCTTTTCCTGTCTCTGATTCTACTGTTATATTTCCATTAAAATGTGCACGGATTGTTGAATATGACATATATAAACCTAATCCTGTACCGTTTTTTCCTTTTGTAGTAATCATTTCTTTGAATAATTTGTCTTTAACTTTTTCAGGAAGACCAGGTCCATAGTCTTTTACAGAGATTACGATATTATTATTTTCATTTTTCCAAGCAATTAAATCAATATGTTGTTCAGGTTTTCCATTATATGCTTGAATCGCATTTGATATCATATTATTAATAACTTGTACAAGAGTGTTTACATCTCCATTTATTACAATGTTTTGGTCAATTTTCATTTGAACATCTAGATATATAACAGCTTGTTTTAATTCATGTTTCATTAAAATATTGACTCTTTTAAATAATTCTTCAATTGTAAAATCCATATCATTTTGTTCAGATAATGCAACAGCTTGTCCTTTAACTGCTGTTAAAATATCAGACATATACTCTGTATATGAGTTTATTTTTTCAAGCCATTCTCTCATATCTTTTGCTATATCATGGAAATCATTTTCATTAACTAAAGGATTACCAATTGATGCATCATATTCATTTACCAAATCTTTTAATCCTTCAGATGCTCCAGATATAGACATAATAGGTGTTTTTAAGTTGTGCGCAATTCCTCCAATTAACTGTCCAAGTGAAGCTAGACGCTCTCTTTCTATTAAAAGGTTTTGATTTTCATGTATTTGATCAAGATGTTTCATAGTTATTTCTTGAATTTTATTATATGTAACGACTAGGTCACCTATTTCATCAACTGAAGTAATATATAGTTGATTATTAGAAATATTATTACTATCTTTTGATATTTCTTCTAAGGATCTATTTACTTCCTTAAGATTTTTAGAAAGTTCGCTTGCAAAAGCAAATAATATAATACTACAGATTAGACCAAGACCTACTAATAAAGAAACTATTGATGTAATTGATTCATTTGAATATACTGTATATGATACACCTATATAATATAGTTCATCAGATGCTGTTTTTATAGGATATAGTATTCCTTGACCTGAAGTACCATAATAATCATAAATTATATAATTGTTGTTTTTAGATAATTCTTTCGTGTATTTTTTGAAAAATTCGCTTAATTCACCAGATTGATATTTAAAGTCAAAATTTTCATCTGTTACAAACAAAATATCTTTTTGTGAATTTAGTTCAATCTGATTTAAAAGAGAAATTATATCATTTATGTCATTTATACTATTATTCTCAGAAACTAGTTTAAATCTATTTTTATAAAGGTTTGATAATAGTGTTGCATTTTCTTTCTGATCTGAAGCTGATACAAATAAAAATGTAAATACTATACAAACTGCAGCAATTGGTAGTATTTGAAACAATAGCTTTTTTGATATACTTGTCTTTTTAATACCTGAAAATGAGGTGTTTTCTAAATCAATCAAAATCTTTGAAAAAATTTTTTTTGTAAAAGTATTTGAAATAGAAATTGTAATAGTAGAAAGTATAAATATTAATAGCATTAGCTTAAAATCAGATGATGTTAGGTAAGATGATTGCAAAAATAGCACTGAAATTGATAGTATTAAAGGTAAAATTATAAATATAATTTGTAATCTACTTGGCAGCCCTAAACATATCTTTTTTATGGATTCGATTTTTACTTTATTATCTTTTTTATTATTAATGTACATAGGATATTTGTCGATATCTTTTAAAATAATAAACAATATAAAAGAAATAAGTGATATTAGTAACAATGATGCAAGTAGAATCTGTTGATAATAGTATAATCCACCAGATACCTGTCTATCAAATTCTGTATTTATGGTATCTGGAGAATAGTTTAATAAATATGGAACGATTACATAGAATACCATACATGCAACTGCTATTGCAATTGCATATATGGATATTATTTTTGATCTTATTTTATTTTTTGATTTCATCATTAGAACCTCCTTATAATTCTATATCTTTAGTAAAATTTGTTTTGTCAAAAAATCTTTTTAAATATTTTTCATCAATTGGAGACCATTCAAAAGACACAAGTTTTAAAAATTCATTTGTTAATGTCTGGTCTATTATTATATTTGAAGAATAGTCGAATTTTTTAGACGAATTCAAATCAGATATAATATATTTTAATATTTTTTCGTTTTTTTGTAAATAAAATTTATCTATAAATTTATTATAATCAATAAATTTATATTTATAGCCATATTTTTTTATTACTCTTAGCAAAACATCTATCGGAATAAGTTTATTAGAGAAGAGATGGAAAATACTGTTATTTAGATGTGGTATAGTAAGTAGTTTTATAATTGCTTCAGCAGCCTCATCAATTGGTGTAAACTCTAATTTTTGGTTTCTTAATGTGTTAGGTAAGTATCCAAAATTAGTTAGAGCAATTAATCTCGTATAATATGCATTATCAAGTTTGTTTTTTTGAAAACAACCATCAGAATATCTAGCCATTAGATTTCCAAGTCTAAATATATTAGCTTTAAGTCCATTTTTTTCTTCTTCTAAAATTAGTCTTTCTGCTTCAAATTTTGTATATACATATACATTTGACTTATAGTTTTGACCTATATAAAAATCATTTTCTGTATATATATAGCTTAAATCATTATTAACTAAATAGTTACCACTTACAGTTGTAGTTGATATGTGATTTAAAACTATTTTGGATGGCTTTGCAAATTCAATTAAATTTATAACTGAGTCTATATTTGCTTTTTTAAAGGTAGATAAACTACCATAGTGTCTAGTGTTAGATGCTGTATTTATAATACAATCTATATTATCTTGCAAATATAAATAGTTTTTTTGTGATAAGCCAAAGTTTTTTTCCGAAAGATCTCCTTCAATAACAATAATTCTGTTTTTATTTTTCTCATAGTAATCTTTAGAAAAATAAAATCCTAGTTGATTTTCTAGCCTTTTTTCAGGCTTTGTATTACGCTCTTTTCTAATTATGCAATAAATTGTACTTTTTGTATGTTCTAGAAGATAGTTTAATATATGTATTCCAAGAAATCCTGTACTACCTGTAAGTAGTATATTTT
Organism: uncultured Clostridia bacterium; assembly: GCA_946415375.1. Classification (GTDB taxonomy): domain Bacteria; phylum Bacillota; class Clostridia; order TANB77; family CAG-508; genus CAG-269. Next base: position 32,263 of record CAMKSF010000004.1, read on the forward strand.
TATATGAAAAATGCAAATCTTTTTCTTTGATATTTGTAGGTAAAAGTGTATGTTTAGGCTGTACAATTTGCTCAAAGTTGTTTGATTCATTTTCTTTTTTACTTTCGCAATAAGATGCAAGTTCTCTAACAGAAGGATATTTATAAAAGTCTTGTGTATTAAGTATTATATTTTGCGTAAATAATCTTGAATTAATAGAAAGTATATCTAATGAATCTGCTCCTCCAATATCAAAAAGGTTATCTGATATTTCTAAAAATGGATTATTTAGTATTTCCCTACATGTTGAAAGAATATTTGCTTCAAGTTTTGATGAAGGCAATATTTTTATATTTTTTTTGTATTCTGGTAAAGGTAATGATTTTATATCAATTTTACCATTTGGTGTAAGTGGAAATTCCTTTATTCTAACAATATTTGGTACCATATATTGTGGTAAAGTATCCTTAATTGATTTATATAGTGAATTAACATCAAATGATTCAGATTTAGGAATAATGTATGCAACTAATATTGATTTATTGTTTAAATCTGTTTTTTTAGTTACAAGAACATCTTGAATATCTGTATTCTTTAATATTATCTGTTCAATTTCTTTCAATTCTATTCTAAATCCGTGTAGTTTTATTTGATTATCATTTCTACCGATAAATTTTATATTGCCATCTGGCATATATTCAACTAAGTCTCCAGTTTTATATAGTTTATATGGATCTCCAAAAGGATTATCTAGGAATCTTTCGCTAGTGATTTCTGGCTTATTCAGATAACCTTCAGAAACTCCTGGTCCTGAAACAAATAGTTCACCAGAAACTCCAATAGGATAAGGCTGTAAGTTATCATTTAAACAATAGCATTTGCAATTACTTATTGGCTTTCCAATTAGTATTTCTGTAGCATCTGGTTTAAGCTCAAAAAATGTAGAGCATACACTATTTTCTGTAGGACCATATTCATTTATTAATCTAACATTTGGAAGTTTTTCAAAATGATCCTTTACAAGTTGAATATTAAAATCTTCACCAGCAATTGTTACAATTTTTAAATTTTTTAGTTGTTCTGATTTTTCTTTTAAAAGAATTTTATATAAACTTGGAACAACAAGAAAATTGTTTACATTATATTTTTCTATATCTTCACACATTTTATTTATATCTATTTTTTTAGTTGATGGAAGAACTAGTTTTCCACCTGATATTAAAGGTGTATATATATCTTCAACAGAACTGTCAAATGAAAATGAAGGTATTTGAAATACAGTAAAGTTTTTATCAAATTTATATAGTCTTTTTCTCCATATTAGGGTATTAATTATGTTTTTGTGTTTTATTAATACACCTTTAGGGTTACCTGTAGTACCAGAAGTATATATTGTATATGCGTAATCTTCTGGAGTTGCTTTACTTTTATATGGTATTTCTTTAGAATAATCAATTGCATCTAAAATAATTTTGTTCTTGTAATTATCCAAAAATTCACTCTCATGTGAAGAAATAATTACAGATGCTTCACTATTGTCTAAAATATATTTAATTCTCGATTTAGGATATTCTGTATCAATTGGAATATAACAGTTTCCAGATTTCATTATACCTAAAAAACTAGCAACAGTCCATGCGGATTTTTCACATAGAACAGCTATTTTTTTACCCTTTGTTTCACCAATTGTATGAGCAATAATGTTAGACATGTTATTTAAGGTTTTATAAGAGTACTCAACAGAATTGTGCATTATAGCTATATCATCAGGATTTTTATTAACATTTTTTTCAAATAAATCAATTAAAGTTAAAGATTTATTGTATAAAGCTCTAGTTGTATTGAATTTTTTTAATATAAGCTTTTTCTCTCTAGGAAATAGTATTTCTATATCTTTAAGAGCTATTTCTTCATTTGATAGGACTTGACTAATTATATATAGTATTTTTTGATTTATCTTTTTTATATCATTACATGTATATAAAGATGTTTTATAATCATAGCATATATCTAAAGATCCTTTATCATCAAAATCATATATTTGAATAGTAATATTTTCTACGGAATTTCCGTTAAATGTCCAAATAGAAGAGTTATCGACAAATATTTCTTTAGACTTTGTATTTGTAATTTGATATGAAAAAACTGTATTATATAAAGGTGGAATACTTCCGTGTTTTTTTCTTAAATCTTCAAGTAAACTTTGATATGAATACTTTTGATGTTTTAACATTCCTACAGATTTTGAAGAGAGTGATTTCACAAACTTTTTAAAAGTATTAATATTTGAGAAGTTTACTCTAAATGGAGCCATATTTACAAACATTCCAGAAGTATTTTTTTCTTTAAAGTTTACTCTGTTTAATATTGGTGTGCCAATTACAAAATCAGTTATGTTGGTTATACTGCGAATGTAGATGCTATATATTGCCATAAAAAAGTTAAACAAAGATATATTATTTTTAGAACAATATAGTTTTATTTTCTTAACTAGTTTTTTATCTAAACTATAAATATCTCTTTGAGCACATAGAGTCTCCATATAGCTTGTATTTTTAATGCTTCCAGGCAAAATAGGAATATCAGGAATAGTTTCAAATTCTTTATTCCAATATTCTTTATCTTTTAAATATCTTTTTGAATTTTTGTATTTTTCTTCGGATTTGATAAAATCGATGTATGAATATGTTTCATATTCATATGGAATGTCTGAAAGTAAAAATGCACAATATGTTTTTACAATTTGCTTAGAAAGAAAGCCCAATGTCCAAGAATCTGCAAGAATATGATGAATGTTTAAACAAAATGCAGCATGTCCATTAGGAAATGTGATTATATAAAAATTATAAGGATGCGAATCTAATAGATGAAATGGTTTTGATACTATTTCATCTAAAACTTTTTTAAATTCATTTAAATCTTTTGCACGTAAATAAACTATATCAGAATTAACATAGTCTGATACATATTGCATTATTTCATTATTATTTATTGAAAATTTAATTTTAAAGATATCATTACTCTGCAATGTGTTAAGTATTGCCTTCTCTAATAATCTTAAATTAACCTTTTCTTTTATTAAGGCTGTTCCGCAAATATTGTTTATTGAAGAGCCTTTATAGTATTCTTCTGTGACCCATATACTCTTTTGTGGATTTGTTAAATTGTAATATTTTTTCTCGTGCATATTAACCCACCTTCAATTTTTTTCTTCATTATATTACTTATTAAATTCTTTTGCAACACTTTTTTTGATTAAAATTATTATTTTTGTACATATTATAAAAAGGTGATAAAATTGAGAAAAAAAAGAAGCGGAAAAATCATTAAAACTTTAGTGATTATAGCAATTACAACTATTACTATAACTATATTTTTTTATTTGGTAAAAATGTATAATAATATAGAAATTGTTGATAACTATAAGGCAGAAAGAACAAAACAATCCACAAACAATGAACAAAATGTGGAAAAACTAATAGAAAAAAGTAAATCTACAGTAGATATAATTGAAGATGTTACAAAAAGTGTATGTGGAATTTCAAAACTTTCGAATGTTGGAGGATCTATTCTATCTGTCGCAAGTGAAACAGAGTTGGGATTAGGTACTGGAATAGTAGTATCAAGCAATGGATATATTATAAGTAATGCTCATGTTACTGGAGAAAAATTTAGTACTTGTTATGTAACAATAGAGGATAAAAATACATATACAGGTACTGTTGTATGGTCAGAAAGTAGTTTAGATTTATCTATAGTTAAAATAAATGCAACTAATCTTATACATGCAAATATGGGAAAATCTAAAACTACAAGAGTTGGTGAAATAGTATATGCAATTGGAAATCCTGTGGGATTCGAATTTAGAAGAACAGTAACATCAGGAATCATTAGTGCATTAAATCGTACAGTAAAACTACAAGAAGATGGAAAAGATATATATATGTCTGATTTAATTCAAACAGATGCAACGATAAATCCAGGAAATAGTGGAGGACCACTAATAAACGCGGAAGGAGAAGTAATAGGAGTAAATTCTGTTAAAATAACATCTGCAGAAGGAATTGGATTTGCTGTTCCAATTGATGTTGTAAAACCTGTAATACAGAGTTTTATTGAAAAAGGAAGTTTTGAAGAAGCAAATTTAGGGTTATATGTTTATGATGAAACTGTTTCTAATTATTTAGATTTAAAAAAAAGATTTTCTTCGGGGATATATATTGCAGAAATTACAAAACTAGGGCCAGTAGACGGTAAGGGTTTAAAAGAAGGAGACACAATAACAAAGATTGATGATAAATATATAGATACAATTAATGATTTAAGAGAATACATTTATACAAAAAAACCAGGAGATAAGGTTTTTTTAAGCATTAATAAAGGTAAATATACGAAAGATATTGAAATAACCTTAGGAAAGAAATAGTAAAATGTATTAGTTAAATCTAGTACATTTTTTTTATAAAAGAATAATTTCTATTGTTTTATTTAAATAAATATGATAGTATAAAACAAAAGAGGGAAAAAATGATTAAGATAATATTAGGAATATTAATAATATATGCAGCTATTTTTGAATATATTCGTAGAAAACATAAAGTAGAAAAATTCTATTATAGAGAAATTCCGTCCAATGATTCACCTGCGTATGTTGGTAAGATAATTAAAGGACACGCAGATGGAAATGATTTTATAGCAACATTATTAGACTTAACATATAGGGGATACATTAACATTCAACAAGAAAAAATAAGAGGAATAAATAAAAGAGTTTTATATTTACAAAAAAGAGGAAGTAGTTTAGATCTTAAAGAGCAAGAATTATTTTTAATAAATCAGGTATTTAAACAAAGTGATAGAATTGTATTTGAAGATTATGTAAAAAGTAAAAATTTTAAGAGAGATTTTAAAATATTTGATAAAATGCTAAGTAAAAGAATAGAAGTTAAAAAATCAAATAATAACTCAATATTAAAAAATATAAATAAAATATTTTTATTTACATCATTTTTAATATTTGGATTAATGATTTTTTACTCTATTATTCTGCCAATGGTATTTTTTTTTACAAAGAGTATGAATTTAAATACAGATTTAAAGATAATAATAACTATATTAATTAGTTCAATTATTTTTGTGCTTTCGTCATATAAATTGATTTCATACATTAACAAAACACATAATGCGCAGGAAAATATAAATATAAATATTATTTATATCATTCTATGTATTGTTGCAATACTTTTTTTAGGTTTTACAAGCAAAACAAAAATAATTGAAATATTTATGACAGAAAATTTATGGTACGAGATGCTTTTAAATTTTATAATTTCATTAATTACGTTATTATATATTTTTAATATAATAAGAAATAAAGAAAAGTATTTATATTACAGTTTTATAGGAATTAGTCTTATAGCGATTTTTGTAAATTATAGAATTACAATGTGTATATGTGTAATCTTTATAGCTACATATATTTTTTATAAATCACCTAAATATATAAAGATAGAAACAGATGATTTCATATACAAGTGGACAGGCTTTAAAAATTATTTAAATGATTATTCTATAATAGCAACACATGAAGAAAATGCTATGTTAATATGGGAAAAATATTTAATTTATGCAGTGTCCTTAGGAGTAAATAAGAAAATAATAAAGAAATATGGTAATATAGAGAATTCTTTATTAAGTAATACATATTTGAAAAAATTGTATACAGAATATTTTGAATAAAAAAGGAGAAAAAAATGGGAAGCGAAGAAACAATAGTTAATAAAATTATTCCAATTGATACTATAATTGAGGTAGCAAATTATTTAGAAGATCAAAAAGAAGAATATGAAATATTATTTCAAAATGATGAGAATAAGAATGCTGGACTAAACTATGGTGATCAAGTTTATGAGTATAAAAAGAGTTTATTGAAGATAGAATATACTATAAGGTTTAAAGATGGTAAAGAAATAACAGAGCAAAGTTATGATTGGTTTATAAGTAATCTTCAAAATTTAAGCGTAATAGAAAGAATTGATATGTATTATTTCGTCAGCTATTCATCAAATATCAAAGAAAAAGAAAAATATGAGTATATGCATTTAGATACCTGGGTACATTTTTATGAAAACCGTGTTTCGATTAAAGTTGATGGAAAAAATGTAGAAGAGCAAGCATATAGAATGCATTCGTATATAAGAGGAATCATAGAAAACAATGATGAAAGATATAATAAAACTGTAAAAAATAGAAAATTAAGAATACAAAGTTTTTGTCTTTCTATAGGATTTGTATTATCATATATCATATATTTGGTTTTGATTGCAAATAAAGCAAAGCTAAATGCTCAATTTGGAAATTACTTAAATAATAAAATGTTTATAATATTTGGACAATGGTTTATTTCAGTTTTACTTGGAAATATTTTAGGCTATCCAATAATGATGATGCTATATAGAAGCATTTTACCTAAAACTAAATATTCACATTATAGCAAATCATCTCGTAAATCAGTATATGTTGACAATTTAGAAGATTTTACATCTCATGATGAAGTGCAAATTGGAGCTAATGCAAATAATGGAAAAAATAGAGAAACTATAGAAAAAATATATAAAATCACAAGTAAAATAGTATTGGTTCAGGTCGCTTTAAGTATATTATTTTTTGTTATTATGAAATAAGAAAATCCCCATAAATCGTTTTGATTTATGGGGTAGTTTTATTTTAAATCCTTTAACATTTTAGCCATTTGTAAAACTACTTCTAATTTATCAGTAGATAATTCAGCAAGTTTTTCAGAAACTTCAATTTCCTTTTTTACTCTAGGATTAGTAATAAATTCTTTGTAAAATAAATTAGGTGTAATACCTAGAATATTAACATATTTTGCAAGAGTTTCTTTACTAATACCACCAATACCTGTTTCTACTCTTGATACATATTTTTCAGAAATTCCTAATTTTTCTGCCATATCTGCTTGTGTATAATCCATTTTATTTCTATATTGTTTTAAAATAGAACCAAAAACTCTATCCATCTCAGATTTTACTTCTGCGTTCATATTTACCTCCTCATAAATTTGTTTTAAATAGTATATCAGTAATTAACATAATAATAAACGAACTATTAGTTAGAAAAACTAATTAATGGTTGTAATAGTTTTATAATTTAAAAATAAGTTATAAAGATGTGATATATATTCAAAATAACATTTTGCGACCCGATGCTATTACAAAAGAATATTGTTATATAAAATGAAACAATGATTAAAATGAAGTGAATCATATTAAAAATGAGATAATAAAATTAAAAGGAGCTCTAAAATAGAGCTCCTCTAAGAAGAGTCAAATTAATCTTTAACCAATATAAAGGTCTGTGAAAGTGAAATAGATCTTGTTTCAGAGGTAAGTCGAGGATTGTATCGATCTTTTTCTGACCGACCTCCTGTATCACTTTGCACTAGATTGCTCATTTGGTCAATCCGATATCCATATTTGTTGCAGTATTCATCTACCATTTCATCAACTTCTCTTTGAAAGAGTTTAGGGATATTTGATATGGTTTTTACTATAGTATGCATTTTGATCCTCCATATATAATGCAAATTAGCAAGTTTCGATGTATATTATACAGTGTATTTACATAAATGTCAACATAATAAATAAAAAATAAGATAGTTAAAAAGTATTTTAATTTTTTAAAAATTGAGATATAATTAAAGTATCATTTTATGACCAGACATCTTTACAATAAAGTATAGTTATATAAAATAAAAAAACAAAGGAAAAAAATAATGAATAATGTTAATCTTTCAAAATCAAAATATTGCAGTGCAAAATCTTGCTTTAAAAAATTATGGATGCAAAAATATAAGCCACAAGAGGCTATACAAAAAGCAAGAGATGCAGTTTTTAAAAATGGTATAGCTGTTGGAAACTTAGCAAAAGGATTATTTGGAAAATATGAAGATGTTGAATTCAATAAAAATCTAAATGTTATGATAGAAAAAACAAAAGAACTATTAAAGCAAAATGCAAAAATTATTACAGAAGCATCTTTTTTGTATGATAACAATTTTTGTAGTGTAGATATATTAAAGAATACGAAAGATGGATTTGAAATATATGAAGTTAAAAGTGGGGCAAGTTTAAAGGACATAAACATAGATGATGTGTCATATCAATACTTTGTTTTAACAAGATTAGGATATAATGTAAAAAAGGCTTTTTTAGTATATATAAATAATGAATATATTAGACATGGAGAACTAGAATTAAAAAAATTATTTAATATAGAAGAAGTCACAGAAGAAGCTAAATCAAAAATTGGTGAAATAGAATTAAATATAAAAGTTATAAATAGTTTTATGGAAGAATACACGAAAGATAATGAGCCTGAGTCAAAGTTAGGAATGCATTGCAAAGACCCATATATGTGTGACTATTGGGAATATTGTACCAAAGATTTACCTAAACCTAATGTATTTGACATTAATAAATTGGATTGGACAAAAAAATTTGAAAAATACGAAGAAGGAAAAATAAGTTTTAAAGACCTACAAAATGAAAATTTAGCTAAAAGATTTCAAGAACAAATAGACTTTGAAGTTGAAAATTTAGAACCTAAAATAAATGTAGAAGCTATAGAGCAAATAATGAATTCACTAAAATATCCACTTTATTTTATAGACTATGAAACTATTCAACCTGTAATACCTGAATATGAAGGAACATGGCCATATGAGCAACTTCCTTTCCAATATTCTTTGCATGTTATAAAAGAAAAAGGAGCAGAAGTAGAACATAGAGAATTTTTAGCTGATATAGATGATAAAGATTTTTTAAGACACTTTGTAGAAAGCATGATAAAAGATATGCCAGAGGATGGTAGTGTAATAATATATAATAATAGTTTTGAACCAGTAATTAACAGACAACTGGCACAATTATTTCCTGATTTAGAAAAAGAACTAACAAGAATTAATGCAAATATTGTGGACTTTCAAGTTCCATTTAGAAGTAGAGACTATTATGTAAAAGAAATGGAAGGGTCATATTCAATAAAAAAAGTACTACCTGCATTATATCCAAATGATCCTGATTTAGATTATCATAAATTACCATCTGTACATAACGGAACAGAGGCTTCAGATACTTTTCTAAACATGAGAAATATGTCAAAAGAAGAACAAGAAGAAATAAGAAAAGGGCTATTAGTTTATTGCGAATTAGATACTTATGCTATGGTAAAGATATGGGAAAAATTTAAAGAAATAATAGGAGGGTAACTATGGAACTATACGAGAAAAATGGGAATATATTATACATATTAAATGTACTAAAAAAATACAGTGATGAAGAACATAAATTATCAATTTCTGATATAAGAAAAAAGATTAATGAAAAATATGAAATAGATATTGACCCAAGAACAATTAGAAGAAATATAAATTTGCTGCAACAAAAATTTGGATATGATATAAGTACATATAATGATAATAAAATAGGTTATTATATTACGAATGATCCAGAAACAGACTTTGAGCCAGGAGAGATTAGGGCAATAATAGATACATTTAGCTATTCTTCTTTTATAGAGCCAAGAATAGCAAAGAGTATCATAAAAAAATGTAAGAATCTACAGACATTATATGAAAACGAAAAAATAAAAAATTATAGGATTTATTCTCCAAAAGGGAAAACAAACAATATTGAGGTAATAAAAAACATAGAAGATATTGCAAATAGTATAAAGAAAAAAAATAAAATTACATTTGAGTATTGGAAATATCTTATTAATGGAAACAAAATAGAAAAGCAAATTGTAAGTAAACCTAAAGCTTCTCCTTATGCTTTAGTTTATGATAAACAGCAATTCTATATGTTAGGTATAAAAGAAGGAAATAAAGAACTTTACCATTACAGATTAGATAGAATAAAGAACTTAATAGAATTAGAAGAAAAAATAAAAATAAAAATGACAGAAAAAGATATAGAGCATTATGCAGATAGTTCTGTTGAAGGTTTTAGTGGAAATGAAGTACAAATAGAAGCTGAATGTAATGAATATTTACTTGACGAAGTTATTGAGAAATTCGGAAAGAATGTTGAAATAAAGCCAATAAATGAGACAACATTTAAAATGAAATTAAAAGCTAACCCTTTAGGATTTAAACTTTGGACAATGAGAAACTTAGACTTAGTTACTATAATAAAACCTATAAGTCTTGTTAAAGATATAAAAGAGATTATTAAAGAAGCGGGAAAGAGATATAAAGAGTGACAAGGCATCAAGATGTGCAGAATATTTTGATATTACGAATAATAGAAATTACAATTAGTTTAAACAAGTAAAGTGCAATTTTTTGTGTTTAAAGTGCAAAAAATGCACTTTAAATATTGCAATTATATCTAATAACTGATATAATATATATGTAGGAGGTATTTCTAATGGATAAAAAAGAAGATTGGAATTTAGAACTATCAGAATATATTAAGCAAGGTGAACCTAGTAGAGTAGAAAAAACTAAAACATGGGAAACAGCAATAGGTTTGCAAGATGTGGATGGATTAAAACCTTCAAAATACTTGATTAAACAGGCTAGAGAACATATTGAAGGAAATATAGATATAGAAGAAGTCAAAACAAGAATAGATGAGTATTATGAAGTTCGAGGAAGTAGAAAAAATATTGAAAAAGAAAATGAAGAAGCAGATAAAGTGGCAGCCAGAATTACAGAATTACTAAGTGAAAATGCATTTAATTTTGCTCCAACTGAATTACTAAATATTCATAAAAGATTATTTAAAGATATATTTGATGGTGCAGGAGAATATAGAGATTATAACTTTACCAAAAAAGAATGGGTACTAAATGGAGATACGGTAATATATGCACCATATGAATCAATAAGAGAAACATTAGAATATGATTTTGATCAGGAAAAGAAATTCTCATATAAAGATCTAAGTTTGGATGAATCAATTAGACATCTATGTAGATTTACATCAAATATATGGCAAGTACATCCATTCTGTGAAGGAAATACAAGAACAACGGCAGTGTTTATAATTAAGTACTTAAGAACTTTTGGATTTAATATCAAGACGCAGGTATTTGCAGACAATTCATGGTATTTTAGAAACTCATTAGTAAGAGCTAATTATAAAAATTTTGAAAAGAATGTATATGAAGATACATCGTTTTTAGAAAAATTCTTTTACAATTTACTTACAGAAAGTAAACATGAATTAAAAAATAGATATGCACATATAGACTTTGTTCAAGAAGAAAAACAAAATGATGTAAAATCAAATAATCAGACACTAGAAGAACAGGCAATTATAAATATATTAAAAGAGAATTCGAAGGCAAAACAAGAAGAAATTGCATCAAAGATTAATAAATCAGTAAGAACAGTAAAAAAATATATGTCAGAGATGCAAGATAAGGGATTGATAGAAAGAAAGAATGGCAAGAAGAATGGCGAATGGTTTGTGAATTATTAATAGTAAGTTATAAGGTGAGTAAATGGAAAAGTTATTTGTAAATAGAATAAAACTTAATAAAAACAACATAGATAGTAGTAAATATCCATTTAATATAAAATGTTTAAAGGACTTTGATGAATTAAAAATAGATAATGCAGTTACATTGTTTTATGGAGAAAACGGAGTTGGAAAATCAACTCTTATAGAAGCTATTGCTATTGCTTTAGGATTAAACCCTGAGGGTGGTAGTAATAATATGCAGTTTTCAAATTATGATGATTATTCAGAGTTATATAAACATTTAACAATTAGTAAGTTTGGAGTACCTAAAACGAAATTCTTTTTAAGAGCAGAATCTTTTTATAATGTTGCAACAGATATTAGCAATAATGGTGATTTAATACATACAACTTATGGAGGAGAAGATTTACATTCATGTTCACATGGAGAATCTTTTTTAAAACTTGTAGAACATAGATTTTGGGATAAAGGACTATACATTTTAGATGAGCCAGAAGCTGCTTTATCTCCACAAAGACAAATGACACTTTTATGCTATATACACGATTTAGCAAAAAAAGGATCTCAATTTATTATTGCAACACATTCTCCTATATTATTATCATATAAATATGGAAAAATAACAGATATGAATAATAATATGAGAGAAATAAAATATGAAGATACTGAGGTATATACAATTTATAAAGACTTCTTAAACAATCCGTATGGAATGCAAAAAATACTATTTGAAGAGTAAGATAATAAAAACAAAACAACAATTAACAATACAATATGTGACCGAGTAAATTGCAAAACTCCTTAATATACTATATAATTTATAGGTAGTATTAAGGGGGTTATTTTTATGTTAAAAGAGTATGAACTTAATGCAGAAGATGAAAGAATAATAGATGAACTAGATAACTTATGTGGAGTGGTTCAAAATAAAGAAATACTTAAAGATATGATTATATACTCAAAGTTAAGGAAAAATGGAGAAATAGATTTTGGAAACTATAATATTCTAGTTAGGAATGATTCGGATTATTTACTTTTAGATGACCTTTTAAAAGTAGTAGGCAAAATACTATTAAGACATCATATAATATCTAATGATAGAATTTGCTATTTAGATAGAGCGATAAATAAAAGTGTTCCTTTTCCTTTAGACTATATATCAGGAATTGAAGAATCTATTATAGTAATAAGTGAAAAGAAATTAAGAATTGATATAGGAAATGATATTGAAAGAATTAAAAAAATTCTTAATTTAAATAAAGACAAGGTATTTATATTTGAAGATCAAAATTGGAGTGAAGGTTTTATGGATGCAGAACTGGGAAATCTTGTAAGTTGGAGAATGACAATAGATAAAATAACATTAGAAGATAAAATAATGTATTGTAGGAATATATTTGAAAAAAATAATATTAAGTATAAAAGACAGGAAATAAAAGAATTTGCAGATCAACCATTTTGGAAAGTTAGAAATCAAGTTATGCAGTTAATTATAGAGTGTAAAAGTAAAGATATAAAGCAAATAAATAATGAAATGTTAAAAAAGAAAAGTGGAAAAACCAACAATAATGTTTCTAAAAGAAAAGTATTTAATAAAGAAAAGACTAAGACAAAAGCAAAAGAAGAATTGGACAAATTAATCGGACTTAATGGAATAAAAGATGAATTACAAAAAATACTAAACTATGTAAAATTAAATAAAGAACGTGGAGAAATGCCGACTTTACATATGTGTTTTACAGGAAATCCTGGAACTGGAAAAACAAGTGTTGCAAGGATAATTGGAAAACTATTTGATGAGGAAAATATATTACCAGGAAATGGTGAATTTGTAGAAATTCATGGAAGAGATTTAGTTGCAGAGTATGTTGGATGGACTGCACAAAAAGTTCATGAAACTATTGAAAAGGCAATGGGTGGAGTTTTATTCATAGATGAAGCATATAGTTTAGTTTCACGATATAGAGGAAGCTTTGAAGATGAAGCAATTGCGACTCTGATAAAGGAAATGGAAGATCATAGAAATGAAATATGTATAATTCTTGCAGGTTATACGGAAGAAATGAAAGAACTAATAAAATTAAATCCAGGATTTGAAAGTAGAATTCAATTTACAATAGACTTTCCGGACTATACATCTGATGAATTAATGCAAATTTTTAATGGATTATGCAAAAAAGAGAAATATAATTTATCAGCAAATTGTAAAGAAATATTAATTAATAACTTTGATAAAGCAAGAAGGGAAGAAGACTTTGGAAATGGAAGATATGTAAGAAATATATTTGAAAAAGCAAAATTCGAGCAATCAAATCGTGTAGCAAAAACAAACAGTAAAAATCTAAATACAATTACTTCAAAAGATATAATAAATGCAATAAATAATATGAATACAAATCACGGAAAAACTAAAAGAGTGATTGGATTTTAGAAAAAGGGGACGGTTCTCTTTCCCAACTTTTATTAAAAATGTGTTTACTTTTCCACATTTTGTGATAGAATTGTGGATAAAGGAGGAGAAAAATGGATTTATCTGTTGTATTAGATGAGATAAAATTAAATATTAGATCATGTGGAATAATGATTCATGATAATAAACTATTGGTACATAACAATACTAATGAAAGTCATGTGGCTCTTGTTGGAGGTAGAGTAAAAATTGGAGAGAACTCAGAGGATACTTTAAAAAGAGAAATTTTTGAGGAAATGGGAAAAGAAATAGAGATTTTAGAATTTGTTTCTACAATAGAAAACTTCTTTGAAGCTGATGATATGCCATATCATGAGATAATGTTTGTGTATAAAATTGATTTTAAAGATGAAAACGACAAAAAAATAACAGAAACAATAAAAAATGTAGAAGGACAAGATGAACTTAAATATGATTGGATAGATTTAGATAAAATAGATGAATATCCACTTAAACCAGATATGCTAAAAGAATTATTAAAAAATAACAAATATTTTGGACATGGAATAAATGATGAGAGAAAATAAGAATAGCCGGTGACACAAGTCACCGGCTTTTTTGAGCTGATTATTCAAGAACAACAATATTCGAGATGTATAAGCCCCGAAGAATCTCTCTTCTTTTCTGTAAGTATATCCTCTCTAGAGGATATAACTCCAAGAAAATCAAGGATGTCTGCCACTTTATGTGGCATGGGACCATCAAACCCAACACATATGTTGGGGGTTTGGTAAAGCCGTTCTTTTCCGTCCACGAGAAGAACGGCTTTAAAAAGATTGTTCGGAACATTACAGGTAGGATGATAAGAAATCTCCACCTTTTGTACTTCCCATTCATGCCCTTCAAGTTCTTTTCTAATCTCTTCAATTTTCATAAGCCCTCCTAAAATGTTGCTATTACAAGTTACTATTATATAGTATACCATATTTTTATGAATTTTTCAATATTTATAGGCTTTTTAATGAATACAAGAGTAATTGTTTTTTAAAACTTGAAAAAAAGAATCTTTTATTATATATTAAATATAGTATTAAAAAGGAGATTTTTTATGGATGAAAAAATAGAAGTATTTAAAAATTTAATTGAAGAAAGTAACAACATAGTTTTCTTTGGAGGAGCAGGAGTATCAACGGAAAGTGGTATTCCGGATTTTAGAAGTAAAGATGGATTGTATAATCAAAAATACAAATTTCCACCTGAAGAAATATTAAGTCATACATTTTTTATGAATAACACAGAAGAATTCTATAAATTCTATAAAGATAAATTAAACTCTCTAAAATATGAACCAAATATTACACATTTTAAGTTAGCGGAATTAGAAGAAAAGGGAAAGCTAAAAGCAGTAGTTACACAAAACATAGACGGATTACACCAAAAAGCAGGCTCGAAAACTGTATATGAATTACATGGAAGTGTACTAAGAAACTATTGTATGAGATGTAACAAATATTATGATGGAGAATTTGTATTTAAATCAGAAGGGATTCCAAAATGTGAATGTGGCGGAATAATAAAGCCAGATGTTGTTCTATATGAAGAGGGATTAGATAATAATATTTTAACCAATTCTGTAAGAGCAATTTCAGAAGCGGATTTGATGATAGTTGCGGGAACATCACTTACAGTTTATCCTGCAAGTGGATTAATAAACTACTTTAGAGGAAGAAATTTAGTTTTAATAAATAGAGATTCTACTCCATTTGATAATATGGCAAATTTGGTTATTAATGAATCATTAGGTAAAGTATTTGGAGGTATATAATTTATGGATGATTTATTCTATGATATGATTTTTAAAAGAAAATCTTTTCATTTGTTTGGAAATGTAAAAGAAAAAATATCAAAAGATGAATTAGCAAAAATCGAAGATTTTATTAAACAAGTTAAACCTTTGATGGAAGATATAAAGACGAAAATAGAAATAGTACCAGCATCAGAAACAACATGCAAAAGAGGAGAAGAATATTGCATACTATTTTACAGTGAGAAAAAAGATAACTATTTGCAAAATATAGGGTATATTGGTGAACAAATAGATTTATTTTTACCATCTTTGAACATAGGAAGTCTATGGTTTGGAATTGGAAAAGTCAAAGAACAAAAATATGAAGATTTAGATTATGTGATCATGATTGCAATTGCAAAGATGGATGAAGATAAATTTAGAAAAGATATGTTTAAAAGTAAAAGAAAAGAATTAGGTGAAACATGGAGTGGTGAAAAACATAAAGAGATTGGGAATATAACAAGATTTGCACCAAGTGCTTGTAATTCTCAACCTTGGATTACAGAAGAAGAGGAAAATAAATTAGTTGTTTATAGATACAAGAAAAAAGGCAAAAGAGGAATTATGCCAATAGATAAAGTTAATTACTATAATAAAATAGACATAGGAATTTATATGTTATTCTTAGAAATATGCTTAAAAAAAGAAAATATAGAATTTGAAAGAGAAATACATATAGATAATTGCAATGATGAAACAGAAAAGAATTTAAATGCAGTATATAAATTAAAATAAATGTATTTAAAAAGGGAGTATTTATATGAAAAAAAAGTTATTATTTCAAGCTATAACTAAATTTTTATGTGGAGCTATACTTGTAGGATTGTTAATATTTTTGTCTGCTGGAACATTTGACTTTTGGAATGGATGGCTATTTATGGGATTACTATTTATCCCTATGTTTATTACAGGAATTATAATGCTTTTTAAATCACCTGCATTACTAAGAAGAAGATTAAATGCAAAAGAGGAAAGTGAAGAGCAAAAACAAGTAATTCTATATAGTGGATTGATGTTTATACTTGGATTTGTACTTGCTGGTTTAAATTACAGACTTGAATGGATTATACTTCCAAATACTGTTGTAATAGTAGCATCAATAATATTTCTAATTTCATATATTCTATATGCAGAAGTATTAAGGGAAAATGAATTTCTATCAAGAACTATTGAAGTACAGGAAAATCAAAGGGTAGTAGACACAGGATTATATGGAATAGTAAGACATCCAATGTATGCAATTACAATTCTTCTGTTCTTAAGTATGCCTTTAGTTTTAGGCTCAATTATTTCGTTTTTAATATTTTTAATTTATCCAGCTTTAATTATTAAAAGAATAAAAAATGAAGAAAAGTTTTTAGAAAAAAACTTACAAGGGTATACAGAATATAAACAAAAAGTAAAATATAGATTAATTCCATTTGTTTGGTAATGAAAGAAGGAAAAAATGATTATTTTAATTGAAGCGATTGCATTTTGTATAGTATTTACTTTAATGATATTAATACTTTCAAAAAATCCAATAAAAACAGTATATAATTATCCACCAAAGATTCAAGAAAGAGTCAAGTCTTTGGAGGAATACAAAGACAAAATTCCTACGCAAAATAATAAAATAGCAACTAAAATTATAGCAGCAATTATTATTATAATTATTGCAAGTGTTGTAATGAGATTTGTAAACGGATATACAGATTTTTTAACAGGATTTAAATATTCATATTTATTATGGACAATAGTTAATTGGTATGATGCTTTAATTATGGATTGTCTATGGTTTTGCCATGATAAAAGATTTGTATTTAAAGGAACAGAAGATATGGAAAAAGACTACCATGATTATTGGTTTCATATAAAAGGGGCAATAATTGGGCAA
Source organism: uncultured Clostridia bacterium (assembly GCA_946415375.1). Taxonomy (GTDB): domain Bacteria; phylum Bacillota; class Clostridia; order TANB77; family CAG-508; genus CAG-269. Next base: position 49,890 of record CAMKSF010000004.1, read on the forward strand.
ATAATTGGACTAGTTGCTTGTTTAGCAATTGGAGGAGTTGTTGGATTAATATAATAATAAAGTTTAATGGAATATATTTATAAAAAGGATTAAATTAAACCCTCAATGAGTATTAGTAACTCATTGAGGGCTCTTTTATAAAGAGATAGGTAATTTATTTATTAGCATACCACTTCATAATTAAATTGTTATAATAAACATCGGAATTTTCTTCACCGTAATTTTCTATTACGAGAACAAAAAACCGAAATTCATTATTATCAATTTTTTCATAAATGGAGTCATAACCATAGAAATATGCCTTTATAGCGTCTTCCTTAAAAAGATATATATATGGATATAATAATGAATAGTCAATTGTATACCCAGATATAACAGTATCTACAATTTTAGGATTTAAAGAAGAGGTTATAATATCTGTCATAATTTCATTAAACAGATTAAATGCATATTCCTCATTTTCAATAGAACAATTGTGAGTATAATATGAGATTGCATGAACATACTCATGTACAATCATCCACTCACAAACGTAAGCAGCATTATTTTTATTTATATATAATGTGCTATCTGCGTGAGAAAAGTATGCTCCAACATTGTCATCGTTGGTGAAATTTGCTTCATTTGTGTTTAAACTATCAATATATTCTTTTATTCCATCTTTATCCTTTAGAATAGTAGATGAATCAATATATTGATAAATGAGTTTTTTACTATTAGACAATATCTCACTATACTTCGAAGAAACCGGAGTGATGTCAGTTGGAATATATTCTTCTAACTCTGAATTCAGTGGAATTTGAATGATCATTTCTGTACCATTCACATTGACTAAAAATTCGTTATCAGAAGTTTTTTCAACCTCAAAATACCTTGATGAATCCTTGAATGGATTATCGGCTGTCTTATACCCCAATTCAGAGGTGACCATAGATGCATTTTTTAAAATAGTTGCATCATAGTCACTTACTACAGAGCATCCTGTTAGCATAAATGCTGCAAAAAAAATCCCTAATAATCTCTTTATTCTTTTCATTTGAGTTCCTCCTAAATAATAATTTTATAAAATGAAACAGCTTGAGCTGAAAAAACGGGGATTAATCTATATAAAAAAGCATATTAGCTTATTATTACTATTATACATTAATTTACATAAAATGTCAAAAACTTGTTGAATACAATTGACAAAAATGCATTTTAATAATATAATACCAACTAATGGGAACACAATATTCCCTAGGAAAAAATAATATAGGAGGTTGGATATGAAAATATTATTAAAAAATGCAACAGTATTTACAAATGGAAAATTTAAAAAAACAGATGTTGAAATAGAAGACAAAGTAATTACAAAAATAGAAGAAAACATCGAATCTAATGGATTTGATGTAGTTTATGATTTGGAAAATATGTATTTATTACCAGGTTTAGTAGATGTGCACACACATTTAAGAGAACCTGGTTTTATTTATAAGGAAACGATAAAAACAGGAAGTATGGCAGGAGCAAAAGGAGGATATACAAGTATTTGTGCAATGCCAAATTTAAATCCAGTTCCAGATTGTATGGAAAATTTACAACTAGAATTAGATGCAATAAAAAAAGATGCAGTCATCAATGTTTATCCTTATGGTTCAATAACAAAAGGAGAAAAGGGAGAAGAACTTGCAGATTTTGAAAAAATGAAAGACTATGTATGTGCTTTTTCTGATGATGGACATGGAGTACAAAGTGAAGAAATGATGTTAAAAGCAATGGAAGAAGCTAAGAAATTAAACAAAATGATAGTAGCACATTGTGAAGACAATTCTCTATTAAATGGAGGATATATACATGATGGAGAATATGCAAGAATTCACGGGCATAAAGGAATTTGCTCTGAAAGCGAATGGGGACCAATAAAAAGAGATATTGAACTTTCAAGAAAAACAGGATGCCATTATCATGTTTGTCATGTTTCAACAAAAGAAAGTGTACAAGCTATAAGACAGGCAAAAAAAGAAGGCGTAAATATTACTTGTGAAACAGGACCACATTATTTAACTCTAACAGATATGGATTTACAAGAACATGGAAGATTTAAAATGAATCCACCTATTAGATCTAAAGAAGATCAAGAAGAACTAATAAAAGGAATAAAAGATGGAACAATAGACTTAATAATAACAGACCATGCACCACATTCAGCTGAAGAAAAATCAAAAGGACTTCAAGGAAGCGCTATGGGAGTAGTTGGTTTAGAAGTTGCCTTCCCTGTTCTATACACAAACTTAGTTATGAAAAATATAATAACTTTGGAAGAGTTAATTAATCTAATGAACACAAATGCAAGAAAAGTATTTGGAATTGGAACTGAAATAAAAGTAGGAGAAACAGCAGACTTAACAGTATATGATTTGAATGAAAACTATAACATAGATTCAAGTACATTTGTATCTATGGGAAAAGCAACACCATTTGATGGAAACAATGTATATGGAAAATGTAAATTAACAATATGTGGTGGAAAAGAAGTATATAAAGATATGTAAAGGAGAAAAGTCATGTACAAAAATGATATTTATGAAATTCTAGAAAACAGAATACTTGCAAAAGATGTATATAAAATGATTTTAAAAGGTGAAACAAAATACATTAAAGCACCAGGGCAGTTCATAAATCTAAAAATAAATGGATGTTATTTAAGAAGACCAATTTCAATATCAGACTATGATGAAAATACAATAACAATAATATATAAAATATTTGGAAAAGGTACAGAGATAATGTCTAAAATGAATATTGGAGAAAAGATAGATATTCTAACTGGACTTGGAAATGGATTTGATACAAGTTTAAGTGGACAAACACCACTTTTAATCGCAGGAGGCGTAGGAGTACCACCTATGTATAGACTATGTAAAGAATTATTAAAAGACGGGAAAAAGCCAATTGTGGTATTAGGATTTAATTCAAAAGAAGATGCATTTTATGAAGATGAATTTAAAAATTTAGGAGCAGAGGTTTATGTATCAACAGCTGATGGAAGTTATGGAACAAAAGGATTTGTTACAGATGTAATAAGAAACCTTAAAGACTACACATACTATTATGCTTGTGGACCAATGCCAATGCTAAAAGCAGTATATGATATAGTACAAACAGATGGTGAATTAAGCTTTGAAGAAAGAATGGGATGTGGATTTGGAGCATGTATGGGATGCTCTATACAAACAACAGAAGGAACTAAAAGAGTTTGCAAAGAGGGTCCGGTATTTAGAAAGGAGGAAATAATATGGTAAAAGATTTATCTGTTACTTTAAGTGGAGTAAAACTTGATAATCCTATTATTCCTGCTAGCGGAACATTTGGATTTGGATATGAGTTTGCGGATTTTTATGATATTAATTGCTTAGGTTCAATCTCTTTAAAAGGAACAACAAAAGATGAAAGATATGGAAACAAATTGCCACGTATTGCAGAATGTGAAAGAGGATTAATAAATTCAATAGGACTTCAAAATCCAGGAATAGATAAGGTTATTTCTGAAGAACTACCAAAGATAAGAAAAGTATTTAAAAAGCCATTAATTGCAAATATAAGTGGATTTTCTATAGAAGAATATGTACACAATTGTGAAAAAATAGATAAAGAAGAACAAATAGAAATAATAGAATTAAATATTAGCTGTCCTAATGTAAATCATGGAGGAATGGCATTTGGAACTTCTCCAGAAGCAGCAAAAGAAGTTACAGAAGCAGTAAAAAAAGTTACAACAAAACCTCTATATGTTAAGCTTACTCCTAATGTAACAAATATTGCAGAAATTGCAAAAGCATGTGAACAAGGTGGAGCAGATGGAATTGTTTTAATAAATACTTTACTTGGAATGAGAATTAACTTAAAAACTAGAAAACCAGTTATAGCAAATAAAATGGGAGGATTCTCAGGACCTGCAATATTTCCTGTAGCTTTAAGAATGGTATATCAAGTTTATGAAGCAGTAAATATTCCAATAATAGGAGTTGGAGGAATAGAAAAAGCAGAAGATGTAATTGAGATGATGCTTGCAGGAGCAACAGCAGTTGAAATTGGTGCTGCAAATTTAGTTAATCCTTATGCTTGTAAAGAAATAATTGAAGAATTACCAAAAGTTATGGAAAAATACAAAATAGAAAAATTAACAGATATTATAGGAAAAGCACACTAAAAGAAAGGAGAAAAATAAATGGGAAAAGCAGTAATAATTGCATGTGATTTTAAAGATAAAGAAGAAACTCTTAACTTTTTAAATAGATTTGAAGATGAAAAGCTTTATTTAAAAATTGGAATGGAATTATTCTATTCAGAAGGTCCAGAAATAGTAAGGGAAATAAAGAAAAGAGGACACAAAATATTCTTAGATTTAAAACTACATGATATACCAAATACAGTTGAAAAAGCCATGAGATCTTTAGCAAACCTAGATGTAGATATGACAAATGTACATGCATCAGGAACAATTAAAATGATGGAAGCGGGACTTCGAGGTCTAACAAAAGAAGATGGGACAAGACCACTATTAATTGCAGTAACACAACTTACATCTACAAGCCAAGAAGTAATGGAACAAGATTTACTTATAAAAGAAAATATAGAAGATGTAGTTATGCATTATGCAGAAAATTCTAAAAAAGCAGGACTAGATGGGGTTGTATGTTCACCACTTGAAGTTCAAGCAGTAAAGAGAAAATGTGGTAAAGAATTTTTAACAATAACTCCAGGAATAAGATTTAGTACAGATTCAAAAGATGACCAATCAAGAATTACAACACCTGCAAAAGCAAAAGAATTAGGTTCAGACTATATTGTTGTTGGAAGATCAATTACAAGAGCAGAAAATCCACAAGAAGCATATAGAAAATGTGTAGAGGATTTTTGCGATTAGAGGAGAAATTCAGATAATGGAAAAAGAAAAACAAAAACAAAAACAAAATAAACTAATTATATTGGTTGGAGACAGTGGGTGTGGAAAAACAGAATTGATGAAATTGGTACTTCAAAATTATAGTGAAAAATTTAGTGCAATAAAAAAGAGCTCTACTAGAGAAGCAAGATCAGGAGAAGAAAATGCCATAGAAATAAAACCCGGATGTTCTATTCAAGAAGTAGATGCTATGGATTATGTGTATACTGGACACAATAGTAATAAATATGGATTTATGAAAGAACAAATTGAAGAACCATTTAATCAAGGAAAATCTCCAATGGTTATAGTTGATAGTGAAGAATTACTAAAGAAATTGTGTAGAAATTATACAGGGAGAGTTTGTCCAATATATATTCAAAGAGATGAAAGTGATGAGGATTTTATAGAAGAATTAAAGAGACAAGGAAGAACAGAAGAACAAATAAAACAAAGATTAGACTCAAGACACAAAGCAAAGAATTTATGGGTGCAATGCAAAGATCTTTTTGGATATAGATATATTATTAATGGACCTTTTTTAAACAAAGAAAAATTTCTTGGTTGGTTTGAAACAATAGCTGAAGAAAATAATATAGATTTGACAGAATCAAATCATAAAAATGGAGCTAAAGGAATAGTTAATTACTATAGAAAACTATGGACAGGAAGACCTGCATTATTATCTTCAAATGTTGGCTATGAGCCAATAATTGAAACAGATGAAGAAAAAGAAGAAATTAGATAAAAAATTAGGAGGATTGTATTATGGAAGATTTATCAAAGAAAATTGCAAAGGAATTATTAGAAATAGGGGCAGTATTTTTAAATTTAGAGAACCCATTTACATGGGCTAGTGGAATAAAAAGTCCAATATATTGTGATAACAGATTAACACTTACAGCACCAAAAGTAAGAGATGATGTAGAAGAAGGCTTTATTCAAGTAATAAAAGAAAATTATCCAGAAGTTGAAGTTTTAATGGGAACAAGTACATCAGGAATTCCACATGCTGCAATAATTGCAGACAGAATGAATTTACCAATGGGATATGTTAGGGGAAGTAATAAAGACCATGGAAGAGGAAATCAAATTGAAGGAAAATTAGAAAAAGGACAAAAAGTTGTAGTTATTGAAGATTTAATTTCAACAGCAGGAAGTGTTTTAGATGTTGTAAAGGCACTAAGAGAAGCGGGAGCAGATGTTTTAGGGATAGCAAGTATTTATACACATAATATGAAAAAAAGTAAAGATAGATTTGAAGAAGAAAAAGTTAAAAATGTTAGTATGACTAATTTTGATGTATTAGTTGAAATTGCAGCAGATGAAGGATATATCAAACAAGAAGATATACAGAAATTAATAAAATTTAGGAATAACCCAAGTGATGAGAGTTGGAGAACCAATTAATGATAAGTTATAGCTAAATTAATAGGAGACACTAAATGGATTATATATATAAAAGAGAAATAAACTATTATGAAACAGATAAGATGGGAATAGTTCATCATTCTAATTACATTAGATTTTTAGAAGAAGCAAGATGTAGGTGGTTAAAAGAAATTGGAGTTTCGATGGAATTTTTAGAAGAAAATGGATATACAATTCCAACATTAGAAGTTAACTGCCAATATAAAAAACATGTTACAAGTGGAGATACAATATTGATTAAGCCAATACTAACTGAATACAACGGAGTAAGAATGACAGTTTCTTATGAAGTAACAGAATGCAATACCAGTAAAGAGATTATCAAAGCTTGGACAAAACATTGCTTCACAAATAATGAATTTAAACCTATAAACATGAAGAAGAATAATATACAAATACACAATATTTTCGAAAAATTAAAACGATAGATTATATTATAGAGTAAGTTCGAATTAACTTTAAGCTTACTCTTTTTTTAATTCTTTTAAAAAGGAAAAATAATTTTTAATAGGTTAGTTGTATAATTTATTAAGTTGTTATAAAATACTAAAGAAAAGTAAAATAAAAAGGAAAAAAGAATGAAACAAAAATTAGAGAAGATAAAGATATTTTTAATAGAAAATTATAAATGGATAATTTTATTTATTTGTATAATAAGTTTAATAGTATTAATAGAAGATGTAATGGATAATGACATAATGGCATTTGATGAGAAGGGATATTTCATTATATCTAGATATTTAATGTCAGATACTATGACTTCTATTGCAAAATGTATTACCAATCTTGCAAATATGTATTGGTTGATTGGAACTTCCATAATATTACTTATTTTTCTTAAGAATAAAAGGACAGGATTAAATATAGCTATAAATCTAGGGCTTTCTGCACTTGTGAACTTTACAATAAAACAAATAATACAAAGACCAAGACCAGTAGGACATAGAATTATAGATGAAAGTGGATATAGTTTGCCATCAGGACATTCTATGGTAAGTATGGCTTTTTATGGATTTTTAATTTACCTTATATATAAAAATGTGAAAAATAAATATTTAAAAACTATTTTAATATTATTATTAACAATACTAATTATTAGTATAGGTGTAAGTAGAATCTATTTAGGTGTTCACTATGTGAGCGATGTACTTGCAGGGTTTTTGGTTGCAATTGCATATTTGGTAATTTTTATTCATGCAATAAACAATGTGAAAATATCAGGAAAAAGTGGAAATGGTAAATGATAATCATTTATTAAATAACTATATAATTAATAGAAAAAACAGCTAAAGTTCAATATGAATCTAGCTGTTTTATTTTTATAAAAATAAATCTATTTTGTTCCAAAAATTCTATCTCCAGCATCTCCTAATCCTGGAACAATATATGCATTTTCGTTTAATTTTTCATCTATACATGCTGTATAAACCGTTACATCTGGATGTAATTCTTCTATTTTTTTAATACCTTCTGGTGCTGAAATTATAGACAAAAATTTAATTTTCTTAACACCATCTTCTTTTAACATAGAAATTGTATCACATGCAGAGCCACCTGTAGCAAGCATTGGGTCTAAAACTATTACTTCTCTGTTTGCAATATCTTGTGGCATTTTATAATAATACTTTATAGGCTCATGAGTTGTTTCATCTCTATATAAACCAACATGACCAATTTTTGCATTTGGAATAGCATTTATTAATCCATCAAGCATTCCTGTTCCTGCACGTAAAATAGGAACAAATGCATATTTATTTTCATCTAATTTTTGAGCTTTTGTTTTACAAATTGGAGTTTCTATTTCTACTTCTTCTAAAACAGCATCTGACATTGCTTCATAGCAAAGGAAAGTTGCAATTTCTCCAATGATTTCTCTAAATTCTTTTGTACCGGTTCTTTTATCTCTAATTATTGCAAGTTTATGCTTAATTAAAGGATTATTTAAGACAACTGTATTCATTGTATCCTCCTAATTTAATTATCTTTTTCAGCAGGAAGGAATAGATTTAATAAAATTCCAACAATTGCTGCTAAACTCATTCCAGAGATTGTAATAGATAAATCTCCAGAAACTATAGATATTGCTGCTCCACCTAAACCTAAAACAAGCATTGAAGAAGCAACAACTACATTTTTAGATTTACCAAAATCTATTTGATTTTGAATAAGAACTTTAAGACCATTTACTGCAATAAATCCATATAGAAGAAGTGATACTCCTCCAAGTACTGGATTAGGTATAGTAGAAACCAATGCAGTGAATTTTCCTAAAAATCCTAAACAGATTGCAAAAATTGCAGCTAGTCCAATAACCCAAACTGAAGCAACTTTAGTCATTCCTACAACAGATGTATTTTCTCCATATGTTGTATTTGAAGGACCTCCAAACAATCCAGCAACAAAAGTTGCGATACCATCTCCTAAAAGAGTTCTATCTAATCCTGGATCTTTTAGTAAGTCTTTACCAATAATTGTGCCTAGTGCTGTGTGGTCACCAATATGTTCTGCCATAGTAACTAAAGCTATAGGAGCTATTGTAAGTAAAGCTGAGAAATTTGGCATATAACTTACAAAAGGTATTACAAAGCTTGGCATGCTAAAGAATGATGCTTCTAATACAGGTGCAAAGTCAACTAATCCTAAAATTATTGATAAAATATAACCTGTAACGATACCAATTAAAAATGGTATGATTTTAATAAATCCTCTTGCTCTAACCATAACAATTGCAGTTGTTAAAAATGTAACTACAGCGACGGCTACTCCTCTCCAATCAACATCTACACCAGTTCCAAGACCTATTTGAGATATTGCACTTGGAGCTAATCCTAATCCAATTATCATAATCATTGGTCCAATTACAACAGGTGGTAATAGTTTATCTAGCCAGTTTTTACCTGCAAATTTAATAATAATTGCAAAAACTACATAGATTAAACCAACTACCATAACTCCTGTCATTGCTCCAGAAATTCCACCTTTAACAAAAGCAGCTGCAAGTGGAGCTATAAAGGCAAAAGAGCTTCCTAGGTACACTGGAGATTTTCCTTTAGTACAAAGAATGTAAATTAAAGTACCAATACCTGAGGTAACAAGTGCAACTGGGATTGTAAGTACAACCTCTCCTGCTGCAGTATTTACTAAAATAGGCACTAAAATTGTAGCACCAAACATTGCAAAAACATGTTGTAAGGCAAGTATGATCCACTTTGCAATAGGTGGTTTTTCGTTTACATCATAAAGCATTTTTTGTTCTTCCATTAGAACATTCCTCCTTTTATTTTTTTTTGGCATATACAAAAAAAAATACTAGTAACTAGTATTCTTTAAAAGGGAAAAATAGAAAAAGAAATAACACTTGCAGGAATACAAGCAAGAGTATTATTTATTAATACATTATCTTTATTAATATTTCCCATTTTTTACACCTCGACAAAATAATACAATAAATGATAAAAAATTGCAAGTGAATTTGAAAAAAATATAAAATTGTATAAGAAGATATTGATAATTTGTTGAAATATTTACTTTTTTGTGATAAATATAATATATAATGAGAATATTTAATCTGTTTAATCACAATATGAAAGATTATGAAGAGATAAGAATTTAAATTTAAGTTTTAAATAGAAAAAATGTAGAAAGGTAAAGCTATGGAAGAATTATTTGATGTTTTAAATGAAAAAGGAGAATATACAAATAGAGTAGAAACAAGAAAAAAGTGCCATAAAGAAGGCTTATATCATAAAGCAGTTGTTGTATTTATAATTAATTCAAAAGGTCAAGTTCTATTACAAAGAAGAAGCCCAAACAAAAGAATGTGGCCAAATCTGTGGGATGTAACTGCAGGTGGACATGTTTCATCAGGAGAATTTGGTTTTCAAGCAATAATCAGAGAATGTAAAGAGGAATTAGGAATTGAATTAAATAAAGATGATATAACATTTATAGGCTCAACAAAATCTACTAATATAAAAGGAGATATAATAAATAATCATTTTAATGAAATTTACATAGCAAATAAAGAGATAGATGAAACCAAACTTAAATTGCAAGAAGATGAGGTTGCAGAGGTTATATGGGTAGATAAAGATGAGATTATAAAAAGAATTAGAGACAACTATAATGGAATTACAGATAAAGAAGGTTGTTGGGAATATTTGATTAAATATTATGAGTGGTTAGATAGAAATTAAAGGAGGAAAAAATGTCAGTTAAAATAATATATTTTGTACATGGTACTACAACAGATAATGAAGAACATAAATCTACTGGACAAAATCCAGGAGTTTTAAGTAATTTAGGAATAGCTCAAAGCAAAGAATTAAGAAATAAGATAAATTTAGATGAAATAGATTTAGTAATTTGCTCTGATTTGAGGCGTGCAATAGATTCTGCAAATCTTACATTTGAAAATAGTAAGGAAATTATACAAGATGCCCGAATTAGAGAGTGTAACTATGGTGATTTAAATGGTAAAGATAGCGCACTTGTTATAGATGAAGAACATATTGATATTCCATTCCCAAATGGTGAATCAATGAAAGATGTTGAAAAAAGATTAAGAGATTTTTGTAAATACTTATTAGATAATTATGATGGAAAAACAATAGCGCTAGTTGCTCATAAGGCTCCACAGTTAGCACTTGAAGTAATTACTAAAAATATTACTTGGGAAGAAGCAATAAAAAATGATTGGAGAAAAACAAAATCTTGGAGACCAGGTTGGGAATATATAATATAAATAAAAGGATAACAAATTATTAGATATAGTATAAATGCTATATCTTTTTTTTGTATGTAAAATGTAATGACTTGATTAAAAAAAAATAATTGATATAAGGAAATGGTTTTATATAGAATCATTTCCTTATTTAATATATATGAATTATTTAATAAATTGTCTAATAGCATTATATAAATATGGTTTATATTCATCAATAGGAAGAGGTCTTTTATCTAAAATAGAAGTAAAACATGTAGAGCTAACAAGTTCTATTATCATGAAAAGTGTTACTTCTGGATTATCCAGTTTAATATTATTCTCTTTTACACCCTTTAAAAATAAACTGTAAAAACTAGATTCGCTATTTTCTCCATTATCATATATCTTTATAATTGACTTATTATAAATACCCCAAGATAAATTTTTAGAAATAAATTTTAAAAGCATAGGTTTCTTTTTTAATTCATCAATTACATAATTTATAATAAAAATTATTTGATCTGAAAAGTTTTGAATATAGTTTTTTCTAAGCTCATTTAATGCATCATTAAATAATTTTTCTGATTTTGTTGTGATTAAAATATCTTGAAGTTCATATTTATCTTTAAAATACAAATAAAAAGTACCTTTTGCAACATTAGCACTATCTACAATTTCTTGAATAGAAGTGTTTTTTATGCCTTTATCAGAAAATAATGAAAAGGCAGTATCTAATAGTCTTTGTTTTTTATCATTTGAAAATTCCTGTGTCATTTGACATCTTCTCCCTTCGAGTAATATTATGTCATATTTTGTACGATTAGTCAATATGTTATATAAAAAATATGCAAATTAAAATTAACAGCTGAACGACAGTAAATAAAGAAAAAAACAGAAACTTATTAAGAATGATTGACAGATTGTTATAGATTGTGTTATAATGAAAAATGACCGTTGGTCAGGAAGAAGGGATAAGTATAAAATGAATGCTATTCGGAAATTCAGTATGTAAACATAGAAAGATAATTCTTATTATTGCACTTATTTTATTAATACCTGCAATATTAGGAATGAAGGCAACAAGAATTAATTATGATATTCTAGTATATTTACCAGAAAACATTGAAACAGTACAAGGAGAAAAAATATTATCAGAAGACTTTGATATGGGCGGTTTTTCGGTAGTTATATTGGAAAATATGAAAAATAAAGATATTTTGAAGTTAGAAAACAAAATAAAAGAAATTGACAATGTTGAAAAAGTAATTAGTGCAGCTGATTTATTTGGAACAGAAGTACCAAAAGATATGTTGCCAGATAAAGTGCAAGACATGCTATATGATGAAAACAAAACAATAATGTTAGTAACTTTTAAAGAACAAATATCATCAGATGAAACAATAAATTCTGTTCAAAAAATCAGAGAATTGACAGATGAAAGATGTAAAATTAGTGGAATGACTGCAACTTTAATAGACACAAGGAATCTATCAGACTCAGAAGTTGTTATATATGTTGTAATTGCAGTTTTACTATGCTTAATAATTTTGCAATTAGCATTAGATTCATATTTTGTACCAATTTTATTATTACTAAATATAGGTATTGCAGTTTTATACAATATGGGTACAAATATATTCCTAGGAGAAATATCTTATATAACAAAAGCAATAAGTGCAGTTCTGCAGTTAGGTGTTACAATGGATTTTGCAATATTCTTATACCATAGTTATGTGCAAGAAAAAAATAATACATCTAGTAAAGAAAAAGCAATGGCAAATGCTATTACAAAAACATTTACTTCAGTACTAGGAAGTTCACTTACAACAATAGCAGGATTTTTAGCACTATGTAGTATGAATTTAACACTTGGAAAAGACATAGGAATAGTTATGGCAAAAGGTGTTCTATTTGGAGTTATTTCAGTAGTTACAATTTTACCAGCAATGATATTAGAATGTGATAAATTAATTGAAAAGACAAAACACAAAGAAATACTACCTAAATTTACACATTTAAGAGATTTTATAATAAAACACTATGTTGTAATTGCAGTTTTATTTATTGTGATATTACCAATAGCATTTTATGGATATAGAAATACAGAAGTTTATTATAAATTAGATAAATCTTTACCAGAAACTCTATCTAGTGTACAAGCAAATAATTCATTAAAAGAAGATTTTAATATGGCTTCTATGGAAATGCTATTAGTAAATAAGAACATGCCTGAATACAAGGCAAATGAAATGATAGAAAAAATAGAAAATATAGAAGGCATTGAATGGGCTATTGGTTATTCTAAATTAGGAAGTATTGGAATTCCAAAAACAGCATTACCTCAAGACTTAATAGATACACTTCAAAGTGATAAATATCAAATGATATTAATAAATTCGAAATATGAAATAGCTACAGACGAATTAAATGAACAGGTAAAAGAATTAACAAATATTATTAAGGAATATGATGAAAATGCAATTTTAGCAGGAGAAGGCCCTTTAATGAAGGACCTGGTAGAAATTTCAGATCATGATTTTAATAGTGTAAATACAACATCAATAGCAGTAATATTTATAATAATGCTATTTGTATTAAAATCGATATCATTACCAGTAATTTTAATTGTAGTTATCGAATTTGCTATATTTATTAACATGGGTATTCCATATTATACAAATGTTACACTACCTTTTGTTGCATCAATAGTAATAGGAACAATTCAATTGGGTGCAACAATTGATTATGCTATATTAATAACAAATAAATATATTAATGCTAGAAAAGAGGACGAAGATAAAAAAGATGCTGCAAAAGAATCTTTAGGTACATCAATAAGCTCAATAATAGTTAGTGGATTATGTTTCTTTGGTGCTACTTTTGGAGTAGGTTTTTATTCAAAGATAGAAATGATTGGCTCTTTATGTACATTAATGTCAAGAGGAGCAATAGTAAGTATGTTAACTGTTATATGTGTATTACCAGCATTTTTAATTATATTTGATAAATTAATTTGTAAGACTACAATAGGAATGAAAAAGTAAAATAGGAGGATATAGGTAATTATGAAAAAAATTGGAATTAAATTATTATCAAGCACTATGTTATTTAGTATGCTTGCATATACAGCAACACCTGTTATGGCATATACAAAAGAAGAAAGTGTTTACTCTAAATTAGATGGTAATGGAATGATTTACCAAACTACAGTAAGCAACCACTTGAAAAACACAGAAAAATCAGAACTTTTAAAAGATATATCTGATTTAATGAATATTGAAAATGTAAGTGGTGATCAAGAATTTACTGAAGAAAATGGAAAGCTAATTTGGAAAGCAGAAGGAGAAGATATTTATTATCAAGGAAATACAGAAAAAGCGTTACCAATTCAATGTAAAATAACATATAAACTAGATGGAGAAGAGATTTCAAAAGAAGATATTATTGGAAAATCTGGACTTGTAAAAATAAGTTTTGAATTTATTAATAAAGAGCAAAGGAATGTTGCAATAAATGGGAAAATGCAGACTATGTATGTACCATTTGTAGTAGGAATGGGAACAGTTATAGATAATGAAAACAATAAAAATATTGAAATTACTAATGGTAAAGTAATTGATAATGGAAATAAAAGCATGATATTTGGAATAGCACTTCCTGGAATGCAAGAAAGTTTAGGAATAAATAAAGATACTATTGAAATTCCAAATTCAATTGAAATATCTATGGAAGCAAAAGATTTTGAAATGAATGAAATATATTGTTTTGCAACACCTAAATTAATAGAAGAAGATGATTTAGAACTATTTAATAATATAGATAAAGTGTATGCAATGGTAAATGAATTAAAAAATGGTTCAAATATGCTAGTACAAGGTTCAAAACAATTATCTGATGGTGCAAGTAAACTAAACAATGGAACACAAGAATTATCAAAAGAATTAAATGTGCAAATTGCAAAATATGAAAAGGCTAGAAAAAAACTTTCAAATAAAGAAGAATTAGAGAAGAAAATTGTAAAAATAATAAATAGTGAAATGAAAAAGATAATGCCAGAGTTACAGAAATTAGCAGGAGAAGAAGCTAAAAATGTAGTTAAAGCAAATCTAAAAGGAAAAAATGGTTTAGAAGAAAAAACAGCTCAAACTGCACTTGCATTTACCAAAAAGACTATAAATACAAAATTACAAGAACTTGCAAATAATAATGCAGAAATTACAATTCCAGAAGAATTAATAAATCAAATACAAAAAGATTTATTAATAGCTTTGAAAAATGTAGAAAGTAAACAAGATGTCCAAAATTTAGAAAATACAATTAAAGAGCTTGTAATAAAAGATGTAACAAGTAAAGTAAAAACAGAAACAAATGAAATAATAACAACCAATGTTGATGATATGAAAACAACTATTTCCGATCCAACAGCTTTAATGACAGGAAGCGAAAAAGCAGCATTAAACCAATCTAAAAATCAAATTGCACAAGCTATGGTTCCAGGAATAAAAATGCAATATCCTAATTTAACAGATGAGGAAGCATTTACACAGGCTTTAAATTCTGTTAATAAATTAGTAACATCAGTATCTAAGGGTACAATGGATAAAACATTGGATCAAGTCAAAAGTGAGGCGCCTACAATGGCTGAAAATGCAGTTAAAAAAATAGCTTCAAAATTAAATACAAATGATGCATTAGAAAAAGCAATTACAGATTATAGTAACAAAATTGTAACAGAATTAAAACAAGCTATTGGAAAAGAAACTTTAAATACAATTAAAGATAATATGAAAAAGGAAATAATTGCAGAATTAAAAAATGCCTTTATGAATGATAAAACATTACAAGCACAAATGTCTGGAATGGTAAAAAAAGAAATAAATCCAACAATTGATGGTATAGCAAAACAAACAGCAAAAAAATTAGCAGAAGATTTTACCGAAGATTTAGCTAATCAAATAGCTTCAAATTTAATAAAAAAACAATTAAATGGTGAATTAAGTGAAACAGAACTTGATAAAGAATTATCAAAATACGAAGATTTAATTAATTCTAAACTAGGAGAAGTAGATAATAAAGTCAAAACATTAAAAGAAGCATTAAACCAATTAAAAGACGGAACTAATCAACTAGCAAATGGAGCAAATGAATTACAAAATGGAATGACTAAATTTGACGAGGAAGGAATTCAGAAAATATACAATATTGTAAATAATAATGTAAGAGATTTACAACAAAGAATAGAGAAATTAAGGGAATTATCTAATGAGTACAATACATTTACTAATATTGATGAAAATGCGAAAGGAAATGTTAAATTCATTATGATGATAGACAGTTTAAAAAGAGAAGAAAATAAAAAAGAACAAGCAATACTTCAAACAGAAATAAAAGAAAAAGAAGAATAATAGTCTGTTTAAGGTAATATATATAATTGCAAATGGAAAAATGAACTAATGAACAAAATAGAAAAGATAAATTAGAATTTATAACAATAAATTAAAGCAGGAGTTGATCCTGCTTTGTTTTGTCTTAAGATAAAAACAAATTACTATACTTGGTCAAATATTGCATAGCTAGGATTTGGATTTATCAACAATGTGTGATATAATTGTGGAAAACGGAAGAAGAAATAGTAAAAATTAAAGATTTAATTTGAGTGATAAAAAAACAATTAACAAAAGATGAAAAACTGCACATTATATAAAAAAGATTTAGGCTATATAAATAGATAAGGAGAAAACTATGATAGATTCAAAAAATGGAGTAATAGGACTGGCTATTGGAGATGCAATGGGAGTGCCACTAGAATTTTGTATAAGAGAAAAATTGCAAAAAAATATAACAACAGAAATGTTAGGGTATGGAAGCCATAATGTACCAAAAGGAACATGGTCAGATGATACTTCTATGACACTTGGTTTAATTGATGCGATTAATAAAACTGGAAATATTATACCAACAGATATTGCAGATAATTTTGTTAAATGGGCAGAAAACGCAGAATTTACTGCAACAGGTGTTAGATTTGATATAGGAAGAACATGTTTAAGAGCTATTGCAAATTATGAGAAGGGAATAAATCCAATAGAATGTGGTTTAGATGATGAATTTAGTAATGGAAATGGATCTTTAATGAGAATACTACCATTAATATATTATTGCTATGCTAAAAAAATGAATAATACTGAAATATATGAAGTTGTTAGAGATGTATCTTCTATTACTCATAGACACGAAATAAGTATAATGGGATGCTATATTTATGTTTTATTTGGAATAGAACTATTAAATGGAGCAAAATTAAATGAAGCATATAAAAAGATAAGAGAAAGTGATTATTCTATGTTTTCAAAACAATGTCAAAAAAAGTATAATAGAATAATAAACACAGATATTTCTTTATTAAACATGGATGAAATAAGCTCTAGTGGATATGTAGTAGATACTTTAGAAGCTACTTTATGGGGATTACTTACAACAGATGATTATAACTCTGCTATAATAAAAGTTATAAATCTAGGAAATGACACTGATACTATTGGAGCCTGTGTAGGAGGACTTGCAGGAATATATTATGGATTAGATAACATTAATAACAACTGGAAAAGTAATTTAATAAAGTATGAATATATTGTAGAATTATGTGAGAAGTTTAATGGGGTGCTAAATAAAGCTAATTCTAAGAAGATACCAGAAGATAATAGAAATGTTTTCTTTATTGATATTAGAGAAAGGGAAAAAAGAGAGAAATTTGTAAATGAAATATTAGAATTTGAAGGGATGTCACTTATAAATAATAATGCAGATAGTTTTGATTTAGCTAAAGAAGCGGTAATAAAATCTAATTTTCCAATTTCAATTGATTTTAAAAAGTTAGAATTAGACTTTTTAAAAAACACTACTACTGCAGCTGCAGCGATAACAAACAAGTCGATATTTATTACTCCTGAAGAAGCATTAAAAAAGGTAGAAAGTAGATTAAATGAATGGAAAAAATATAAGGAAGAAGTAATTATAAGTTTAACAACACAAGTTTATGAACATACAGTAGAATATGCAAAAGAATTAGTTGAAAGCTATGAATTAGATATATTTGAAGAATTCTTTTTGAAAAATGAAACACCTTTAGATTGTGCAATTGACATTGGTTATTGTTGTGGATGATTTACAAGTTAAAAACAATAATAGATTGTAATGCTTTAAGAAAGTTTGGAATTGTTTGAAAGACTTATAAATACGGAGAAAAGGAGAGAATTTTATGCCAAATATAAAATGGATTGGATTTATAGATAAAAATGAAATTGAAAAGTATCAAAAAGGAGAGCTAGATAGTAATGCCATTAAAATGAAAATGCCTGAAACTATGAATAAAATGATGATAAAAGCTTTTCCATTTGTAATACCTTCACTTATTATAATGTTTCTGGCTATGTATTTAAAAGGACATATAAACAATCACATTGTAGTATACAAACCATATATGTTTATAGGTCTTATAATAGGATTTTTTTTGTCAATAATACATGAATTCTTACATGCTGTTGTTTATCCTCAAGGTGTTAATACATACATAGGAATAGCCAAGCCTGTAACTTTTGTTGCATTAGCATCGTATCCTTTAAAAAAGGGAAGATTTATTGTAATGTGCTTATTACCATATATATTAGGGATTGTACCATTAATAATTTTTTTGCTTTCTCCTGCTAATAATCTTTTATTAAATAGTATTATATATGGTATTGCTTTTGTTGGGATGGCGAGTCCATATCCAGATGCTTATAATGTTTATCAAGTTATAAGACAAGTACCTAAAGGGAAGAAAGTTCAATTTTATGGGGATGACACTTATTATATTTAGAATAACAAATTACAATTTGGGATATGGAAATTATATCATAATTGAAAATGATGAAGAATATAAGTTTTATATTGTTTGTTGAGTTCCATCATGGATAATAGCGATGAAATATAGGTTAGAATATTTAATCTATATTTTTTTTTTGAATATTTTTAATTAAAAATGCAACGAAATTAAAAAATATGGTAATATATTAATGAAAGATATCTTAAAAATAATAAGGAGTTTAGATCTAAATTGAAAATGAAAGATGTACCAATATACAACTATTTTAATGGAAATACATTATTAATAGAAAATATAGTAAATGATTTTTCAAACTATATTTATACAGTAATTAGAAATTCTAACTTAAAAGTTTCAGATGAAGATATAGAAGAATTAGTTAGTGATGTTGTTTTTACTATATGGAAAAATCAAGATAAGCTCGATATCAATAGAAAAATAACACCATATATTGCAGGTATAACAAATAATTTAGTAAAAAAGAAATACCGAGATACAAAAGTTTTTGATAATATTGAAGATTATGAAAATAATTTAATTGAAGATAGCAATATAGAGTTACAATTTATTGAAAATGAGCGTAATAAAGGTATAATGAAACAATTAGATAAATTAAAAAAAGAAGACAAGACTATTTTTATTTTATATTATTTTAATGAAAAGAGTATTAACGATATTGCAAATGAATTAAATATGACTGAGTCTAAAGTGAAATCTAAATTGTTTCGAACAAGAAAAAAATTAAAAAAATATTTAAAAGAAAAAGAGGGGGTATAATTCAAATGATTGATAAAAACAAAATTATAGATAACATTCAAAAGAATATTGCACTTTCAAATTTTGAGAGTGAATTGAAATCAGATAAAGATAATAAAGAATATACCCACAAAAATAATGGGAGGATATATGATATGAAAAAAATGATTATTGCAGTTTCTTGTTGCAGTATAATGCTTATTGGTGGATTTGCATATGCATATAGTAGTCATTTTAAATTAAGTAATAATTTTTTAGAAAAAGATAGGAATTATTTAGATATAATAGAAAGAAGTTTTGGAAACTCTGTAGAAAATGAAAAAGAAGAAGATAAAGGTAAGTTTTTAAATGGAAGAAAATTTTTAAATGGGTACTATATAGCAGGTAAATTTAATCAAGTTATGGGGAAAAATACAAAATATGAATATGTACATAAAGGAATTGATATAGTAGCTCCAAGAGGAACAAAAATTTTAGCACTAGCAAATGGCGTAATAAAAGAAACAAACTACAATTCTATAAATGGAAATTATATTCTAATTGAGCATGAGGAGGGATATGAGACTTTATATGCTCATTTAGATAAAATTAGTGTAAAAGAAGGAGATGATGTATTGCAAGGTGAAGAAATAGGAAAAGTTGGAATAACAGGGAATACAGTAGCACCTCATTTACATCTTGAATTACATCATAATGGAGAACCTGTCAACCCAATGGAGTATATTGATAAAATAAAGGAATAAAGCTCATAAAACAATGGTAAATAAAATATATGAAACGCATAAGCAAGATTTGTCAAGGGGTTAAGGCTCCTTGATTTTTTTGTATCTTTATTTGACGGAGGAAAGACGGAGAAAATCTTTTTACACATTATAAAAAGAAAAAAAGATTACAATCAAGATGTTGACTTTTTCAACATCTTGTAATATAATATAAAAAGGAGTATTGTGAGGAGATGGAATATGAATAAGGATAATTATAAAAAAATAGGAGAAAAATTAAGAAAAGCAAGAGAATATTTGAGTTTAACACAGGCACAAGTTGCTTCAATTTTAAATTTAGGAAGAGATGCAATTATAAGAATAGAAAATGGAACGAGAAAGATAGATGCAGAAGAATTGTTAAAATTTTCAGAATTATATAAAATTAGTATTGATGAGATAGTAAATCATAAAACTACAGTATATACTGAAAATGCTTTTGCTAGAGGATTTGAAAAATTAAGTGAACAGGATCAAAAAGAAATACTAAATTTAATAAAATTGAAAAATGAGTACAAGAGTAAGGAAGGATAATATGGAACAAGAAATGACACCAGAGAAATTGGCAAATAGTGTTTTAGATGAGATTAAGTCTAGACAAGGTGTAATAAAATTTCCGATAGATCCATTTGAATTATTAAAAAATAAAGAAATAATAATATCTTTTTCAAATTTTGAAAAGCTTGAAGGAATAATACTAAATGATAGAGATAATGTAACAATTGTTGGCATTAATAAAAATAGACCTTGGACAAGACAAAGATTTACTGCAGCACATGAATACTGCCATTATATTAAAGATTTAAATAAAGCGGAAAATGAAGTTAATAGAATAGACTGCCTAAAGGGAGCTAAGAGTAAGATAGAACAATTTGCAGATAGATTTGCATCTTGTTTGTTAATGCCGAGTTTCAAGATTTTAGAATTATGTGACAAATATAAAAATGAAAGAGGTTTTATTGATTTTGAAAATGTAACATATATGGCTGAATTTTTTGGCGTTAGTTTTAAAAGTTGTATTAATAGATTAGCTTATGATTTTAAAATGATTGAAGGAGATATAACACCAAATGCTTTAAAACAAAGAGTTAGAAAGTATAAACCAGAAGTTAAAAGAAAAGAATTAATTAATAAAAATAATGATTTCTTGTTAATTGGAAATGCTATAGATAGTTTGAGCTACTGTATGGTAGACTTAAGTACTAATACAGGAGCTAAATTTTTAAATAATTATATTTATTATGACAATAAATTAGAAGGAGTAGATGAAGATAAAGTACCATATATTCTTGCAGATTTAACATATAACAAGCAGAAGAGTGAATTTTTACGATCGCAAGATGAAAAAGTAATAATGACTCTTGGAAATTATAAATTGCAAGAATATATATTAACTACGGATGATATGATTTCAATATTGGACTGCAAGAAAATGCACAAAATGTTATATGCATATGTTCCATTTCAGGAATTTGCAGGTAATTATAGAGATAATGATGCAATTATTTTAAATGGAACTATACAACCAAGTAGCTATATAACAATTGAAGCAGATATAAAAACATTAAGTGAAGAGTTTGATTTTTTTATAAAGGATATTAATAACCTAAAAATGAGTGAATATATAGAAAGAGTAGTATATTTTATTTACAGATTTATAAAAATTCATCCTTTTTCTGATGGGAATGGAAGAGTATCAAGAGCACTATTAAACTGGATGTTGAAACTGAAACGTATACCACCAATATATGTAGACGATAAAAGTAGAGATGAATACTATAATTCACTTTCGAAAATTGATATAGAAGGAGATTATATACCTTTTATAATATTTGTTGAGAAGAGAATAATAAATACATTAACAGAATTGCATGATTATTTATTTACAGAGAATTGGGAGGGATAATTATGTGGCCTAGAAATAAATATACTGGTCCAGATGGCGGATTATATACTGGACCAGGGGGTGGATTATATACTGGCCCAGGAGGCGGAGCATATACTGGTCCAGGAGGCGGGCTATATACTGGCCCAGGAGGCGGGCTATATACCGGTCCAGGAGGCGGACTATATACCGGTCCAGGAGGCGGACTATATACCGGTCCAGGAGGCGGATTATATACTGGTCCAGGAGGCGGATTATATACTGGACCAGGAGGCGGATTATATACTGGACCAGGAGGAGGAATGTATGATGGCCCTGGAAAACCATATATGAGCAATATTCCACCGTGGGAAGTATTTATTAAAAAATTAGAAGAATATGGATATACTTATGAAGCTGAATTGATAAAAAGAGCATATTATGGATAAAAATAGACGGGATCAAAAGAATTTGAATCTCGTCTTTTTTTGCCAAATTTAAAAAAAGTAAAACCTGATTATGCTTGAAATATAAGGAAATATCAAAGGTTTGATTATAACATAGCTATTAAGAGCTAACTCGGTACTAAAAAACCACTTGACAGAAATAGAAAAATATGCTATAATTAATATATAGTAGCAAAAAACCAAGGAGGTAAAATATGAAAAATAATAAAAAAGAAAAGTTTAACTCAGAAGAAATATACTGGAATTTCTTAAATTTATTTAGGGAATATATAGGAAAAGATGACTTTAGAAAAATGTTTTATGCTAAACTATATCTTATATATTTAGCAAAAAGATATAAGTTCATCGACTTAAAGGAATGCAAAAATTTTAGTGAACTACTAAAAAAAATTAATGATTTATGGTTTGCACTTGATATTACTAAAGAATACAATAATATTAACGATATTAATGAATTATTTGAAAAAAACTATACTAACGAAGAATTAGATGGCGAAATGTTCAATGCAATGTCAAAATTAACTGAAGAAGAAATTGCAGAAATATTTAGAAAAAACAGTATAGAATATAAACGATATTCAAGTATACAAAATGATACAACATCAAAATCAATAGCTGAACTTGTAAGCAAAATTTTAAATATTGAAAACAATGAAGAAGTTTTGGATTTATGTTCTGGTAATGGTGATTTTTTAGCAAGCTTAACGAATAATGAAAAGGATATGAATCTAAATGGCATTGAAATCGATAAAGATATTGCATTTATATCTAAAATTAGATTAACAGTTTTATCAAATAAAGAGCCTAATATAGTGGTGGATGATGCCTTAACATATGATTTTGGTAAAAAATTTGATAAAATATTTTGTGAATATCCTTTTGGACTAAGGGTAGATAGCTATCGAATTAACAAATTAAGTAATCAAATGTTTTATTCATGGAACAAACCAGGATTAACATCTGATTGGATTTTCTTAAATAAAATAGTAACATTATTAAAAAACAATGGTATGGCAGCAATATTAATTACTGATGGGCCTTTGCTTAAATCAATGGATAAGGATTATAGGAAAGATATCCTTGAAAGCAAACTAGTAAAATATATAATTAAATTACCTAGTGGAATAATACCATATACTAATATAAATCCGAATTTAATTATTTTATCAAAAGGCAATGATAGAAATGAAATAACATTCATAGATGCCACACAAGAGTATAAAGAAAATAGTCTAAAAGAAAGACAATTAAATGTTGATTCAATTATGGAATTAATTAATGATAAAAATAATGATACGGATAAAGTGAAGACTGAAAAAATTAATAAAATTTGTAGTACTGATGATGTAGTATTAACAGTTAATTCTTATGTAAAAAAGAAGGAACCAAATTATATTAATCCACATATACTTAAAGATTATTTAACAGATAAATATAGAGGTTACCAATTTTCATCAAAGGAGCAAGCAGAAATAGAAGATATTAATGGAGATTATGAATTATTAACTATTGGGGACATTAATGAAGGCATAATTAGTAGTAATTTATTAAAAATAAATGGAAATAACAATAAATATGATAGATATTTGCTAAAAACAGGAGATGTTGTGATTTCATCAAGAGGAACTAAAATAAAAGTAGCAGTTGCTGAAGTAGGGAATAGAAAGATTATACCTAATGGAAATCTATTAGTATTACGTTTAGATACTGAGAAAATAGATCCATATTATTTAGAAGCATATCTTAATTCTGAAAATGGGCTTTTAACTTTAAAGAAAATACAAACAGGTGCAGTAATTATATCTATTAATCCAAGTAGAATTGAGCAAATAAAGGTTTCAATGGTAAATAAAGAAGAACAAGAATTATTTGTAGAAAAATATAAACGAAAAATGACAGAATTATTTTTGGCTCAGGAGCATGTAAAAAAACTTAAGGATCAAATCAACAATTTATTTACAAAAGAAATAGAGGAGAAAAATGGAAATGGATAAAATGGATTTAATACAATTAAGAGAAAGTGTTTTTCAAAAAATAACAAAGGAACTTACCAATGCATATTTTAATGGAACAATAGATGACTTTTTGGAAAAATATGATTTAAAAGAAGAAAACAACGATGAATCTTTTTATTATGATAGTAATAATGCTAAGATTATAGTAATAGGTGATTCTAGAATAAGCAAAAGCGATATGGAGGGTTTAGCTAAGCACAACGGAATTAATCCTCGAAGAATAGAATTCGTTTTAGATTATGAAAAACTTACAAATTTTAATTTTGAAAGATTTAGAAATAATATGAAATATTCTGATATATTAGTAGGCCCTATTCCACATAAAGTTAAAGGTTTAGATGCTGCGTCAAGCTTTTTGAATATGGTGAATAATCAACCAGATTGCTTTCCAAGAGTAATAGCTTTAAGAGATGCAAATGAATTAAAGATTACTAAACAATCATTTTTAAATGGATTACTAAAGACAAGATTATTTAATGAAATATAAAAATTTTGAAAGGAGAAGAAATGAACGAGATTAGATGTCCAAATTGTGGAAAAGTATTCCAAATTGACGAAACAAGTTATGAGTCAATTGTAAAACAAATTAGAGACAACGAATTCAACAAACAAATAGACGAAAGAGAAAAACGATATAAAACAGAAAAAGAAAATGAGATAAAACTTGCAGAAGCACACATTAAAGAAGAATTACAAAAGCAGATTAATGATAGGGATATTGAGCTTGCAGATTTAAAAAATCAAGTTGCAAATATTGAAGAACAAACTAAAACAAAATTAGATAAAGATTACCAAGAGCAAATCAACCAAAAGAATACAGAAATATTAGAACTAACAAATAAATTGAAATTAAATGAAACAAATAGTAAGCTAGAAATTAACAAAGCTCTTTCAGAAAAAGAACAGAAGATTACTGAATTAAGTAGTGAACTAGAATTAAAGAATAAAGAATACGAATTAAAAGAGCGTAGTATAAAGGAAGATTTTAATGCGCAACTAAAAAATAAAGATGAGCAAATTGAGTATTATAAAGATTATAAAGCAAGACAATCAACAAAAATGATTGGTGAGTCTTTAGAGGTTCATTGCAGTAATGAATTTAATAAATTAAGACCGCTGTTTCCAAAGGCATATTTTGAAAAAGACAATGATGCCCATACAGGCTCAAAAGGCGATTATATTTATAGGGACTTTGATGATGATGGAAATGAAATAGTTTCTATTATGTTTGAAATGAAAAATGAAGCGGATGAAACGGCAACAAAACATAAAAATGAAGATTTCCTTAAAGAACTAGATAAAGATCGTAGAGAAAAGAAATGTGAGTATGCAGTATTAGTAAGTCTATTAGAAATAGATAATGATTTTTATAATAATGGAATAGTAGATGTATCACATAAGTATGAAAAAATGTATGTAATAAGACCACAATTTTTTATACCATTAATTACTTTAATACGCAATTTATCAAATAAATCACTTGAGTATCGTAAAGAACTAGAGTTAATTAAAAATAAAAATATTGATATTACAAATTTTGAAGATAAGATAGAACAATTTAAAAATGATTTTGGTAGAAATGCAAGATTAGTTGGCGAAAAATTTAAAAAGGCAATTGATGAAATAGATAAAAGTATTAGTAGCTTGCAAAAAACGAAAGATAATCTAGTTAGATGCGCAGAAAATTTGCGTATTGCAAATGGTAAAGCAGAAGATTTAACAATTAAAAGACTTACACGAGGAAACGAAACTATGAAGAAATTGTTTGAAGAAGCTAGAAAAACAGATGATGATAATCCACAAGATTAATAAAAAAAATAAAAATTTACCTTATAAAGAGATGAAGATGTAAAAAGACGTGCTTAAAGCTTCACAGCAACCTGCTAAAATAGTAAGGTGCTAAATCACGAAATATAAGATAACTTTCAAAAACCAGAAGTTATCTTCTGGTTTTTTCTTCTATGTTGCTTTAGGTAAAAGGAAAGGAGAATCATATAAAAGTGGAAAAGTATATTGAAAATTATGAAAAAAATGCAGGAAATAATATTACAGAAGAAATGGTTAATTATCTATATAAAAATATTGATAAAGAAGAATTAAAGGAAACATACAAAAAAGTTCTAAAGAAACTAAAAAAATACAACAATAATTATTATTCAAAAATATGTATAATAATCAATGCTTTAAAATTCAAGAAAGAACAGAATAAAACCTTAAAATTTCCCTATGATATTTATTATATAAACTTACCTTTAAGAGGGAGCTTGCAAACAGAAATAAGTGGAAGAAAACATCAAATAAAAACAGTAGAAAAATTAATAGAATATGAAGAAATTAATCTTTTATTTGAAGCTATAGGAGAAAAAAAAACTAAAAAACAGAGAAAGAGACTTATCGTAACAGCTAAAGAATTATTAGAAAAACCAGTTCTAGATATAAATAAAGGTATAGAATGGAAAGAGAATTATAAAAACTATATAATTAAAACATATGGAAGATGGTCTAAAGAATATGAAGACTATATGACTACACTATTTGATATAGGCTTTTTACCAATAAGTCCAAACCTATTAATTAGCATAAATAGAGATCATATAAGAAAGGCTATAGAAGAAAAAGTTGAGTTGTTAGAAAAAAGCAAGATAAAATAAATCTATTTTTGAAGTTAGGATTTGATTTATGAAAATAGACTTTTAATTAGTAAATTTGTAAAATATTGTTGTTAAAATATGGATTTTGTGATATAAGATAATATAGAGATATTATAAGTGGCTTATAGGTGCATAAGGAGAGTGTTTTACTAGTAAAATAATATAGCGAAATTTAAGGAATTTTAATGAAAAAATGGTTTATTAGAGAATACTTGGAATACGCCATTAAGAAGATATTTAGATTATGAAATTAAACATTTTGAAAAGTTAAGTTTACATAGTTTTAGATTTTATACTGATGAAGAACATTCAGATAATTATTATTCTGATTTTTCTATACAATATGGTTTAAGAAACTTATCAAAAGAAATATATAAAGATAAATATAAAAAGGAAAGCAAAACTAAAACTATAAAGGGAGATAATTATGATAGAAAACAATGATAGCCCAATTGTAACAAAAAATCAACTAATTGATATATTATATACTATTAATACTGAAAATGTAAAAACAACACATTATGGTAAAGTAATAAATAAAGAAGGTCTTAATAGTATTATAGATTTTATTATTGAATTAGAATCTGAATCCGAGGAAGTATATTGTTTTAAAGATGTTATGATTTTTGACCCAATAATAAAAAAAACTCATGGGTTGGATTTTTCAAAAGAATTTATGAGTACATACTTTTTTAATATTGGTATTGATAAATACATTTATATATTATCTACAGAATCATGTAAAGAGAAGAATTCTGAAAACAAAATTAGATTTGTAATTAGGCAATTAGATTTAATACTTAATAATAAACTAAATGAAGGAAACAAAAATAATTGGTTAATAGAAACTAGAAGTAAGTATGTTAATATTCTTAATAAATATATAGAACAAAATAAAACGATAACTGAAAAATTAAAAGAATATGATTACATTAAAATTATATCCGATAATAATAAGTACAATAATATAAATATTACAGATATAGAAAAATGTTTAGAATTTTTAAAAGAGAATGAACAATATAATTATCTTACGATAGATGAAGAAATAATATTAAAACTAATAATATTATATGGGATTAGAAATATCTATTATAATAATACAGATTATTATAAAGAACAATATTCTGAATCAATTAATAAAGCAATTAAAAGTTTAGAATCTTATATTTTATTTATTGAAACAAACTCAAAAAATGTAAAAGATATGTATATATATTCAAATAATTATGATGCTTCCATAAATCTATTCGAGTATTTAAACAGAAAAATAGTTTATGGAAAAATGCTTATAAAGGACGACAAAACAAATTATTTGACTAATAAAGATATAATAATCAAACTAAAAGAAGTATCTTTCTTTAATAGGTTGTGTATAATTTATCAAAATGAATTTATAATATTAATTAAAAATATGAGATATATTAATTTTGACTATTGTGTTTCAAATAATTTTTTTGAAAAAGCAAAAGAGCTATTTAAAAAAGATTTAGAATTATTTAAATATTTTAAAGACAATAATTGTAATGCTGAAGATATGTATAAAGAAGTACTAACTAATACAGAAAATAAACCTATTGAATTTAAAAGATATATAAAACTAATTCTAAAATATTATATAAGCTGCTATAACTATTTTAAGCATTTTAATGATAATGATAATGCAAATAAAGTATTCGATTTTTTACATTTTTTTAAAGATGGCTATGATATTGAAGATTTTATTATAAAAGGTAAATATATAAAAATGTCGGAAGATGTGAATAATATAAAGTTAGAAAATATTGATGATATTGATGAAGTTGAAAAAACAATTAATAATATTAACGAAAAAATTACAAAAATGAATTTAGTAAATTCATTTGATATTGATGATGTAACAAAAACATATAGTAATATTAAATTTGAAAATTTTAGATTGGAAAATAGAGAAAAAATTAAGACATACATTGCAACTGGTGATAAAATAATGAATAGTTTTAATAACGATAAAAACGAGAAGTTTGACTATTCTTCAGCGGTTATTGAGTGGAGTAAAGCTGTTGAACTTGAAATAAATGAAAAGCTTATATCAATATTAACAGAGAATGATAAATATAAAATTGAAAACTATTCAAAAGAGATTAATCAGGACAATTTATTTAGAAGTAGTCATCCATTTGTATTAAATCTTAAAGATGCTACTATTGGTACTTTTGATGCTATCAAGAAATATAAATTACAAGATTATTTATATAATGAATTCTTTAGCAAAATATATACAGTTGATAAAGATACATATAATAATTTATGTAATTATTTAGTTGAAATTGTAATTCCAAGAAATAATTCAGCACATAAAGATAATCCAATTAATTTAGTTACAGCAACAGATTGCAAAGAAAAAATATTAACTGCTAATAAGATATTAGAAATTTTATCAAAATTAAAAAGAATTAATTAGAAAAAATGGAGGTTTAAATTTGGAAAAGCAACAAGTTAAATCGAAAAAGAGAGTGGCCGATCATGGAGAAGTATTTACCAATCAAAGGGAAGTAAATGCTATGTGTGATATGGTTATTCAGGAAACGGAGAGAATAGATTCAAGATTTCTTGAACCAGCTTGTGGGGATGGCAATTTTTTAATTGAAATATTAAAGAGAAAACTAAGAATTGTAAAGAAAAAGTATAAAAAAAGCATATATGATTATGAAAGATTTTCGTTACTAGCAATAAGTAGTCTGTATGGAGTAGAACTTTTAGAAGATAATGTTGTTGCATGTAGAAAAAGATTATATGACTATTGGCAAAGCGAGTATAAAATAGTTAGTAAAAAAGAATATGATGAAAAAGTATCAGATTCAGCAAAATATATTTTAGAACATAATATTGTTTGTGGAAATGCATTAAGCTTAAAACGTGTTGATGATAAAGGAAATGATATTGAAACACCAATTATTTTTTCAGAATGGACATTTCCGTTTAATGATGCAAGAATGCAAAGAAAAGATTATACATTAGATGAATTAGTTAAAAGAGATTATAAACAACAGGAAATTAACAATACAAATGATGAGGGGAAATTTTTAAAACAATATATAACACATTATAAGAAATTAAATAATAAAGGGGGAAAAGTTAATGAGTAATGGTTTATTAGAAAGTTCATATAATCCTGATGTATTATCATGCCTTGCAAATCTTTCAAACGATGAAGTATTTACATCACCTGATATTGTAAATGAAATGCTTGATATGTTACCAAAAGAATTATTTAAGAATCCCGACACAACTTTTTTAGAACCAGCATGTAAAACAGGAGTATTTTTAAGAGAAATTGCAAAAAGATTAATAGATGGATTAGAACCACAATTTCCAAATTTAAATGATAGGTTAAATCACATTTTTAAGAAGCAGTTATATGGTATATCAGTTACTGAATTAACAAGTTTATTATCAAGGAGAAGTTTATATTGTTCGAAATGGCCTAATGGAGAATACTCAATTATAAAATTTGATACTCCAGAAGGAAATATTAAATATAGAAGAATAGAACATACATGGAAAAATGGTAACTGTGTATATTGTGGAGCAAGTGAAAAAGAGTATAAGAGAGGATCAGACCTAGAAACTTATGCATATCAATTTATACATACTAATAAACCAGAGGAGATTTTTAATATGAAATTTGATGTTATTATAGGTAATCCACCTTATCAATTAAGTACAGGTGGAGGAGGAGAGCAAAGCAGACAAGCTAAGCCAATATATAATATTTTTATAGAACAAGCAATGAAAATGAAACCAAGATATTTATCAATGATAATTCCTTCAAGATGGTTTTCAGGAGGAATGGGGTTAGATTCATTTAGAGAAAAAATGTTAAATGATAAGTCAATGAGATATTTAGTAGATTATCCTAATTCTTCTGAAGTATTTTATGGAGTTGATATTGCGGGTGGAATATGCTATTTTCTTTGGGATAGAGACTATAATGGAGAATGTCAGGTATCTAATATAGAAGGAGGAAAAGAAACAAAGGATATTAGACCATTAAATGAATTTCCGACTTTTGTAAGATATAGTAGAGCTATTCCGATTATTCGAAAAGTCCTAAAACAAGAAAATGGAAAAAAATTATCCGAGACTATATATCCACAAGGGCTATTTGGATTAAAAACAAATTATGAACCAAAAGAAAAAGGTATTCCATGTTGGTTTATACAAAAAATAGGAAGAAAATTTGCGAATAAAGATGACGTAATTGATACTTATAATATACTAAATAAGTGGAAATTTTTAATACCTAAATCACCTATAGCAGGACAAACTGATTTTACAAAGCCTGTAGGATTTTACTATGATGGCAATACAAGAGTAGCTAAACCAGGTGAATGTTGCACACAATCTTGGATTGTGGCAGGAGCATTTGATACTGAAGAAGAAGTATTAAATTTTAAATCATATTTATTTACCAAAACTGTTAGATTTTTACTATTACAACAGGTTGTTTCTCAAGATGTGTCTAGAAATAAATTTTGCTTTGTGCCTGCATTAGAAAAATATGACAAAAGATATACTGATGAAATATTAAGAAAAAAATGGGATATTACTGAAGAAGAATGGAACTATATAGATTCGAGAATACATAATTATGGAGATAATAGGGGGGATTATGATGAACAATGATTTTTTTCCTCAAAGACCTCAAATAACTCCAACAATTTAT
Organism: uncultured Clostridia bacterium; assembly: GCA_946415375.1. Classification (GTDB taxonomy): domain Bacteria; phylum Bacillota; class Clostridia; order TANB77; family CAG-508; genus CAG-269. Next base: position 82,036 of record CAMKSF010000004.1, read on the forward strand.
GTATATGAATTGCTAGGAGTAAAAACACATGAGGGATATGTAAAAGTTGGTTATACTGAAAGAAACGTTACTGAAAGAATTCAAGAACAATTACATACAAGTGCTGTTACATTTAAAATTCTTTATCAAGAATCTTCTATATGTTCAGATGGAACAGTTTTTACAGATAAAGACGTGCATAAAATACTAAAAAGAAATGGTTTTTTACAATTAAATGAAGGCGATGATAAAAATGAATGGTTTAACTGTAGTGTTGATGATGTTAAATCAGCAATAACCGAATTAAAGACAGGAATTAGACATTCAAGAGATAGAATATATAGTTTTGGTATGAGACCAGAGCAGGAAAGAGCTGTACAGAGAACAATTGACTATTATAATGAACAAAAAGAATATGATAATAAAAGTATACCTAAGTTTTTATGGAATGCTAAAATGCGTTTTGGTAAAACATTTGCATCTTATCAATTAGCTAAAAGAATGAATTTAAAGAAAATTTTGATAATGACATTTAAACCAGCTGTTGAATCATCTTGGCAAGAAGATTTAGCTACTCATGTTGATTTTGAAGGGTGGCAATTTATTTCAAATAAAGAAGCTGAATTTGACAATAAAAAATTAGATGATTTATATAATAAAGCAGATAAAGATAAACCAATTGTTGTATTTGGTTCATTTCAAGATTTATTAGGAACTAATGAAAATGGCGGTATAAAAACGAAAAATGAATTTATACATACAACCTCATGGGACTTAGTTATTTTTGATGAATATCATTATGGTGCATGGAGAGAAAAAGCTACTAATTTATTTGAAAAACCAGATGAAGAAAAAGAATCTGATTTTGATTATGAAAAATATAAACAGGAAGAAGCTGATAACGCATATAATGAATCTTTTTTACCTATATCTACTAGTTATTATTTGTTTTTATCAGGAACTCCATTTAGAGCGTTAAACTCAGGAGAATTTATTGAAGAACAAATATTTAGCTGGACATATGGTGATGAACAAAAAGCTAAGGCTGAATGGAAAGGTTCAAATAATCCTTATGAAGCTTTACCTAGAATGGTTATGATGACTTATAAAATACCAGATAGTATAAGTCAAATTGCTATGCAAGGAGAGTTTAATGAGTTTGATTTAAATGTTTTCTTCCAAGCTGAAGGAAAAGGAGAAGAAGCAAAATTTATATATAAAAATGAGGTTCAAAAATGGCTTGATTTAATTAGAGGATCTTTTTTACCTTCCAATATTGATGACTTAAAATTAGGACAAGATAAAAGACCACCAATGCCTTATTCTGATGCAAGACTATTAAATATTTTAACTCATACATTATGGTATTTGCCTAATGTTGCATCATGCGATGCTATGGAAAACTTATTAAAAGAAAGACAAAATATATTTTACAGTGATTATAAAATCATAAATTGTAGTGGAACAAAAGCAGGAATTGGATTAGAAGCATTAACTCCAGTTAGAGTAGCAATGGATGATCCATTAAAGACAAAGACTATTACCTTATCATGTGGTAAATTAACAACAGGAATAACTGTTAAACCATGGACAGGGGTATTTATGCTTAGAAATCTTAAAAGTCCTGAATCATATTTTCAAACAGCATTTAGGGGACAATCACCATGGGAAATCACTAATGATGAAGGTAAAAAAGAAATAATAAAAAAAGAATGCTATATTTTTGATTTTGCATTAGATAGAGCATTAAGAGAAATATCAGATTATAGTTGTCAATTAGATATTAAAGAAAACAATCCTGAAAAATGTGTTGCAAACTTTATAAATTTCTTGCCTGTACTTGCTTATGATGGTTCGTCAATGAAGCAAATTGATGCTCAAGATGTATTAGATATTGCAATGGCAGGAACATCAGCAACATTATTAGCTAGAAGATGGGAATCAGCATTATTAGTAAATGTTGATAATGATACATTAAAGAGACTAATGGATAATCCTGAAGCTATGAGTGCATTAATGAGAATAGAAGGCTTTAGATCGCTTAATGCTAATACAATAGAAACAATTATTAATCGCTCTGAAAATGTAAAGAAAGCAAAAGCAGAGGGAGAAGAAAAGACAAAGAAAGAAAAAGAAGAATTATCAGAAGAGGAAAAAGAAGTAAAATCATTAAGAAAACAAGTTCAAGAAAAACTGATTAAATTTGCAACAAGAATACCAGTATTTATGTATTTAACAGATTATAGAGAAAGATCATTACAAGATGTAATTACTCAATTAGAACCAGAGCTATTTAAAAAAGTAACAGGATTAGACACAAAAGATTTTGAACTTTTGTGTAGTATTGGGGTATTTAATTCTAGTCTAATGAATGAAGCAATATTTAAGTTCAAGAGATATGAAGATTCAAGTTTATCTTATACAGGTATAGATAAACATGCAAATGATGAAACAATAGGTGGATGGGATACGGAAATTAAAAAACAAGAATATGAAATAATGTTTTATAACCAACAAGAATCTATGAAAGCCATCGATAATCCTTTTGAAGAAGCACTAAAAGAAGCAATTATAGAAGAAAAAGAAATTGAAAGCTATGGAGATAAAATTGCTGAAAGTCAACAAGAATATATCAAAAATGATGAAAAAAACATATATGCAACTCCGATTGATGAACAAATTAAAATGTTAAATAACATTAAAGAAGGATTAATAGTAAGTCATAAAAAATTTGGTATTGGAAAGATTACATGGGTGTCTAAGGATAAAACCCATATTAAAGTGGAATTTAAAGAAGGAGAAAAGAAATTTATATCACCAGATGCGTTTTTACAGGGACATTTAAATATTATATAGAAAAGGAAGTGATAATAATGTCAATAGGAAAATTAAAAGAAGTTGATATAAGAGAACTATGGAAACATGAGCAATATGATTTTTCAGAATGGCTTTCTAAAAAAGATAATATAGAAAACTTAAATGAAATTCTAGGATTAACATTAGTTGATATTAGTAAAGAAACATATGTGGGTGCATATAGATGTGATTTGTTTGCTAAAGATGAAACAACTGGTATTAAAGTAATTATAGAAAATCAATTAGAAGTATCTAATCATGATCATTTAGGAAAAATAATTACGTATGCTTCAGGATTAGATGCCAAAGTTGTGGTATGGATTGTAAAAGAAGCTAGAGAAGAACATAGAAGTGCTATTGAATGGTTAAACAACAATACTAATAGTAATGTTAATTTCTTTTTAATTGAAATCCATGCATACAAAATAGGAGAATCGGATCCAGCTCCTATGTTTCAAGTTGTAGAACAACCTAATGATTTTATAAAAAACAATAAATCTACAAACAAGGATGAAAGTATGAACAAATCTCAATCTCAAAGGATTGAGTTCTGGAATCAGTTTAACAAGGTTGTTATAGAAAGAGGAAAACCTTTTAACATAAGAAAAGCAACTACAGATCATTGGTATAATGTTGCAATAGGAACAAGCGAGGCTCATATTGATATAACTTTAGTTAATAAAGATTCTTTGATAGGTGTAGAATTATATATAACTGATAATAAAGAATTATTTGATAAATTGCTTGAAAAGAAGGATGATATTGAGAGAGACCTAGGATTTAAACTAGATTGGAGAAGATTAGATAATAGTAAAGCATCAAGAATTTTTTATAGTATAAAAGGTTTAAATTTTGATGATCATAGTAATTATAATGAGTTAATGAATAAGACAATAGATTTAGCTGTTTTAATGAGAGATACTTTTAAAAAGTATATATAAGTTATAAAGCAAATATAAATGGAAATAATACATTTATGTTTGCTTTTTTTATATGATAAATATTTTTTTTTAATGCTTGACTCTTAAAAGAAAATATGCTACAATAAAAGTGCCATCAAAAAGTGGCACACCGATAAAGGAGATGGCATATAATGAACACTATAGGAGGTCAAATACAAAGTCAAAATTTACTGAAAATTAAAAGAATTGTAGACAAAGACAATGATGGAGATAAATTTATTATTGTCAGGACTGAAAAAAATAAAAAGTTTATGCGAGAGTACAACTTAAATCGAGAAGATATTAAGGATATTATAAGAAGACTCTCAGTAGACGACTGCTTTGCAGGTCCAGAAGAAGACAGAGATCCAAAGTACGAAGGCTGGATATTTAAGTTTAATCCAATGTTTGAAGATACGCAGTTATATATTAAAATACGAATAGAAAATATTGAAAAGTCAGTTTGTTTATCAGTGCATGAATTTGGTAAATATGATGAGGTGAATTAAAATGAAAGTATATTGTCCATATTGTAAAAAAGAAGTAGATTATAAAATAGAAAAAAGAGAAGTAAAAGAATTTAGAGGAATAGAAATAAATACCTATGAAAATGTAGCTGTATGTAAAGAATGCCATCAAGACTTATATGTAAATGAAATCGAAGAAAAAAACAATGAAAGAATATTTGAACTATATAGAGTAAAAGCAAATATTATAAAACCACAAGATATTGTTGATTTAAGAAAAAAATATGATATATCACAAAGAGAATTAACTGCTATTCTTGGATTTGGAAAGATGACTATTAATAGATACGAAAGAGGTGGGGTTCCAACAAAATCGCAAAGTGACTATATAAGATTATTGATTGATAATGATAATAAGTTTATAGAAAAAGTCAAAGAAGCATATAAAAATGGTAGTATTAATGATAAAACATATGAAAAAATAGTTTCTGAAGAGCTATACACTAGCATTGATAAAGAACAAATTCAAGATAATATAAGAAGATATTTAAGATATGCATTAAATAGAAAGCCTGATATATATAATGGATATAAATCATTAGATATAGAGAAAGTTGAAAATATTATTTCATATATTGCTAGTAAAGTAAAAAATTTAACTATTACAAGCTTAAATAAATATTTATGGTTTATAGATATATTATCTTTTAATCAAAGAAGTGTATCTATTACTGGTTTAACATATCAAAATCAAAAATTTGGACCTACTATTATTGATAAGAAATATGATGAAATATCATTATTAGATGATAAATATTTTAGAGAAGATATTGAAACTGAAAATGGTAATACAACTAAAATAATAAGTAATGGGAATTATAATTTAGACAAAATAAGCGATACCGAAAAAGAAATAATTGATAAAATAATAAAAATACTAAAGAATAAAACTGTGACAGATATATCTGAATTGTCACATAGAGAGGAAGGATGGAAAAAAACTAAAAGACTTGAAACAATATCTTTTGAATATGCTATGAATTTAAATATAATTAAATAAATAAGCAAAAGCAAAGTATTTTAGTTTTTTACTAGATATTTTGCTTTTTTGTTTAGAAAGGAGAAATATATGTATGAAATTGTGAAAATAATTAATAGTACTTTAAGGGATCAAGCTTTTTCAAATCCATTTGAATACATAATGGACAATCAACTAGCCGCAATCTTTATTTTTTCATTATTTGGAAGTGCTGTTTTAAATAAAATTGCTTATACAATGTGCGGAGTTTTTTACAAAAGTAGAAGTAATGAAACTTTAGGTAGTTTAGGTTATATGTTTTTTTATTGTATAAATGTACAAGTACTAATAAAACTATGCCAATGGTTTCAAGATATAAACTTAGTAATATCATTATATATGTTATTTGTAATAACACTATTTATTGTACTATATAAAGTAAAAAATGGAATAAGACAAAATATAGTATAAAATATAATAATATTACAAGATTCGACAAATTATGCACAAGTAATGCTATATAATTAATTGCTAATATGAGAAAGGAGAAAAAAATGAAACTAACAGAAATTTTAGATGAAATAAGTACAGGATATCATCAAGAAAATCCTAGTAGTAAAAAGCTAAAAAAATATGTGGAAGATGTAATTGGTGTTTTGTCAGCGGAAGGAGCAATTTATGAAAATAGAAAGTTGGAAATAAGTAGTCTAAAGGATAATTGGGACACAAACTTAGATGGAGATACTTTCCTACAGGGAAGTTATGGTACAAATACTGCAATTAAACATAAATTATATGAAGTTGATGCAGATATAGCGTTTATAATTGAAAATGATAAAATTGATTTAAATATAAGAGATCTAATCTATAATAAATTAAATGAAGCTTTTGGAAAAAAATATTCTGTTGAAAAGAGAAAACCATGTATTACTATAGATTTTTTAGATAAATATAAAATTGATGTTGCAATTTATACTAAAGTTAATAATGTTATATATTTTCATAATTGTATAGGTGGATATGAAAAAACAGATATAGCAAAACCAAAGGAATTAGTAAGATATTTTAATTCATGCTATTCAGATAATGGAACACGTAGAAAAGTTATTAGATTAATAAAACACTTTATAAAAACAACTAATATTTTATTAAATATACAAGAAGATAATAAAATACCAAGTATTTCAATAAACTTATTATTATGTGAAAGAAATATGATAGAAAATGCAAATGAAAATGAATTATACCAAGATATTTTAGAAAGTATAAAACATATTAAGGCATTTATTATTGACAATGGGGATAATGGACCTGAAAAAAAAGAACTTTGTGTGGGCAACACGTTTTATAAGGTAAAAGATATATCAGAAGTATTAAAAGTTATGGATAGAATAATTTTACTATTTGAAAGAAAACAATACGATCAATTAGTTGAGAGTGATATTTATAAAATAATAAATGAGAGGAATTCTTATAAAATAGATGGAAGTTTTAATGGCACTATGGGGTGAAAGAATTGGATAATAATAAAAGAGCAAATATAATAAAGAAAGTATATCCAGATACACTCTTAAAAGAAGACAAAATAGTATTTTGGATTAATGGTATTGAAATACAATATAGAATAAATGAAAAATCTTTTTTCACAAATAGAATGTTATTTGGAAAAATTCCACATATTATGCCAGATGGTAAAATATGCTTATACGGAAATATGGATGTTCGTTTAAATGAAGCAAATGAAGAACTTTCATTGTATAATATAATTTCCAAATATATACCATGGCTAATTTTATTGCCATTGGATTTAAAATTATTAGAATTTATATTTGAAATAGAATTCTATATAAGGGAGTATTTAGGGAAAAAATATGAATATACTTGCTTAAAAAAAGAAAGAATATTCAAGAAAATTAAAATTAGTTCCGTAGATCAATTGTGGGAAAGCATCGAAGAAATGGAAAAGTACCTAAAATATGAAATATATGTTGAAGGATATGAGGATTATTCCATATATCTCGAAAAGAAAGATGATAAAATTTTAATTGAACGAGATGCATATAAAAAAGCAAGACAAAGAATTACAGGGAAAAAATGTAATAATCTTTCTAAAAAAACTGCATTTATTGGTGTCGGTTCTGTAAATTCATATGTGATAAAATATTGCTTAGCAAACGGGATTGATGATATTGTTTTAATAGATCATGATAAATTTACAATAGATAATGCATTTAGATTTGCATTTCCATACAAAGGAAAAAAGAAAACTTATGCTGTAAAAGAATTCTGTAGAAATTTAGATAGTATTAAAATAAAAACTTATAATTTAAATATAAAATCAGAAAGTGATGCAAGCATTATAGCCGAGTGCGAAAGAATTATTGTCTCTGTGGATAATTTTATGTCGTGGTTAGACATTGCATGCTTTTTAGAAAGTAATTGTGCAGATAATGTTGAAATTATATTGGCTGCAATCAATAATTTTGGAGAAAATGCAAAATATGTAAAAACAACACCTAAAACTATTAATGAAACAATGTCAAAATTTTTATTCAATTCTAAAGTAAATGAAAGAAAAGAATTAATTGGTAATGGCTGTGGAAAATCAATTGCAGTATATGATGAGGAAATATTAGTAAAGTTGGCGAAAGGAATAGTAAATAATATTGATAATTTTGAAATAAAGGATGAAATTATATATGTTGAGAAGTAAAAAAATAAATATAAGTCAAGATTTTATTAATTTATTAAAAATACATTTTAATAATGACTATGAGGTTGGTGGAGTTATATTTGCATACCGAAGAGGATTTAAAAATGTTTTAGATACATTATCATTTAAAAAAGGAGAAAAAATGCATATAGACTTTACTGATGATGATTTAGCTTTATTTGAAATACCATCAAAACATTTTATAGTTGGCACTTGGCATACTCACCCTTTTCAAAATAAAATTACAGCATCCAATATTGATTTATTACAATGGAAAAAGTGGAATAAAAAATATTTACATTTAATATTTAATGGAAATGAAATAAAAATTTATACTGCAAAAGGAGAAATAATTTATGATAGACAAATTTAAAAAAATGTTAATAAAAATACCTTTTAAAACACTGATTATATGTTTTGCTTTTTTTACTATTGTTATTATTTTTGATGAAATGCCACATTTGTTTTCATTCTTTAAAGAATATAAATCAGATGTTATAGTAAACATATTTAACTTTGCAAGGGATTTAAGGACATTATATCATAATATAAGATGGTTGTTCTGGTCATTATATATAGTAAATATAGTATTATTGTTGCTTAAAATTTTCTTAAAAAATAAAAGTATAAAGATAATGAGTATTAACACATTTGAAAATGTTAAGGTAAATATTTGTACTAAATATATATATGAAAATAAAGATTTTTATAAAGATTTATCAAATAATATAAAAATCTTGGAAAATAATTATTTAAATTATACAGGAATTGTTAAAGAATTAGACAAATATGTTGAAAATTTTATGGAAGGAAAAAATGAAAAATATTATGCATTTGCAGGAATTTTACATACACCATTTATTTTAAGATTAGGATATAAGGTTGGAGATGGAACATATTTTAAATTATTTCATAAAAAAAGAAATGAAGATGTATTTAAACTTTTAACAAGTAAGAAAACATATTCAGGGAATTACCCTAAGCTAAAAGTAGAAAAAAAATTAAAAGATAGTGATACGCTTATAGTGAGTATTGCAACTACATTTCCTATAACTGATAAGCAGTTAAGTAAATTTGATATTAATAATAATTCTTTTTTGAAATTTGAAACTGAAGATAAAGGATTTGATGTTATAATTGCAGAACAACAGGTTGATGATTACAAAAAAATCATTTTTGAAAATATAAGAGAAATAGTAAGAACTAAAAATATAAAAAAAATTCATTTATGTGTTTCATCATCAGTTGCTTTTACATTTGCATTGGGACAAGGATTTTCAGAGAATTATGATCCTGAAATTATTATTTATAATTTTGAAGGACAACAATATACTTGGGGAATAAAATTGTTTGAAAAAGCAGAAAATTCAATTGTAGCATTAGATGAAAAAGTAAATACAGAATTATAAATAAAAAACTTATAAAAAAGTGTGAAAATAGATTTTTAAATAAAAAATTAAAATTCACACTTTTAATATTTGTTATTAAGATTTGATTAAGTAGAAAAATAATTATTTCTCTAAACACCCAATAATTACTCTGGCACCATCAACAAAGCCATTTCTATAATACTTTTCACTCCAATAGAAAACATAATCACAAAAATTATCATCGAGTTTATTAAGCTGTTGCCTAACAAATTTCCTGTTTTGTTTTGGAATGCTGCTTAGTATTTTTTCTGTAATCTCATCAAAATAAATCATATGTTTTTTATCCTCTTTAGTCATGTATGCAAAATCAGTTTGGTCTCTATATTCCCAAATCTCTTTTAAAATATCATCTTTTACTTCTCTAAAACTCATATCTTAAATCCTCCTACACATAAATAATTTCATTATAAACAATTTCTTCAGCACGATTTTTAATGTTATTCATAGTTTGAACCCAAGTAAGTTGATTGTTATTTTTTAAATCTTCATTAACATTTTCAGATTTAGCTAATTGTTTAACTATTAAACCAATTCTTTCATTAGCTGCATTTTCAATATCAGCAAGATGTTTAGACAGTGTTCCATTTATCATTAATTCAGTATATAAGCCTCTTTTATAATTTTTAATATAATTTAACCTTAATCTGCCATATTTTCCAATATGATAATCCTTACAAGAATTATCTATAATTAAATCAGGGATTAAATAATCTCCTTCTTTGTGATAAGTAACGTTATTCATCTTTCAAAACCGCCAAATTTTATTTTCAGGTTTCCCATTTTACTTCCAATATTTGTTAAAAATAATTGGGGAAAAGTTGGGGAAAAAATTCTCAAAAAAGTACAAAAAATCACACAAATGTTCTAAAATTCATTTCCCCAATTTTCATTGATAAATCAGCTAAAACCCTTGATTTCACTAAATTACACAAACCTCTCAACTAGCCCTCATAACCCGAAGGTCTAAAATTTGAACTCTGTTCCGACAGTCATTTTTAAATATGTAAAGGTTATCAAAAAATAACGATTTTTAGTTTTAAAATTTGTTTAACAAATGAAAAATCAATTAATTTAAAAAATTCTTTATCAATAAGTGAAAAATGAAGATATTTTTTTGAATTATTTTATTTGATTTTATTGAGAAATATGTAGTTTTATGATATAAGATAATATAGAGTTATTATAAGAATTAAATAGAACAATAAATAAAAAATATTGCAAATAGTATTTTACAGAAAAAATGCTGAATTAGAATATGAATGAAGGAAAAAATATGAAAAGTAATGTAAAAGTAAAAACCAAAGAAGATATAAAAAAAGATCTTATTTCTAAAGATTTGAATGAATTAATAAAACCTCTTTTTATGTTTGTACTATTGTCAGTATTATTTGGATATCTTGGTTATAGATATTGTATAGATAATAATCTAGATATAATACATGGAATTGTTTTTGGCAGTTTGTTTCCATTGGGACTTGCTTTAATAAATGCGTTTAATTATGGAAGTTTTATTATTTACACTATTTATACAGTTGCATATATATGCCTTATAGGCTTTGTACCAACATTAATAGGATTTATTATCCTATTTATAATAATTGCAATATTTATAGTATGGTTTATTTATATAGAGAAAAAAGACAGGACAGAAGAAATATATAAAATATATTATTATAGCAATAATATGACAACTCCAGTTAAAACTAAAACAACCGAAGAAATAGGAGAAAGATATATTCCTGTTATAGATGATGAACCCGAGGAGGATATAGAAAAAAATATTTTTGATGATGAAGAAAAACTTGAATGTGAATGTGAAAGATGTTTTAAAAAGATATCTTTGGAAGAATATGAGTTAAATGATTTTATGTGTGAAGATTGCTATCAAGAGGTACATACAGATAAGAATGGTAATTTTCATGATGATGAATATTTTGATGTTTAGGAGAATATAGAATTAAGTAATTATAGTGAAATTTTAAATGAGGATTTAGAATTATATAATGAATCAAGACAGTAGGTGATATAATGAAACCAGTAGAAGAAATAATAGGAGAAAAAATATTAGAATTATTACATTTAGGTTTATCAATAATTGTTAAGCCAGATATTACAATAGATAAAGTAACTGAATTAGATGAGAATCAAATTAAAGAAATAAAACAGAAATACGGTATAGAAGGCATTATATTGGATGTAGATGAAACACTTAGAAAAGATATGAAGGCTATACCAGAAGTTAATCAACAATGGATTGAAAATTTAAGAAGTCAGTTAAAAATAATTATAGTGAGTAATGGAATAGATAAAAAGATGGAAGCATATTTTAAAGAAAGAGGAATAACATATATTTCTTTTGCCCATAAGCCATTGAAAATGAATTTTTTAAAAGCTTGTAAAGAGATGAATGTTCAACCAGATAAAGTATTGGTAATTGGAGATAGTTTATTTGATGATGTACTTGGTGGAAAAAGAAATAATATGAAAACAGCATTAGTAAAAAATGTTGAAGATGGAGAAAGATAAAAATATATAAGAAATACGGAATGCATTATGGTCACAAAAAAGACTGTAATGCATTTTTTAGTTATTTTTTATAAAAAATAAAAAAACATCTTGACATCGTTACGTAACGATGATATAATATAAATATAGAACAGATGAAAAATATAATAAAGCATTTTTTTAAAAGTAAAATCCTAAGGAGGGATATAAAATGGAATACAAAGTATCAGAATTAGCAGATAAAGCAGGAGTAACAAAAAGAACAATACACTATTACATAAGCAAAGGGTTGTTATTACCACCAGAAGGAAGCGGAGTAAATAGTTTATACAATGATGAACATTTACAAAGAATACTTCTAATAAAAAAACTACAATCAGAATATATGCCATTAAATAAGATAAGAGAATATATTCTAGAAAATCCTACAGAGAAAGCTACAAAAAAAGAAAAAGAAATAAAAGCAAAAATAGTAAAAGAAGAAGGACAGGAAATATACATTAGAGAAAATATATGTGATATATTTGAAATCCACTATTCAGAAGAAAATGGTGAAAAGTATAAACATATTATAGAAAATGTAAAAAAATATGTAGAAAAAATGCTTGAGGACTAATGAAAAATGCATTCATTTTTCAAAGAATGCAATAATTAAATAAAGAAAGGAAAGAGGAATATTATGAAAAATGTAGATCTAAGAGAGTTAGCTCTCAAAAAAGTTAAAATAACAGGTAATGTTATTGGAAAATTTGGTTCATTTGAAATTGAGCAAGTTTACAAAAACAATACAAAAGATGTATTAGAAGTAGGATATACATTCCCAATAGTAGAAACAGCAACAGTTGTAGGATTTGAAATAAACGTTGGAGATAAAGTTTTAAAAGGTAAATGTAAGGAAAAAGGAGAAGCTAAAAAAGAGTATCAAAAAAATATTGTAAAAGGCAATAGCGCATATATGATGGAACAAGAAACAGACAATATATTTAAAATCTCTGTTGGAAAGATAGATAAAGATGAAGAAGTAACAGTAAAAATTCAATATATTGATAAGTTTGAAATTACTGATAATACTATACAAATTATAATGCCAACACTAGTTACACCTAAATACAAATCAAATATTACAGATAAATTAATTTATGGAAAAGTGGATTATACAATAGATTTTAACATCAACATAGACAAATCATTAAATAGAAAAAGTATTTATTGTCCAAGCCATAAAATAAACATTATAGATGAAGAAAAAACTGAGAGAGTAGAAGTACTAAATTATGATTTATCAAAAGACTTTAAACTAAATATAGAATTAAAGAATGAATTATCATCAAATGCAATTACATCTAAAACAAGAGATGGAAAAGACATGATATATTTATCTTTTATGCCTGAAATATTAGATTCTTATGAAGACAGTGAAAAAGAATATCTATTTATAATAGATGTATCTGGATCAATGTCTGGTGCAAAAATAGAAGAAACAAAAAGAGCAGTAATAGAATGTTTAAAACAATTAGATGTTGGTGATAAATTTAATATTATTCCATTTGAATCAAGATTTGAAGCTATGAGTATTAAATCAATTGAATATAATGAAGGGAATATGCAAAAAGCAGTAAACTATATCAATAATTTAAGACCAATGGGTGGAACTGAGATTTTAGATCCAATAAAATTTGCATTATATGAAAAAGATACAGATAAAATTATTTTATTATTCACAGATGGACAAGTTGGCAATGAAAATGAAATTATAGAATATGTTGCAGACAATGTAAATAAAAGTAGAATATTTCCTTTTGGAATAGATACAAATGTTAATTCTGCATTTATTAAACAATTAGCAAAAGTAGGCAATGGTAAAGCAGAATTAATACAACCTAATGAAAAAATAGATGATAAAATAATAAGAACATTTGCAAGAATACAAACACCTTTATTAGAAGATTTAACTATAGATTATGGAAATAATAAAGTTATAGATGAAATAAGAGAAGAAAAATGTTTATTTAATTATGAATTTTTCAATGTATTCACAAAAATAGAACAAATTGTGGATAACATACAATTAAAAGGAAGAATTCAAGATAAAGAATATGTATGGGAAATTAATAAAGATACAATAAACAATACAGATGTGGATTTAGAAGTATTATTTGCAAAACAGGAAATGGATAGATTAGAAGAATATATAAGAAATACGTATGATTATGAAAAAAAAGAAAATTACAAGAAAATGATAATAGAATTATCAGAAAAATATAATATAAATTCTAAATATACTTCATTTATAACAGTATATGAAAGAGAAAACAAACTTCTAGAAGTACCACAATATCAAGAAACAACGTTGAGTGACAAATTTGCTAGAGAAGCATTAATGGGTGGTGTATTTAAAATGAAGATGTCAGCTAGACGTGATATGCAAGCGGATTTCGAGGCAGATGAAGGTATTCCATCATTCTTAATGTCAGAAAAGCGTTCAAGCGATATGGACATACCATCATTCTTAAGAAAAAATAGCTCAGGAAACTCAAGGAATCCACACATACCAAACTTTTTAAGAAAGAACAAATCAGTAACTTCAGAAAGTACACCAATAGAAATTAGGAAATCAAATGAAGAGATATTAGAAGAAAAAGTTGAGGAATATTATAAAGTATTTATTTCTCAAGATGAAAAATCAATATTAACATTTTTACTATATGCGTATTATTATTTACTAAAAATAGGCAATAGATATAATTACAATGATTTATTAAGATTTTTAAGAAACCACACAGAACAACTATTGGAAAATGAGTTATATTTAAGACTTCTATGTTTGTGCTATAAGCAATTAGATGAAAATAGATTTTTAGATAAAAAAGAAACATTAGAATTGATGGATGATGACTTTAAAAAGATTATAGCTACTAATCTAAAGATAAATGTTGAATTTAAGGAATTATCTAAAAATGAGATACAGGATATAGTTGAAAAGGATAAAGTGATTGATAATATTGATAAAGTACTAGAACATTTTATAAGAATAAATAATTTATGGGGATTTTAATAAATAAAGAAGCAGGGTGAAATATCCCTGCTTTTTAGTATTCAATCAATTAGTTTATTTCTATCAAAAAAGTAACAAAGGTTCAAATTTGAATAAATAATTCGGAAAAGATATTTAAAAAATAAAATATTATGTTATAATGAAAAAAATAGGAATTATTTCAATGAAAAAAGTTAATTATTATAATGTGAAAGGAATAAATAAAATGGTTTCGGATTTAAAAAAAGAAAGAGAAAAATTTATACAGGATTTAAAAGAATTAGATGAAGTAAAAGAAATAAAAAGAATAAATTTGACAAATATATTTATATATTTTTTGCTAATTATTTTTATACCTTTATTGTTTTTATTAGGATTTTTTTTAAAAATAGATATTATTTATATAATTTCAATTATAGTACTAATGGTATTATTGATATATACTTGTTGGAATAATTATAAATGTAAAAAGATAGTTATTGAGATAATAAAAGATAGGGTTACAGAATTTTTTCGTTCAAAGTATGGTGAAATTAAATTAAAAGAGGAAAAGAAAGATGATATTTGCGAAAAAAACAATGAGTTAATTACTAGAAATTGTGCACTTGAAGAAATGAATAGATTAACAATATATAAAGATATATACACTGATCATTTGATAAGATTCAATGATGGCAAAGAATATATAGATATGCTTTATTATAAGGATGGCACGTGTGGATATAAAACGAATTATTTTGAATTTTGTAATTTTATATTAGTTACAAAATTCAGAGAAGATGGAGTGCTATGCTTAAAAAGTATTAATAAAAACAATATTTCAAAAAAGAATAGAGAGATTTTTGATATGTGCTTTTATTATAATGAAGATGCAATGAAAGAAGTATTAGAAAAAATAGAAGGTTCAAAAAAGCCTAAAAAATATATTGAACTCACTGAATCTCAAAAACAAAAGTTACTTGAAATATTTAATAAATATTCATCACGTTTTACAATTGTAATAAAAGATGGATATTTATTTATAAAATCTAAAAAATTAATAGGAAGATATTCTAATGAATTAAATGATATTTTTGACGTACAAAATTGTTTAGATGAAGTTTTAAAAGTGGTCAATCGGGACGTCCTTTTTTGACAAAAAAATTTAAATTAGATTACAAATTTTGACAAAAAATTCAAAAATAATATGATATAATTGCAAAAAATTTATATCATATTATTTTTTATTTTAAAAAATTATTTCTAAAAAAGGAGAAAAAATGCCAAGATTTCCAAGGAACTTTATAAAAACGCCATATCTCCATATTATGACCCAAGGGATAAACAAAACATATATTTTTGAATACGAAGAGGATATAAAATATTATATAAAAATAATGTATGAATTATTGAAAGAATATAAAATAAAAATAATTGCGTACTGTATAATGAATAACCATACACATATGTTAGTAAAAGTAGAAAAAATAGAGGAATTAAGTAACTATATGTTAAGATTAAATTCAAAATATGCAAGATATTATAATAAAAAATATAAAAGAGTAGGATATGTGTTTAGAAATAGATATAGATCAGAAGGAATTTATAATGATTCACAATTGTATAATTGTATGAGATATATTTATAATAATCCGGTAAAAGCAGAAATTTGTAATCGTCCAGAGGAATACAAATGGTCAAATTATAAACCGATACCAAATAAAACAAGTGAAACTTACATTTTTATAGATGATGAAGAAGAAATAGAAAAAGCATACAAAGAATATATCAAAATATTTATGGAAAAAAACGATTTGAATATTATTAACCCAAAAATAAATAAAGAGTTATTAAAAGAATTAATAACTACTTTAAATAAAGATTATGGGCTTTCGCTAAGAAAAATTGCTGTTGAATTGAATATTCCTAGGGAAACGCTAAGGTTGATTAATAAAGAATAGCGGTCAAAAAAGGACGTCCCGATTGACCAAGGTTTGATTTTTATAAAAAATATGCTAAAATAAAAGAGTGAAAAATGACATCTTAATTTCATCTGAAAAATAGAAGGAGAATATAGAATGAAAGTATTATTAGTAAATGGTGGACCTCATAAAGAAGGATGCACATATACTGCATTAAGTGAGGTTGCAAAGGAATTAAACAAAGAAGGAATTGAAACAGAAATATTTTGGATTGGAGTAAAACCTATATTAGGATGTATTGCTTGTGGAAAATGCTTTGAAAATGGTAAATGTGTGTTTAATGATGTAGTAAATGAATTTGCAGAGAAATGCAAAGAAGCAGATGGATTTGTTTTTGGAAGCCCAGTTCATTATGCAGCTGCAACAGGTTCAATAAGTTCTTTTATGGATAGATTATTCTATTCTACATTTACAAATCCTGAATTATTTAGATTAAAACCTGCGGCAAGCGTAGTATCTGCAAGAAGAGCAGGAACAACTGTAACTTATGATCAGTTAAATAAATATTTTGGAATGAATCAAATGCCAATTATTTCGTCAAGATATTGGAATATGGTACATGGTGCTACTCCTGATGATGTAAGAAAAGATGAAGAAGGAATGCAAATAATGAGAATACTTGGTAAAAATATGGCTTATTATTTAAAATGCCAAGAAGCAGGAAAAAAAGCAGGTATAACTATGCCAGAACAAGAAAAAATAACATTTACTAATTTTATAAGATAAATAGACTAACTATATGAATGTCAATACTTTTTTGAAAAAAATTAAAAA
>CAMKSF010000005.1 GCA_946415375.1 uncultured Clostridia bacterium
TTCCTATACTTGTTATACTATTTGGTATTTCTATATTTGTTAAACTACTACATCCACAAAATGCAGAATCTTCTATACTTGTTACACTACTTGGTATTTCTATATTAGTCAAACTACTACATCCATGAAATGCATAATTTCCTATACTTGTTATACTATTTGGTATTTCTATATTTGTTAAACTACTACATCCATTAAATGCATAATTTCCTATGCTTGTTACACTATTTGGAATTGTTATACTTGTTAGACTACTACATCCATTAAATGCATCCTTTCCTATACTTGTTACACTACTTGGTATTTCTATATTAGTTAAACTACTACATCCATAAAATGCATAATTTCCTATACTTGTTACACTACTTGGTATTATATATTTAGCTTCTTTTTTTCCCGCCGGATAACATTTTAATTCTGTATTATCTTTATTATACAATACTCCATCTGTACTTAAGTAATTTCTATTATTCGCTTCTACATTTATACTCGTTAGACTACTACATCCAGAAAATGCAGAATCTCCTATACTTGTTACACTGCTTGGTATTTCTATATTGGTCAAACTACTACATTTTTCAAATGCACCAAATTCTATACTGGTTACACTACTTGGTATCTCTATGCTTGTTAAACTACTGCATTCAGCAAATGCTCTACTTCCTATACTTGTTACACTGCTTGGTATTGTTATACTTGTTAAACTACTACATCCATAAAATGCAGAAGTTCCTATACTTGTTACACCTTTTTCTATTATTACTTTTTCAATTATTTTCTCATATTTACTATTATGCCAATTCTCATTTGAGCCAGATACCCAATCTTTCATCTCTCCATTACCAGAAATAATAATAGTTCTATCCTCTAAAGTCCATTTGGCAATTACACTTCCATCTCCATTTTTTGAGATATCCCATGTTTCTTCTTCCTTTATCTCATAATCAGTTCCTATCTCTTCTGTTTGTTCACCTGTTGATTCTCCTGATGAGCCTGTACCTCCTGATTCAGTTCCATCTGCCGCATAAGAAATAATTGGTGAATTTAATGTAATTAGCATACTAATCAAAATGATTATTGCAGTTAGTTTTTTTAGTAGTTTCATATCTTTTCCCCTTTCGTGTTTTTTCTTATATTTATATCTAATTTAATTATATCAACTTATTTTTCCATTTCAATATCTTTTTTTAGTCATTATTAAAAGCCCCACCGATTACTTTACGGAAGGACTTTTCGCAGATTTATTAAAATTATATTACATTTTCAAGTCTTTTTTATTACTTTTATATATTTTTTCTTATTAATGTAAAGTTCTATAATTTAGTTTAAGCTAAAATTGTATTTTCCCTATGTACTGTTTACTTTATCTTTTTAATGAATTAAAAAGGTGCCTAAAAAGTTATAAATCTATATATGGTTTTTATTATTATTCACGTTTTTCATACCTACTTTTATACTATTTTTCACTTTTTTTATATTTTATGTTTCAAAATATATCCAATTTGTATTATACCTAAATATCCAAACACTGGAAATAATAATTTTACCAAATTTGAAAAACCAAAATTTGAAATCAGCACTCCACTTATACACATTATTGCCACAATTTGTGGATAATTATTTTTGTTTTTTGCAATATTTTTTAAAAAACTGATTCCAATTGATATTGCAGTTGAAAATATAGACAGTAAAATCACAATTCCATATATCCATAAAAAATTAGGAAATTTTGTATCTATTACATATACAGCCGGCATCTCCAAGTTATCAAAACTTATATTAACATTTGTTAACCATAAAAAAATACTAATTGCTAGAAAAAATACAATAAATCCACTTGCAATTGCAATCAACTTTATTTGTTTTTTATTCTTAATATACTTTTTTAAGCCAACTAAAACTGGGATAACTAAAATCATGTTATAACTGCAATAAACAATCGCCTGTATAATCCAGCTGTAATTGTTTTTTAAACTAATTTTATTAATATCTATATTTTTGATGTTCATAAAACTTATAATTAATATAATGCATATCAAAATAGGAACAACAATAGAATTTACTTTTTTTACTCCTTCTATGTCTTTTATTAAAACAAAAAAACAAATTATTGCCAAAATAAATGTCCCTATTATACTATTTATTTGAAATCTCTGTTCAAAATATGCCCCAAAGCCTGAAAGCATAATATAAAACGTTATTAATAAAAAAGCATTTATAACTATATTGGAAATCTTTATAATTATTTTTGATTTAAAAATTTTACTTAAAAATTCTTCATATGTAGTTATTTTGTTTTTATAGATAATTAAAAATGTTTTATATGTTATTATTCCAATTAGTACACTACACAGTACTAATCCCATTATTCCATTCAGTCCATATCTATAAAAAAACAAATATATTTCCTGACCAGATGCAAATCCTGCACCTATTAATGTTCCTATTATTGAAAAAAGTATCATAGTATTCTCCTATTTTATTATTCTAATATTATTTTACTATTCTGCAACTATTCTTTTTTATAATTCAAATTAATAAAATCTCCTTTTTTAATACTTTTATACTCTTGTTTTAATTTTCTTATTAAATTATATTGATTTTACTTGACTTTATGTATTTTTTATGTTATTATATATCTGTTATTGATTTGGGTCAGTAGCTCAGTTGGATAGAGCAACGCCCTTCTAAGGCGTGGGTCGGGGGTTCGAATCCCTCCTGGCTCACCAAACATAACTTATACAGACCCTTAGTGGTATGAGAATAAAAATATCAGTTTTAAACTGATATTTTTTTATTATATATAAAAACTACCACCATTTGAAATGTTCTAATGCACAAAATCGACATAAAACCATTGGAATAGTATAATAACATATAGGAGTTATAACATGAGTGATAATACTTTAACAGATGCAGAAAAAATTAGAGAGTATTTTAGAAACTTTTTAGATATATATGTTTTAGCCGCTAATAAATCTAAATTACCTGTCAATAAAGAACGATTACAATCAATTATAGATAACGCAGAATTTATGACCTTTGAAAGTTCTAATACAACAGGTACTTTTTCTGTAAATAGGAGTTTAATACAAGTTATTATAAATAACTTTTTAAAAAAATGGAGTTGATAGAAATAACTTCTTATTATTACATGAGTATGCATATTTAGATAGTGGTGTTAATGAAGATTTATTTGCAAACCAAAATGCGCTTTTACAACGATTAAATTAGAAAGCTATGAAATCACAAGAAAAAAATGCAACAGGAATTAATGCTTATTATGTAATAATGCCCTTAGATGAAGTTTTAGCACAATGGACTTGTGAAGAATTAAACGATGCTTTAAACGGTAAAAAAAAAGAGAATACACGAAATTCCAAGCGGTCCATTAGATTCTAATGTAAAATTTTGATCTATAAAGATATTAGAGAGTTTGCTACAGTTGTTCTAGCATCAGATAAAGGTATCTTTGATTCAATTCAAGGAAAAGACTTTGAAAAACTATGTCAAATAGGTATTATATGTAAAGCTATATATAAAGAAAATGGTTTTTCTAATGCTACTGTTTCAAAAGAGGATGTAGAACAGGCATATTCTAGTATATACCAAGAATCTGATTTTGGTGAAAACAGTGGTGGAAATGAACGTATGTAAGTTTTGTTTTTCGAGCCATTTTTGACACATTATGTAAAATATGATATAATTATAGTATAAAACTCGCTGGTATATCGAGAAAACAATTATACCACTTTTAGTCTGCTGACATTGCCAGCAGATAAAAGGAAAAGGAGACGAGATGACGACATATACTTATTCGTACACCGGCACCCCAGATGAGATTATCAACATAAATTTCGTAGGTGATCTCGACATTGATGTGACTTTTAAAGGTCACGGTTTGTTTCGCGTAAATCGAATTTTTAGCCAGTCAGCTTTTTCAGCTTTGGCTAAAATGCAAGCGGGACAAAAAGTTCTGTTGGCACAAGATAAGAATCGAGTTATGTGGGTCAAACCGGTGTAACTCATCCTTTTAGGAGAAGCCGTTTTCGGCTTCTCCTTTTCCTTTTATAATTATAGAACTTGTTCTAACACTTAAGTTATATTATGCAATTTAAATTTTAAGATAGTAGTTTTAATTAACAACTATCTTTTTACTCTTCAATCAACTCTACAATATAGTCTTTCCAGTTTCTTATTGTCCAATATTTTATTATTTTTTTCATCTTATCATTTTTTGCTCTCTTCTTTCTGTAGGTATAAAGTGAATATTACATTTCTTTATGTATTGTTGAATAGTTTTTTTCTATCAGTCTATACTAAAATCATAAGGATGTGATAAAATGAATTCATTATGGATTTCCAAAGTAAAAAAATCTATAACAGAAAAGCAAATTGATGATAACTATTCTTCTGATGTTTGCATCATTGGTGCAGGAGTCACAGGATTAACTACTGCATATTATTTGGTCAAAAGTGGATTAAAAGTGATTATTATTGATAAATCAGGTATCGGTGAAAAAGCATCTGGTCATACAACAGCAAAAATTACTTTACAGCATGGTTTAATATATGATTATTTGATAAATACTTATGGTTATAATTTCGCTATAAACTATTTTAGGGCAAATAAAAAAGCTATATCAAATATAAAAGAAATAATAGATACTGAAAACATTGACTGTGATTTTGAGTTTAAAAATAATTATATTTACACAACATCCCAAAGCGAAATCACCAAAATTCAAAATGAGATAGCTGCAATTAATAACCTTTCAAATTCAGACTATGCAAGTTTTCTATCTGATGTTGATTTGCCTTTTAAAGTAGAAGGTACAATAAAAACCAAAAATCAAGCACAATTTAATCCAGTAAAGTATATGTACGGACTTGCAAACTCTATTTTAAATAGTGGTGGACAAATATTGACAAATTCTCCTGTCTTTGACGTACAACAAAATGATACTGGATATATAACTTATTCGGGCGATTATGCAATAAAATCAAAATATTTAGTTATTGCCTCCCATTACCCTTTCATTAATTTTCCTGGTTTTTATTTTTCAAAAATGTATCAATCAACTTCTTATGCAATTGCAATTGAAACAAATAAAAAAATACCTGATGGAATGTATATAACTACATGTGATCCTATTTTATCTTTTCGTACAGCTAAGCATAATGAAAAAGATTTACTCATTTTATCTGGAGGAGATCATAAAACTGGTTATTCACCTGAAAGTGAGCTCTTTTATGGTTATAACTATTTAGAGCAAGAAGCAAAAAAATATTATCCTGATTGTAAAATATTATATAAATGGGATACTCGTGATTGCATAACTCTTGATAAAGTTCCATATATTGGTGAGTTTTCAAAGTTTATGCCGAATGCATATGTTGCAACTGGTTTTAACAAATGGGGAATGACCTCATCTAATATAGCTGCTAATATTATAAAAGATAAAATCTTAGGTCAAAAAAATATATTTGCAGACACTTTTGATTCTAGTAGATTTAAGCCTATAAAAAATAGAAGCGAACTAAAAAATATGGCCAGTCAAGTTTTTAAGTCATTTGTAAGCAATAGACTAAAAATCCCTGAAAAAGATTTGTCCTCTATAAAAAATTATAATGGCGGTATTATCCACTTTAACGGAACTGATATTGGCATATATAAAGATAAAAATGGTAAGATTTATGCAGTTAACCCAACTTGTACCCATCTTGGTTGTTTGCTTACTTGGAATAATGTTGACAAAACATGGGATTGTCCTTGTCATGGATCAAGATTTGATTATAAAGGTAAAAACTTATACGATCCTGCTTTTAGAGATTTGGATACTTATGGAATAAACTGATATCTTTTTAATTAAATACTATTGACAAAAATTCTATTCTGTATTACAACGTATTACAAAGGAGGTTGATTTTATGACAATTTCTGTAAGGCTAAGCGAAGAAGATACAAACATTATAAAAGCATATGCAGCTATGAATAATATTTCTTTATCGGATTTAATAAGAAATGCTATAATGGAAAAAATTGAAAATGAATATGATTTAGAATGTTATGAAAAAGCTATTAAGAAATATAAAGCCAACCCAAAAACTTATTCTATGGGAGAAGTAAAAAAGGAGTTGGGACTATAATTGAAATACAAAGTAGTTTTTTCAGAAAATGCATTAAAGCAATTAAAAAAATTAGATAAATATATTTCTGTATTAATAATTGGATGGATTGATAAAAATCTTGAAGGTACTAGTAATCCAAGACAACATAGCAAAGCTCTTGTAGCTAATAGAGATGGTCAATGGCGATATAGAATAGGTGATTACAGAGCTATATGTGAAATCCAAGATAGTAAAATAACTATTTTGGTATTAGAAATAGGACATCTAAGAAATATTTATACTAACTAATCACTATTTATAAGAAAAGAGACAAAGATTATAAAAAATCTCCGTCTCTTTTTTATTATTTTGCTTTATTTAAAAATTCCTCAACTTTCATTGCTCCAATGTCCCCTTCTCCTCTTGAACGTACACCAACTGTATTTGATTCTTGTTCCTTATCTCCAATAATTAACATATATGGAACTTTTGAAAGTTGTGCTTCCCTTATTTTATATCCTATTTTTTCACTTCTAGAATCAACTTCAACCCTTAAATTATGTTTTTGTAATTCTTCTTTTATTTTATTTGCATAGTCTAAATGTCTATCTGCGATAGGAAGTATTTTAACTTGTTTTGGACATAGCCAGAAAGGTAGATTTCCTTTTGTTTCTTCTATTAAGAAAGAAATAAATCTATCTGAAGTTCCAAGTATTGCTCTATGGATTACAACTGGTCTATGTGCTTCTCCATCTTCACCTACATACTCTAGTTCAAATCTTTCTGGTAAAGCAAAGTCTAATTGACATGTTGGAATCGTTACATCATGTCCAAGTGCTGTCTTAATCTGAATGTCAATTTTTGGCCCATAAAAAGCCGCTTCTCCTTCTGCTTCATAGAACTCTATATCCAATTCCTTTAGTATTTCTCTTAACCCACTTTCTGCTGTCTCCCACATTTCATCATTATCTATATATTTTTCTTTATTTGCTTTATCTCTTAAAGAAAGTCTAAATTTAAAGCTATCTCTTGAAAATCCAAAGTCTTTTATATATACTTCAAAAATCAAATTAATTACTTTTCCAACTTCTTCTTTAATTTGATCTGGTCTTACAAAAAGATGAGCATCATTTTGACACATTTGGCGAACTCTTTCTAATCCGCAAACAGCACCAGAATTTTCATATCTAAAGTCATGTGCTAATTCTCCAATTTTTATAGGCAAATCTCTGTATGATCTCATATCACTCTTATATATTAACATATGATGTGGACAATTCATTGGTCGTAATACTAATTCTTCATTATCCATTTTCATCATTGGGAACATATCTTCTTTATAGTGATCCCAATGTCCACTAGTTTTATATAGATTTACTGTTGCTAAACTTGGTGTATATACGTGCCAATATCCTAAAGCTAATTCTTTGTCTTGAATATATCTTTCTAAAACTCTTCTAATCGTTGCTCCATCTGGTAAATACATAGGTAATCCTGCTCCAACTAATGGATGTGTCATAAATAATTTTAAGTCTTTTCCTATTTTTCTGTGATCTCTTGCTTGTCTTTCTTCAAGAAGTGTCATATATTCATCTAACTCGCTTGCCTTTGGAAATGAAATAGCATAAATTCTTTGAAGCATTTTGTTTTTTTCACTACCCTTCCAATATGCACCTGAATTATTTAATAGTTTTACCGCTTTTACACAGCCCGTTGATGGTAAATGTGGTCCTCTACAAAGATCAGTAAATTCCCCTTGTTTATAGAAAGAAATTACTTCTCCTTCTGGTAATTCTTCTATAAGTTCAACTTTATATGGTTCATCTTTTTCTTTCATTAATTTTATTGCTTCATCTCTTGGAAGTTCAAATCTCTCTATTGGTAAATCTTCTTTAATAATTTTTTTCATTTCTTCTTCAATTTTTTCTTTGTCTTCATCTGTAAATGGTCTTTCGACATCAAAATCATAATAAAACCCTTCATCTATTGCAGGTCCTATTGCAAGTTTTGCTTTTGGAAATAATCTTTTTACAGCTTGTGCCATTATATGAGAAGTTGTATGCCAATACATACTTTCTTCTACTTCAGCTGTTTTTCCTCCTCCTAATTTGATTTTAAACATATAAATTCCTCCTTTTTATATTATAATTTTAAATAATATTTTCATTTTTTAATATATCATATAATTTACTTACTGGTAGACCTACTATTGCCATATAGTCCCCTTCTATTTTTTCTACATGTACTCCAAATTCTTCCTGCATTGCATAGGCTCCCGCTTTATCTAATGCCTTTCCTGTATCTACCCATTTTTCGATTTCTTCATCAGATATTTCTTTTAAAAATATTTTTGATTTTTCATAAGTTTTATATTCTTTATATTTTCCATTTTTATTAATAATAACAACTAACCCCGAGATTACCTCGTGGGTTCGATCACCCTCTAAAAGTTCTTTTATCATTTCTATTGCATTTTGCCTATCTTTCGGTTTTCCATATTTTTTTCTATTTTTAACAACTAACGTATCTGCTGCAATTATCACTCTTTCACCATTTGTAATATTATTTACAGCTTTTCCTTTTAAATATGCAATTTCTTGAACTTGCTCTTCTATGGGTAAACTTTCATCTGCAATTTCTTCAACATCTCTTACAATTATTTCAAAATCTTTTGTTATCATTTTTAATAATTCTTTTCTTCTTGGTGAACTAGAAGCTAAAATAATTCTCATTCTCCTCACTTCCCTTCAAAAAAACACTCCTACAGATATTTCTATCTATAGGAGTGCTTATATTACACGGTTCCATCCATTATTTTACTTAATTATTAGATTATAACGTATCTTGCACGTCTAGTTTATTCGCTAGAAATATAAAGAGGTAGTTTTTCAAATAGTTTTACTTAAACTAGCTTACAGCCGGTGACTAGTTCTCTCTTAAAGCAATTTCTATTTTACTTTGTCTCTTATTATTTTTATCTTATGCTAATATATTACTACTTTTTTTTGCTTTTGTCAAATATTTTTTATTCTTCTTCACCTTTTAATTTTTCTGCATTATCTGCTGCAATTAGATTATCTATCATTTCGTCTAAATCACCATTTAAGAAATTTTCAAATTGATAAACACTCATTCCAATTCTATGATCTGTAATTCTTCCTTGTGGGTAATTATATGTTCTAATCTTTTCACTTCTATCCCCAGAACCAACCTGTGATTTTCTTGTGTTTGCAATTTCTGAATCTTGTTTATTTTTTTCTATTTCATAAAGTCTTGACTTTAATAAATTCATCGCATATTCTCTATTTTGTACCTGTGATCTTTGTGTTTGACATTCTGCAACCATTCCAGTTGGAATATGTATTAATCTTACGGCTGATGAGGTTTTATTAATATGTTGTCCACCTGCTCCTGATGCTCTAAAAACTTCCATTTTTATATCTGCCGGATTTATATCTATTTCTACGTCTTCAACTACTGGAAGTACTGCAACAGTTGCTGCTGATGTATGAATTCTTCCGCTGCTTTCTGTATCTGGAACTCTTTGTACTCTATGAACTCCACTTTCAAATTTTAGTCTGCTATACGCTCCTTTTCCTGTAACCATAAAAGAAATTTCTTTATATCCACCAAGCTCTGTTTCATTTTCATTTAATATTTCTATCTTCCAGTGTTTTCTTTCTGCATACATAGAATACATTCTAAATAGTGTTCCTGCAAAAAGTGCTGCTTCTTCTCCTCCTGCTCCACCACGAATTTCACATATAACACTTTTATCATCATTTGGGTCTTTAGGAATTAAAAGAATTTTTAATTCTTCTTCAATACTTGCTAGTTTCTCCTTTGATGAATAATACTCTTCTTCTGCAAGTTCTTTTAATTCACTGTCATTCATCATTTCTTCGGCTTCTTTCATATCATTGATTGTTTGCTTATATTCTCTATATTTAGTTACTACATCTTCTATTGAACTATGTTCTTTTACTAGCTTTCTCCATTCATTATTATCAGCAATAACTGCTGGATCACTTATTTTTGTTGTTAATTCTTCATAACGTTTTTCTACTGACTCTAATTTTTCAAACATTATAATCTCCCTCTCATATAAATATACTTATATTATACTATATAATTGCTTAATTTTCAAGGCTTTTTTAGCTATAAAAAAACTACTAGTTCTTCTTTACTAATAGTTTTTTTATTGTAATTAAAATTTATTATTCATTGTCATCTACTGGTCCAAATAATTCGTCAAACTTTGCCTCTAATTCCTTTTGTAAATCGTATTCATCTTCATTACTCGTATTTGGCACTTCGTCTTTAATCTCATCTTGTATTGGAGCTTCAACTTTTTCATCGTTTGATATTAAAGTGTCAAATCCTTCTGTTTTCATATCTTCCTCTAAGGAATCATTTTTGGTCGTATCATCTTTTTCATCTTCAAATAAACTATCTAATGATTCAATTTTTAAATCCTCTGCCTTTTTCTCTTTTTCTTCTTCAGGAACATATGGATTATATGGATTATATTTTCTCCATGTTCCTCTTTCAATGTCTCCAATATCATTATGGCTCATTTCATATTTTTCAAGTTCTTTTACCATTGGATGCTTAAAGTAATAAAACTTATTTGCTTTAATAGGTCTTAATCCTTTTACAAATATTAAGCATAAATCATTGTCCATCCTTCTTAATTCATCAGGTGTCATTAATGCTCTTGCCATTATTTGGTCAGAATTACTATATCCTGTTTTTTGATGTTGCTTATCTCTATTCGTTGAAACACTATAATGACTTATTGTCTTTTCTCCAAGTGCTTTTGAAAAATATTCAACTGTTTTTTGAGAGTTACTTCCCAAGAATAAGTGAGTATCGCAGTTACCAATTATAGTTTCATATGATTTATCATAAATTGCTTCTAATTGGTCTAAGTTTTGTAATATAACACTAAAAGATATTTTCCTACTTCTACTTGTTGATATCTTTTGATCAAAGTCTGGTATTTGTCCTATATTTGCAAACTCGTCTAATATAAAATATGTTGGAATACTTAGCTTTCCTCCATTGTTATCTGCAAAGTCATATAATTGCTGAATCATTTGTGAAAAGAATATTGTAAGCAAAAAGTTATATGTTGTATGTGTATCTGGTGAAATTACATAAACTGCTGTTTTTTCTTGTCCAATTTCTTCAAAATTAATTGTATCTGTTGATGTTAGCTCTGCAATCTCTTTTGAATCGAATTTTCCAAGTTTTGATTGCAATGTACTTAAAATAGAGCTATATGTTTTTTCAGGTGCAATTTCAATAGATTTATAATTCATTCTCGCTGGGTGGTCATAAGGTAATTGACTCATAAGCTCTGTTAACATGTTATTTCCACCATTTGAATTTGCTGCTCTAACTAATTCTGCGCAGCTAGCTAAGTTCTGTTCTTCTTCTGGTCTAGTTGCAAGTAAATAGTAAATTAACGCTTTTAATAAGGTTTCTGCAGAGTCATCCCAAAATGGGTCTGATGTACTATCTGCTGATTTTTGTCCTTTTACAATTGTATGTGCTATAACGTCTACATCTATTTCTGATGACACGTGCATAAGCGGATTGTATCCGTCACTATATTGAGGATGAACTAAATTTAAAACTTTTATTTTATAACCGTTGTTTTTTAAATATCCAGCTGTTTTATCATATAATTCTCCCTTTGGATCTGTAAATACATATGAACCTAATAGTTGATATGCATTTGGAATTGAATATGATGCAGATTTACCAGCACCAGATCCACCTATTACCAATACATTTACGTTACCTCTTTTATCAACAGGTAAATAATTATTTTCAGCTAATATTATTCCTTTTTTGTTACTAAGTATCTTATACTGTTCTCCACCTGTACTCCAATCGCTTGATCCATGTTCAATATTATCATATTGATGTTTTGGCATAGTCCTTATAAATCCTATTATAAAAAATAATAAATATATAATTGTAATTAAAAACCAATTAGAAAGCATATCTCCATACAACTTTTTAACTACAATAAATTTTACTGATTTTGCAGGATTGAAAAGAGCCTCTCCAAAAACATTTATAAATTTTGCTAAATCTAGTCCTAACTTTGTTGTTGATGCTTTCCTTGCAACTGTAAACGGCAAAACTAGTACTATAGTTAAAAAAATCCATAGTACTAGTCCAATTATTGCAACTTTTTTATTTTTTTTCAAACCTTCTGTAATTTTGTAATGCATTTCTTACACCTCTCTTTTGTTGAATGTATATGCTTATTCTTTTTCTATTTCATTACTATCTACTGGAATTTTTATCCCCTCTACTAATTCATCACTTCTAATATCTTCATTTTGTGTTTTTCTTATACCTGCAGTTTCCTTTCCTGTTGTTAAGATATTTAATTCAGGAGATATAGTAGCCATCGTATTAGTTACTATTGGGTCTTTATATCCTTGTTCTTTATGATTTACCCCATTCCAAGGTGTTCTCTCTTCCAAGTTTACTTTATTTGACATTTAAGCTCCTCCTTTTTATCCCGTTCAATTTTGAACTAAGATTATTTATTTTGCATCATTATCTTCCCTAATTTCGAATGCAAAATAAGATTTATATGGTTTTAACTTACATTTTCCTTTTACCTCATTTGTTTTTTCATCAAAATAAAGCGTAGGCTTTACCTCTTCTGCCGTATCTGGGTCAATTATCGTTATGGCCCTCTTTAAGTTAGGAGTATATTGAACTTCTTTAAGTTCAGTTGGCTCCTCTGAATACAATTTATTATATTTAAATGGCATTGGTTTTTTGGTGATTTTAACTTCGTCTCCTAATAAAATACCATTATTTATTACTACTTTTTCTTTTGCAAATGAAAATATTACAAGTCTATTTCCATCTTCTTGTGGGTCTTCTACATAAAAAGTCCTTTTAGACATATCTCCAACAATCTGCTCTGTGCTGTTTAATCTTTCCATAGTGTATTTTGGATATTTATCTAAATACTCCTTCTTTGTAACATACACCTCATAAATGACTGTTTTAACTCCTTTAGGATCTGTGATGCTAAAGTGTTTTCCTTGCCATGTTTCCATATTAAATTCCTCCAATTTCTATGATTTTTAATCCATAGTTTGTCTTATGTATAATCACACTAACATTAATTATACATCATTTCCTGTTTTATGTCAATACATTTTAAAAAAGTTTAATATTTTCTAGGATTAAATGTTGATACTTTATTCAAATTTTCAAACAGATTTCTTTCTTCTACTGATAGATTTTTGGGTACCATTACTTTGATTTCTGCTATTAAATCTCCTCTTCCACCTTTTCCATCTTTATATCCTTTTCCTGGAATTCTAATAACTTCCCCTGTCTGAATTCCTTCTGGAATATATACTTGTGTTGGTTCATCAATAGATGAAACTTGTGCTTTTGTTCCAAGTGCCGCTTCCCAAGGTGTGAGAAATAAATCTGTATATAAATCATTTCCTTTTAACCTAAACTTTTTGTTGTTTGCAACATTTACTTTTATAAATAAGTCTCCACTTTTTCCGCCATTTATCCCTTCTTTTCCCTGTCTCAAAAGCCTTATTTTTTCTCCGTTTCTAATCCCTGCAGGTATTGTAATTGTAAAAACCTTTAGTTTTCCATCAACCGTACGAAGAGATATTTTTTTTTCTAATCCAAAAAAGCACTCTTCTAAAGCTACATCTATACTCGTTTCTATATTCTCTCCATTAACTGGATTTTTTTGTTTACTTGACGAAACAACTTTTTCAGCTTGATTTACTCCAAAAAACATATTGAAAAAATCACTAAATACTGAACCTGATGATCTGCTGGCCTCTTCATATTTCTTTTTACCAACATTACTAACCCACATTCTATCATATTTTCTTTTGGTTGTTGGATTAGATAGTACTCTATATGCTTCATTTACGTCTTTTATTTTTTCCTCTGAGAGTCTGTCTTGAACATTTATATCCGGATGATATTTTTTTGCTGCTAATCTATATGCATTTTTTATTTGTTCGAAAGATACTCTATTTGTCTCTAGTGAAAGTATTTTATAATAGTCTTTAAATATCATATATACCCTCTCCCACTTTTAAGTATTTTTATTATATCAGTTCTTTTTTAAAAAATCTACACTTTTTTGTAATTTTTTTGAAAAAAGGGGACGGTTTTCTTTTCTAACCGTCCTCTTTTTTAATCTATCAAACCAAATCCTGTTGCAATAAACCTTGTTTTATGTGCACCTGTACTGTCTATTGGATCATTTATTAATTCTCCATCTACTGCCATAACACTTGAAGTTCCACCATC
The DNA here is from genome assembly GCA_946415375.1 of uncultured Clostridia bacterium. GTDB lineage: Bacteria > Bacillota > Clostridia > TANB77 > CAG-508 > CAG-269. The sequence goes on from CAMKSF010000005.1 coordinate 14,446, forward strand.
TAGATTTGCAGCATTTTCTGCTCCATAACGTTGCATTACCTCTATTAAATCATCCATATCTGCTCCTTGTCTTCCAATTTGTCTTCCATCTATTACAAGCCATAATACAACCCCATCTTTTCTTTGTCCAATTGCTGTACGTGGTGCTACTCCCCAGCCACCATTTCCTACAACTTTTGATGCTTTTCCATTAACAATTAAGAATGGTCCACATGTTACACAATCCCTAATCTTTAGCCTCTCTGCGTTTGTTTTCGTACAAGTAGATGAAAGAACCAATACGTCATCTTTATTGAATCCAATAATTCCTCCTGTACTTCTATATGGATATGATGTTACACATTTACCATTAACATATGTTACTCCCCTAGGTGTTGCTCCATTACTACTATATTTTGGATCATAGAATTTACCTCCATTTATTGCAATTTTTGCTTTATTATTTTTTGCCATTGTGGTTAAATATTGCCCTGTAACTCCTAATCTACTTGTTACTAATGTTCTAATTTTTGAAGCATCATATACAACAGCTAAATATCCAGTATATCCTTTTCCTTTAATGTTTATAATTCTATAATCCTTGTCATCTTTATATATATCATATTTATCTTTATCTAAATTTGGTGCTAATATTTGTTTTTCATATTCATCTTTATACTGCTTTTCAGGAACAACGACTTCCTCTTTTTTTATTTCATTTGTATTTGTATCTTCTTTTATTTCATCAACCCTATTATTTGCCATAACTTCTTCTATTGTTTTATCACTATAAAATAGTTTTGGTATCCATTGGTGAGTCATTGAAGTCATACCTACCGTAATAAGCCAATCTCTAAATCCACTGTATGGTCCATATAATAAGAAAGCTACACTTAATACTCCTATTAAAAATAATGAAATAATAATTGTAAAAATTCTACTCCTTAATTTTCTTTTTTCTTTTCTTTCCATATGTTTTGCCATTTTTATTTCTCCTTTTCCGTTGTATTTTACTTTTGCATTTTACAACATATATTTATTTTTTTCAACATTTTTTTAATTTTTTATACATTTTTCTAATAATTCTATCTTCTTTTCCTTTGATGTATCTATTCTCGCCTTTGTTCCTATTGGAATTGCAGTCTTTTTCTCTATGTGTCCAAAATAATTACATTTTATTATTGGGAAATGTACCTCATCTTTTAATGTATCTAGTACAATTTTTTCTAGTGTAATGCCTGACTCATGTTCATAATTTCCTAGCCATAAACCTTTTATTTTTTCAAAAACTCCATTTTGCTTCATATAATATAGATGATTACTAACCAAACTTGGTTCACTTTCCATTCCAAATTCTTCAAAAAATAATATTTTGTCTTGAAAATCTAAGGCATATTTTCCACAAGTCAAGTCATGTATTGATCTTAGATTTCCTCCTATCAATATTCCTTCTGCGTATCCTTCATTTATTGTTGTTTCCAAATTATCTTTTTTCCCTAATTCTAAACTTCCATCTACAAATCTACTTAATGCTTCATTTAAGCTATAGTCTGTTTCGTCAGTAGCAGTTGTTTTAAAATTAGTACTACTAAATGTTACCAATCCTGTTCTTTGATATATTGCATTTGTAAGTGATGTTATATCACTATATCCACATATTATTTTAGGATTATTTTTTATTATATCATAATCTAAATAATCTAATACAGAATTTGAATTTTGACCTCCTTTTGCACACCAAATCATTTTTACTTCTTTATCTAAAAACATTTTGTTAATATCTTCTGCTTTTTCATTTGCAGATGCAGAATACTCATTTGTATTTGAAAAGATATTCTCCGAAAATTTTACTTTAAAACCTTTTTCTTCTATTATTTTTTTTGCTCTATTTAGTTCTTCTATATTTTCGTTTATAATCGGATTTGACGGTGCAACAACACCAATAGTATCTCCTATTTCTAATTTATTTGGTAAAATCATTTTTATTTTCCTCTCTAATTAATATAAATTAATATATATTTACACTATTGCAACAATTTGTGTTGCCCTTCTAGCATTTACTCCATGTGCTCTATATGAATGAATCATATTTTTATTACAAACCGAACAAATTCTTGAATCTATTATATTATCTTCTTTTAGTCCTTGCAATTTTAATATTTCTCTATTTATCAAAATTGTATCTATATGCCACTTATTATTCTTTTGTTCAAATATATTCTCTAAATGTTGCAAGCTTTTAAACTCTTCGAAGAATAACTTGTATACATCTTCATCTACTTCAAAATGGTCTTTTCTAATACTAGGTGACATGCAACAAATTATATTTTCTGGATTACACCCATACTCTTCTACCATTTTCTTTACTGTTTTTTCAGAAATTCTTTTTAATGTACCTCTCCATCCAGAATGAACATTTGCAATTACTTTTTTTATTGGATCATAAAAAATAAGTAAAATACAATCTGCATTTATTGTAGATAAAGCAAGTCCCTTTTTATTAGTAATTAACCCATCTGTATTTTCATACATATTAAAATCTGGTTTGTCTTTATTTATTTTTTCATTAATATTTTTTATATTGTCTGTATGATTTTGCATAGTATTTATAATATTATTATAATCTATATTTAGTTCATCACATATTTTTTTGTAATTGCTTTTTGCTTCTTCATTTTTTAATTTTTCTTCTTTGTTTGGATTAGAATAAATTTTATAATCTTTGTCTAATCCAATTACATAAGCATGCTTTATTTCCGAATATTCCAGTAATCTTCTAAACTGTATATATTCTATTCCTTCTTTTTTTATATGCACAATATTTTCATTAGATAAATCCATTTTCCACCTCAAAAATCAATTTATTAGTACATAATTAATTTCTTAATAATATACTATATCTTTTCCAAAATTTCATCTTTTGTTAATTTGTTTATAAAATTATAATTTTTTTGTTTTATTCCGGAATTAAATCCACACATGTTTTTATAACTACAATATTCACATGGTGTCTTTTTATTTTTGTAATATGGTTTTAATTCTATATTGCCTTTAAATATTTCTTTAGAAATATCTTTTATAGTTTTGTTAATATAGTTTTGTAATCTAGTAAATTCTTCATTTGTTGCTATACTACTAAGCTTTGGACTTAATGTTCCAGTTTTATCAATATATGCAGGAATTATCTCTGATTTTCCTTTTTCTAAATTCTTATCTTGCATCTTCGCAACTTTCACATCAGCTAAAATTAGTCCCTTCATTCTAAAATTACTCTTTATCCTTTGTTCTATTTCCTCTTCATTTATTTTTTTACTTGAATTAATTAATTGTTCTAGTAAATTGAAGTATAGAATTCCAGCTGGAACAAAATCCTCTATTTTGCACACTGCATCTAAATATGTAATTAGCTGCAATTGAAGTCCTGCATATACATTTCCAAAATCAATATTTTTCACAGATGATTTATAATCTATAATTCTTACATATTTTTTATTTTCATCCTGAGCAATGTCAATTCTGTCTATCTTTCCTGTTATCTCAACAGTCTTTCCATTTTCTAGATTTAAAACAATTGGCTTATATTTTCCTTTTTCTCCAAATTCAACTTCTGTTCCTTCTAATTTGAATTCGCTTTGTACCAAACTTTGAATTATATATTTTAGAGATTTTATAATGATTCTTTTTAATCTTTGTACTAGTAATTTATATTTTTCTGTAGCATTAAAAATATAATTGCTTTCATTCAATAGTTTTTCATTAATAATTCTATTAATAATATTTTCAATTTCTTCATCTGAAATGCTATTTAATTTAATATCTGAATTATTAATTTCTTCAAAAAACGTATTTATTACATCATGCATAAATGAACCAGTATCAAAACTTTGTACTTTTAATTCTTCTTTTTCTTTTAGTTTTAAAACATATTGCAAATAATATGAAAATGGACAAGATTTATATTTTTCGAGTTTTGAAATACTTGTATTTAATCTATTTCCATAAAGCTTTTCTATATTTTCTTCCTTTATTTTTTCATTCATTTTAAAATTGATGTAATTTATATTATCATTTAACATATTTTTATATTCTTTATTTTTTTGATAATATTTAAATAAAGTATAAAATAGTTTTTCAGGACTTACTCCGTTTTGTAATTCATTGATATTTATTATTAAATCTTCATAAGAAATTTTCTCATTAATTAGTTCTATCTTTTTTTCTTTATCAACAACATCACTTTCTTCTACTAAATTTGGAAAGATTTTCTTAATTCTATATATCAAATTCGATGCTCTTAAAGATTTCCCTTCATTGTCTGACGAAGCATATGATAAATATATTTTCTCTTCTGCAGTTGTAAATGCTTTATATATATTAAAAGTATCATCATATAAGTTTTCTAATGTTCCTTTTGCAATTTCAATATTTTCATTTTTTAAAATTTCTCTATCTTCATCATTTATAAATCCTTGGTTTTTATTTATACTTGGAAATACTCCATCATTTAGTCCTATAATAAATACAAATTTTGTCTTTCTACTCCTTGACCTATCTGTATCTCCAACTATTACTTGATCTTGAGTTCCTGGTATTTTTCCAAGTTCACTGTTTTTTAGTCCTATTTTTAATATTTTAATAAATTTGTCTATTGTTATTTTTTCTTCTCCGAATATTAAATCAATTTCATCTAAAATATCAATTACAATTTTATAACTTTCTTCGTATTCTTTTGCTAAATCTAAAAATCCCTCTTCTTTTAGCTCAGTTATTTTCATATTAATTTTGTTTTCTATTTTTTGATTAATTAAAAACAAATATAATTGTTTTGAAATATTTTTTGCAGTTTTTTCTCCATCAATTATACTTTTTAGATTTACTAAAGGTTCAATTATTTGTTTTCTTATTTCATTTAAATATTCTATTTCTTCTTTATTTTTTTCATTTTTTCCATATATAAAATCTTTTTTAAACTTATTGTTTTTGATGTCATATTTAATACAATATTTCTCAAGTTTAAAAATATCATTTTCGTCTATTTCTAAAAATCCCGTTTTTAAATAATTGAAAACTGAATCATATGAATAATTTTTGTTTAGAACTTCTATAATACTTAAAATATATTGTACGATTATATTTTGGTTTAAATCTCTTTTTTCATCTATAAATACTGGTATTCCATATTTTTGAAAAATTGTTTTTATTAAACTTGAATATGTTTCCGTATTCTTTGTTATTATACTAATGTCTTTATATCTTGCATTTTCTTTTTTTACCAGTTTATTAATTTCTTTTGCAATATTTTCTATTTCCGAATAATAATTTTTTGCTAAAAATAGTTTTACATTTTGGTTTGTTTCACATTTTTTTATCTTTGTACTATATAGGTATTTTTCAATATGAGCTAATTCTTCATTTTTGAATCTATATAAATCCTCTAAATTTATTTCTTCTGCTTTTTCATTTTTATCTAACAAATCAATTATCTTTTTATATGTAACCTTGTTTGGATAAAAAACATCTGTATTAGGGTCTGTATTTAAATCTAAATTATCTGTGCAAAATGTAATAGTTACACTATTTGCTAAATCTATTATTTTCTTTATAGTCTTATATTCCTGCTCTGTAAATCCTGCAAATTCATCTATATATACATCTGCATTTTTAAGTAAATCTATTTTGTCTATATTTTCTGCTAAAATTGATAGTAAATCTGTTTCATCTATATAATTATTTAAAATCTTATCCTCAAATTTTTCATATATTAAAATTATGTCTTTTAATTTATTTTTTAAATATTTGTCTTCTATTTTTTCTTGAGCATTTTTTAAGTCATCTGTTGTAACTGAATGTTTTTTTAGTTCTGTAATTATCCTCATACAAACATCTATGTTTTCATCTGATTTATTTAAAAATGTTAAATTGTTTTTTTCTGATTGTAAAACCCAATAAATTAACATGGCTTTTCCACATTTTGTTAAATTTGTGTGGATAACACCACCTATTTCATTCATAACTCTATATGCTAATCTATTAAAAGTAATTACTTCTGCTCCAATTATTGATTTTCTATTTTCCATTAATTTTTGTTCTGCTGTAAATGAGAATTGTTCAGGTGTAATTATATATATTTTTTTATTATTTTTTATTTTCTCATTTATTTCATTATATATATGTTGACTTTTTCCTGAACCTGCTTTTCCGTATATAATTCTTAATCCCATTTTTCTCACCTCGCTTGAAATATTATATATTCTTTAATTTAAAAAGTCAATTACATAAAAAAGCATATAAGTTCAAAATCAATTTATGAACTTATATACTTTTTATTCTACTTCTTTATTATTAAATGATGTTCCTTTATTTCAATAGTTCTATCTTCCAAGTTCACCTCAAAATAAACCCCATCTGGTATACCATCATCATTAATATTTTCGGTTAAAGAACCCAACACATAATAGTCCTTTCCATCTTCATTTAATTTCTTTGTCCAATGCTGATGAGCAGAAAACACTGCCATAACGTTCTTATCTTTTTTTATAATATCTTTTATTATTTTTCTATTTCCTAATAATCCAACTTCTGGTTCAATCTCAAACCAGTAATTTCCGGCTTGATTATCTTCAGCTAATCCAAAATGCGTAAATATTAAACAAGGTAATTTGTTTTTATTTAAATCCTCTTTAAACCATTTAATCTCTTTTTCTGAAATACATTGTGATTTATACAACCCATATATTTCTTCTTTTGAAATATTTTTAAACTTATTTAATATACTATCATCTATATTAACATTTTTTATTATATCTGTAGACAATATAATAAAATGATATCCTTCTAAATCAAAAGAAAATGTTGCATTTGGATATTCCATAATTGATTCAAGTGTTTCTCTTGACTCTATTGTACGTAAATCATGATTCCCAATTACTGAATAAAACGGTGTTTTTATTCTTTTGAGTTTATTCCATATGTATTTGTAATTATTTAAATCTTGATCATAATTAAACTGATCTTCGATTAAATCTCCTAAGCAAATACTTATATTAGGTTTAAACTCATTGTTAATTTTATCTATTAAAGTATCAACCAATACATCTGCATATTGTGTTAATTTTCTTTTTAAAACCCAATCAATTTTTTTCGGTCTTTTGTCTAGATAATGAATGTCAGAGAATAATATTAATTTTAGTTTTGTTTTATTTTCCATATTTGCACCTTTTTCAAAATTTGGCGGAGTGGGCGGGATTCGAACCCGCGGGCCGCTATTCACGGCTAACTGTTTTCGAGACAGCCTCGTTATGACCACTTCGATACCACTCCATTTAAACAATATTTTAACATCTTTTTCTCTAGTCTTCAATATTTAATATATAAATTTTTAAATTTTTTTACAAAAAAGATAAAAAAGTGTTGACAAATCAAAAAAAATATTGTAGAATAGTATTGTTCCGTTTACGAATGGACGTAGATGGGCTATTAGCTCAGGTGGTAGAGCACTTGACTTTTAATCAAGTTGTCCCGCGTTCGAGTCGCGGATAGCTCACCAAATTATTGAATACCCGAAATGGTATTCCAATGGCCCCTTGGTCAAGCGGTTAAGACATCGCCCTTTCACGGCGGAGACATGGGTTCGATTCCCGTAGGGGTCACCAATTTAATATGCCACTTTAGCTCAGTTGGTAGAGCAACTGACTTGTGGGATAGATAAACAAAATGTTTATTTTGAACTATCTTGCACCTTTATAGGGAAACCTATAAAGTGGACATCGCTAATTCGGGGAAGACTAAGTTTTATATATGTTAATCCCGAGCTAGAAAATTTATTTTCGAGTGTAGAGACTTTATACGATGTGCCTAAGGTTTAATACTATGGCAAAGAGAAAGTCCAGACCGCAAACATATTTATTATGGCAATGAAAATTGTAGTGGTATGAATCAGTAGGTCGTCCGTTCAAGTCGGACAAGTGGCTCCATATTGTCAATAGTTTTGAGATGTCTCTTAATTGTTGGCTTTTTTTTATTGTATAAGGAGGAACTATAATGTCACAAAATGTTGCAATAGTTACAGGTGCATCTCGTGGGATAGGACGAGCAATAGCTAAAAGTCTTGCTAATAAAGATTATATTGTAATTGCAAATTATAACAAATCTGAAAAAGAAGCTGTCGAGCTAAAAAATGAATTTAATAATATTGATATATTTAAAGCTGATGTTTCTAAAAGGGATGACGTAAAAAGTCTTGTAGAATATACTCTAAATAAATATGGAAAAATTGATGTGTTAGTTAATAATGCTGGAATAGATAATGAAAAATTATTTCAAGATATTACAGATGAAGATTGGCAAAATGTTATTAATACAAATCTATATTCTGTGTTTTGTGTGACACAAGAAGTTGTAAATAATATGATTCATAATAAATCTGGATGTATTATAAATATTTCATCTATTTATGCAATTCAAGGAGGACCATTTGCAGTTGCATACACTGCATCAAAAGCAGGAATAGATGGAATAACAAAATCACTTGCAAAAGAACTAGGTCCATCAAACATTCGAGTTAATTCAATTGCTCCCGGATGTATAGACACAGATATGAACAAATACTTAAGTAAAGAAGATTTAGATAATATAAAAAATGAAACTCCTCTTCAAAAAATAGGTAGGCCAGAAGATATAGCTAAATGCGTAAATTGGCTTGTAGAAGATGAATTTACAACAGGTCAAGTAATTTCAATAAATGGTGGTTGGAGCATATAAAAATAAGCACTATACTTAAAATAGTATAGTGCTTTTTTATTTTTATATTATTAGTTTTATTGATTGTTTTCACTATTTGTTTTTCTTTTATAGTTACCTGATAAAATCTTTGGTAAATATGTAATAATTTTATAAACTGCTAATTTTATTTTTTTGCTCCACAAATAAGATCTTCTAAGCTTTCTTACAGATCCGATTGCTGTTGGTTCATCTTCTAATACAACTAATTCTGTTGAAACCTTTTCTAATGGGAATGAATAGTTTTGTCCTTCATTGTTATCCCATTCTCCATTTTCATTTTTGAATACTAAGTTAAATGATTCTCCTTCACCTAATTGTATTTCTGCTTGGAAACCTAACTCTGTTTTTTCCATTTCTAACTCTGTTAAGTTATTCCATTCATTTCCAAAGCCAAAATGTGCATAAACTTTCTCGCATCCATCTTGAAAGAATTTTCCTGTGTAAGAGATTCTAACACTACTATTTTCAATTAATTTGTCTGTATTAAAAAATATATTCTTTACTAATTCCATAACCATTTCTCCTTATTTGTCTTTTGCTTTTTACATTATAATATTTTTTTTTACAATATTCAATACTTTTTTCTATTTTTTTCTTTACATTTTCGTTACAAAAAAATTACAAAATAATTACGAATAATTATACTTCTTTACTTTTTTTTTATTCTATGGTACTATTTGATTAACAACTTATATTTATGAGGTATTTTTATGAAAAACAAAAGAATTCTACTATTAATTATAATTATTATTTTTTTCATATTTTCTATTATCTTTTCACTTTTAAATTTTGGTAGTACAGAAATAGCCTCTGGAATTTCTGTAGGAAATATTAATATATCTAGATTTTCAAAGGAAAGCAGCATACAACTTTTAAATGAGTTAATTTCACAAAGAGATGAAAAAGAATTAACTTTAGTTTATACAACTGAAAAGGAAAAATATGAAAAAAAGTTAGATTTAACTACATTAGATATTAAATATAATATTGAAGAAAGTATTAATAAAGCATATAGTATTGGTAAAACTGGAAATATATTTCAATGTAACTTCGAAATTGCGAAAACTTTTATCTTCAAAAAAAATATTGACTTAGATTATTCAATTAATGAAAAAAAATTTGACTTACTAATTTCTGATATTTCTTCTAATTTACCTGAAAAAATGATTCAGAGCGGATATTATATTGAAGATAAAACTTTAGTAATAACAAAGGGGGCTTCTGGATTTGTTGTTGATAAAGATACTTTTCTAGAAGATTTGCAAAATTATTTAAACGATCTTTCTTCTAAGAAAACTTCTTTTTCAGTTCCAGTAAAGGTTGAAAGTCCTAAAAAAATTGATTTAGATAAAATCTATTCGGAAATACATAAAGATGCAAAAAATGCATATTTTAAAGAAAATCCTTTTACAGTATTTCCAGAAGTTAGAGGCGTTGACTTTGATTTAAATAAAGCAAAAGAACTTTTAAGTAGAAAAGATGCTACAGAGATATCTATTCCTCTAAAATTTACTGAACCAAAAGTAAAGCTAAAAAACTTAAAAATTGATGTCTTTCCAAATAAATTATCAACATTTTCTACTAGATTTGACGAAACCAATAAAGACAGAAGTACAAATTTAAACATCGCAGCTGCAAAAATTGATGGTACAATTCTTTCACCTGGTGAGGAATTTTCATATAACAAAATAGTAGGAGAACGTTCTATTAAAGCTGGATATAAAGAGGCAAAAATCTATCAAGGAGGACAAATAATTGATGGTTTAGGAGGAGGTATTTGTCAAATATCTTCTACGTTATATAATGCAGTTATTTGTGCAAATTTAGATGTAACAGAAAGATATAATCATCAATTTATTACATCATATGTTCAACCTGGTCGTGACGCAACAGTTGCTTATGGTTCAAAAGATTTTAAATTTAAAAACAATCGAACTTATCCTATAAGAATTGATGTATATATTAGCAATGGTATTGCGAAAGTTGATATTTATGGTATCAAAGAAAAAGATGAAAAAGAAGTATCTATCGATGTTGAAACAATATCGACAATTCCTTATGAAACAAAATATCAAACAGACGCTAGATTACCTAATGGAACAGAAAAACTAAAACAAAGAGGTGCCAATGGACTAATTGTAAAAGCATATAAAGTTATGAAAAAAAATGGTATAACTACATCAAAAGAGTTATTATCAAAAGATACATACAATCCTCTTGAAAAAATAATTCTAAAGTCTTCTAAATAATACTATACCTTATTTATCCTTTTGATAAATAAGGTTTTTTAAATTTTTTTATCTCTTCGACAAATTTCAACACAAAATAAAATATATTTGTAGTATAATATTATGTAAAGGAATTCTTTCAAGGTACAATTTAACCAAGTAAGATATTAGTAATAATTTTTTATTTCTAAATTACTAATATCTTATTCTTTTTTTAAATAAATCTTTACAAAATGCCGAAAAATGTATATAATAGAAGAAAAAATATAAGGAGGGATATTAAGATGGCAATGTTTTTAAATGAACCATCAAGAACATTTAATGAATATTTATTAATTCCAAGATTAACAACAAGAGATTGTACACCAGATAAGATTTCTTTAAAAACACCTTTAGTAAAACATAAAATAGGTGAAGAACCATCAATGTACTTAAATGTACCTTTTGTTTCTGCTATTATGCAATCTGTTTCAGGAGAAGAAATGGGAATTGCATTAGCAAGAGAAGGAGGATTAGCATTTATTTTTATGTCTCAATCTATTGAGGATCAAGCTAATATGGTAAGAAATGTTAAGGAAGCAAAATCTGGATTTGTAAGAAGTAAATGGAATGTAAAACCTGGTGATACTTTAGAAGAAATTTTAAAATTAAAAGAGGAAAGTGATCATTCTACAATACCTGTAACAGATGATGGAACTGCATCAGGTAAACTTTTAGGAATAATTACAAGCAAAGATTATAGATTGTCAAGAGATAGTCTTGATAAAAAAGTTGAAGACATTATGACCCCAGTTGAAAAACTTATTTATGCAGAAGTTGGATTATCACTTACAGAAGCAAATGATATAATATGGGACAATAAAATTAATTGCTTACCTGTTATTGAGAAAAATGGTAATCTAAATTCATTGGTTTTTAGAAAAGATTATGAACAACATAAAGAAAATCCATTGTCTTTACAAGATGATGAACAAAGATATATGGTTGGTGCAGGTGTTAATACAAGAGATTATGAAGAAAGAATTCCTGCATTAGTAGACGCTGGAGCTGACATCTTATGTCTAGATTCATCTGATGGATATTCTGTATGGCAAAAAGAAGTTATCGAATGGGTTCACGAAAAATATAATAATAAAGTAAAAATAGGCGCAGGTAATGTTGTAAGCAAAGAAGCCTTTGATTATCTTGCTGATGCAGGTGCTGATTTTATCAAAATAGGAATTGGAGGAGGTTCAATTTGCATAACACGTGAAACAAAAGGAATTGGACGTGGACAAGCTTCTGCAATAATAGATGTAGCAGCAGCTCGTGATGAATATGCAAAAAAGACTGGTATATATATTCCAATATGTTCAGATGGCGGAATAGTTCATGATCATCATATAACACTTGCTTTAGCAATGGGATGTGACTTTGTTATGATGGGAAGATATTTTGCAAGATTTGATGAAAGTCCTACAGCAAAAGTAAAAATAAATAATGAATTCTTTAAAGAATACTGGGGCGAAGGTTCAAAAAGAGCTAGAAGCTGGCAAAGATATGATTTAGGTTCAAAAGCAGAGAAAATGTCTTTTGTTGAAGGTGTCGATTCATATATCCCTTATGCAGGCTCTTTAAAAGAAAATCTAAATGTTACTATAAAGAAAATAAAATCTACAATGTCAAATTGTGGTTCAAAAGATTTAGCAGAATTTCATGAAAAAGCCATTTTAACACCTGTTTCAAATTTAAGTATTCAAGAAGGTTCTGCTCATGATTTAACAGTAAGAGATGTTTAAAAATAAAAAAAATTATGTATAATAATACAAGGGAGAAGATTATGGATAAAATTGCTTTAATTGCTGACAGTCATGGAAATTTGACTGCTTTGCAAACAGTTATAAATGATATTAAAAAAAGAGGAATTAAGCATATTTATTGTTTAGGAGATATTGCAATAAAAGGTACAAACCCTAATGAAGTAACCGATTTGATAAGAGAAAATTGTGAGGTTACTGTTAGGGGTAATTGTGATCATTTATTAATATATAATTGTGTTGTTCCATTACAAAAATGGACTTTAAACAAATTATCTGAACAAAATAAAAATTTCTTAGCTAATCTTCCTTTTTCTTATGATTTTTATTTAAGCGGTCACTTAGTGAGAATTTTCCATGCTTCTCCTCGTAGCTTAAAACATATTTTTAATCCTTTGCATTCTAATGCAGAGAATGACTATAGAAATTTTGAAATAACAGACCCAAAAGATATGTTTGAGAATACTAAATTTTTAGGAAAAACAGAAAATGATCCAGTTCCAGATATTATTGGATATGCTCATATCCATTCTCCTAATTTATTTAGATACAAAAATAAATTAATATTCAATACTGGAAGTGTTGGCTTACCAATAGAAATTGATAATACAGATTTAGATAGAGATTTATCACACTTTTCAACAATGAGTTCATATGTTATATTAGAAGGAAATCTAAATTCCAAAGAACTTTCTTCATACTCTATGCAACTAGTAAGACTTCCTTATGATTCAGAAAAAGAAATAGAAAAAATAAAAAATTCAGATATTCCAGATAAAGAAATACTTCTTAGAAATTATTTATATGCTCAATCTTAAAAAATCAAAGATTGACCAATTTAAAAGATAAGAGGATAATAATATGGATATTAATATTGAAGAAATTCGAGAAAAACTAACTAAATATAATCAATCTCATTTGCTTGATTTTCTATCTGAAATAACAGATGATAAAAAAGAACAATTGTTGAAACAATTAAGTGATATAGACTATGAAAAGATAAACAATTTATACAATAACTTAAAAAATTTCACAATTCCAATAGATGAAATTATAGAACCCCTTGACTATTATATTAAAGATGACTTTACAGATTCAGAAAAGAATCAATTAAGTGAAATCGGTGATAAAATATTAATGCAAAATACTTATGCGATAGTCACAATGGCTGGTGGGCAAGGCACAAGACTAGGTCATAACGGTCCAAAAGGAACTTTTGAACTTAATTTATATCCTGAAAAAAAATCATTGTTTGAAATCCTAGCAATAAAAATTCAGGAGGCTAATGAAAAATATAGCATTAATATTCCTTGGTATATAATGACAAGTGAAGAAAATAACTATGAAACTATTTCATTTTTTAATGAAAAAAATTATTTTGGTTTGAATAAAGATAATGTTTTCTTCTTCACTCAAAATAAATTACCACTTGTTTCTTTTAATGGTGATATGCTTTTAGCCGAACCATATAGAGTTCATGAGGTCTCTAATGGAAACGGGGATATTTTTGAATCACTTTTAAAAAATGGATTAATAGAAAACATGAAAAATCGAGGAATTAAATGGATTTTCATTTCTGGAATAGATAATATATTAGCAGATATTTCTGATCCTTTGTTCTTAGGTTTAACAATAAATAACAATACACAAATTGGTTCAAAAACTATCTTTAAACAAAACGCATATTCACAGGATTGGGTTTTTTGCAAAAAGAATAATAAGCCATCTATGCTTGGATATGAAAGAATAACTGAAGAAATAACAAATGCAAAAAAAGATGATAAATATCTATATCGAGAAATTAACATTCTATGTCATATCTTTTCAATTGATGCATTAGAAAAATGTGCTCATGTTGAATTACCATATCATATGGCAGCTAAAAAGAATATTTATATCAATGATGAAGGAATGAAGATATTTCCTAATAAACCAAATTCGTATAAGTTTGAAAAATTTATTTTTGATTCTTTTAAATTTTTTGATAATATTACATTACTTAGGGTAAATCCAGAGGAGGAATTTGCACCAATAAAAAATCCTGAAGGCGTATATAGCCCTATGACCGCAACAAAACTATATATTAAGCAACAAAATAATGAATAAAATAAAAAAGACATTGTAAATTAAATTACAATGTCTTTTTTGGTGCGCCATAGAGGAGTCGAACCTCCGACCATTTGATTAAGAGTCAACTGCTCTACCAACTGAGCTAATGGCGCATATATGACGTATTATAATAACAATAACTATTATAATACGTCAAATACATTTTGTCAATACCTATTTTTCTTTAAAATGCTATTCCTTGCTTTCTTCTATATCTTCAGGTACTAATACCTCTATACTTACAACTCTTCCACCATCTGAAGTTCTCATTAGAGTAACACCTTGAGTTGATCTTCCTAGAACGCTTATTTCTTCAACTTTCATTCTAATAATAGTTCCTTTGTCTGTTATAAGCATTACATCCTCATCACCATTTACTACTTTTACTCCTACTAGTTTTCCTGTTTTTGGTGTAATCTTGTATGTTATTACTCCTCTTCCTCCTCTTTGTTGAACTCTATATTCATCAGTCTCTGTTCTTTTACCAAATCCATTTTCAGTAATTGCAAGTAGTGTTGCTTTTCCTCCTCTTATTACAGATTCCATTCCTATTACTTCATCATCTTCATCTATTCTAATACCTATAACTCCTTGCGCTGTTCTTCCTATAGGTCTTACATCTTTTTCATCAAATGTAATACAAATTCCGTTTCTTGTAACTAAAACAACATTGTCTTCTCCATCTGTTAATTTTACAGCTATTAATTCATCATCTTCTTTTAATGTAATTCCTTGAAGACCTGTCTTTCTTGAAGAGTCATATTCTTTTAATGCTGTTTTCTTAATTAGTCCATTTTTTGTTCCCATTAGTAAATACTTACCTTCTGCAAAGTTTTGAATTGGAATAACGGCTGAAATTTTTTCTCCAGCATCTAAACTTAATAGATTTACAATTGCTGTACCTTTAGCAGTTCTTCCTGCTTCTGGTACTTCATATCCCTTAAGTCTATATAACTTACCTTTATTACTAAAGAATAGAATTGTATCATGAGTAGAAGCTGTAAATATTTGTGTAACAAAGTCTTCTTCCCTTGTAGAAAGTCCTGTAATTCCCTTTCCACCTCTTCTTTGGCTCTTATATGTGTCTATTGGCATCCTCTTGATATATCCAAAGTGTGTTAATGTAATTACAGTTTGTTCTTCCTTAATTAAGTCTTCAACTTCTATTTCTCCTTCTGCTGCAATAATTTTAGTCTTTCTTTCATCTCCAAATTTTTCTTTGATTTTTAGAAGCTCTTCTTTAATTACTTGGAACACTAATGTTTCGCTATTTAGTATTTCTTTTAAATGTTCAATTAATTTCATTAATTCTTCATATTCCTCTTCAATTTTTTCACGTTGCAATCCTTGAAGAGTTCTCAATCTCATATCTAAGATTGATTGTGCTTGAATTTCTGAAAGTTTAAATCTTTCCATTAATCTTTCTTTTGCATCATCATAAGATTCACGAATGATTTTTATAACCTCATCTATGTTATCTATTGCAATTCTTAATCCTTCTAAAATATGAGCTCTTGCTAATGCTTTATCAAGTTCAAATTGAGTTCTACGAAGAACAACTTCTTTTCTATGCTCTATATATACATCTAAAGCTTGTCTTAAATTTAATATTTTTGGTTCTCCACCAACAAGTGCTAACATAATAATTCCAAAGCTTATCTGCATTTGTGTATGTTTTAGTAATTGATTTAGAACTACTTGTGCATTTGCATCTCTTTTAAGTTCAATTACAACTCTTACTTTATGCTCTCTATCTGATTCATCTCTTATTTCTGAAATACCTTCAAGTCTTTTTTCTTTAGCAAGTTGTGCCATATTTTCTATTAATTTTGCTTTATTAACCTGATAAGGTAAAGAATTTACAATTATTCTTTGTCTATTGCCAGACATTTCTTCTATTTCTGTTTCTGCTCTTAATGTAATTTTTCCACGTCCAGTTTTATATGCTTCTCTTATTCCCTCTCTACCAACAATTATTCCTTCTGTTGGGAAATCCGGTCCTTTGACAACTTCCATTAAATCTTCATCTGTTACTTCATCTTCATCTATTATTTTTATAATTCCATCTATAATCTCGTCTAAGTTGTGTGGTGGAATATTTGTTGCCATACCTACAGCAATTCCTGATGAACCATTAACTAAAAGTGCAGGTATTTGTGCAGGAAGTACAGTTGGTTCTTGAAGTCTATCATCATAGTTTGGCATAAAATCAATTGTATTTTTTTCAATATCTGTCATCATATATGCAGCAAGTTTAGACATCCTTGCTTCAGTATACCTCATTGCTGCTGGTGGATCTCCATCTACAGATCCAAAGTTTCCATGTCCATCGATTAATCTATATCTCATAGAAAAGTCTTGTGCTAGTCTTACCATTGCATCATATACAGATGCGTCTCCATGTGGATGGTATCTTCCTAAAACGTCTCCAACTGTTGCAGCAGATTTTCTGTATGGCTTGTCTGCTGTTAAACCATCTTCATGCATTGTATATAAAATTCTTCTATGTACAGGTTTTAATCCATCTCTTGCATCTGGCAATGCACGTGCAACTATAACGCTCATAGCATAATCTATGTATGCAGTTTGCATTTCTTCATTTATATCTCTTTCTACTATTTTTCCATCATGTCTTTCGTCCATTGTTTTTACCTCTTTTCATATTATTTTGCATAATTGTATTATACTAAATTTATTTTTTTTTTGCAAGGAAAAATCCGTATTTTTTTACGGATTTTTGATTTTGGAATTACTATGCAATTTTTTCATTATACTTAACTACTGTAACTTCAACAGCTAATTCTTTTAGTTGATTTACCATCTTCTCAATATTTGCTGCCGTTTCATTGTCATAAAACTTTTCTCCACATTTTTTACATACCTTTGCAGGTACATCTTTTATAACAATAACTGTATTATCCAAATCTACAATATAATTTACTTTTTTTACCTCTAATTCTCCTTTACACATAAAACATTCCATTTACTTCATCCTCCTTGTTTTCATATCATCTTCCCATTTAATACTATCCGGATAATAAGCTGTAATCATATAAACATTGTCTTTATTTATTCCACATACTATATGTAATATTTCACTATTATTATCTTTTCCTAGTATTAAACAACTTTGATATGGATAATCACTATCATAATACTCTATTATTTTTCCTGTATTTATAGTGTTAATTACATCAGACATTAAAATGTCTCTTTGATTTAATCTGTTCAAACAATGTTCTGTCCATATTACTTTTCCCTTTTTAATTCTTTTTTTAATATCTTGTATATTTAGATTGTTTTTATCCATTCATTTCCTCCTCATTCTATCATACATAGTATTATTTTTCAAATTAATTTAAGCTTAATTTATTCGCTAATTCCATTTCTTCTTGTGTTAAGTTAAAATCTTGTCCATTATTTTTGATTAAATTGTGTAGTATCTCAATATTCCTTGCATTATTAATAGTATTTTCTATAGGTAATAACTCTTTTAAATCTATTTTTATTTTTTTATATTCTTTTTCCATATTTTCGAAGTCTTTTTTAGAAAAACTCTCTTTCCAATTACTTATATGTTTTTCCAATTTTTTAGATATATTTATTTGATTTGTTAAATTAGATTCAATATTTTTTTCGACATTATTTAAAATTGAATTTTTTCCGTTTTGAATTAAATTATATGTTGTAGAATTAATTCTTCCTGATGAATAAAGATTCTTTAAAACTTGATCAAATACTTCTGAAAAAGTATCTATTATGCCTCCATTTTTTACTGCTTCATTTATTTGATTTACATTTTCAAAATTTCCAGTTACAATTCCAATTGCACTTTTCCCTGTCTCTATTACAGATTGAATTGTTTTTGAAATTCCTTCCTTTAAACCAAAATTTAATAAATTATCTTTTAATTCAATTACTTTATCTTCTGCCCAATTTGGCAGTAAATACCTCAGTCCAATATTTACTCCGTTATTTATTGCTTTTCCAAGTGTACCTTGTAAAAAACTGTTTTGTTTTATTTCTAGACTATTGTTTAAATTATTATTTAAACTTACATCTATATTGTTATTTAATAAATTTTCATTGTTCATAAATTCATTCCTTTCTTATCTGTTTTTACACTAAAGTTATTTTATTAATTTTTTTCTCTTCAATAGAAAAATTATCTTTATTATTTTTTATTTTAATTACATTGTATTTTTTGAAAACCCTTTTTAATAAATAATAATCAATTAAATGTTTTGATTTTTTAAATGTAAAAATAATATTAATATTTTTGTTTTCAATTATATATCTTATTTTAATTAAATGTATTGTTTGGTTTAATAATTCAATTTGTGATAATTCTGCATTAATATAAAAAATAATATTTTTTATTTCACTAATATTTTTTATTTTTAATTTTATATTATTTATATTTAAATAATTAATTCTATATTTTCTGTTTATTTTTTTATTAATTTCTTTTCTAATTATTTTAAAATCGTAATAATTTAAATCCGTAATAAAAAATACATCAATTAGACTGCTATTAAATTTATTTTTCTGTCTATTAATCCTTTTTTTATTTACAGAGATTTTTCTGAGGTTTATATTATTCTCTATTTTATTTCCTCCTTTTTTTCTATTAATTCTTTTTCTTTTTCTGATGATTCAATTTTAACTAAAATATGGTCATCTCCAACAAGCATTAAAGCTTCTCCTCTTTTTAAAGATTTAATTTCTATTTTTTCTTTATCCGAAAGATTTACATTTTCAGATAGAATTTTTATGTTTTCCTCTTCTAATGAAAAAAATGATTTTATACTAGAATTATTTAAAATACTTTTTCCATATGTTCCATTTTCTAAGCTGAATAAATCAGATATATCTTGTGTAATTGCAACTCCGCTTCCTCCATATTTCCTAATTGTCTTAAATATTTTATATATAAATGACGCTACATATTTATTTGACGTTACTCCAATTAATCTCCAGATTTCATCTAAATAGATTGCTTTTTTGTTTTTCCTATTTATTTTTATTTTGTCCCAAAATAACTCTGTAAATAAATACATTCCATATTTTAAATTATCTTCACCTAATTCATAAACATCTGCAATTATTAGTTTATTATTTAATTCTGTGTTTGTATAATGATTAAAAAAATTAAGCGAACCTTTTACAAATGGAATTAGTTTTATTTGAAATTTCTTTGTTCTAATATCTTTTTCTAATACATGATATAAATCCTCTAATAAAGGCATTTCTTTACTTGACTTAAATTTTTTTGAATTAAATAGACTTTTGTCATCAAAAGTAATTCCTTTTAAATTATATGTTTCTATTAATTTTTCTTCTAATAAAGCTTTTTCTTCTTCATCTAATATTCCAAAAATTAAATTAAAAAAACCTATTAATTTACTAATTTTTGTTGCTAAATATCCATTTTCACCATCTTCTAGACTTTCTTCTCTTATATCCATAATGTTAACATATGTATTAGATGCAGGTCCTATCTTTATTTCTGTTCCTTTTAAATTCTTGCATATCTCTGTATACTCTCTTTCTGGATCTATTACATATTGTTCTATTCCAAGCAATCTATATCTTAAAATCAACATTTTTGTATAAAACGATTTTCCGAGATCCACTAGTTCCAAATACACACATATTTGCATTTTTATATTTATTTGTATTATATCTATCTATAAAAATCAAAGAATTATTGTAGATATTTCTACCAATAAAAATTCCATTTTCATCAAAAATAGATGTCGAAATAAATGGATATGTTGAAAGCAATCCTGATGTTAAAATATTTCTTCTTGCAGATTTTTTTATATCTATATTATTTTCCATAAAAGGTAAACATGCTCTAAAAACTTGCTCTTCTCTAAAGTTTGCTCTTTTAGTAATTAGTCCTTTTGCTTGCATTATACCTTCAATTTTGTTTAAGCAATATTCTAATTCCTTAATATCTTCTGCATAAACATTTACATAAATATATAAAAAATACAAATCTTCTTTATTTACTTGCATCTCTTTTCTAATATATTTAGCATCATTATATGTATATACTGCTAAATCTATATCTTGTCTATTTTGATTATTTGAGTTAATATCCACTCCTACGTTTCCTATATGATAAGTTAAATCTTTAATAACAGAATAAGAATCTTGCTTTTCATAAAAAATTGAAATATTCATATTAATATTTGTTTCAATTAATGATTTTAAAATTAATTCATCTTGCTCTCTATAATAATTTACTACTATTAATCCAGCATAATACATATTATCGATTTCAATATATTTTGGATTTTTTAAATTAATATACGCCGGTGATATTTTATCTTGCAAATTTATTGTTCCTGAAAATATATTTTCCTTTTTAATACTTCTCTTCCTCCTTTTATAGTAATTCTAATCTTGTATTTAAAAATGAATACAAAATTTTTTCTGCTTCTTTTTTATTATTAATATTTCTTACATAATTTCCACATCTTAATAAACATTCTTTGATTTTAAAATATTTCTCATTTAATTCTTCAATTATTAAATCTTCTAAATTGTTTTCTTCCCTATTGTTTGAAATTATAATATAAAAATCTTTTGATCCAGAGTTTTTTACAGAGTTTATTTCATTGATAAAATTTATATAGTCTTTACCAAATTCATTTAAATATTTTTCTTTTTTTATATTTTCATTAATGTTATTTATATTTTTTTGTAAATCTTGTTTGTTACTCTGAATTAAAATTTGAAAATTGAAATTACATGTTTTTAAAAATATTTTGTATGAATTTAAAATTGTTTCTTTTTCAAAATCTGATTTTAAATTAAAATTAATTGGAAATATTTTTATTAATTTAATATAATTATTATTTTTTAATTTTATTATGCCATTATTAAAAATAGTTTCTATTTGTAACCATTCTTGAACTGTTAATTTTTTTTGATTCATAATTTTTTTAGAAATTAAAATTTGGGATTTAAACTATTAATATAATATCACAAAATACAGGAATGTCAAGAAAAATCGTTCGACAGATTTCGACAAAAAAATAAATGTCCTATAACCAACTAGTTATAGAACATTTATTATTTACTTTTTAACTTTAAAAATATTATTTGGATTATATTTTTCTCTTAATTCCTTTTCTTTCGCAATTTCATTATCTCTGAGTTTTTTATTAAACTCTATTCTTTCTCTATTATTACACCAAAATTCTTCATATATTATTGCTAAAATTGCTTTTGTTTTTGGCTTTAAGTTCATTTTATCAATTTTTAGTGTATGGTCTAATTTCGGTTTATATGTTTTTGAAGCATTTTCCTTTAAAAACTCCATAAATCTTGGAGGAATTTTATCGACATCTTCTTTTTTTGTATGTCTTAAAATATCTAATGTTTCTGAAATAGCTTCTTTATATTCAACACTTATCATTATTTTTCTCCTAAAATTAGTTTAAATCTTGTTCATCTGCAGTCTTTGTTTCTCTCTCTTTAGCTCTTATTAATGCCTCCTTTGCTTCCTCTTCTTCCCCTTTAGATAATCCATTTGCAGTACCTTGTCCAATTTCTTCCGCAGTATGCTCTTTTTTTCGTAATTCTGATTCACGAAGCAAATAAACAATGTCGTCTTCTTCATATATATAAAAAGAGCCTTTTTTTCCATATCTAGTCATTATATGCGCAATTTCATCTCTATACTCTGGAAATAATTTTTGTAGAAAAAATATACGATCATTAATAGGTATGTCATATCCTTCTGCCTTAGTGTTATACATCTGATTTGCTAATAATTCTATATCATCATCAAAAAGTTTAAACTCATTAACGCACAATGATAATGATGCAGCAAGTGGATCTGGATAAGCATAATATTTTCCATTTATACAAATAATAGTTCTTTTTTTCATATCTTCTGATCCATTTATTTCTACACATCCATCCTTCGAATCCGGATAGTTTTTTTCTTGTCCTGGAACAATTATAGCAGTAATTTTTTCTCCTTTTTTTATTTCTTTTACTGTTGATATTATTTTTCCTTCATCTAGTAGTCTTTCTAATATCTCCTCTGCATCTTTTGCAACCTTCTTTTTTTCTTGTTCTATTATAGTTTCATACTCATCATATTTTTCCTTATCTTGTTCATGAAGTTTTTTAAAATCTTCAAAATCATATTTTTCTCTCATCACACGTTGAGCTCTATAAATTGCTACACGAAGTCCATCCCAGCGCTTAATCTCTTCTAAAAAATCATCTTTTTTTAATTCAAAATCAATAAACACTTTATCTATATTTTCAACAGTTATATCTCTAACTAATATCTTGTATAATGTATTACTTAAATTTTTTCCTATTTTTCCCATATATATTCCTCCCTAAATAATTATTAGTATTATATCACCCAACAAGCATTATGTCAATTACGTTTTTATCTCTGCTAACTTTTAAACAATATCACAACATTTTTTTATTTTTGTGTATATTTTTTTTATTTTTACTTATAATAAGATTGTAAGGTTAATAATAGTTGAAGCAAAAATTAAGTTAAAATATATTTTAGCTTATATATGGAGTATATTATGTGTAGGCAAGCTATATAGATGTGGTTACAATATATGTAATATATTCGAGCTTAAGATTATTATTATATCTGTTATGGTTTTTAGTAGTCCCAAGTGGATGAATAGAGCTATTTATGTTGTATTAATAGTCGAGCAACTGATTAATATATGTGGTAGGTGGCTTATTTATATAGCGATATATATTAGGTCAGAATATTATGTATATTAGTTTGAGCAAAATTATTATTAGCTTTACTGAAAATAGCCGGCAAAAAATTGCCGGCTATTTTATTTAACTATATTTCTAAACCTTCTTCTTTGACTTCTATACAAGTTTCAATCCTTTCCTTCATATTTCTGTCACATCTTACCCCTATTCTTTTACCAAGTTCTCCAAGCTTCTCTCTTTCTACTGTGAAAGCTACTTCTTTCTTTCTTTTTAGTGGATTTTGAATTAATCCATCAATTAAGGCCTTCCTTTTCTTTTTTAAATCATTTTTCATAAATATTTGCTCCCTTTATACATCCAAATTCTTAACATATTTAGCATTCTTTTGTATAAATTCTCTTCTTGGCTCTACTTCATCTCCCATAAGAATATTAAATGTTTCATCTGCTTTTATAGCATCTTCCATAGTTACTTTAACTAATATTCTTGTTTCTGGGTTCATTGTTGTTTCCCATAATTGTTCAGGGTTCATTTCTCCAAGACCTTTGTATCTTTGAAGTCCTAGTTGGTCTCTGGCAATTCCTTTTCCTTCTAAATCTTTATATGCTTTATCTAAATCTTCATCTGTATAACAATATACATCTTCCATTCCTTTTTTAGATAATTTATATAATGGTGGTTGTGCTAAAAATACATTACCATTTTCAATTAATGGTCTCATATATCTAAAGAAAAATGTTAATAATAGTGTTCTAATATGTGCACCATCAACATCGGCGTCTGCCATAATTATTACTTTTCCATATCTTATTTTTGTAATATCAAAATCTGATCCAATTCCTGCTCCTACAGCAACAATTACTGGATTTAATTTATCATTTCCATATATTTTATCTGCTCTTGCTTTTTCAACATTTAGCATTTTTCCCCATAGTGGTAAAATTGCTTGATAACGTCTATCTCTTCCTTGCTTTGCACTTCCTCCAGCAGAGTCTCCCTCGACTATATATACTTCACATTCTTCTGCAACTTTACTACTACAGTCTGCTAATTTTCCTGGTAAAGTTGTTGTTTCTAATGCACTTTTTCTTCTAACTAATTCTCTTGCTTTTCTTGCTGCTTCTCTTGCCCTAGATGCACTTATACATTTTTCAAGAACAGCTTTTGCAACATTTGGATTTTCTTCTAAAAAGCTAGCTAAAGCTTCATTCATCATACTCATTACAACACCTGTAACTTCGCTATTACCAAGTTTTGTCTTAGTTTGTCCCTCAAATTGAGGCTCTTTAACTTTTACAGAAATTACAGCAGTAATTCCTTCTCTTATATCTTCACCTTGAAGATTTCCATCTTTATCTTTTAAAATATTGTGTCCTCTTGCATAATCATTAAATACTTTTGTTAAAGATCTTTTAAATCCTTCTAAGTGAGTTCCACCTTCTATTGTATTTATATTATTAACAAAAGAATAAATATTTTCTGAATAATTTGTTGTGTACTGAATTGCGATTTCTACTGGAACGTCTCCATTTTTTTCAATATATATTGGGTCTTTATTTATTTTTTCTTTATTTTTGTTTAAATATTCAACAAAAGATTTTAATCCTCCTTCAAAACAGAACTCTGATTTTTTAGGTTCTTCCAATCTTTGATCTTCAATAGTTAGTTTTAATCCCTTGGTTAAAAATGCAATTTCTCTTATTCTTGTTTCTAATGTTTCAAAATCATAATCTGTTGTTTCAAATATAGTATCATCTGCTAAAAACCTAACTTTAGTTCCTGTTTTGCTTGATTCTCCTATTTTCTCTAATTTTTTAACAGTCTTTCCTTTTTCAAATCTCATTTGATAGATTCCACCGTCTCTTTGAATTGTTACTTCTGTCCAAGCAGATAATGCATTAACTACAGACGCACCAACTCCGTGAAGCCCTCCAGATACTTTATATCCACTATCTCCACCAAATTTTCCTCCTGCATGTAAAACTGTATAAACTGTTTCTGCAGTAGATATTCCTGTTTTAGGGTGAATTTCTACGGGAATTCCCCTTCCATTATCTTCAACACTAATTATATTTCCCTTTTCGATTGCGATATTAATTTCAGTACAATAACCAGCTAAAGCTTCGTCAACACCATTATCTACAATTTCGTATACTAAATGGTGTAGTCCTCTTATAGATGTACTTCCTATATACATACCTGGTCTTTTTCTTACGGCTTCCAATCCTTCAAGAACTTGAATTTGCTCTGCACCGTATTTATGTTCGTATTTTTCCATATATGTCTTCCTTTCATTTTTTAGTTCACATATATTATATTAATTCTATTTTTTAATTTTGTCAAATGTTTTTTTTAATTTTTTATTTCTCCATTTTTTACATTAAAGATTTTTACATCACTATTATTTAATTCAATTTTTTCTGTACATGTAATAATTACTTGTGTATCCTCAATGTTTTCTAAAAAGTTAGTTCTTCTAAATTCATCTAACTCTGACATAAAATCATCTAATAGTAAGATAGGATTTTCCCCTATTTCATCATAAATTACTTGAAGTTCTGAAAGTTTTAATGATAAAACTGCTGTCCTATGTTGTCCTTGTGATCCATAAACATCAACTGGTAATTCATTTAAGAAAATTTGAAAATCATCTCTATGAACACCTTTAGTTGTATACCCTTTTATAAAATCTAACTTTCGTCTTTCTTTTAAAAGTTTTAAAAATTCATTTTTATCCTCACAATTTGAAGTATATTTTATTTCTATATCTTCTTTATCATTTGTAATATTTTTATGAATTTTTTTTATTTTATTTTTTATTTTTTCAATAAATTCATTTCTGTATTTATATATTTCACAGCCATATTCAGCTAATTTTTCATCATAAATATCTAATAAAGCATAATTATTATTTTCAGTATTTTTTAAAAAAGTATTTCTTTCATCTAATGTTTTTTGGTATAAACTACAAAGGTGCATATATTTTGGTCTTAACTGACTTATCATTACATCTAAAAATTTTCTTCTTTCTTGAGGACCACCTTTTAAAATGTTTATATCATCAGGTGTAAATATTACAACATTAATATTTCCTAACAATTCACTTAATTTTTTTATTTTTATTTTATTAACAAATATATTTTTTCTTTCTCCTATGTTAATTGATATATTGCCATCTCTATCTGATTTTTCAAAACTAATTTCTACTGAACAATTCTCTTCATCAAATTTTATCAGTTCTTTATCTTTATTTGTTCTAAAAGATTTTCCTATACTACACAAAAAAATTGCCTCAATAATGTTTGTTTTTCCTTGAGCATTTTCACCATAAAATATATTTGTTCCTTTATTTAAATCTATTTCTAAATTATTATAATTTCTAAAATTGTTAATTTTAATTTTATTTATCCACATTTTGTTCTCCAATTGTTAATAATTACTTTTAATTTATACATAATATTTTATTTTTTGTCAATACTTACACTCTTTTTACTATGTAAAGTGTTTCTTTATATTATATAATTTACTTATTAAAAATATAAAACTGGCTTATTTTTGATTCTCACGCGTTGTTTTTTTTGAAAAAATAAAAAAATCCACATTCTGTACAAAAAATGTGGATAAACTATTATATTTTTATTCATTTTTTAATCTTATTGGTAAAATCATATATACATAATCGTTGTTATCTACTGATTTTACTAAACATGGAGAAATATTACTTCCAAATTCTATAAATATTTCTTCTTCATCAATTGCTTTTAAACAATCTAAGAAATATTTTGGATTAAATCCTGCTTCTAAATATTTTCCTTCTGTAGAAATAAATACTTCTTCTTTTGCATCACCTGTCTGATTTGTACAAGATATAATCATTTTTCCAATGTCAACTGTAACTTTTACTGGATACTTTTTCTCTTTTTCTATACTTGATGAAGATATTAAACTTATTCTTTCAAAGCTATTTTGTAAATCATTTCTATTAACTCTTACTCTTGTTTGCCAATTGCTTGGTATAACTGAATTATAGTTTAAGAATTCTCCATCTAGTATTCTAGTAACTATTTTACAATTCTCCATTTCAAAAAGTGCTTGATTTTTTGCAACTCCTATTTTTACATTTTCAAAAGAATCTGATAAAATTTTTATAACCTCGTTTAACGTCTTTGCTGGAATTACAGCTTTAAAATCATTCACTGCAACTGGTAAATTTATTTTTCTTAAAGCTAATCTAAATCCATCAATTGCAACTATATTTAATTTATTATCTTTTATTTCAAATAAACATCCTGAAAAAATTGGTCTATTTTCATCTGAACTTACTGCAAATATTGTTTTTCTAATCATATTTTTTAGAGCTCCTTGCTCTAAATCAATAGAATTTTCTACTTCTATTTTTGGTAATTCTGGAAATTCATCTGGATTTTTTGTTGCTAATTTATATAATGCTCCTTCACATTCTATTATTAATAAATTATTTTCATTTACACTTATATTGATTTCTGAATCTGGTAACTTTCTTATAATTTCTGAAAACATAGTTGCATTAACTACTGTACTTCCATGTTCTATAATATCACACTTCATTGTGTATTCTATTCCTATTTCTAAATCATATGTAGTTAATTTAATTTCTCCTTCATTTGTTTGAATAAGTATTCCTTCTAGTATTGGCATTGTTGTTTTAGATGCAACACCTTTAACTACGGAATTTAAAGCTTTAATAATTGTATCTTTGTAACAAACAAATTTCATTTTAATCATCCTTTCATTTTTTTGCGTTACGCTTTTATTTATATAAATAATAATAAAATATATATAGTAGTAGTAGTAGTATGTCGTGTGAATTATGTGGAAAACTATGTTGATAACCTGAGCCGTAATGTTTTTGGTTGTGTAAAAATCTGTGGAAAAGTGTATATGGTTTTCCACACTTTTCACATTTTGAAGTGGAAAGTTAGTTATAAACATGTTATAAACAGCTTTTCCACAAAGTATGTGTGGATAACCAATTAAGCCTTTCCGTAAGAAGAATTTGAAATGGATTTTTCAAACGAAAATTTTTACAAACATTTTTTTTTATAATTTTTTATTTATTTTTATATTTCAATTATTCGTTATTTAATATAATGTTTTTCACACTATCCACAATTAATTTTGTGTTTGAATTCTCTTTTACTTCTTTATCTATTTTTTTGTATGCGTGCATTACTGTTGAGTGGTCTTTATTACCAAAGTCTATACCTATTTGTGGAAAAGTCATGTTAGCAACTTCTCTACATAGATACATTGCAATTTGTCTTGGTCTTGCAATATCATTTGATCTTTTTGTTCCAGGTAATTCTTTTTTGTCAACATTGAAATATTTAGCAACTACATCTTGTATAAAATCTGATGAAATTACCTTTTCTTTTTTTGATATAAACTCATTGATTACATTTTCAGCTAGTTCAATAGTAATTGGTATATGTGTAAGAGATGCCCTTGCAACTATTTTATTAAATACGCCTTCAAGTTCCCTAATATTTGAATCAATTTTTGCTGCTATATCTGCTATAATTTCATTATCTATAATAATTCCTTCATCTTGAGCTTTTTTTCTTAGTATTGCTACTCTTGTTTCATAATCAGGGTTAGAAATATCAGCAAGTAATCCCCATTCGAATCTTGATTTTAGTCTTTCTTCTAAAAATTGAATATCTTTTGGTTGTTTATCACTTGAGATTATAATTTGTTTTCCGTTTTCATATAAAGTATTAAATGTATGGAAAAATTCTTCTTGAACTCTTTCTTTTTTTGCAATAAATTGAATGTCATCTATTATTAAAACATCTGCATTTCTGTATTTATTTCTAAAAGGATCATTTTTTAAATCTTTTATAGAAATGATTAATTGGTTAGTAAATTTTTCAGATGTAACATATACTACATTCATATTTCTATTGTTTTTTAATATCCTATTTCCTATGGCTTGCATTAAGTGAGTTTTTCCTAAACCAACTCCTCCATATATAAATAAAGGATTATATGTCTTTGCAGGGTTATCTGCTACTGCTAGTGCTGCTGCATGTGCTAAGTTGTTATTATTTCCTACAACAAAAGTGTCAAAGGTATATTTAGGATTTAAAGAGTATTTTGAATAATCGACCTCTTCATCTTTATCAGTTTCTATGTTTTTACTTGATATAACTTCTGGATTTTTAGGAGTATTCTGAGAAGGTGTTTGTAAAGCATGAATAGAAAATTCCATATCTCTATTAGTTACATACTTTAAGGCGCTTAATATTAAACGGGAATATCTAGATTCAGTATTTTCTTTTTCATAAGTGTATTCACATTGAAAGGTTAAATGATTTCCTTCTAGGGATTCAAATTTTAAATAAGATATAAATGCATCATAAATTATAGGGGAAATTTCTTTTTGTAAAGCTTCATGCATTTTATTAACTATTTCTTGACCATTCATCTGCTGATCCATCTGTTACCTCCAATCCTTGCAAAAATCAAAATTTTTTATATAGTCAAAATGTAACTGATTATGTAACATTTTGGGTAATATCAATAATAAAAAAAGTTATCCACAAAGTTATCCACATATGTTGATAACTTTATGACGAAAATTTAAAAACATACAGATAATCGAAACAAAGTTCGCACGCTACGATTATCGGAATTAATACATTTTCGAAACTTTACATGAATTATTTTTTTTGAATAAAATAAGTGGAAAATCTATCAACAATTTGTGGATAAGTTGTTGATAACAACATTAAAATTTACAAAATTTTCAAATTTTCATTAAAAAAAATAATTGTTAAAAAAGTTATACAACATTTTTTGAGAAAATGCAACATTAAATTAAAAAATTCTATAAAAAATACCCAAAAACTGTATTTCCTTAGGAAAAAATTTAAAAATAATTGAAAAAGCATTGACTTTTTATTAAAAAGAATATATAATAGATACACTTGCGTAAAAATATATTTAGGAGGTGTTTTAGGTATGAAAATGACATATCAACCTAAAAATAGACAAACAAAAAAAGAACATGGTTTTTTGAAAAGAATGTCAACAAAGTCTGGAAGAAATGTTTTAAAAGCTAGACGTGCAAAAGGTAGAAAGAAAATCTGTGTATAAACACATAGAAATTTAAAGGATTTTGTTAAATGAAAAAAACAAAAATGTTAAAAAAAAACTATGAGTTTAGTAATGTTTTTTCAAAAGGATCTTACTATTCTGGTGATGTAATAGAAGCTTTTATATTTAATAACAGAAGTAATAATAACTTTCTTGGTTTAGCAATTAGTTCTAAAGCAGGTCATGCATTTCAAAGAAATAGAATTAAAAGACTGCTTAGAGAAAGCTATTGGTTATATGAAAATCAAATTATTTCTGGAATTAGTATAGTTTTTCTATTAAAAAAACAAGTAGATATTTCAAGTGTTAAGTTTGATATTGTAAAAAAAGATATGAAAAGAATACTTGAAAAAGGTAAGATTCTTAAAGAAAATATTTAAATTAATATTATAGTTATAAAGTGATTAAAATGAAAAAATTATTAATTAAATTAATTGAATGGTATCAAAGAAATATATCTGCATGGCTTGATTACAAAAATATAAAGTGTAAATATTACCCAACTTGTTCAGAATATACAAAACAAGCAATTGAAAAATATGGCGTTTTTAAAGGAATAGGATTGGGTATAGCTAGAATTATAAGATGTAATCCTTTTTCAAAAGGTGGATATGACCCATTAAAATAAATTTGGAGGGTAAAGAATGTTAGCTTTTTTTGCAAATTTATTTGGATATGTTTTAAAACTATTATATGATATTGTTGGGAATTATGGATGGGCAATTATTCTATTTTCTGTAATTGTAAAAGTGATAATGATTCCTATATCTATTAAACAACAGAGAACAATGAAAAAAAATGAAAAAATCCAAGCTGAATTAAAACAAATCCAATTCAAATACAAAAATGAACCAGAAAAGCTTAATCAAGAAATGATGGCTTTATATAAAAGGGAAGGTATGAATCCTTTTTCTGGATGTTTAAGTTCAATAATTCAAATTTTACTTCTTTTTTCTGTGTTCTTACTTGTCAGACAACCTCTAACATACATGGTAAAAATGGATAAAGATGTTATCAGTAATATGGAGAAAATTGTAAATGAACAAAATTCTAATACTAAAGGTGCTTATGAAGAAATTGCGGTAATTCAATATATTAAAGGGTTAGATTTTGAAAAAAATGAAATTAAAGAAGATGAAAATAAGGATAAAGAATTTAACATAAAAGAATATGCAAAACAAGCCAATCTAAATATGGAATTTTTCGGAATTGATTTAACACAAGTTCCATCAAAAAATCCAACAGATATAAAAACACTTATTATACCGGTACTTTATGTAATTTCTTCTTTTATATCAATAAGGTTTTCTATGTCTACAACAAAGAAGAAAGAAAAAGAAGAAAAGAAGCTTATCACAGATGGAACAGACAAAGAAGATGAAAAATATAATCCGACAGAAGATATGAATAAAACTATGGTTTGGATGATGCCAATAATGTCTGTTACAATAGCAATAATTGCACCATTAGGTTTAGCTTTATATTGGTTAATGAACAATATATTAATGATAGTTGAAAGATTAGTAATAAATAAAATATTGAATAAAGAGGAGGCAGAGGAAAATGCCTAATAGTATAATTGCAGAAGGAAAAACAACAAATGAGGCTATAGAAAATGGATTAAAGGTGTTAAAGGTTAATAAAAATCAAGTTGATATTAAAGTACTTGATAGTGATGATAAAAGAAGCTTTTTTAGTATTTTAGCACCAAGAGTTGTTAAAGTAGAATTAACAGTAAAAGAAGATGGGGTTAAAGAAAATAATAGTCATGAAAAAGATAATAAGCCTAAGGAAATAAGAACATATACAGCTGATGAATTAAATAAAGCTGAGTCTAATGTAGATGTATTCCTTAAAGAATTTTTAAACAAAATAGGAAATGATATAAATTATTCTATCAAAAAAGATGAAACAGCGATTTTTGTTACAATAAATGGACATGAAGCTGGATATTTAATTGGATATAGAGGAGAAACTTTATATTCTTTACAAAACATATTAATAGCTGTTGCAAGTAAAGGGTTAGAGTCTAGAGTTAGAGTTATATTAGATATTGAAGAATACAAGAGTAAAAGAGAAAAAACATTAGAAGATTTAGCTGAAAGAATGGAAAAAAGAGTAATTAGAACTGGAAAGTCTGTAACATTAGAGCCTATGAAAGCATATGAAAGAAAAATAATACATTCAAAATTACAAAGTTCTAATAAAGTAACAACACATAGTATTGGTGAAGAGCCAAGAAGAAGATTAGTAATTAGTTTAAAATAGATAATTAATTAAATAATAATAAATCTGAAGTCAAAGTGAAGATTTAGTCTGTATATATAAGATTATTCTCGCTTTGACTTTTTTTGGAGGTAAAAATGAGTACAATAGTTTCTATTTCTACGGCACCAGGGATTGGTGGAATAGGAATAATAAGGATGAGTGGAGAAAATACATTTAAAATTCTAGATAAAATATTTAAACAAAAAAGTCCAAAAAACATTAATCAAATACCAGGATATACAATAAAATATGGACACATTATTGATGATGAGAAAATTATTGATGAAGTATTGGTTTCATATTTTAAAGCACCAAAAAGCTATACAACAGAGGATATGTGTGAAATTAATTCGCATGGTGGAACAGTAGTTATGCGTAAAATAATGGATTTATGCTTAAAAAATGGTGCAGAGATTGCAGAACCAGGTGAATTTACAAAAAGAGCATTTTTAGGTGGGAGAATAGATTTATCTCAAGCAGAATCTATAATTGATATTATAAATGCTAAATCAGATAGAGAAGCAAAAGAGGGAATAAAGCAATTAGAGGGATTTTTATCTGAAAGAATAAATGAAATAAAAAACAAATTACTTGAAATAATGACAAATATTGAGGTTTCAATTGATTATCCAGAATATGATACACCTGAGGTTACAAATAACGAAATTTTAGAAACAATAAAAAGTTCTAAAGAGAAATTAGTAGAATTAAAGAAGTCATTTGATAATGGGAAAATGATAAAACAAGGGATAAAAACAGTAATAATAGGTAAACCAAATGCAGGAAAATCGTCACTTTTAAATGCTATATTAAAAGAAGATAGAGCCATTGTTACAGAAATAGAAGGTACTACAAGGGATACTATTGAAGAATTTGTAACAATAAATGGTATACCACTTAATTTAATTGATACAGCAGGTATAAGAGAAGCAAAAGATGAGGTTGAAATGATTGGAATTGAAAAATCAAAAAAATTAGCAGAAGATGCAGATTTAATTATAGCGATTTTTGATTCAAGCAAAGATTTTTCAAAAGAAGATTTAGAAATTTTAGAAATAGCAAAAAATAAAAAGACAATTATTATTTTAAATAAAATAGATTTGGAACAAAAAATAACATCTGAGAATCCAAAATTAGAAATTTTTAATAAAAATATAATAAACATGTCGACAAAAAATAAAATTGGTTTAGAATCGCTTTTCGAAAAAATTACAGATATGTTTAATTTAGATGAAATAAATTTAGATAATGATATAGTAATTACAAATGAAAGACATAAAAATTTAATTTCAAAGGCAATAGATAATTTAGATAAAGCAGAAAGTATTCTTAAAAATGGTATGCCAATTGATATTATAGCAATAAGTTTAAAAGATACGTTATCTAATTTAGGAGCTATTACAGGAGAAGAAGCAGGCGAAGAAATAATAAATGAAATATTTAAAAGGTTCTGTTTAGGAAAATAAATGGTAAACAGATTATGTTAAAAAGGAGATAAAAAAATGAGTTATTTTGCAGGAGAATATGATGTAGCAGTAATTGGAGCTGGACATGCTGGATGTGAAGCTGCACTAGCAAGTGCAAGACTTGGAATGAAAACACTTTTATTTTCAATTAGCTTAGAAGCTGTTGCAAATATGCCATGTAATCCACATATTGGAGGAAGTTCAAAAGGTCATTTAGTAAGAGAAATAGACTGCCTTGGTGGAGAGATGGGAAAAAATATAGATAAAACTATGATACAAATAAAGATGCTTAATACTTCAAAAGGGCCTGCTGTGCACTCTTTAAGAGCACAGGCAGACAGAAAAAGATATCAAATGGAGATGAAGCATACAATAGAAAAACAAGAAAACTTAGAATTAAAACAAGCAGAAATTACAAAAATAAATGTTAAAGACGGATGCATTGAATCAATAGAAACATCAGTAGGAGCGATATATAAAGTAAAATCTGTAATTGTATCTACTGGTACATATTTAAAAGGAAAAATATTTATAGGGGAGTTTTCACAAGAAAGTGGACCTGATGGTGTTTTTGCTGCGAATAAATTATCTGAATGTTTAAAAGAACTAGGTGTTAAAATTGTAAGGTTTAAGACAGGAACACCAGCAAGAATTAATAGGAAAAGTATTGATTTTTCAAAAATGGAAGTGCAAAAAGGCGATGATAATATTGTTCCATTTTCTTTAGATGATGAAGTAAAAGAATTTGAACAACAAGATTGCTATTTAACTTATACTAATGAAGAAACACATAGAATTATAAAAGAAAATTTACATCGTTCGCCTTTATATGCTGGAGTTATAGAAGGAACAGGACCTAGATATTGTCCATCTATTGAAGATAAAGTTGTAAGATTTGCTGATAAAAAAAGACATCAAATTTTTATTGAACCAATAGGACTTGATACTGATGAAATGTATGCACAAGGAATGAGTTCATCACTTCCAGAAGATGTTCAAATTGCTATGTATAGAACGATTCCAGGACTTGAACATGCAGAATTTACAAGACCAGCGTATGCCATTGAATATGACTGTATAGATCCATCGGAATTAAAACTTTCTTTAGAATACAAAAAGATAAGTGGACTATTTTTTGCAGGACAAACAAATGGAAGCTCAGGTTACGAGGAAGCTGCTTGTCAAGGTCTAATTGCAGGTATAAATAGTGCTTTAAAAATAAAAGGAAGAGAGCCACTTGTTTTAGATAGAACACAAGGATATATTGGTGTTTTAATTGATGACTTAGTTACAAAAGGAACTAATGAACCATATAGAATGATGACATCTAGAGCAGAATACAGGCTTCTTTTAAGACAGGACAATGCAGACTTAAGATTAACAGAAATAGGACATGATGTAGGACTTATATCAGATGAAAGATATGAAAGATTTTTAGTAAAAAAAGCAAATATAGAAAAGGAAATTAAAAGACTAAAAAATACTGTTGTAAGACCAACGGAAAAAGTTAATAAATTTTTAGAAGAACATGGAACAACTCCATTAAATAATGGATATAAAATGGCTGAGCTTCTAAAAAGAACAGAACTCACATATGACATTCTAAAAGAAATTGATGAAAATAGGCCTGAGCTTTCTATTGCTGAAAAAGAAGAAGTTGAAATTCAAATAAAATATGAAGGCTATATAAAAATGGAAGAAGAACAGGTTGAAAAGTTTAAAAAATTAGAAAATAAAAAGCTTTCAGAAGATATTGACTATTCAGAGATAAAAGGCCTAAGAATAGAAGCTATGCAAAAACTTAATAAAATAAAGCCTACATCAATAGGACAAGCTTCAAGAATTTCAGGTGTTAGTCCAGCAGATATAAATGTATTATTAATATATTTACAAATTAAACGATAAGAATATTATACACATATAGATGATAATATGTGAATAATGGAAGGAAGAAAAAGATGAATAATGATTTTTATAATAAAATGATTGAACTATCTAAAAAAATAGATATTAATTTAACTGAAACACAAACAAAAAAGTTTTTTGAATATATGCAACTTCTTTTAGAATGGAATGAAAAAATAAATTTAACAGCTATTACAGAAGTGGATGATATTATTTTAAAACATTTCATTGATTCATTAACAATTATAAAATATATTAAGGGAAATGATAAAATAATAGATGTAGGAACAGGTGCTGGTTTTCCAGGAATTCCAATTGGAATAATGAATAGTAATATAGACATTACTTTATTAGATTCTTTAAATAAAAGAATTAATTTTTTAAATGAAGTTTGCAATAAATTAGAATTAAAAAATATAAAAACTATTCATGGAAGAGCAGAAGACTTTGGACAAAACAAAGATACTAGAGAAAAATTTGATATTGTAATTTCACGTGCTGTTGCCAATATGACTACTCTTGTAGAATATCTTTTGCCTTTCATAAAAGTTGGAGGATGTGCTATATGTATGAAAGGGCCAGGAATTGAAGAAGAGTTAAGTAAGGCTGAATTTGCAATTAAGGAACTTGGAGGCAAGGTGAAAAAAGTTGAAAATTTTGTTTTACCGAATTCTGATATAGAAAGAAATATAGTTATAATAAAAAAAATTAGTGATACTCCAAATAAATATCCAAGAAAAGCAGGAACTCCATCTCAGGCGCCAATGTTTCACAGATAAAAAATCTTTAAAACACTTAGAACCAATAGTTAATTAGAGAATGTTTCACAGCAGTTAAGTGTGAAACATTCTTTTTGTTTGAAAATAGAAGCTGATAACAAAAATATTATCAAATGGATTTTCGACAAAATTCGACAAATTTTTTTGTGTAATAATTTCACTTTGAGTGGGGGTTATTTTTTATAAAATATTTTATAAAATTATTGACATATTTTTAATATTTGTATATTATAATATATGTAATTTTTAATAATAAAATGGACAAGTATAAGTAGAAACGGAGGGAACATTTTGGGAAAAATAATATCAATTGCAAATCAAAAAGGTGGAGTTGGAAAGACAACGACGACAGTTAATTTAAGTGCTATTTTAGCCAAAAAAGGTAAAAGAATTTTATTAATAGATGCAGATCCTCAAGGAAATGCTACAAGTGGAATAGGAATGGAAAAAGATACTGAATTTTCTACATATGATTTATTAGTTTCTGATCAACCTACAGTTGACATAATAAAAAAGACGGAAATTAAAAATTTATATATATGCCCATCAAATTTGAATCTTGCAGGCGCAGAAGTTCAACTTGTTTCAATGATGTCAAGAGAACAGAGATTAAAAGAAAAGCTTACAGAAATAAAAGATAAATTTGATTTTATATTTATAGACTGTCCACCATCTTTGGGTCTAATCACGTTAAATGCTTTTACAGCATCTGATAGTGTAATGATACCAGTACAATGTGAGTATTATGCATTAGAAGGATTAGGACAACTTATAAACACGGTTGAGCTTGTAAAAAAACATTTAAATAAAGATTTATATATAGAAGGTGCATTACTTACTATGTATGATATTAGAACAAATTTATCAAATCAAGTTGTAAAAGAAGTAAAAAGGTATTTTAACAATAGAGTATATAAAACAGTTATTCCAAGAAATGTCAGAGTAAGTGAGGCACCAAGCTATGGATTGCCAATTACAATATATGATCCACACTCAAAAGGAGCTAGGAGTTATGAAAAATTAGGAAGAGAATTTTTAAAATTAAATTCAGAAGAAGATAATTAGAAGGAGGAAAAGATATGGTTAAGAAAACAGGATTAGGAAAAGGATTAGATGCGTTATTTTCAATGCCAGTTGCTGAAGAGGAAAAACAACGTGTAGGAGATGATTTAAGAAATTTAAAAATTATTGATATAGAACCTAATAAAGAACAAGCAAGAAAAATATTTGATCAAGAATCTTTGCAAGAACTTGCAGATTCAATAAAAATGTATGGAGTAATTCAACCAATTATAGTAACAGAAAAAGAAGGGTATTTTTCAATTGTTGCTGGAGAAAGAAGATGGAGAGCTGCTAAAATAGCTGGGCTAACAGAAATACCTGCAATAGTAAGAGATGGAGATGAAAAGAAAAATAAGGAAATATCTTTAATAGAAAATATACAAAGAGAGGATTTAAACCCTGTTGATAAAGCCCTTGGAATTAAATCATTAATAGATGAATATCATCTTAAACAAGAAGAAATTGCCAAGATTTTAGGAAAATCAAGAAGTGGAATTGCAAATTCTATAAGAATACTTAATTTATCTCCAAGAGTATTAGAATTAGCAAAAGAGGGTAAACTTACAGAAGGACATTGTAGACAACTTTTAATGGAAACAGATCCTGTTAAACAGTATAGTTTAGCAATGAGAATAATAAATAATAATCAAACTGTAAGACAAATAGAAGCAAAATTACAAAGAAAAAAGAATGTTCAAGAATTTGATCCGAAATATGAAGTAATATATAGAGATATAGAAGATAAATTCACAGGATTTTTTGGAACAAAAGTTAAAGTTGATGCAGGAAAAAGAAGAGGGAAAATAGTTATAGAATATAGAACAAATGATGATTTAGAAAGAATACTGGGATTAATTAAATAAAGACTTTATAGGAGGAGACTATGTTAGATTTTTTTTATAATAATATTAGTATAATCATTATTTTTGTTATAAATATTATTCTATTTATAGCTGTAATAATAAGTAATGCTCGAATCAATAGAATAAATAAAAATAATAAGCTTTTTATGGAAAAACTAGGAGACGGAAAAAATATTAAAGAGGATTTAGAGAATTATATAGAAAGAATTGTTTCTTTAGAGGAAGCCATTAGTGAAACACATTCATATTGTAATCAATTAGATACTAGAATTGACAAATGCATACAGAAAACGGGAATTGTAAGGTATAATGCATATAATGATGCAGGGAATGATTTAAGTTTTGCTGTTGCTTTATTAGATGAAAAAAATAATGGAATTGTATTTAATGGGATTTATTCAAGAGAAATGTCGAATATATATGCAAAACCAGTAATAGAAGGAGAATGCAAATATAACATAACAAAAGAAGAAAAAGAAGCTATAGATAAGGCAATGAAATAATAATACAGTTATAAAAGAGCGAAAAATAAAAATATAGAAAGAAATTATAAAAAATCTATTGACAAAATGCTATTTTTTGTGGTAAGATAAAAATTGTCAATGCCACACGGAGAGGTGGTCGAGTTGGTTTATGGCACCAGTCTTGAAAATTGGCGTGCGTTTGTAGCGTACCGTGGGTTCGAATCCCACCCTCTCCGCCAACATTATATGAGTATTGTTAAACAATGCTCTTTTTTTAAAAATGGAGTAGTACCCAAGTGGTGAAGGGGGCAGTTTGCTAAACTGCTAGGTCCAGAAATGGGCGCGGAGGTTCGATCCCTCTCTACTCCGCCAAATAAGATATAAGATATTGACTTATATCTTTTTTTGTTATATAAAAGAATAGGAAATATTTTTGTATAAAGGAAGAGAGAATGTATATAAAAAAATACAAAATTGAGATAATTTTATTCGTT
The DNA here is from genome assembly GCA_946415375.1 of uncultured Clostridia bacterium. Classification (GTDB taxonomy): domain Bacteria; phylum Bacillota; class Clostridia; order TANB77; family CAG-508; genus CAG-269. Next base: position 54,504 of record CAMKSF010000005.1, read on the forward strand.
GTAAATTCTATATATATGATTTTAGAACTTATTGCATCTAGACTATTATCGCCATATTTTGGAAGCAGTAATATTGTATGGACGAGCATCATAGGAATAATATTATTAAGCACTAGTATAGGAAATTATGTTGGAGGGATTATTGCAGATAAAGCAAAAAATAATAATTCAGTATTAAAGAATAATATTAGAATTATTTTAATAATTACAGGAATTCTAATATATATAATACCGATATTTCAACAAATTGTAATAGAAACATTAACTGTTTGGATTGAAAGCATAAAGATTGGAGCAATTGTAACAACAACTATTTTCTTCTTTTTGCCTTCAATGTTTATCGGAATTCTTTCTCCAATAATAATAAAATTAAAAATGAACGATTTAGAAAATGTTGGAACTACGTCAGGCAGGATATATGCACTTGCCACATTAGGAAGTATTGTAGGAACTTTTTTAGGAGGTTTTTTACTTATTCCTAATTTTGGAAGTAATGAAATTTTATTTGTATTATCAAGTATTCAATTTTTACTTTTGCTTTTTATTGAAGATGAAGAAAAACAAAATAAAAAATTAATGATAGGATTAATTATTATCGTAGCTGTCATAATAAATATAATTAGTTTTATAGTATTCTATAATTCTAATAAACAGAATGAAAGAAAAGTAAAGAATGGAGAAATAGGAGTAGTTGTGAATTATGATACACAGTATGGAAGTGTTAGAATTTATAATACCGAAACAACAGAGGGCATAGTTAGACAACTTAGCATTGATAAAGGAAATGAGTCTGCTACTTATATAGATAAAGATAAATATAACGAGCTAGTTTATGAGTATACGAAATATTATGATTTAATGTTTAATTCCTCTAGAAATATTGATAATGTTCTTATGATAGGAGGAGCAGGATATTCATATCCTAAATATTTCTTAGGCAAATATAAAAGCAAAAAGATAGATGTTGTAGAAATTGATGAAAAAGTCACAGAAATTGCCAATGATTTTTTTTATTTAGATAAACTAAAATTAGAAGATAAGTATAGATTTAAAAATGTAAATCAAGATGGAAGAATATATTTGAACAAAAATAAAAAGAAATATGATGCGATATTAAATGATTCGTTCTCTGGAGAAATTCCAGCAAAGACATTAACGACAAAGGAAGCGGTAGAGAAGATATACAATTCGTTAAATAAAAACGGAATTTATTTAACTAATATTATTTCCTCTTTAAAAGGTGAAAATTCTAAATTTATTCAATCAGAGTTAAAAACTCTAAAAGGAGTTTTTAAAAATGTATATGTAGTTCCATGTAATTTTAAAGACAATTATGATAAGATACAAAATAACATGGTAATAGCGACTGATGAGAATCTAAAAATTCAAGGTGATGTAAATATTAATTATGAAGAAGGAATGATTTTGACAGATAATTATAATCCAATTGAAATACTGATACCAAAGAGATAATTATGAAAAAAATAGATTTTTTTTGTAAAAACTTGCAAGATTTTGGAAAATAGTGTATAATTATATTAGAATTGTGGTGAGTTAATTATGAAGAAAATAATGAAAATAATAATAATTTTAATTATATTATTTATAACAACTATGTATTTAAGCAATGTATTTGCTGCTGGGTCAATAAATACAGGAGCTTATGATCCATCTGGGTTAAGAAATTCAGCAGGAGAACAAGTACTAATTCAACGAGCAAAAATTATTACAGGTGTAATTAAGGGACTAGGTATTATTGTTGCGGTATTAACAATGATGGTATATGGGGTTAAGTTGATGGTTTCAAGTGTTGAAGAAAAGGCGGATTTAAAAAAAGCACTCCCAGGTTATCTATTAGGTGCGGTTATGGTATTTGCAATTACAGTAATACCAGCATTAATATATGAAAATGTTAAAGGATTATAGAATATAGAAAGAAGGCGAAAATTATGAAATTAAAAAAAGTATTATATATTATCATTATTACTTTTCTTCTTTTGATAATTTTTATGCCAACATTTTCAAGAGCACAAGACATTGGAGAGATAGTTACTAAAGGAGACGAGTTCGTAAAAAGAGGAAACATCTTACTTGATGAATCAGAACTTAAAGTAACAATGAGCTTTATGTTTAATTCATTATTAATTATAGGAATTATATTAAGTGTTTTTGTTGGAGGATATCTTGGAATTAAATATATGGTTTCAAGTGTTGAAGAAAAAGCAGAAATAAAGAAAACAATGATGCCTTTCATTGCTGGCTGTGCAGTAATATTTGGAGCTTATTCAATATGGAGAATAGTAGTTGCTCTTTTTGATAGTATTACTTAAAAAGATATTAACTTTCTAATATTTTTTATTAGAGTTTATATATAAATAAAATAATAAAGGAGGATAAAGTTATGAGCAAGAAAACATTAAGAATCATAACAATAGTTTCTACAGTTTTAGCTGTTTTAACAATGTGTACATTATCATTTGCTGCTAATTCACCAATAGATTTAAAACCAAGTGCAACTGGTACAGAAGGTGTTGATAAAGTTGGACAAAGAGTAATGGGTATACTTCAAGCTGTTGGAATAATAGCTGCAGTTGTAATATTAATGGTTTTAGGTATTAAATACATGATGGGTAGTGCAGAAGAAAAAGCTGAATACAAGAAAACTATGATACCATATGTAATTGGTGCAGTATTATTATTTGGAGCTACAACAATAGCAAATGCAGTATATCAATTTGCTAATGGACTAAATAGCTAATAAAAAAAATAGAGAGAAGGATGGAATCTTAATGATTTCATCCTTTTTATATGTCAGAAATTTTACAAATATGTTACAATTATATATTTTTTTATCTTTTTTTTTACAAAGTGTTCCATTTGTTGATTTTTTTTGATATAATATATGTAGTAAAAATAGGTTTTTTAATGCGAAGGAGGAAGAAATGGGAGGACCATATAATATACCAAGAAGTTATAAAGGAGAAGGTAAAATTTTATACGTTTTTTCTATGAAAGCTTTTCTATATACAATAGGAGGAGCAATGATAGGAACTTTATTATATTTTTTATTTAGAATGATTGGACTAGGCACTGTTGGACTGGTTATTATTGTATTATTAGCTGCAATGGGATTTGCAATTGGAACTTTTAAAATACCGGAGAACACAAAAATGGAATTTACTAAAAGAGTTGGTGGAGAAGCAATAGATGCTATTATTATAAGGTGGTTTAAATTCAAACAAAATAAAAACAGAATATATGTGTATAAAGAGGAGGATTCAAAAGATGACAAATAATCAAATAGCAAATATGTTAATGATGTTTTTAGTAATAATGGTAGTATTATTGTTTGTTCTAATTGTGATATATCTTATTATAAGAATAAAATCAAAACAGAAAGAAAAACCTGCCACTAATAATGAACAAACATCAAATAAATCTAAAATTCAACAGATGTATAATGTTCAATCTATATTTAATTTTATGGAATTTGAAAAGATAGAAGACAATATGATTATACAAAAAAAAGGAAAGAAATTTGCTATGGTAGTAAAATGTCAGGGTGTTAACTTTGACTTAATGTCTAATGTAGAAAAAAGTAGCGTAGAACAAGGTTTTACAGAATATTTAAATACATTAAGAAAGCCTATACAAATTTATATACAAACAAGAACGGTTGATTTAACAGGAAGTCTTAGTACATATAAGCAAAAGGTTAGAGAATTAGGGGATAATTTGTCACGAAAGGAATTTGAATATAATCAAAAGGTACGTAGTGGAAATTATGATGTAAGTAAGCTTGAAGGAGAAAAATTCGAAATAACTAAAGCGAGAAATTTATATGAATATGGAACAGATATAGTTAATAATACAGAAAGAATGAGCTTAAATAAAAATATTCTAACAAAACAATATTATATAGTTCTATCACATTATCCAGAAGAAGCTAACAATGATGTATATGCAGATGAAGAAATAAATAATATTGCTTTCTCAGAGTTATACACAAGAGCGCAATCGACAATTAGTTTACTTTCTGTATGTGGTATAAATAGCAAAATATTGGATTCTTATGAATTAGCAGATTTATTATATTCTGCATATAACAGAGACGAAGCAGAAGTATATGATTTAAAGAGGGCTATAAATGCTGGATATGATAGCTTATATACAACGGCACAAGATGTTATAGACAAGAGAATCAAAGAACTAGATAAACAAATTGAAGAAGAAGCTATAAGAAAAGCAAGCTCAATTGTTGATGAAGTAAGGCAAGAAAAAGAGAATGAAAAAAAATTAAAACAAAAGGAAAAAAATATAGATGATTTTATAGACCAAATGGTAGAAATGGTTTTAGAAGAAAATAGAAGTGTTTTAGGTGATGATATAACAGATGCTGCAAAAGAAAAAGTTAAAAAGAAAAAGACAAGCAAAAAAAGTCAAACAAAGGAGGTAAAAGATAATGAGCAAGAAAGAACAGAAGGAAATGGAAGAACAAGAAAATCAAAATAAAGAAGAAGTTAAATTTTTGAAGAGAAAAACTTTAAAAGAAATAATTGCTCCATCTGGAATAGATGCATCAAATATAGATCATTTAGAAATTATTTCAAATACAAAAAGATATGCTAGAAGTTTTTTCATATCATCTCTTCCTCGTATGGCAACATTTCCTGAACTTTTTAGAGATTTATATATGTTTGGGGATATAAATACATCAATATATATAAATCCTGTTAAAGAAGAAAAATCACAAAATGAATTAAACAAAGCAATAAATGAAATAGAGACAGAAAGAATTGTTGCAGCAGACAGAGGAAATATTAACAGAGAAAGTACACTTGCTCAAAAAAGATTTGAAGCAGAAGAATTAAGGGATCAAATAGCGGCAGGATTTAATAAACTATTTGAAGCATCTATAATTTCAACATTATTTGCATACAGTCTAGAAGACTTAGACAGATATTCAAAAATGCTTGCTTCTGAAATGTCTAAAGGACTTGTAGGAATAAAAACAGCATGGGGAATACAAGAAGAAGCATTTCAAAGTAATTTACCTTTAAGTAATGATAAAGTAAAAAAAATACATACATTTGATAGAAATTCTATGGGAACAGTATTTCCTTTTACAACATCAGAAGTTGGACATCCATCAGGAGTTCCAATAGGCTTTAACAAACAAACAGGGACACCAGTATTATTTGATAATTTTCATAGCTCTTTAACAAATTATAATATGGTTATTTTTGCTAAGTCTGGTGCTGGAAAATCAGTTACAATGAAAACATTAATCTCAAGGTCATCTGTACTTATGGGAATAGAGAGTTTAGCTCTAGATGCAGAAGGAGAGTATACAATAGTTGCAGAATCTCTTGGTGGAATAAATATAGTAATTAGTCCAACATCTAAGACAGTAATAAATATATTCGATGTTGAAACAGAAAATGTAAAAGATGAAATTACTGGAAAAGAGAGAACGGTTGTAAATATAGAAAATAAAGTTGAAGACGTAACTCAAGCTCTAGTTACTATGGCAAGAGGTAGTACAAAGAGTGATGAGGTTAATGAGCTTACAAAACAAATTATTGCAGAAATTATTTATGAAGAATATTCAGAATTAGGAATTAACAGTAACCCTAATAGTTTATATATTCAAGATAGTCACAACTATATGGGAGGCAATGAGTTATACAAGAAAAAGAAGCCTATGCCAACTATAGGAAGCTGGTATAAAAGGCTATTAAGAAAAGCAGAAGAGAATACAAATCAGAATTATGAATATCATTATAGCTATTTATTAAAGGTTATGAAACAATACATAAGAGAATATGATGGACAAATGGCATATTTTGATGGACAATCTACATATGATTTGCTAGAGGATTCACCATTTATTAATATTGATATTTCACAATTGGAGGAAAGGTTTGCAAGACCACTTGCTCAACAAATACTTCTTTCTTGGATTTGGGAGAAATATGTTAAGAAAAATAGTGAAGATAGAAAAAAGGCTAAGCAAAAGAGAGTTTTAGTAGATGAGGCATGGATGTTGTTGCCATACCCTGAAGCTGTAGATTTCTTGAATAAGATGGCAAGACGTGCTAGAAAAAGAAATGTTTCACTTGCTATTATTTCTCAAAGATTTCAAGATTTCTATGAGAAACCTGAAGCACAAGCTGTTCTTACATCCTCAGATACAAAGTTGTTTTTAGCACAGGATAAATCAGAAATTCAATATTTAAAAGAAGTATTCAAACTTTCAGAAGGAGAAGCAGGTTTTTTAGTTACATGCCAAAGAGGAGAGGGACTTCTTAAAGTAGGTGCTGAAACATGTATTTTGAAAATTATGCCAACGAAAAAAGAATTCGAGTTTGTTGAGACAAACTTAAATAAAATCGCAAAAGAACAGAGATAATTTTAGGAGGGTAGAAAATGAATATTTTTGCGAATAAAAAAATATGGAAAAGATTAATAATAATTATTGGTTTCATTGCATTTATTGGTATTTTATTTCCTAGACCAACAGAGGCAGCAGTAAATTTTGGAGGAGTTTTAGGAAATGTAATAGTTGACCTTTTTGTAGGATTAGCAGATGGAGTGCAAACAATAATACATAAACTATTTCTTCAGCAAGATAAGGTAATATACTTAATCACAGATGGAGCTAACTGGATTGGAATCGCTTTAGGTATTATCATAGGTGTAGTACTTGTTGCATCAGGGATAGTATCAATAACAACAGTTGTTGTGGGAGGACTCATAGCATATGCTATTTTAGAGATATTTGGGTTAGGAAAAGTTGTTGTTAATCAAGTAAAGAGTGTAAGCATATCAATGTTAAGTGATGATACTATTGCTCTGTCGACAATAAAAATAACGCCATACGAAATATTTACGAGTGAAGAAGGACTTTTTAGTGTAGACTTTTTTAGCAATAATAATAATAATAATAATAACAACAATGCCATTTCTTTAAATCAAAACATTGCAGATTGGTATGCTACTTTGAGATTAATTGCAATTGTCGGAATGATGTCTGTATTAGTATATATGGGAATAAGAATTTTACTGTCGAGTACCTCAGATTCAGCGGCAAAATACAAAAAAATGATGTGGGATTGGGTAGTTGCTACATTTTTACTATTTACAATGCAATATATTATGGTTTTTACAAATTTTATGGTTAGTTCTTTGGTAGATACAATTGCTACTTTAAAGGTAAACGTAGATGTTGAAAACAAAGAATCAGGTAGGCTATATAAGATAGATTTTAATAAAGACGGAATTGCTGGTTATGTAATTGGAGCAAAGGCAGTAGGAAATGGTTTAACTATAGACACAGATACTACAGATTTAGTAAAAAAAGCATATAAGGAATTAGTTAATAACGGACAGGGACAAAGCTCAGCAGATTTTAAAGATAATTTTTATAGTGACGAAGGGCTTACAGTACCTGCAAGTGGAGAAGCTGATGCAAGAATTCTATTTTGGCCAACTGATAACTATACATCACAAGCTAGAATGGATTGTCAATTGGTAAAAAATAATGATGGGGCACATATAGCAGATTATATAGGATATGCAGTAATATATGTTGCATTAACAATATATACAGTAACATTTATGATAGTATATATTAAGCGTTATGTTTATATGGTATTTTTAACCTTAATTTCACCACTTGTTGCTGTTACATATCCAATAGACAAAGTTAAAGATAGTCAAGCTCAAGCATTTAATTTTTGGTTTAGAGAATATTTATATAATCTATTATTGCAACCATTACATTTAATGTTATATATGCTACTTATAGGGTCAGCTATGAGATTTGCTTCTAGCAATCCACTATATGTTGTAGTATGTCTAGGATTTATGCTACCAGCGGAAAAATTACTTAAAGCTATGTTTGGATTTAAAGGACAAACACCAGGCTCAATGCCAGGACTTGCTGCAGGTGCACTAATGTTACATGCAACAAAAGGAATTTTCTCAAAAGGTGGAAAAGGCCCTGGTGGAGGCTCATCTGGAGGAGGAAATGATAGTTCAAACAATAATTTAGCTCCAATAAGGAAAGCACCGATTGATGATGGATTCGGAGATCCAGATAGTTCAACACCTACAACTCAAAATGGTCCAGACAATCCAGATGGTTCAGGAAATCCAGATGGTTCAGGAAATCCAGATGGCTCTGGAAATCCAGACGGTTCAGGAAGTTCAGGTAGTTCAGGAAGTTCAGGTAGTTCAGGAAATTCAGGAAATTCAGGTGGGGATCAAGACAATACAGATTCATTGCCAAAAAGTAAGAGAAGTATACGTTATAATTTATCAAGAGCTTTAAATAGTAAACCAGCTAGATTTGTTGGCCCAAAATTGGGAAAATTAGGAAGAGCAGCTATAAAAACAGGATTAGGAGTAGGAATTGGAGCAGTTGGATTGGCTGCAGGTGGAATAGCTGGAATGATTACTGGAGACCCATCAAAAGCTTTTGAATATACGGCTGCTTTAGGAGCTGCAGGTTATGCAATTGGCTCAAAAGGAGGCGATAAAGTTGCAGATGGGGTGGGATCTTTAGCTGATAAAGCAGGATCAACGTTGTTCCCACAAGATGCAGATTTACATGCTGAAGCAGTAAATGACGAATATATGAAAAACTTTAAAAAAGATAAAAATAAAATGGATATGTTAAAACGTAACTTAAGAGACGACTATAATAAGTTCCTAAAAGATAAAGATGGTGGTCTAAAAGATATGATTGATAATGGAATAACAGATCCAACAGATATGATAGCTATACGTCAATATAGAAATAAACATGGCAATGATACCAAACAAGCCCTTAGTGCATTTAAAAACTATCAAGATTTTGGTGATGGCCTAAATGGAGTAGACCATGTAAAATATGAAAACTTAATTAAGCGAAAGATTAGAGAAAAGACAAAAATAACGGATGAAAAGAAAATTAATGATATTTTCATTAAAACGAAAAACAGGATTGACGATTATAGTAAGATTAGAAAACAGATTAAATAAAAAGAATGACTATGTTATATAGTCATTCTTTATCTAAAAGAGGGAAGAGTGATAATATGATAAAAATACAAAACGTATCTAAGTCATATAAAAAAGGCGAAAAGGTCATAGATGATATTAGTTTAGAAATAAAAGATGGAGAAATATTTGGATTTATTGGACAGAATGGTGCTGGAAAAACTACAACAATAAAAATGATGACAGGGATTCTTGAAATAGATGAAGGAGATATTTTAATAGATGGAAAAAGCATTGTAAATGAGCCGGTAGAGGCAAAGAAGATGTTTGGACTTGTTCCAGATAATCCAGACATGTTTTTAAAATTTTCTGGAATTGAATATTTAAATTTTATTGCAGATTGCTATAATATAAGTAAAGAAGAAAGAATTAAAAGAATAGAGGAACTTTCAAAAAAATTTGAAATTTACGATGAACTAGATAATAAAATTGAAAATTATTCTCATGGGATGAGACAAAAAATTGTAATTATAGGAGTTTTATTACATAATCCCAAAAATTGGATATTAGATGAACCTATTACTGGTTTAGATCCAAAAAGCTCTTTTGATTTAAAAGAGCTAATGAAAGAGCATGCAATTAAGGGAAATACAGTTTTCTTTTCAACACACATTTTAGAGATTGCTGAAAAGCTATGTGATAGAATAGCGATTATAAATAAAGGAAAAATAATATTTTTAGGAACACTTGATGATTTAAAAAATAAGTATGGTAATGAAAAATCATTAGAAGAAATATTTTTAAATCTAATAAAAATGGGAGATAATAATGAATAAATTAAAAAATATTTTTAATTTAACTAAACTATATATAAAAGAAAGCAAAGACAGTACAAGTATATTAAAAAAGAATTTGTTAAAAATAGAAAAGAAAAGTGTATTATACTATTTATATATTGTTTTATTTTTGGGAATACTTTATGCAAGTGTAGAAGTAATAAGTTATATTATTAATATGGGAAAGCCAGAACTATTTATAAACTCATTTTTTTTGATATTAAATTTATTTATAATGATGAAATCAGCAATGGTAAGCTTAAATGTTTTTTATTTCTCAAAAGATATAGAAAATATTTTACATTTTCCATTAAAGCCTAGTGAGATTCTTATTTCGAAGTTTAACACACTTTTGTATATGAATTATGAAATTGAAATAATATTTGCTATAATTCCATTACTAGTATATGGAACGATGATGAAAGCAGGCTTAATGTACTATTTAAATTTAATTATAATATTAATAATTTTTCCTGTTTTCACATCTTTAATTGTAAGTGTAATAATGATTATTTTAATGAAAACAGTAAAATTATTTAAAAATAAAGAAATTATGCAATTTCTAATTTCTATTTTATTTATTAGTATAATAATGTTTATAGTAAGCTTTTATACAATATATTTATTTAGTAATAACAGTTTAGAAGAAAGTAAAATAATAGTTTTAAATAATATTAATGAAAAGATTGTGGCTATGAATAAAATATTTTTGAGTATTAATCCCACTTCAAGTATTTTAGAAAGTAGTAGCTTTATATTAGTTTTATTTAATTATTGTAAATTGATTTTTATTAATATTTGCGCATTTGTGGCATTTATTATTCTTGGAAATAAATTATATTTAAAACAATTATTACAAGCAAAGTTTTATTATAAAACAAACAAAATAAAAAATATTGAATTAAATAAGAAATGTAAAAAGAAAAAAATAACTAAATCATATATCAAAAAAGAGTTTAAGATTCTAACAAAAAACCCTTTGTTTTTTATACAATGTATATATCCGGTTATTATAATAACACTTCTATTTATTGTTTTATTTAGTATTATGCTACCTGCCTTTATAGAAGTTTTGCAGAGTGAAGAATATAAAGAAGTAAGAGAGACATTAAAGTTTGATATTGAAGCAGTCTGTTTAATAATTGGTACTATACAAATAATAGGATTATTTAATTATACATCTATAACTTCATTTTCGAGAGATGGAAAAAATGCATATTTAATTAAAATATTGCCAATCGATTTGATGAAACAATTTATTTATAAAAATATTCCGCAAATTACGATAAACACTCTATTATCCATTTTTATATTTATTGTTATTAAATATAAAATTTCTAATATAGGAACAATGTACATATTAATTATGTTTTTATTATCTGAATTTTTTACAATTATTAATAGTTTTATTTTGTGCATTATAGATTTAGTTATGCCTAAATTAGATTGGAATGGGGAATATGAAATACTAAAGAACAACAAAAACAAATTATTACAATATGTATTAATTATTTTTAATATTTTATTTTTAGTTTTTATTAAAAATCTATTTGAAGAAATTGAGTTAAATATTTCATTAGGTATAATATTAATAATACTTATATTATTGCTTATAGCTTTTTATATTTTTATTAATGAAAATAAAAACAAATTATTTAAAAAAATAAATTAAAAAATTGCATTAAATTTTAATGCAATTTTTATGATTTGTTTTTAAAAAAATAATAATATCCAATAAGAAGGAAAATAATAGCAACAAAATATTCTCCTTTAAAAAAATTTGGTAAAATGTTTTTTATAAAAGGTAATTGAAAAACAATAAAAAGTATAAAGACAGTAATTATTAATGCAATAATTGATTTTATTTTTTCGGTAAATTTCTTTTTTAAAAATTCAAGATTAAAAAGATTATTTTTTAAATTGTCATTTGAAGAATTGCTTTGCTTAGAATAATTATTACTATTTACATGATTATTTGCGTACATATTAGTATAAGGAGGTTGCTTATAATTGTTTATATTATATGTCCTTTTATAGTAGTTAAGCTCATTTCTTAAGTTAGTATTTTCATTTATTATTAACTGATATTGTTCTGGTGAAATACTTTCACTATATATAGTTTGATCATATTGATTTCTTTTTTGCTTATCATATAAAATTTCATATGCTTCATTTATTTCTTTTATCTTTTCTTCTGCTTGTATTTTGCTATCACCTTCTTTTAAATCAGGGTGATATTTTTTTACTAATAGTTTATAAGCGACTTTAATTATTTCAGGTGAAGCGTCTTTATCTACTTGCAGTATTTTATAATAGTTTTTCATCTTTTTCTCCTTGTATAATTATAAATATATTATACACTAAATTATTTGTTTTGGAAATACTTTTTATTGATTTATTTTGTGATGAATTTTGAAACAATAAGGGTAAATAAAAAGACTAATTTGAAATAATGATATAAATTAGCCTTTTTATTTAGGTATTGTTTATTTTTTTATATTTTCCTTTTTTTCATCATCAATGAAGTTTTCAATTTCAATAGACTTTATTTCATTTATTTTTAGATTAAGATTATCTTTTGCAACTGTCATAAGAAGTTTTAATCTGTTAATTTGATTTGATTCACTAGCACCTGGATCATAGTCAACAGGGGTAATATTTGCAAATGGGTATTTACTTCGAATTGTTTTTATTACACCTTTTCCTACAACGTGATTTGGTAGACATGCAAAAGGCTGTACACATACTATATTTGGTATATCATTTTCAATATATTCAATCATTTCAGCTGTTAAGAACCAACCTTCACCTGTTTGATTACCAATAGATAATATATCTTTTACCTGTTCTTCAAGATGCCATATGTTACATGGCATTAAATATTCTTTGTCTGATTTAAATAGCGCTTTTTTCAAATCTTTTTCTAAAATATCTATCAGGTTTATAACTAGCTTACTAATTTTAGAAGAAGTTTTATTTATTCCTAATAGTTGATTGAATGTAACTTTATGTGTTGCCATAAATTTAATAAATCCCATAAAATCTGGAAGAACAACTTCAGCTCCTTCTTTTTCAAGAAATTCTGCAACGTAATTGTTCCCAAAAGGATGATATTTAATTAATACTTCTCCAACTATTCCAACGCGTGGTTTTGTAACCGACATATCTAAATCAATTTTTTCAAAGTCATTAACTATATCGTATATTGATTGCTTAAATTGCTTCCAAGATCCCTTGAAAATAATGTCTTTACAGTTTCCAAGCCATTCGTTATATTTCTTATCTGATTCACCTTTAGTTATTTCATATGCTCTATTTTTATGAAGCATTTTTTGAAGTAAATCTCCAAGTATTATTGCACGTAATAGTTTTTCTATTAGTTTAGGAGTTAATTTAAACCCAGAGTTTTTTTCCATACCAACTAGATTGAAAGATATTACAGGAACTTGTTCAAAGCCAGCATCTCGTAAAGCTTTCCTAATAAATCCAATATAGTTAGTTGCTCTACAACCTCCACCTGTTTGAGACATCATAATTGCAGTTTTATTTACATCATATTTGCCAGATTCTAATGCTTCTACAAATTGACCTGTAGTTAAAATTGATGGATAACATGCATCATTATTTACATACTTAAGTCCAGTTTCTACAGTATGTTCTGTACAATCCCTAAGTAGTACAGCATTATATCCACAAGATTTTAATGCAGCTTCAAATAATTCAAAATGAACAGGGATCATTTGAGGTATTAAAATTGTATAATCTGGTCTCATATCTTTTGTGAATGCTTTTTTACTAATGCCATATTCACCACTTGAAAGTTCTTTCTCCTTTAATCTTTTGTTCATACTAGCAAGAAGTGAACGAATACGTATCTTTACTGCTCCTAAGTTATTAACCTCATCTATTTTAATAAGTGTGTACATTTTATTAAAGCTTGTCAAAATTTCTTCAACTTGGTCTGTTGTAACAGCGTCTACTCCACATCCAAATGAGTTTAGTTGAACTAATTCTAAATTATCATGTTTACCAACAAAATCAGCTGCTGCATAAAGTCTTGCATGAAATACCCATTGATCTACAACTCTTAGAGGACGTTTTGCTTCTGCTTTATCTGATATACTATCTTCTGTTAATACACAAAGTCCTAAAGAGGTAATTAAAGTATCTATTCCATGGTTTATTTCTGGGTCAATATGATATGGTCTTCCAGCAAGTACAATTCCTCTTAAGTTATTTTCTTCAATGTATTTTACTGTTTCTCTTCCTTTTTCTCTAATATCATTTTTGCATTTTTGATATTCTTCTTCAGCTCGTTTTGCCGCTTCTTGAAGTTCTTTTTTTGTAAAACCATATTCTTTAAATTCTTCTAAGTCAAGTATTTTTTTTACTAAATTTTCTTGTTCAAAAGGTAAAAATGGGTTTATAAATTTTACTTTTTTTAAATTTTCAACATTGTTTTTTAATACTTCTGAATATGATATTACAATAGGACAATTATAGTGATTGTCAGCTTTTTCATATTCTTTTCTTGAATATGGTATGCATGGATAAAAAATTGTTTTAATTCCACTTTCAATTAAAGACTCAATATGTCCATGAGCAAGTTTTGCTGGGTAACATACAGACTCAGAAGGCATAGATTCCATTCCTTTTTCATATGTTTTACGTGTGCTTTTTTCTGATAATATTACTCTAAAACCAAGTGATGTAAAGAATGTAAACCAAAATGGATAATCTTCATACATATTTAAAACTCTTGGTATTCCAATAATTCCTCGTTTGGCTTCTGATTCCTCTAAAGGTGTATATCCAAAAATTCTTTCATTTTTGTATTTAACTAGATTTGGAAGATTTGCATTCTCACTTACAATTCCAGCACCTTTTTCACACCTATTTCCAGATATATGTTTTTTTCCATTACTAAATGTAGTTATTGTTAGCTTACAGTGATTTTCACATTTGTTACATCTTGCATGTGTTATTTTTATATCTAAGTTATCTAAATCTTCATTTTTTACAATAGTTGAATAATATTCCATATCTAAATTAGTTTCATATTGTTCTTTACATATTAAAGCAATACCATAGGCTCCCATAAGTCCTGCAATATCAGGTCTTATAACTTCTTTACCAACAATTTTTTCAAATGCTTTTAAAACAGCATCATTATAGAAAGTACCACCTTGTACAACTATATGGTCTCCAAGTGTGCTTGTATCTCTTACTTTCATAACTTTTTGTATAGCGTTTTTTATTACAGAATAAGATAATCCACTTGAAATGTCTCCTACAGAGTACCCTTCTTTTTGTGCTTGCTTGATTTTTGAATTCATAAAAACTGTACAACGTGAGCCTAAATCGACTGGTTTTTTTGAGTCAATAGCAGCTTGTACAAATTCTTTTATACTTAAACCTAAACTTTTAGCAAATGTTTCTATAAAAGAACCACATCCTGAAGAACAAGCTTCATTTAGCATAATGCTATCTATAGCACCGTTTTTAAGTTTTATATATTTCATGTCTTGCCCACCGATATCCACTATACTTGTAACATCAGGTTCAAATTCTTTTGCAGCAGTATAATGTGCAATAGTTTCTATTTCACCTAAATCTAGATTCAAAGCAGTTTGAATTAGTTTTTCGCCATAACCTGTAACACCACTATATCTAATTTTAGCTCCTTTTGGTAAAACAGAATAAAGCTTTTTTAACATTGTAATTGTGCTTTTTAAAGGATTTCCTTCATTACTTCCATATAAAGAAAATAGTAGATTTCCATCTATATCAATTAATGCAAGCTTTGTTGTTGTAGAACCTGCATCTATTCCAAGGAAACAGTCTCCTTCAAAATCTTTTAAAGTACGTTTTTTTACAGCATTTTTTTCATGTCTTTCTACAAATTTTATATATTCATCTTCATTTTCGAATAAGGGATCTAGAGGGTGTGTTGTAGTATCATGAGATTTTTTTAATTTATCTATTTTTTTTAGAAGCTCTTTGTTTGAAAATGTTTCATCATTTAGGGAATCAAGAGCTGCACCTTTTGCAACTAAGAGATGAGCTTCATCAGGTACAATTATTTCGTCATCTTTTAATTTTAAGGTTTCAATAAATCTTGTCCTTAGTTCAGATAAATATGTTAAAGGACCACCTAAAAATGCAATTTTACCTCTGATAGGTCTTCCACATGCAAGACCAGAAATAGTTTGATTTACAACAGCTTGAAATATTGAAGCTGCAATATCTTCTTTAGCTGCTCCTTCATTAATTAATGGTTGAATATCAGTTTTAGCGAAAACACCACATCTAGAAGCTATAGGATAAATTGTGCTATATTTTTTTGCATATTCATTAAGACCACTTGGATCTGTGTGTAAAAGTGATGCCATTTGGTCAATAAATGCACCTGTACCACCTGCACATGTACCATTCATACGTTGTTCAATTGATTCATCGAAATATATTATTTTTGCATCTTCTCCACCAAGTTCTATTACTACATCTGTTTGTGGTATGTATTTTTCTACGGCTCTTTTGCAGCTAACTACTTCTTGAATAAAACTTACACCTAAAAATTTTGATACAGAAAGAGCACCTGAACCAGTTAATGCAAGCGTAAATTTTGAATTTGGAAAATCTGAGTTTAGCTTTTCTAATACAGTACATACTGTATTTTTTGTATCAGAATAATGTCTTTGATAATCTTTATATATTGTTTCTTTTTTATCATTCATTACTATAATTTTAACTGTTGTAGAGCCTACATCAAGTCCTACATGAAGTATATTATTATTCATAAAATTCTCCTTTTATTAGTTGGGTAACATTTTGTTTATTTTAAATATTATGTGAATAATTTGTAGTTTATATTGTATACGAAAAGCGAATAAAAGTCAAATAAAAAACTAGCTTTTTGGGCTAGTTTTTAACTTTCATTTTAAAATATTAATTAATGTTTTTTATATGTACAACTATATATTCTCTCGCTTGAAACTTTCTTTCCTTTTAAGTAAAGGGTTCTATATGTTGAAGACCTAATATATGTTGCTGTTGAACTAATTATTGAAGCATTAACTTTTACATCATACTCTGTATCTTCTTTTACTCCATATATTTTAAATCTTGCAACTCCACCTGAAACTGAACACTCAATTTTAATAGCATGTTTTCTTGAATTTTTAAATTGAAAATCTTTTGCACCATACACAACAGTAGCATCTCTTCCTGCTCCTACATAAGAAGGAACAAATTGATGATTATGAAGTTCTACAATATTTAAATTAGCAAATAATACGGCATTAAATAGTGTTGTAGAAATTTGACAAATTCCACCACCAAGACCATCTACAACTTCGCCATTTTGATAGATTGCAGCATTTTTGTATCCTGCAGCAATAGTTCTTGCACCTACTACCTTGTTGTATGAGAATGTTTCACCAGGAAGTAATACAGTTCCATTTATTTTATTTGCAGCAAGTCTCAGATTTGTTGTTCTTGCAGGATTATTAACATAGTTTGTAGAGAATTGAGCTAATAAATCTGGAAATGCTTTTCTTCCTAGCATATTTGTAGTAACTTTTGGATAAATAGTTTTTAATGCAATTGATATTTCTTTATTTGAATTTGATTTGGCAACTTTATCTTTTGCTTCTTGAAGTGATATTTTAAAATCTACTCCATTTTCAGAAGGATAGACTGCATATGGATTTGTTGTATAATATGCATCTTTTGCTTCTTTATGAACTTCATTATATATTTGTTCAATATCTATTGATTTAGGGGCTTGTTTTACTAAACTAAGTGGAATGGTTTGTGAAAGATAACTAAAATCCTTAAGTTTTGAATGCACGTCTGATGAGGTTTTTTTAGAATCTACTATATAACCTTCTTTTCCTTTTGTTATATATAAAGTAGAGTTTTCAATATAATAACTACTTTCAACAACAGCGTTAGGTATTTCTTTAGAAAATTTATCTAAAGTTGAAATCAAAGAATCTTCATCTAAAGAATATGTTGGAGTAATGTTAGTACCACTTACCATAGTGTTAAATACTTCAAAGTTATCTTTAAATAAATTACCTGATTTTCCAATAGAAAAAGCATAATTTATTGCAGCATTAATATCATATTTAAGATTAATTTCTGTGGGATTAATAGCAGTTTCATATTTATCTGAAATAAGCTTTATATCTTTATTTTGAATTGAATCAAACTTTTTTGATACAGCCTCAAGAGCTTCTCCTTTTGTTTTACCAGATAAATCAACACCATATACATAAATACCATTTGCTATAACATTATTATGACTAATATTATATAATGCAAAAACACCAAAAATAACAAGCAATACCAACAATAAAGCAGCTATAAAAATTAAAAAATAATATATAGAGCCTTTTTTAGTACTCTTTTTTTCTGTATTTAGTTCTTGAATGTCATTTGGTTTTTCTTCTTGTTTTTGAATTTCATTAGGTGCTGCCTTTTGTAGTGCCTTTGGTTTTTCATCTTCAACTATTTCGACTTTTTCCTCTTGTATAATCATTTTTTTACTCCTATAAAAATATTATATAATTAATGAATTTATCTATTTTGTAGTATTTTAACTACACTAATAATTTATAATATTTTAGCGAGTTTGTCAATGGATTTTTCAGGTATTTTCCAAAATTGATGTATATTCTTGACTTATATTGTCATTTGCTTCATTATTAACCAATATTTTTATAGTGTTTACTTCGTTAAATTGTGTTAATGTATTTAATAAGCTATTAATAATGTTATATTTTTGACTGTTATCTTTATAGTTTAATATCTCTTCAGAAAAATTCAAAATGACACAGTCATTTGATAAATTTGCATCAAGTATCTTGGTACTCTCAGGAAATACTTTTTGAAGAGTTTCATCAGTTGGACCTTCTATTAATTTTTCTACTATTAACTTGTACGGATTTTTCAATAATTCATTAGTATTAAGTATTTTTCCTTCTGATTTTAGTTGATTTGTTTTAGGATTTAAGAAATATAGAAGTACAGTTGTTTGTCTTGATTGGTTCTCGCTTATTTCTTCCGCAGGGGTATAATTCATATAGCTGTTATTTTTTGTTATACTAATATGATTAAATATAAAATAAACAATAAAACTAATAATAACAAAAGCTAACAATAATAATAAATACTTTTTCTTCATAATTATATCCTTTCTATGCTATATTGCATAACTTATTTTATTAATAATAATTATTATAATTAAGTTTATTTTAGAACTAAAATATTATCTTAATATTTTATATAATTTTATATATTTAGAGAATTGTTTAAAATCTCTTAAAAAGACTTCAACATCATATAAAGAATTAAAAGTATTCTTTTTTAATTTTTTAAAATCCATTTTTTTTGCTTTTTTACATGAATTTGGCTTTTCCATTGAAAAATCTCCTTTTTTGTTATATAATATGTAAAGGATTTTTTTTTGTTAAGTAATTTAGTTTTGAAGGGATAAGTAATGGAATTAAAAGAAAATGAAAGAATAGATGATTTAGAATTTAAAAATTTGAAAATAATTCAGAATAAAGATGGATTTTGCTTTGGTATTGATAGTGTATTACTATCTGATTTTGCAAAAAATATAAGAAATAATTCTAAGGTAATGGATTTAGGAACAGGAACGGGAATTTTGTGTATTTTACTTTCGGGTAAAACAAAAAATACAACATTTGTAGGAACTGAAATTCAACAAGAAGTTGCTGAGATGGCTAATAGAAGTGTAAAGCTAAATGAATTAGAAGATAGAATTAATATATTAAATGAAAACATAGTAAACTTAAAAAGTATTTATAGTGAAAAGAGCTTTGATGCAGTAGTAACCAATCCACCATATAAAAAGATTAATACAGGAGTAGTTAATGTTGAAGACAGAAAGCTTATTTCAAGACATGAAGTTACTGCAGGTTTAGAAGATTTTGTACATACCGCTTCATATCTATTAAAAGATTTTGGGGAATTCTATATGGTACATAGACCAGATAGGTTGGTTGATATTTTTAGTATAATGAGAAAAGAAAAAATAGAACCAAAAATAATAAGATTTGTTTATCCGAAAAGAAATAAAAAAGCAAATATGGTTCTAATAAAAGGAGTAAAACTTGGTAATCCATTTTTAGAATATGAAGATAACCTAATTGTGTATAACGAAGATGGTTCATATACAGATGAAATTTTAAAAATATATAATAAAAAGTAGATTAAGGAAGGAATAAAAATGAACGGAAAAATATATTTAATTGCAACTCCAATAGGGAATTTGGAGGATATTACTTTAAGAGCATTACGTATTTTAAAGGAAGTAGATTTAATTGCAGCAGAAGATACTAGAAATACGTTAAAACTATTAAATCATTTTGAAATAAGTAAGCCTTTAATTAGTTACCATAGACATAACGAAGAAATTAAAGTTGACAATTTGATTGAAAAAGTAAAACAAGGACAGAGTATTGCAGTTGTATCTGATGCAGGGACTCCAGGAATTTCTGATCCGGGAGAAGTAATTGTAAAAGAAGCAATAAAAAACAATATTGAAGTTATTCCTATACCAGGAGCATGTGCAGCAATAAATGCATTAATAGCATCAGGATTAGACACAACTGAATTTGTTTTTTTTGGATTTTTACCGTTAAATAAAAAATTAAGAAAAGAAAAATTAGAAGAAATAAAAAATGAAAATAAAACTTTAATTATATATGAAGCTCCACATAAATTAAATAATACTTTACAAGATTTAAAACAAATAGTCGAAAATAGAAAAATAGTATTAGCAAGAGAATTAACAAAAATTCACGAAGAATTTATAAGAGGGAATATAGATGATATTATTTCAAAGAGTGATAGCTTGAAAGGAGAAATGATTATTTTAATTGAGGGAACTATAAAAAAAGAAAGTGAAAACCCTTTAAATGAATTAACTCTTGATGAGCATTATGAGTTCTATAAAAAACAAGGATTAGATAAAAAAGATATAATTAAAAATATTGCAAAAGATAAAGGCGTTAATAAAAACGAAATATATATGCATTTTATAAACAAAAAATAGAGGATTTTTTTAGTCCTCTATTTTCTCTTTATATAAAGCATCAAAACATTTTTTGCAAATTAGTTTTTCTTTAAAAGAAATTAAATTTCTTGTATCTCCACAAAATATGCACTTATCTTCTACTTTTCTAAGTGTTATAGAATTTAAGTCTGCATATATTTCCATTGGGTCTTTAATATTTATCCCTAGTTTTTTTCTTACTTCCTTAGGTATTACTATTCTTCCTAATTCATCAATTCTTCTTATAACTCCAGTTGATTTCATTTTTATTCCTCCCCATGTATTTTATTGATAAAAACAATATATCACAAAAAATATAGAAGGTCAATAAATTTGTCAAATAAAATCGGAAAATATTGTAAATTATTATCGAAAAAAATATGATGCTTTCTATACAATAAAAGAGTAACTAGGAGCCTAAATAGAATTGCTTTGTATGTAATAAAACAAGATTAACTGAATATTATAAAAAAAAGGAGATTATGATGCTTAATGTAATTTGGCCAATATTTATAATAATTTCATATATGTATGCAATAATAAATGGTAATGTAGAAAAAATTAATAATGCTGTTTTTGAATATACAGAAATGGCTGTTAATTTAACTATAACATTATTAGGTACAATGTGTTTATGGAATGGTTTAGTGGAGATTGCATCAAATACAAAACTTATAAGTATTATAAATAAAATACTAAATCCAATTGTGAATTTTTTATTTACTAATAGTAAAAATAACAAAAAGATACATAAAGAAATATCAATGAATTTAATTGCTAATTTGCTAGGACTAGGCAATGCTGCAACACCACTTGGATTAAAGGCAATGAAGAGTATGCAAGAACAAAATGAGAATAAAGAAAGATTAACAGATGATATGGCTACTCTAATTATTCTAAATACGGCATCTATTCAAATTATTCCAACAACAGTTATTGGAATTAGAATGTCACTAGGTTCATTGCAGCCTACAAAAATAATATTTGCAGTTTGGTTTTCCACAATTTGTGCAGCAATTGTGGGAATTGTTGTTACAAAAATGTGTATTAAATTAAAATTATAAAGGGTTAAATGAGAATGATTAATTATATTTCTATAATTGCAGTTCCTGCAACAATTTTTTTGATTTTACTGTATGGGCTTATTGAAAAAAAAGCAGTTTTTGATATTTTTATAAAGGGCGCAAATGATGGAGTAAAAATGGTAATAAAAATATTTCCTACTTTAGTTGGTTTATTTTTAGCAATAGGAGCTCTTAGTAGTTCGGGAGTTTTAGATTTTATTATTAATTTAATAAAACCTATCTTGATTTGTACAAAAATACCACCTGAAATAATGCCACTTGCTATTTTAAGGCCAATTTCTGGAAGCGGATCAATTGCAGTAGCGACTGATATTATGAAAAAATATGGGGTTGATTCATTAATTGGATTGATGGTAGCGACTATAATGGGTTCGACGGAAACAACATTATATACTATTGCTGTTTATACAAGTTCAGTTAATATTAAAAAAACAAGGTTTGTATTATTTGCAGCTTTAGCTGCAGATATAACAGGAATGATTGCGTCTGTTGTAATTTGGCGAATTTTGTCGAAAAGTTTTTCTTGACAAATTATGGAAATAGATGTAAAATAAAAATGAAATTTAAATCTATAAAGTTTATTCAAAAAGTTTTATTATGATATTAATTTTATCAGACATTTTATTATTTATAATTCTTTTTATTTCTATTAGAGTAATATTAACAATAATTTTATCAAAAATATTTATTAAAAGAATTAATAAAAATAAAAATCTATACAAAAGAATGTATAGATAGTTTTAAAGTTTTTTATCTTGTAGAGAAAATAATTTTGTCTTAGATAACCCCCATTTATAAAATGAAAAATTTTAATGCCCCAAATATTAGATTTTGTTTTTATAATATGTGGCTATTTACTTCCCTTATTTTTTTAAGCCACATTCTATACAATTATTTTCTCTACATTCATATATATTAAATATGTATTAAATCTCCAACTTTATCTCTACTTGCAACAGAAAGATTTAATTTTGAAACATCAGTTCCAGATGATATTATTTCATCAACTACAGTTTGATAAGCAAGTTCTGGGAAATTGCTTTCTTTACTAAGATGTCCTAGCATAGCTGTTTTCAATTTACCTTGTAACAAATAATTTATGACTTTGCTAGCAACCTCATTTGAAAGATGACCATTAGGACCGGCAATACGTTGTTTAAGGAGATACGGATATTTTGAATATTTTAATACTTCACTATCATAATTAGATTCTAGAAGTATAAATTTGCTATCCTCAAGCTGTTTTAAAATAGCATTTGTCATATGGCCAATATCAGTTGCTATACTGATTTTATCAGAGTTATTTGAAATATTAAATCCACATGGATTTGCTGCATCGTGAGGTATTGAGAATGGATTTATTTCAATATCTTTTATTTGAAATTTTTCTGTTACTTTAAATTTATTAATATTTTCTGTCGATATCTTGTCTGTTTGTTTAGGCATTGCATCAAATGTTTCTGAATTTGCATATACAGGTAAATCAAATTTTTTTGAAAGATTTCCTAAACTTTGTATGTGATCAGAATGTTCGTGAGTTACAAGAATTCCATCTAATGAAGAAGGACTAACATTTAATGTTTTAAGTCCTGTTTCAATTTTTTTTAAACTTACACCTGCATCTATAAGTAATTTTGTATTTTCTGATTCAACATATAAACAATTACCGACTACTACCACTATATAGACTACAAAAATTTAACATATGTTTTCCCTAATCTGTTATCCTTTCTATTTTAGCTCCAAGATTACGAAACTTTTCTTCAATATTTTCATATCCTCGGTCTAAATATTCTAGATTGTATATTTCTGTTTTACCTTTTGCAATTATTCCTGCAACAACAAGTGCTGCTGCTGCTCTTAAATCTGGAGCATACACAGGAGCACCTATTAATTCTTTAACACCTTCAATAACTGCTGTCTTTCCATTAACTATTATATTAGCTCCCATTTTTATTAATTCATCAGTATATTGAAAACGAGATTCCCATATACTTTCGTTTATTATACTAGTGCCATTTGCAATAGATTGTAAGACACCAAATTGAGACTGCATATCTGTTGGAAAACCTGGATATGGTAATGTTTTTATATTTGCTTTTTTTGGTCTTCTTTTACAGTAAACTCTTATGCTATCTCCGTAATCCTCAACATGTCCGCCAACTTCTATGATTTTTGCTGTAATAGATTCTAAATGTTTTGTGATACAATTTTTAAGTAGAATATCGCCTTTTGATGCAATTGCTGCGACCATAAAAGTTCCAGCTTCTATTTGATCAGGTACAATTGAATAACTAGCATTACCTTTAAGTTTCTTTTTGCCAATTATTTTTATAGTATCTGTTCCAGCACCTCTAATATCTGCACCCATAGTATTTAAAAAGTTTGCAACATCGACAATGTGAGGTTCTTTTGCTGCATTATCTATAATTGTTGTGCCTTCTGCTAAAACTGATGCTAACATTATATTAATTGTTGCACCAACAGAAGTTATATCCATATATATTGAGTTACCTACAAGTTTTTTGGCAACGGCAGATATTTTACCTTGAGATGTTTCTACTGTTGCACCTAAAGCTTCAAAACCTTTTATATGCTGGTCGATAGGTCTTGCACCTAATTTACAACCACCAGGCATACCAACTGTTACTGATCCTTTTCTTCCAAGCAAAGCACCTATTATATAGTAAGATGCTCTAAATTTACTTGTTAAATCTAAAGGTGCTTTAGTTGTAGTAATATTTCTAGTATCTATTGTAATTTCATTTTGATTTTTCCAAGTTATTTTTGCACCTAAAGCTTCTAATATTTCACAATATATTTTTACATCACTAATATTAGGTAAATTATTAATTGTGCAAATTCCATTAATTAAAAGTGTAGCAGGTATTATTGCAACTGCTGCATTTTTTGCACCACTTATTGTTACTTCTCCTTTTAAAGGAGTGCCTCCTGTTATGACTAATTTTTCCAAATATATTACCCCCATTATATATTTACCATACTAACATTCTTACTATATCATAAATTTAACTGATTTACAAGTTTTTTAGGAAAATTAATTCTTAGCTGTAATAAAGCCATTATTTTCAAAAAATTCAATAAGTTTAAACTTTATTGTTATATCTGAATTTTCACTTTCAGATATAATCTTATAATTCTCTTCTGAAAGAGTTTCTTTCAAAGCTTTTTTTGAAGAATCAGGAACTATTCCAGTCGATGAGTCTATAAAACAAAGAGGGGGAAACATTACACACCACCAATTTTGTCCAGTAGATTTGCCAATTTTAACTCTTAATGCATCATAAAATCCATTTGGAAAAGATATATCGCCATACACTTTTGTTGGAAATTCATAATTTCCTATTTCAACAATGACAGGATAATTATATCCATTTTCTTTTATTGCTTTTTCTGCAATTGACTTTATTTCAGCTATATTATTTTCTGCATATTGAATAACAGCTTCTTTTGAAGTAAGATTTTTACATTTTTCATTCATATAGTTTATTAAATTATCTCTTACAATGTATTTTAAATCTTGATCTTCTTTAGAATTGCTATTTGCAATTACATGTAACCTAAAAACACTATTATATAGATTATCTGAAATTGCTTCAACATAATTATATGCATTTATAAATATAAATACAGATAATAGGATTATTAATATAAATGCAACTTTTAATCTTTTCATTTTAAATTTTCCTCCAAAATCAATTTTAAACTTTTTTGTAAAAAAATACTTTATATTAATTATTTCCAAAAATAAAAAATATATACAGAAGCTGTGCAACTGTAAAGTAATCGTTTGTCGAAATTTGTTTTTGATTTTTATTTGAAATAATATTGACATATTTGTAATAAAATGGTAAAATTTACCAGTAAGCAAATGAGAAGGGATGATGTATAGATGATTACGAAAGAACAAAATATAAATAAAAAGTGTTTGTTTTGTGTAAGTGATTATCATTTAGAAATGATTTTATTACCATATATTATAGAGAGAAAAGAAGAATTTAAAGCTATAGTTTTTACTGAAAATAATTTAGAAGATAGTATAAATGTATTATTAACAAAAGTTAACTTAAAAAAAGAAGATAAAAAAATAATAGAAAATATTGATTGGAATAAAAATGATAGTTTAAAATTTGAACAAATAGAAAAAATGAAAAATAATAAATTAAGTATTATAATTAATGGAAGTTATAATTACATAGAATTAATTAATAAAAAGTTAGAAGGAACTATTAATCAAAGTACAGAAATAGTAGACTGTTTTCATATAGGAAGTCCAGATTTAGATATATCAGAGTTATCTAAAAAATATAATTGTATTTTGAATACAAAAAAGATATAAAAATTTGACAAATGATACTTTTAATAATATAATTGAAAAAATGTTATTGAAGGAGTTTATTATGAAAGTAGAAGTAATTGCTAAAATTAATTATATAAAAAAATTTAAAACCAGGTAATAGTAATGTTTATATACATTATTATTATCTGGTTTTTATTATTAATAATATGAAAAAGAAAGGAGAGTATAAAAATTGGATGATAAACTGATTTATGAGACAGCTAACTTTAAATTACAGGTACCATATAAACCACATGTTTCAAGATTAGAGGGTGGACATGTATATATAAAGAAAAAGAATATGCCACCAGAAAATGTTTATGAATTACAACCTAAGGAATTAATAGAGTTAATGAGATTTACAGTACTTGCAGGAGAGGCGTATAAAAAAGCCATGAATGTAAGGGGAATTAAAGTAAAAAGACTAAATTTTCAGGATAATGGAAATTGGGCATATTTAAGAGGTGAAGAACCAGTTACACACTTGCACATATATGGGCGTACGGAATATTCGGATAAACAAAAATGGGGTGAAGCATTGTATTTTCCAAATCAATTTACTGAATACTATAATGATATAGAGCCAATAAATATTGATGATATTAAGGAAATTAGAAATCAAATTGATTTGCTAGAAAAAACAGAAAAATATAAATTAACTAATTGGAATTTATAAAATAATATTATTTTTAGAAAGGGTTTATAAAAAAATGAAAAATTTGATTGGAATAGAAGACTTTTCAAAAGAAGAAATAAATGAATTAATTAAAGTCTCAAAAGATATAATAAGTAATAAAGAGAAATATTTAGAAAAATGTAAAGGTAAAATTTTAGCTACATTGTTTTTTGAACCAAGTACAAGAACAAGGTTAAGCTTTGAGTCTGCAATGCTAAGTCTTGGAGGTAGTGTGTTGGGATTTTCTTCAGCAGATAGTTCTTCAACTCAAAAAGGAGAAACACTTGCAGATACTATAAAGGTAGTAAGTGGATACTCGGATATAATAGCTATGAGGCATCCGAAAGAAGGAGCACCAATAGTTGCAGCAAATAATTCAAGTGTTCCAATAATAAATGCAGGAGATGGAGGCCATAATCATCCAACACAGACTTTACTAGATTTATTAACAATATATCAAGAAAAAGGAAGATTAGATAACTATACAGTTGGATTATGTGGAGATTTAAAATTTGGAAGAACAGTACATTCATTAATTGTGGCACTTTCTAGATATGAAAATATAAAATTTGTTTTGATTTCCCCTAATGAATTAAAAATACCAGAATATCTAAAGCAAGATATTTTAGATAAGAAAAATATAGAGTATATTGAAACTGAAAACTTGGAAGAATGTATAAACAAGCTTGATATTTTATATATGACTAGAGTCCAAAAAGAAAGATTTTTAAATGAAGAAGAGTATGTAAGACTTAAAGATGTATATATTTTAGATAAACAAAAATTAGAAAAAGCAAAAGAGGATTTATGCATATTACACCCATTGCCAAGAGTAAACGAAATATCAACAGAAATTGACGATGATCCAAGGGCAGCATATTTTAGGCAAGCAGAATATGGAAAATATATGAGGATGGCTATAATTTTAAAGTTATTAAAGGAGAATGAAAAATGAATATAGATAGTATAAAAAATGGATATGTGATAGACCATATAAGTGCAGGACAAGCTATGAAAATATATGAATACTTAAAATTAGGAGAACTAGATTGTCAAGTTGCAATTATAAAAAATGCAAGAAGTACTAAAATGGGGAAAAAAGATATAATAAAAATTGATAAAAAAGTAGATATAGATTTTGATGTATTAGGATACATAGATCCTAATATAACAATAAATGTAATTGAAAATGACAAAAAAGTAGATAAATTTCATCCTGAACTAAAAGAAGAACTTGTTGATATAGTAAAATGTAAAAATCCAAGATGTATAACTTCTGTTGAAAGAGGATTAAAACATATATGTATATTAAAAGATAAAAAAACTGCAAAATATAGATGTAAATACTGTGATTCAGAAGTGTAAATCAAAAGAAAAAGAGGTATTGCAAAATTATTTGAAATATGATATAGTAAAAATTACAGAATTTAATTTCTAGAATATTACGGAAAGGAAGATAGGCATGGAAACAGAGAATTTTGAGGAAGTTGAGAGAAAACTTAAGAGATACAATCAAGAGCATTTACTAGATTACTATAATAATATACAGGACGAAAACCTTAAAAATAAATTTGAAAAGCAATTAGAAAATATAGATTATGAATTAATAGATAGCCTATACAAAAAAACAACAATTCCAATCAAAGAAGAAGTTGGAAATGTTGAGCCAATTGATTATTGGGATAAAGAAAGACTTGGTGGAAAATATGATTTTTATGAGAACATAGGTATTGAAGCAATAAAAGCAGGAAAGCTTGCAGCTGTTACAATGGCTGGTGGACAGGGTACAAGATTAGGACATAATGGACCAAAAGGAAGCTTTGATATAGGGTTAGATTCTCACAAGTCATTATTTGAACTTTTATGTGACGGATTAAAAGAAATGGGAAAGAAATATGGAGTTGAAATTCCTTGGTTTATAATGACAAGTGAAGAGAACAATGAAGAAACAACAGAATTCTTTAAGAAAAATAAATATTTCGGATATGAGAAAAATGTTCATTTCTTCGTTCAAGGCCAACTTCCAATGGTTGATACAGAAGGTAAAATATTAATAGGAGAAAATGGATTAATAAAAGAAGCAGCTGACGGTCATGGTGGAGTATATGAATCATTAGTAAAAAGCAAAATGATTGATAAAATGAAGGAATTAGGTGTTGAATGGGTATTTATTGGAGGAGTAGATAATTGTCTTGTTCGAATGGTAGACCCTGTTTTAATGGGACTTGCTATATATAAAAATGTTACAGGAGCAGGAAAATCAGTAGTAAAAGCCAACCCTAAGGAAAAAGTTGGAGTATTCTGTAGGAAAAATGGAAGACCAAATGTTATTGAATATTCAGAAATAACAGATGAAATGGCAGAAGCAACAGATGCAGCTGGAGAACTTTTATATGGAGAATCACATATTTTATGCAATTTATTTAACCTAGAAGCTATAGAGAGAATGGGGAGTAACCCACTTCCATATCATAGTGCATTTAAAAAGGCAACATATATTGATAAAGATGGAAATAAAGTTGTACCAGATTCACCAAATGCATATAAATTTGAAGCATTTCTATTTGATGCTTTTGGAGAATTAGATGATATGGTAATATTAAGAGTAAAAAGAGAAGAAGAATTTGCTCCAGTGAAAAATGCAACAGGAGTAGATAGTCCAGAAACAGCAAGAAACTTATACAACAATTTACACAAACATATTGAGATAAAATAATATAATCTAAAGAATAATAAAATAAGTAAACAAGGGGAAGACTTTATGATGGTCTTCCCTCTATTTAAATTAATTAAAAGAAAGGGTGGTAAAATGAATTATTTAGAAGAATACAAAAAATGGTGTGAAAGTGATGAGTTTGATGAAGAAACCAAAAAAGAGTTATTAGAAATAAAAGACAATCCAGAAGAAATTGAAGACAGATTCTATAAAGAACTTGAATTTGGAACTGCAGGATTAAGAGGAATAATTGGAGCTGGCACAAATAGAATGAATAAATATGTTGTTGGAAAAGCAACTCAAGGGCTTGCAAACTATATCTTAAAACAAGGAACTGAAAAAAAAGGTGTTGCAATAAGTTATGATTCAAGAAGAATGTCACCAGAGTTTAGTAAATATTCAGCACTTGTACTAAATGCAAATGGGATAAAAACATATTTGTTTGATCACCTAAGACCAGTACCAGAATTATCTTTTGCAGTAAGAGAACTAGGCTGTACAGCAGGAATAATGATTACAGCAAGTCATAACAAACCAGAATATAATGGATATAAAGTATATTGGGACGATGGTGCACAAATTATTAGCCCTGTTGACAAAGGAATAATGAATGAAGTTAAAGCAATTTCTGAATATAAAGCTATTAAAGAAATATCAGAAGAAGAAGCGGTTCAAAAAGGATTGTTTAATATAATTGGAAAAGAAATAGATGATAGATATATAGAAGAACTAAAAAAATGCGTACTTAATCCACAAATTATAAAAGATTGTGGAAAAGATTTAAAAATAGTATATACTCCTTTGCATGGAGCAGGAAGAGAGATGTCACAAAGAATATTAAAAGAATTAGGATTTGAAAATGTATATACAGTTCCTCAGCAAGAAGAACCTGATGGAAGATTCCCAACAGTAGATTATCCTAATCCAGAAGCAAAAGAAGCATTTAGATTAGCACTTGATTTAGCAAAAGAAACTGATAGTGATTTAGTTTTAGCAACAGATCCAGATGCAGACAGACTTGGAATCTATTCAAAAGATGAAAGAAGTGGAGAATATAAAGTATATACAGGAAATATGTCAGGGCTTCTAATTGCAGAATATAGACTTTCTCAAATGAGAGAAAAAGGAATACTTCCAAGTAATGGAATGCTTGTATCTACAATTGTTTCATCAAATTTAGCAAAGGCTATAGCTAAGGAATATGGTTTAGACTTTAGAGAAGTCTTAACAGGATTCAAATTTATTGGTGAACAAATAAAAATAGAAGAACAAAAACAAAATGGCAAGAAGTATTTATTTGGATTTGAAGAAAGCTATGGATGTTTAATTTCAGATTATGCAAGAGATAAAGATGGAATAAGTGCAGTTATGAGCTTATGTGAAGCTGCAGCATATTATAAATCTAAAGGATTAACACTATGGGATCAAATGATTAATATCTATAAAAAATATGGATACTATAATGAAGGTCAAGTTTCAATAACACTAGAAGGAAGTAGTGGAGCAGAGAAAATAAAACAAATGATGGACAATTTAAGAAATAATTTACCAGAGAAAATTGGAAAATATAAAGTTATGGTATTCAAAGATGTTGAAAATAATATAGTAAGAAATATGCAAGATAGAACTGAATCAGAGACAGGTCTTCCAAAATCTAATGTATTATACTTTGATTTAGAAAATGACGCATGGTGTTGTGTAAGACCATCAGGTACTGAACCAAAAATAAAACTATATTTTGGAGTTAAAAGTGATTCACTAGAAAATGCTGAAAAAGATTTAGAAGAACTAAAGGCTGCAATGTGTCAAATTGTTGAATAATTGCATTTAAGACCATGTAAGAGTAATAAAAAACTAAATGTAACAAAAATGACTTGAAAATATAATACAAATGTAATAAATAGACAAAAAGTCCTTCCGTAAAGTATTCGGATGGGCTTTTTATAATGCCCAAAAAGAGGTATTGAAATAAAAAATCAAGTTGATATAATTACAATAGATATAAATATAAGAAAAAAGTAAAGGGAGGTTTATAGGGAAATCCATTTTAAAAACCTAAATAAATTGTACAAGGGGAAAAGTTATGAAACTACTAAAAAAACTAACTGCAATAATCATTTTAACAAGTATGCTAATCACATTAAATTCACCAATTATTTCTTATGCAGCAGATGGAACTGAATCAGGAGGAACAGGTTCAACAGGAGAATCAACAACAGGTGAACAAACAGAAGAAATAGGAACTGATTATGAAATAAAGGAAGAAGAAACATGGGATATCTCTAAAAATGGAGATGGAAGTGTAATTGCTAAATGGAACTTAGAGGATAGAAGCATTACTATTTCTGGTAATGGGGAGATGAAGAATTGGTCATCTAGTTCAAGTGAGGATTGGCATAGTGGCAAATATAAGAATAGAATTGAAAAAGTAATAATAGAAGATGGAATAACAAGTGTAGGAGGATATGCATTTTTTATATGTAGGAGTTTAACAAGTATAAATATACCAGAAGGAGTAACAAGTATAGGACGTTGTGCATTTGAACACTGTAGCAATTTAACAAGTATAACAATACCGAATAGTGTAACAAGTATAGGAGCTTATGCATTTGCAGAATGTAGTAGCTTGAAGAATATAACAATCCCAAACAGTGTAACAAGTATAAAAAGTAATGCATTTCAAGGATGTAGTAGTTTAACAAGTATAACAATACCAAGCAGTGTAACAAGTATAGAAAATGGTGCATTTTATGGATGTAGCAGTTTAACAAGTATAACAATACCAAGCAGTGTAACAAGTATATTTAATTCTGCATTTTCTGGATGTAGCAGTTTAACAAGTATCAATGCAGAAGAAAGCAATCAAAAATATATAAGTGTAGATGGTGTATTATATAATAAAAACAAAACAGAAATAATTCGTTATCCAGAAGGAAAAAGAGAAAATAAATTTTTAATTCCAAGTAGTGTAACAAATATAGGAGAGTATGCATTTGATGGATGCAGTAGTTTAGAAAATATTGAAATCCCAAATAGTGTAACAAGTATTGGAAGTGATGCATTTGATGGATGCAGTAGTTTAGAAAATATTGAAATACCAAATAGTGTAACAAGTATAGGAGATTATGCATTTTCGGAATGTAGTTTAACAAGTATAGAGATACCAAGTAGTGTAACAAGTATAGGAAAAGGTGCATTTTCGGAATGTAGTATTTTAACAAGTATAGAGATACCAAGTAGTGTAACAAGTATAGGAGTTTATGCATTTGCAGAATGTAGTAGTTTAACAAGTATAGAGATACCAAGTAGTGTAACAAGTATAGGAAATCTTGCATTTTCGGAATGTAGTAGTTTAACAAGTATAGAGATACCAAGTAGTGTAACAAGTATTGGAGATTGTGCATTTTATAAATGTAAAGGACCAATAAAGTGTAATACAAATAGTAAAACACATGAATATTGTGAAAACAACAAAATACCATATATTTTAGTAGAGAATAATACATCAAACATAGCAATAGAATATAAAATAAAAGAAGAAGATACATGGGACATCTCAAAAAATGGAGATGGAAGTGTAATCGCTAAGTGGACGTTAGATGATAGGACTATTAATATTTATGGAAATGGTAAGATGAAGGATTGGTCAGCTAGTTCAAATGAGGATTGGCATAGCAGTAAATATAAGAAAATAATTGAAAAAGTAATAATAGAAAACAGTGTAACAAGTATAGGAAAGTATGCATTTAGAGGATGTAGTAGTCTAACAAGTATAGAGATACCAAGTAGTGTAACAAGTATAGGAACTGATGCATTTTATGAATGTAGTAGTTTGAACAATATTAGTGTATATGAAAATAATAATAACTATATAAGTATAGATAGTGTATTATATAATAAAGATAAAACAGAATTAATATATTATCCAGCAGGAAAAAGAGAAAATAAATATGTAATTCAAAGTAGTGTAACAAGTATAGAAAATAGGGCATTTTCAGAATGTAGTAATTTAACAAGTATAGAAATCCCAAATAGTGTAACAAGTATAGGAGATTATGCATTTCAAGGATGTAGTAGTTTAACAAGTATAACAATTCCAAATAGAGTTACAAGTATAGAAAGTAGTGCATTTTCTGGATGTAGTAGTTTAACAAGTATAAATATACCAGAAGGAGTAACAAGTATAGAAAATGGTACATTTTGGGGATGTAGTAATTTAACAAGTATAGAAATCCCAAATAGTGTAACAAATATAGAGATGTATTCATTTCAAGGATGTAGTAGTTTAACAAGTATAACAATTCCAAATAGAGTTACAAGTATAGGATATGGTGCATTTTATAGATGTAGTAGTTTAACAAGTATAAATATACCAGAAGGAGTAACAAGTATAGGAGAAGATGCTTTTAAATATTGTAAAAGTTTAACAAACATTAACGTAGAAAATAACAATCCAAAATATATAAGCATAGAAGGTGTATTATATAATAAAAGCAAAACAGAAATAATTCGTTATCCAGCAGGAAAAAGAGAAACTAAATTTCTAATTCCAAGTAGTGTAACAAGTGTAGGAAATAGTGCATTTTCGGAATGTAGTAGTTTAACAAGTATAGAGATACCAAATAGTGTAACAAGTATAGGAAGTTGTGCATTTTATGGATGTAGTAGTTTAACAAATATAAATATACCGAACGGTGTAGCAAGTATAGGAAGTCATGAAATTTACGATGCATTTTATGAATGCAAAGGACCAGTTATATGCAAGAAAAATAGCATAGCACACAAATATTTAGAGGAAAATGAAAAAGGATATATATTAGATAGTAAAGTTCCAGTAGCAACATATACACCAAATGGAAATGAAACAACAGTAAAAAGTATAAAATCAAATGTGAAAGTAGAAGATGATTATGCATTAAACGAGGAAAGTCTAAGATATTTGTGGAGCCAAAAAGAAGAAGTAACAGCAGAAGAAATAATAGAGAAACTAACAAATGGAGAGGAGCTAACTTCACCAGAGAAAATTGAAGGAAAAGTATATTTATATATTTATGCTGAAGATGTTGTAGGAAACGAAACAATAATAAAAAGTAATGCATTTAATTTGGATGATTTGCCACCTCAAATTAGTGTGGAATATAGTAAAACTGAACCAACCAATCAAAACGTAACAGTAACTATAATATCACATGAAAAAGTACAAAATGTAGAGGGTTGGACATTATCAAATGATAAAAAGACACTTACAAAAACATATCAAAGTAATGTAGAAGAAAG
>CAMKSF010000006.1 GCA_946415375.1 uncultured Clostridia bacterium
TTCTTTATTTGTAAAATCATTTTCAATTTTTAAATCTATTTTTCTTTTAAAACTATCTAATATTTTATCTTCAATTCTGTTAATTACTTGCCTTCTTATTTCATTGATTATAGAAGTAGGTATAAATAAGTTATCATCTAAATCTATATCAATTTTGTTAAATTCAAAACAGGTATTTAATGTTTTATTAAATTGATTTAATATTTTTTCAGTTGTAATAGGAGCATTTTTAGCAACATCAGGAATATATTCAAAATCGAAGCTATCTTCTATATTAAAATCAATACACTTTACAAAAACAGATATTTTTTGACCAGTTTTTATTTTTAAGTTACAGTTTAATTTGACTTTTATATTATCATTGTTTAAACTATTTTGAACAGTAGAAAAAAGATTTTTATCTGTTATTTTATAAATTGTATCTCCTGGCTTAATATTTCCTTTCATTCTTCCAAAAGTGACAATATCACCACATGAACCTGTTTTTATATTTTTATCTTTGCACATTAATTCTGAAATAGTATATTTTGTTGGTTCATTTTCAAATGAAATACCATCTCCAATTGAAACACTGTTTTCTAATTTTGTAGAAATTAATCCTTTATTTGGATTGAATTTTATTATTTTTCCAAGAGTTATCCCCATATTGTTAGGCTTTTGTGGATAAATAAGCTTTTTATTTGGTTTATCTAACAAATGTCCAGATGAAAATCCACCTCTATTAAATACTTGCATCAATTCTTGCTTATCTTTTTCATCAATTTCATATTTTGCTATCTCTTTATTCAAATATTTATATGCTAAATCAATGTATTTTCTATAAATCCTTGTAACTGTTGCAACATAAGTTGGAGATTTCATTCTTCCTTCTATTTTTAGAGAAGAAACTCCCGCAGAAATTAAGTCTGGTAATTTCTCTAAACTGCATAAATCTCTTGGACTTAATAAATAACCTTTATCTATTTCTTTGTTATCTGAAAAAAGGGAATAAGGTAGGCGACATGGCTGAGCACATTGACCTCTATTTCCAGAACGTCCTCCGACCATGCTAGAAAAAAGACATTGACCTGAATATGAAATACATAGTGCTCCATGTGTAAATACTTCGATTTCAATATTTGAGTTTTTACAAATATGTTTAATTTCAGAAATAGAACATTCACGAGAAAGTACAACTCTTTTGAAACCTAAATTTTGGAGCTTTTTTACACCTTCTATATTGGAAGTAGTCATTTGAGTACTAGCATGTATTTCTATGTCAGGAAAGTTTTTGATTAAAAATCTAGCTAGTCCTAAATCTTGTACAATTATTGCATCTATTCCAAATTCGTAAGCAGTTTTTGCAACATTAATAGCATCTTCAAATTCTCCATCTTTAATTAAGGTATTTAAAGTTAAATGAGTTTTTACTCCTCTTAATTTTGCATAATTTATTGCTTGCTCTAATTCTTCTTTATCAAAATTTTTAGCAAAAGCTCTTGCACTAAATAGATTACTTCCAAAATACACAGCATTAGCACCATTTTGTACAGCAGCTTTCAAACAATCAAAATCACCAACAGGTGAAAGTAGTTCAATCATAATTTTCCTCCATATTATCTATTTTACCAGAAATTGTGTGATATTTCAACAGATTATTGTATTTCTTATATTGACAAAAAGAATTATAATATTTACAATACAAATGGTGATATTATGGACAAACAAGAAAAATTAAACAAATTATATAAAGAATGTATAAATGAATTGAATTCAATTAATATAAATATTGAAAAAAGCAGAAAAACAAAAACCGAAATAGAGATAAGAATTAATACAAGAAGTAAAAAGAGATATGGGTGTTGTAAAAAGATTTCAAAGGATAATTTTCAAATTGAAGTTAGTGAATGGGTAATGGATTTAAATGAAGATATAATAAAAAATACAATAATGCATGAATTAATTCATTGCATGCCAAGATGTAATAATCATGGAGAGTATTTTAAGAAATATGCAGAATTGATAAATGAAAAATTAGGATATAACATTTCAAGAACTGGAAACAAAGAAAGAGATTTTAGTAAAAGCAATCTAGAGTATAAAGAAAAAGAAATAAAATATAACTACATAATTATTTGCGAAAACTGTAATCAAAATTTTTATAGACAAAGAATAAAAAGAGGATTTTCTCGAAAATATAGATGTGGCAAGTGTGGAGGAAAATTTAAAATTATAAAGCTTTAAAAATAAAACAAAATTCAACAAAAAAATAAAAAAAATTACAAAAAACACTTTACTTTTTTTTTATGTTTGTATAGAATAGAATAAGGAAATTATGGAGCAAAAGAAAAGTATCAAATATACGATTGAAAGGGGTAAAAAAATGAGAATCCTAATGTTAACATGGGAATATCCACCAAGGGTAGTTGGAGGAATTGCTAGAGTAGTAAACGATTTATCAAAAAGACTTATAAAAGATGGACATGAGGTTACAGTTGTTACTTATAAAGAGGGAGATGTACCTTATTACGAACTAGACAAAGGAGTAAAAGTATACAGAGTAGATAACTTTATGATAAATGCAACCAATTTTATAGATTGGGTAATGCAATTAAACTTTAATATGGTTGCAAAAGCATCAGAAATAATTCAAAAAGAAGGAAAATTTGATGTAATACACGCACATGATTGGTTAGTTGCATATGCAGCGAAAACATTAAAGCATTCTTTCGATATACCACTAGTTTCTACAATACATGCAACAGAAGCTGGAAGAAATAGTGGAATAAGAGATGCACAACAAAAATACATAAATGATACAGAGTGGATGTTAACATATGAGTCAACAGAAGTAATTGTAAATAGTAATTATATGAAAGGTGAGCTTCAAAGACTATTTGGATTACCATTTGAAAAAATAAATGTAATACCTAATGGTGTTAATTTATTACTATACTCAGGAATAGAAAAAGATTACGAATTTAGAAGAAGATATGCAATGGATAATGAAAAGATTATTCTTTTTGTTGGTAGACTTGTATATGAGAAAGGAATACAACACTTAATAGCTGCAATGCCTAAAATATTAGCAGGATATAATGATGCAAAACTTGTAATAGCAGGTAAAGGTGGAATGATGGATGAACTAAGACGTGAGGCTGAGAACCTTGGATTAGGACAGAAAGTATATTTTGCAGGGTATGTAAATGGAAAAGATGTTCCAAGATTATATAAAGCAGCCGATGTGGCAGTATTCCCAAGTACATATGAACCATTTGGAATAGTTGCTTTAGAAGCAATGCTTTCTGAAAGACCAGTAGTTGTGTCTGATATAGGTGGATTAAATGAAATTGTTCAACATAGAGAAAATGGAATGAAATGCTATGCTGGAAATGCTAATTCAATAGCAGATTCAATATTAGAATTATTATATAACCCTGAATTATGTACAAATGTATGTAAAAAAGCAAAATCAAAAGTTAGAAATGAATATAATTGGAACAAGATTGCACAGGATACTCATTTTATATATCAAAAATCAATTTGTGAAACAATTTCTGAAAAACAACGTAAAGAACATGAACAAGCAAAAGCAGGAAAAGTTAAAAGAGGAAAAAATGATATTACTAAACTTATTCCATTTAACAGAAAGAATCAAGCTTATGCTTAATATTACTTTTTATTTTTATAAATCTAGGAGGGAATTGAATGCAAGTATATGATACAGCAAATAGATTAGCTTCAGAGATAAAAGAATCTGAAGAATATGTTAATTTTAAAATGGCAAAACAGGCGATAAATTTAAATTTAGATTTAAAAAAGAAACTAGAAGAATTTGAAAAAGCAAGATATGATCAGCAACTAGAAATGCTACAAACAGGAAAACAAGATAATGAAAAAATGAAAAGAGTTCAAGAGATTTATGCAGAATTAATTGAACAAGATGAAGCGAAAAAATATTTTGACGCAGAACTTAAATTTAATGTTTTAATAGGAGATGTAAATAGAATAATTGCAGAATCGGTTAAAGACTTAATTTAAATAATAAGATTGTTTTTGGTTATTATATAGAAGGAGAAAATATGGATTTTTTAGTAATAATTGCGATTTTAATAATAACCATAATAATAATTAGAATTGTTTATAGAATAAATATTAAACAAATTAAACAAATAGGAGAAAATAACAAAGAACTAGATGAGATAGTAAGAAGATATCCATCAAATATTGAAATTTGTAAATCAATATTAAAAAAATTGAATAATGAAAAAGTGAAAATACAAGAAGACAAAGAGGCTAATAATTGTTTATATATAGCAGTATCAGATAAAATATTAATAGCGAATATGAGAGATAGTTTTACTCGCATACAAACTATTGCACATGAATGTTTACATTCAGTGCAGGATAGAAGAATACTGCTATTTAATTTTATATATTCTTGTTTTTACTTGGTGCTTTTTTGCGCTTTAATTTTGTTAGGATTATTTGAATTATTTCCAAATAAAATACTAATTTTATGCATTTATATAATTTTAAGTTATATTTACTATTTTGTAAGAAGCTACTTGG
Organism: uncultured Clostridia bacterium; assembly: GCA_946415375.1. Taxonomy (GTDB): domain Bacteria; phylum Bacillota; class Clostridia; order TANB77; family CAG-508; genus CAG-269. Next base: position 4,552 of record CAMKSF010000006.1, read on the forward strand.
AAAATGATGCAATGATAAAAGCTAAATTTTTAGCAAAAGAATATATGGAAGAACAAAATATTTCTAACAAAGAAGAGATTGAAGATATAATACAAGAATATGACAAATTAAACAGTTTTGGGATAAAAACTATTAATTATAGTTTATTTTCCAATACTATAACAAAAACAATTATTCTAAGCTTAATATTTTTAGTAAAGTGAGGCTTTTATGAATATATATCCAAAAGCATATTTAAATAATGTGCAAGAAATAACGATACAGTTTCTAATTGAAAACAAAATAAAAGCATTGATTCTTGACGTTGACAATACATTGATTGATTATTATAAAAACTTATCTGATGATGTTATAAACTGGGCGCATCATTTACAAGGTCAAGGAATAAAAATGTATATTTTATCTAATACAAATAAAAAAGAAAAAGTAGAAACAGTAGCTGAAAAATTAGAAATTCCCTATAGACTATTTGCGAAGAAACCATTTAAAAGTGGTTTTTTAAAAATACAAAAAGAAATAAATATTGAGCCGGAAAGTATAGGAGTAGTTGGTGATCAAATATTTACAGACGTTATTGGTGGGAACAGATGTAAGATGTTTACAATATTGGTAGATCCTGTAACCCAAAAAGATTATTTTTATACAGCGTGGAAGAGACCAATAGAAAATATTATTAAACGAAAGTTAAAAAAGGGTGAATAAAATGTATATAAATAATGTAAATATAGGGTATTATATTATAATCTCAATTTTGGGCTTATTTGTTGGAGAACTTGTAAACTGGATGAATAAAAGATTACCGGATGAAAAATCAGTTATAACGAGAGGCGCAATAAAAGAATATATAAAACAATTTAAACCAAATTATATTTTGATGATTCTAACTGCTATAATATACATAGCAATATTATATAGTTTTGGAATTAACAAGTCTTTTGTGGAAAATTTAGATTTAATAAAGTATTTATTATTAACACCAATGCTTTTGTCTGTATTTATAATAGACTATAAACTTCAAATAATACCCAATAGACTAAATCTAACTATATTTGAGATGGGGTTAGTTTTTGCTTTCTTATATGGTTTATCTGATGTAGCAATAGCTATTAATATGGCTTTGGGAATGATTGTAGGAGCGGGTATATTTATGGGACTAACTTTACTTGGAGGATTAGTTTATGGCAAAGAAGCAATGGGACTTGGAGATGTTAAACTAATGGGGGCATTAGGATTATATTTTGGACTTACAAACATAATAATAATTACATTATTATCTTTTTTAATAGGAGCAATTTTAAGCATTATTTTCCTTGTGACAAAAATAAGAAAAATGGATCAGTACATAGCTTTTGGACCATTTATAGTAATAGCTACTTTTATAGTGATATTTGTACCATATAATACAATTACAATGATATTAATGAATATATTTACATTAGGATTATATAGCAAAAATAAGTAATAATAATTGAAAGGAATAGCATATGAATGATAGGATACAAAACCTAAGAAATAAAATGGGTGGACTAAATCTACAAGGTATGATAATAAGTAATCCAATAAACATTAAGTATTTAACAGGAATTGAAGCAGAAGGAGTATTATTAATAACAAGAAAAGAAAATATATATATTACTGATAGTAGGTATATTGAATATGTAAGTAATACAGTTACACCATTTGATGAAATAGTTGTTGACGATTTTAAAAATATATCAAAAGATGATTATGAAAATTTCTTTATGTTTTGTGAAAACGTTGGATTTGAAGAAAACTATGTTACTTATGCAATGTATAAAAAATATATGCATATTTATAAGATTAATAATTTTATAGAAGCAGAGAGTATAATAAATAAACTTAGAATGATTAAAGACAGTGAAGAGATTGAAAATATAAGAGAAGCATGTAGAATAACAGATGAATGTTTTACATTTTTAAAGGAATATATTAAACCAGGAATGAATGAAAAACAGATAGCAAGAAAGATACAAAACTATTATATGGATAAAGCGGATGGAGTATCGTTTGAACCAATAGTGGCTTCAGGAGAAAATTCTTCAAAACCACATGCGATTCCAACAGATAGGGTTATAAAAGATAATGACATTATTACAATTGATATGGGATGTAAAGTAAAAGGCTATTGTTCAGATATGACTAGAACAATATTTATAGGGCAACCTACAGAAGAACAAAAAAGAGTGTATAATCTTGTACTGGATAACCAGGAAAAATCACTAAGAGAAATGAAAGATGGAGCAAGTATTAAAGATATTGCTAAAATTGTAACAAGTAATTTTGCTCTTCAAGGATATGATTTAGTTCATGGTTTAGGACATGGAGTAGGTCTTGACATTCATGAAGCTCCATTTATTAAAGAAACAAACGATAATACTTTAAAAGAAAACATGGTAGTTACAGATGAGCCTGGAATTTACATTCCGGGTAACTTTGGAGTAAGAATAGAAGATACAATTTTAATCACAAAAGATGGACAAGAAGTACTAACGAAATCGAGGAAATATATTTAAAGAATCGATTTATAAGATATGAAAAAAATAATAAATTATAAAAACAAAAGATAAAAGAAAAATCATAATTGAAATATAAATTATGATTTTTTAGTATATTAGTATAAAGGATTTTGTATGGAAAAAAGATATAACAAATTAAATGAATATTATAAATCAAAATTTGGAGAAAGAACCTTAAAAATATGTGTTGATGGAGGATTTACTTGCCCTAATAGAGATGGAACGTGTGGAATAGGAGGATGCATATTTTGTAGTGAAAAGGGTTCAGGAGAATTAATAAAGCATAGTAATGAGAATATTACAAAACAAGTTAAAGATTACTTGAATTCATATAGAGCCAAAAGGTCAAATAAGTTTATTGTATATTTTCAAAATTTTACAAATACATATGATACAATAGAAAATTTAAAACAAAAATATGATAGTAGTTTGGTAGATGATAGAATAGTAGGATTAAGTATAGCAACAAGACCAGATTGTATTAATGAAGAAATTGTAAAACTAATAAAATCATATTCAGATAAATACTATGTATGTGTGGAATTAGGACTTCAAACAGCAAGTGATGAAATAGGCAAAATAATAAATAGAGGATATACAACAAAGCAGTTTGTGGAAGCGGTAGAATTATTAAACAAATATGAAATAGATGTTATTGTACATATTATGTGTGGGCTTCCAAGAGAGAATAGAGATGGAAAGAATGTACCTATAGAGATAAAAGATACAGTTAAGTTAATAAATAGTCTTAACATTCATGGAATAAAAATACATTCAACTTATGTTGTAAGAAATACAAAATTAAATGAAATGTATGAAAATGGGGGATATATCCCTCTTGAATTAGACGAATATTTTGAAGATTTAACATATATTATTACTCACCTAAAACCTAATATTGTTATTCATAGAATATGTGCAGATGCACCTAAAGATATACTAGTTGCTCCAGATTGGAATGCCCATAAAAAATGGGTACTTAATGGATTTGAGAAAATAATGAAAGAAAAGGATTTATGGCAAGGAAATTTTACATAAATATTGCAAAACTGAAAATAATGTGATAATATAAAGAAAAAAAGAGTATAAAAATATTATAGAAAGGGAGATTAAAATGGGTGATATGAAAGAAAAAGAAATTTTAACTAAATATGATTATAGTATGATTTATGAGAAACTTGCTCATTTATCAGCTAAATGTGAAGACATGTATGAAGTGTACACTCTTACAGAGGAACAGTTAATAAGAATAGAGCAAATTAGAGATACAATAGATGAATTTGAACAAATTATGGGAACTAACTATAAAGGTGAATATGCTGACAATTTAGAATGTATAGATATTTTTAAAAATAGAAAAGAAAATGGAGAACCAAATAATATTTCTTGGCCTGGATTTATGCGGAACTTTAGGTTTTATTTTAGATGGATTAAAAAGTTGGATAGAAAAATTACAGAAAGTTTGTAAAAAGGAAATGAAAATTGTTGAAACAGACAAGAGCAGTGATTTTAGGAAAAGTCAAAGAGTAGAAACTACAGAAACCGAAAAATCAGGAGAATGTAAGGAGAATAATTCTACAAGAGTAGAAGAAAAGCAGACTGAAGAATTTGTACAGGAATAAATATTAGAAGGAATTTACTAAAAAGTATTGACAAATAAGAAAAAATGGTGTAAACTAGATTAGTATTACAAATTTAGTTTGCACTTTTTTTATGTGAAAGGAAGAAAAATGGAAGAAAAAGTAAGAATAAGTATATTGCTTGAACTTTATGGAAAATTACTTACAGAAAAACAATATGAGTTTATGGATTTGTATTATAATCAAGATTTGTCTCTATCAGAAATAGGAGATAATGAGGAGATAACAAGACAAGCAGTAAGAACAATACTTTTAAAATCTAAAAAGAAACTTGAAGAATATGAAAACCAATTAAAATTTATGCAAAAAGAGGAAAAAATAAAAAAGTGTATAGAACAACTTGAAAAAACTAATGCAGACAAAAAAATACTAAATAAATTAAAACAACAAATAGATTTTTAGGAGGTATTTTAGATGGCTTTTGAAGGATTATCATCTAGACTACAAGAAATAACTAAAAAATTAAAAGGTGAAGCAAGAATAACAGAAAACAACATGAAAGAAATGCTAAGAGAAGTTAAACTTGCATTACTTGAAGCTGATGTTAACTATAAAATAGTAAAAGAGTTTATTAGTAATGTACAAGAAAAAGCGCTTGGTCAAGAAGTTATGAAATCTTTAAAACCGGGAGAGCAAGTAGTAAAGATAGTTAAAGATGAATTAGTAGAACTACTTGGCGGAACAGAAAGTAAAATAAATATTTCGCCAAATCCTCCAACAGTTATAATGTTAGTAGGTCTTCAAGGTTCTGGTAAAACAACAACAGCAGGAAAACTTGCTAATCTTTTAAGAAAGCAAGGAAAGAAACCATTACTTGTAGCATGTGACGTATATAGACCAGCAGCTATCAAGCAATTACAGGTAGTAGGTGGTCAGCTAAATATACCAGTATATAGTGAAGAAAATGTAAAAGATGTTGTAGGAATTGCCAAAAGAGCAATCTCAAATGCTATATCAAAACTAAATGATGTAGTTATTTTAGATACAGCAGGTCGTTTACATGTAGATGAAGAATTAATGCAAGAATTACAAAATGTAAAAAAATCAGTAAGACCACATGAAATTCTATTAGTAGTAGACGCAATGACAGGTCAAGATGCAGTAAATGTTGCAAATGAGTTTAACTCAAAAGTTGGAATAGATGGAGTTATCCTTACAAAACTTGATGGAGATACTCGTGGTGGTGCAGCACTTTCAGTTAAAAAAGTTACAGGAGCACCAATAAAATTTGCAGGGGTTGGTGAAAAATTAAGTGAATTAGAAGTATTTCACCCAGACAGAATGGCATCAAGAATTTTAGGAATGGGGGATGTACTTTCAATTATAGAAAAAGCTGAAGAGAGTTTAAATTTAGAAGAAGCAGAAAAATTAGAAGCTCAGCTTAAGAAAAATAAATTTGACTTAAACGATTATTTAGCACAATTAAAACAAGTCAAAAAAATGGGTTCATTTTCATCAATACTTAAAATGATTCCTGGAATGAATAAATTAGGAGACATCAAAGTAGACGACAAAGAATTTGATAAAATAGAAGCAATGATTAATTCAATGAGTGCAGAAGAAAGAGCAAATCCAAAAATTTTAAATGGAAGTAGAAGAAAACGTATTGCAAAAGGAAGCGGAAGACAAGTAAGCGAAATAAATAGATTTATGGATTCTTTCGAAATGACTCAAAAAATGATGAAACAAATGAAGAACAAAGGCAGTATGAAAAAAATGATGAAAGGTTTTAACCTTGACAATATAAAAGATTTCAAAGGATTAATGTAAAATGAAAGAAAATAAGGAAATAAAAAAGAATGAAAATAAGTTATTATATACAATGATAGGAATTATAGTTATTTTAGCAATAATAATTATAATTAATACGGTTTTTTACTCAAAAGAAGTAATGATAAGTTTAATTGATTACAAAAAAATATGGATGACAAAGCATTTAAGTATAAATTTTGCTTTATCAACAGTATTAACACTTATTTATTCTTATATTATTTTTAATAAAAAGGATTTTGAAAAAATAGAAAAATGGAAAAGTATTATTTGTATAGGATTATTAATAATTATACCTGCTGTTATTTCATATATCTTATTAGAAAATAATACAATTGTATACTATTTTGCAAATTAACTATACTTATTAAAACAGTTATTAATTTTTTAAATTTATATAATCAATACTTATAGGAGGTGAACTTAAAATGGTAAAAATAAGATTACAAAGATTTGGAAAGAAAAAATCTCCATTCTATCATATTGTAGTTGCTGATTCAAAATCTCCAAGAGATGGAAGAATTATAGAACAAATAGGAACATATGATCCAATGACAGAACCTTCAACAATCGTTTTAGACAAAGAAAAAACTGAAAAATGGATTAAAAATGGAGCTAAGCCAACAGATACAGTTAAAGAGCTAATTGAAAAAGCTAAATAAGAAAGGAAGACTTTAAAATGAAAGAAGTTTTACAAACAATTATTGAAAATTTAGTTGACGACAAAGCTTCAATCTCAATAAATGAAATTGAAGGAGAAAAATCAGTAGTTTTTGAAGTAAAAGTTGCTGAAACTGATATGGGGAAAATTATTGGAAAACAAGGGAAAATAGCTCAGTCTATAAGAAGTATAATGAAAGCTGTTAGTGCAAAAGAGCATAAAAGAGTTTCAGTAGAATTTTTAGGATAAGGAGCTAAAATTGAAAAATTTAGAAGTTGGTCAAATTGTGAATACATTTGGTATCAAAGGATTCGTTAAAGTGAATCCTTGGGTAAATGATGTTACGCGATTTGAAAAATTAAAAAAAGTATATATCAAAATTCGAAATGAGCATAAAGAATTAGAAATTGAAGAGGTAAAATATCATAAAAATCAAGTTTTACTCAAATTCAAAGGAATAGATACAATAGAACAAGCAGAAATTATTCGAAATGCTATTATAGAAATAGATAGAGAAAATGCTATTCCACTTGAAAAAGGAGAATACTTCATTGCAGATTTATTAGAATCAGAAGTATTTACAGATGAAGGAGAAAAACTTGGTGTATTAGATGATATATATAACACAGGTAGTAAAGATATATATGTAGTAAAAAATGAACTAGGTAAAACTATTTTACTTCCAGGAATTAAAGATGTAATAAAGGAAGTAGATGTAGAAAATAAAAAAATAATAGTTCATTTATTGAAAGGATTAGTTTAAATGAAGTTTGATGTTTTAACGCTTTTTCCTGAAATGTTTGAACCTTTAAATTCAAGTATTATAGGAAGAGCAAAAGAAAAAGACCTAATAGAAATTAATTTGATAAATATTAGAGATTTTTCAAAAGATAAACACAAAAAAGTAGATGATACTCCTTATGGTGGAGGAGCTGGTATGGTTATGATGCCAGATGTTGTATATGATGCATATAAATCTATTAAAGATGAAAATGCAAAAGTTATATATATGTCACCACAAGGGAAAAAACTAACCCAAAAAAAGGTTGAAGAATTAGCAAAAAACAAGCATTTAATTATTCTCTGTGGACACTATGAAGGCATAGACCAAAGAGTGATAGACAAAATTGTAGATGAAGAAATTTCAATTGGAGACTATGTATTAACAGGAGGAGAGTTACCTGCAATGGTACTAATTGATTCAGTATCAAGGTATTCTGAAGGAGTTATTACAAAGGAATCTACGAATGAAGAATCATTTACAAATGGACTTTTAGAATATCCACAATATACAAGACCAGAAGTCTTTGAAGGAGAAAGAGTTCCAGAAGTGTTACTTTCAGGACATCATGCTAATATAGAGAAATGGAGAAAAGAAAAATCGCTTGAAATTACAGCTAAAAAAAGACCGGATTTATTAAATAAAAATGAAGTGCAGTAGATGCACCGCTCATGTAATCCAATGACAAGCAAAAGGCTTGCGACATTGGAAATTAAGAAAGGAAGGAATTTAAAATGGATATAGTTAAATCTATAGAACATGAACAATTAAAAAACAAAATACCAGATTTAAAAGTTGGTAATACAGTTAAAGTTCATCAAAGAATAAAAGAAGGAAATAAAGAAAGAATCCAAGTATTTATAGGAACTATAATTAAAGTACAAGGATCAGGAGTAAACAAAACATTTACAGTTAGAAAGATTTCATATGGAGTAGGAGTTGAAAAAACATTTTTAGTTCACTCTCCGTTAGTTGAAAAGGTTGAATTAGTTAGAGTAGGACATGCAAGACGTGCAAAATTATTCTATTTAAGAGATAGAGTAGGAAAATCTGCTAAGACTAAAGAAGTTGCAGGAGCAAGAATTGAAAATAAAGAAATCGAAATAAAAGGAAAAGAAATAGTTGAAGTTCCAGAAGAAGGAACAGTAGAAGAAGCGGATGTTGTAACTGAGGAAGTTGTTGAAACAACAGAAGCAACTGCTACAGAAAAAGAAGCTACAGAAACTGTAGAAACTTCAACAGAAAAAGTTGAAGAAAAAACTGAAGCTCCAGCAGAAGTTGCTGAAGAGAAAAAAGAAACAGAAGTAGAAGAAACAGCAAAGAAAGAAGAAAAAAAGACAGAAAATAATGAAAGTGCAGAATAGTCTGAATTTTGTATTTTAGAAAGAATAAAATAAAAGCAAAAAATTAAACCCGAATCTCAACATATCAGCTATTTGGCTGGTAGTTGGATTCGGGTTTATGATGATTAGTCAACTGAGGTTCAGAACCTCAATTGATTTGGCAGTCTTCGGCGACGAGGTGGAGTCCAACTTATACAGTTGAGCTTCACGTCCACCGGGCTTACGAGCTGCCTGGCGCGCTTCGCAGTAGCCAAACTTTTTCTCTACGTTGTGGTAGAGTGAATGGTACTTGATGCTTTGCTCGCTCATCTGCTTGGAGCTGTAAGCCTGACATCTGTCAAGCTGAATGACCTTTTCAATATATGCAAAGGTCGTTACTGCAACAATGCAGCCTAAAAGCACTAATAATGTTGTCATCATTTGCCCCTCCTTAGGGCTGTTGCACATTTTGAATCAGGGAAGTGCGCCCTGTTTCGGCACCATTGCCGTATATTATAATTATACAATATTTTAGGCAAAATGTCAATTTTTACCATTACTATAAGGGATATTAAGAGCAGAAATATATTGAATTTAAAAGGAATGAAATAGAATGAGAATTAGATACAAGAAATGGGCTAGACCAGAACTTGAAAAGTGTAATTTTTATATAGACAATCCGGAAGAAGTTAAAGGCAAATGGAAAAGTTTATTCAAAAATCCAAATTTACCTCTTAATTTGGAATTAGGATGTGGAAAAGGTCAGTTTATATCACATTTAGCAAGTGAGAACTTAAATCAAAATTATATTGCAATTGACTTAGTTGATGCAATGCTAGGTTTAGCTAAAAGAAATGTAGAACAAATATATAAAGAAAAAAATATTGAACCTAACAATATTTTTTTGACAAGATTTGATATAGATAGAATTTTATTGATTTTATCAGAAGAAGATAAAATAGATAGAATATATATCAATTTTTGCAATCCATGGCCAAAGGGAAAACACAGAAAAAAGAGACTTACTCATACAAGACAACTTGAAAAATATAAAACATTTCTAAAGGAAGATGGAGAAATATATTTTAAAACAGATGATGATGATTTGTTTAATTCAAGTTTAAAATATTTTGAAGAAACAGGATTTAAAATAATAAAGAAAACATATGACTTGCATAGTGAACCTGATTTTTGGTATAATATAGAGACAGAACATGAGAAAATGTTTTCTGAGCAGGGGATAAAAATAAAAGCAGTAATTGCAAAAAGATAATTATTAAAAGATATTGAGGTTAATATTTTCCTTTGTCCCCAAAAAGAACCTAGTAAAAGAGGAGAGATATATGTTTACAGATTATACAAAAATAATAATTAAATCTGGAGATGGTGGAAATGGAGCCATTTCATTTAGAAGAGAAAAATATGTTGCTGCTGGTGGACCCGATGGTGGAGACGGTGGAAAAGGTGGCGATGTATATTTTAAAGTTGATAAAGACAAAAATACGCTTGTTGATTTTAGATATAATAAAAAATTCAAAGCTCAAAATGGTGAAAATGGTAGTGGAGCAAAATGTAATGGTAAATATGGAGAAGATATATACATTGGAGTACCAATTGGAACAGTAATTAAAGATGCAGAAACAGGTAAAGTTGTAGCAGATTTATCTAATCCAGATCAAGTTGAACTTGTTTTAAAAGGAGGAAGAGGAGGAAAAGGTAATTCACACTTTGCAACTCCAACAAGACAAGTGCCAAGATTTGCACAAGATGGCGAAAAAGGTGAAGAAAAAGAAATTATTTTGGAACTTAAACTTTTAGCAGATGTAGGACTATTAGGATTTCCTAATGTAGGTAAATCTACATTCTTAAGTGTAGTTACAAGTGCTAAACCTAAAATTGCAAACTATGAATTTACAACATTAGAACCTAATTTAGGAGTAGTAAAATCAAAAGGTGGAGATAGTTTTGTAATTGCAGATATTCCTGGAATAATAGAAGGAGCAAGTGAAGGAGTAGGACTTGGTTTGCATTTTTTAAGACATGTTGAAAGAACAAGACTTTTACTTCATTTAATAGATGTATCTGGTGAATCAGGAAGAAATCCAGTGGAAGATTTTAATACTATAAATGAGGAATTAAAAAAATATAGTGAAAAACTTGCCAATAGAAAACAAATAATTGTTGCAACAAAGATTGATTCGATGCAAGATAAAAGCTTACTAGAAGAATTAGAAAGTTTTGCTAAACAAAATCAATTAGAAATATTTAAGATATCAAGTGTTACAGGAGAAGGAGTAGATAGCCTTTTGGATTATGTTTCTAAAACATTAAAAGTATTGCCAAAAGAAGATTTAATTGAATATGAAGACAGGATTGTATACACTTTAGAAGACGAAGAAAAATTCGATATTGAAAAGATTGATGGGAAATTTGTAGTTAAAGGTAAGGCAGTGGAGAGTTTAATGAGAAGAGTAAACATTGCAGATAATGAATCTCTTTACTATTTCCATAAATGTTTAAGAGAATTAGGTGTTGATGATAAGCTTCGTCAAATGGGAGTAAAAGAGGGAGATATTGTAAAGATACTAGACTATGAATTAGAATGGGAATAAAGAAGTTAAAAATGAAGGAGCATTAGTTTTATAGTGCTTCTTTTTGTAGTTTAATAGTTATAAAAATTTAGATGATAAAAGTGTTAATTTAATGTTTCAAACATAAAAAAATATAATTTCAGTATAAAATGAAAGAATATTATTAAAAAAAGAAAAAAACTCTTGTAATATAAAAAAAAATATGATATATATATGATATAAATAAAATATTTATAAATATTAATTAAGGGAAGGTAATGTCAGTGGAAGAAGAATTTAAGAAAACAATATTAGTTGTTGACGATGAGAAAATGATTAGAAATTTGCTAAATATTAATTTAACAAAAGAAGGATATAATGTAATTGAAGCTGTTGATGGATTAGAAGCAGTGGAACTTGCAACAGAGAAAAAACCGGATTTAATTTTATTAGATGTAATGATTCCTAAATTAGATGGGCTATCAGTTTGTAAAAGAATAAAAAATACTATGAATGTACCTATTCTTATGGTAACAGCAAAGGATAGTGAAGTAGATAAAATTCTTGGTCTTGAATTAGGTGCAGATGACTATGTAACAAAGCCATTTAGTGTTAGAGAATTAATTGCAAGAATTAAAGCAAATTTAAGAAAGATCGAGGCTTCATCTGCTACTGAGCAAACTTCTGCTGATGGAGTAAAAAGAGATAATATAATAAAAGTTGGAGTCTTAACACTTGATCTAGACAGATTTGAAGTAATGGTTGATAATAAAAGAGTAGACTTAACTTTAAGGGAATATGAGGTATTAAAATTCTTAGCATCAGAACCAGGACAAGTTGTGTCAAGAGAAGTTTTACTTGAAAAAGTATGGGGATACGAATACTATGGAGATATCCGTACAGTAGATGTAACAGTTAGAAGAATAAGAGAAAAAATAGAAAAAGATACATCTGATCCAAAAATATTAATGACAAAAAGAAGTGTAGGATATTATATAGCTGTATAAGAAAAAGGATGTACTGTAATATATTTATAGTTCATCCTTTTTTTGCATTTTAGAAATAATAATAATATTTATAAGGAGAACTATGGAAGTAATTGTAGGGGAAAATGCAGGTTTTTGTTATGGAGTAAAAAGAGCAGTAGATGGAGCAAGAGAAGAATTAGGAAAGGGAAAAGAAATCTATTGCTTAGGGGATATTGTTCATAATAATCATGTAATAGAAGAATTAAAAAAACAAGGAATGAAATTTATAGATAAAATTGAAGAGGCAAAAGGAAAGACTATAATTAGAGCACATGGAGTTAGTAAAAAGGTTTATCAAAAAGCTAAGGATATGAATATAGAAATTAAGGATTTAACATGTCCAAGTGTATTAAGAATCCATAAAATAGCAAGTGAATATGCTTCTAAAGGATTCTATATTGTTCTAACAGGAAAGAAAAATCATCCAGAGGTAATAGGAATTGAAAGTCATTGTGGAGAAAAGTATAGTGTTATAACAGAAAAAGAGGAATTAGATGAACTACTAAATAAGATTATGAATGAACAAAATATACTACTGATTTCTCAAACAACATATAGCTCCAAAAAATTTGATGAAATAGCAGAAATATTAAATAAAGAAATAAAAAACAATTTAGTAATAAACAAAACAATATGTCCATCAACAGAAATTAGGCAAAAGGAAACCGAGGAAATTGCAAAACAAGTTGATTTAATGATAATAATTGGTGGAAAGAAGAGTTCTAATACAAAAAAATTATATGATATTTCTTGTTCTATTTGCAAAAATGTTATTTATATAGAAAATGCAGAGGATTTTAATATAGAAGATTATATGAATATTGAAAAAATAGGAATAATGGCAGGGGCATCAACTCCACAGGAACAAATTGAAAAAGTGAAAGGATGTTTAAAATGAAAAAAAATAATTCAGGAATAACACTATTAGTATTAGTAATAACTATTGTAGTTTTAACGATAATAGCATCAATAACTGTATATGAAGGAAAGGAATTAATTAATAAATCTAAAATACAAACACTAGAAACAAATATGCTTACGATTCAAGCAAAGGCAAAAGCATATGCCGAAGAAATTGAAGCAAAGATTTGGGTTAAAGAAGGAGATGACAAAGAAAGTGCAAGAAACACTGAGTTTCAAAGCAAGAAATTCACTAATTCTGTAAGCGTAGATAGTTCAATATTAAATCAAGTTAATGAAGAAGTAATAAGTGATGGATACTATGCTTATACAGTTACAGGAGAAGCATTAACAGATATGGGACTTGACGACATAAATACAGAAACATATATTGTAGTCTATAATTCATCTGATTGCAAAAAAATAGATATTATATTTCCTGAGGGAATAAAATACAATAAAAAATCATTATACACTTTATCGGAAATACACAAGGAATTAACAAAATAAAATATATAGTAGGAGCAAAATTGTGAAAGAAAAAGAAGAACAAAGATTATTAAAACTTAAAGAAATTGATAAAGAGTTTTTTGATATGGGAATGAAATTTGTTTGTGGAATAGATGAAGCGGGAAGAGGACCACTAGCTGGTCCTGTTGTTGTAGCGGCTGTTATTCTACCAAAGGACTCTATGATAGAAGGAATAAATGATTCTAAAAAAATTTCTGAGAATAAAAGGGAAAAACTTTATGATATTATTTTAGAAGAGGCTATAAGCTATGGAATTGGAATTATTTATCAAGATGAAATAGATGAAATAAATATATTGCAAGCTACAAAAAAAGGATTACATGAAGCAGTGGAAAACTTAAAAACAAAACCAAATGTTATACTAGTAGATGCACTAACAGGAATTGATACACTTCGGAATACCATATAAATCAATAATAAAAGGAGATGCTAAAAGTTATTCTATCGGTGCAGCATCAATTTTAGCAAAAGTTACAAGGGATAGAATAATGAGGGAGTGGGATAAGGTTTATCCTGAGTATGGTTTTGCAGGGCATAAAGGATATGGAACTGCCAAACATATTGAAGCCATAAAAAAATACGGTTTAACACCAATACATAGAAAAACTTTTTGCAAAAACTTTGTAATTTCAAAATAGTTGTGATATAATATAAATGTATGTTAAAAAAATAGAAAGGATGATACAAATGGAAGTAAATAAAGAAACAAAAAAGAAAAGAACAAAAGGTATGGCAGGAAAAATAGCAGGAAAGATAATTGCAACATTAATGGTTGTATTTATGCTTATTGCATCATGCTCAACAGCAATTTATTATCTAATTAATTCATAAGAAAAAGGAGATTGTAAATGAATGATATTGGTAAAGCAATAAATGCTTTTTATGAAAATAATATTATAAGATTTATAAACATATATAAACAATCACCTGCAAAGCTTATATCATTAATAATAGATATTGCTTTAGTTTTTTTACTAATTTATTTATTTTTAAGAATGGTTAAAGGAACAAGAACATGGCAATTAGTTAAAGGAATAGCATTTTTAATTGTTGGAACTTGGCTTAGTGGTATTCTTGGACTAAATATACTTCATTACATATTAAATGCAATTATGAATTGGGGAGTTATACTAATAATTGTAATATTCCAACCAGAGATTAGAAGAGCGTTAGAACAAATTGGTACAAATAAAATAACAAAATTCTTTGGAATTGAAAAAGATATAGTTACTAAGACAAAGGAAGATATTTATAAAGTTGTAATTGCTGCAACAGAGCTTTCAAAAACAAAGACAGGTGCTTTGATTGTAATGGAAAGAGATATCAAAATAAAAGATATTATTGCTACAGGAGTTGAAATTAATGGTGATGTTAGTCCACAAGTATTAGTAAACATATTTGTCCCAAATACACCACTTCATGATGGAGCAGTAGTAATAAGTGAAAATAAAATTGCAGCAGCAGCTTGTATGTTACCATTAGCTGCAGATTCAGATATAGCCAAAGAACTTGGAACAAGACATAGAGCAGCAATTGGAATATCTAAAGAATCAGATGCAATTGCAGTTGTAGTTTCAGAAGAGACTGGAAAAATATCTGTTGCCAAAGATGGAACACTAATTGCAGATGTTAGAGAAGATGTATTGAAAAAAATCTTAATAAGTAACATAGTAACAAAAAGATTTAACGAAAAAGAAGAAACTATTAATGATAAGTTTTCAAGAATAAAGAGTATTTTTAAAGAAAAGAACAATAAGATTTTTAAGACAAAGAAAGAAAAAATAAATAATGATTAAAATATAGCCCTTAAGAATAGGGCTTTATTTGTTATATATAAAAAGGTAAAGGGGACTTAAAATGAGAAATATAAAACTTGTAATAGAATATGATGGGAAAGAATTTAATGGATGGCAAAAGCAACCAAACAAATTAAATATACAAGGAAGCATAGAAGAAGCAATAAAGCAAATAACAGGAGAAGAAATAGAACTTTATGCTTCTGGAAGAACAGATGCTGGAGTTCATGCATATGGGCAAGTTGCAAATTTTAAGACAGAATCTAATTTACCTATAGAAAAATTTCCAGTAGCAATTAATACTAAATTAAAGAAATCTATTAGAATAATAAAAGCAGAGGAAGTGGATGAAAGATTTCATAGTAGATTAAATTGTAAGAAAAAAACATATAGGTATGTTATAAACAATTCAGAATTTGCGAGTGCAATCTATAGAAATTTAGAGACTCATATTCCACAAAAATTAAATATAAGAAAGATGAAAGAAGCAATAAAATATTTTGAAGGAGAACATGATTTTAAGGCTTTTAAAGCAAGTGGAACAAGTAGTAAATCAAGTGTAAGAACCATTTACAAAGCAGAAATAAAAGAAATGTCAAATAATAGAATATATATAGAGCTTACTGGAAATGGATTTCTATACAATATGGTAAGAATAATAGCTGGAACATTGGTAGATGTAGGATTAGAAAAAATTAAACCAGAAGAAATATCAAATATAATTGAAAAAGGCAAAAGAGATTTAGCGGGAAAAACACTACCTCCAAATGGATTATTTTTATTAAATGTAGAATATTAGAAAAGTTGGAAAAGGGGATGGGTCTCCTTTCCAACTTTTTTAATAACAAATTGTACATAGAAGTATAGAAGTTATTGTGATGAAACAGAATTGTTTAATATTTTGTAAAAAGGAACTATCCACTTTTCCAAGTTTTAGGAATAAAATTCAAAATAATATATATAATAGAAAGTAAAGAAAAAACTAGAAGGGGAGTATTATGCCTTTTATTGGGATTATTGCTAAAGAAAGTGACAGTAATTTTATAAAAAATAAAATAACAAAAAACTCAAAAAAAACTAATTTCGAAGTAATTAATATTAACAAAAAAAGTATAGAGAACATAAAAAATATTAAATTTGAAGCTATTGTAATTAATGATGAAATAAAGGAACTATTGAATAATTCAAATTACTTAGAAGAAATAATAAAAAAATCTAAATATTTAATAATTAATTCTGATATAATAGAAAACTTAGAACCTTTGAATTTTTTTGTGAATAGCACAACAGAAATAATTACATTTGGTTTAAACAAAAAAGCTACAATAACAATTTCAAGTATAAAATCAGAAAACATTTTAATATGTGTTCAAAAAAGCTTTAAAGATGCTAAAAACAAGCACATAGAAGAACAAGAATTTAAAATAGAAATGAAAAAAAATAATTTAAAAAAGATATGTAATTCATTGGTAATATTTGCAATTTTAACTATTTACGGAGAAAAGTTACAAAAAATTTAGAAAATATTAACTTTTTATGTTGACAAAATAAGGAAGAGTGTTGTATAATAAGAGATAAGAGATTTAGGAGAAGACAAAAAGTTTAAGACTACTTAGGATAAATCTAAAATAAACAAGGAGGAATCTAAATTGGATACAAATTATTTAGAAAACAACTACTTAACATTAGTAGGAAAGGTAGCTTCTGACAAGAAGTTTAGCCACGAAATTTATGGAGAAAGGTTTTATTCATTTGACCTTTGCATTCCACGTTTAAGTGGATCAGCTGATATTATTCCTGTAACAGCATCAGAAAGATTATTTACAGATGAAATGTTACAAGATGGAACTAAATTGTTAATTAAAGGACAATTCAGATCATATAACAGCTATGAAAATGAAAGAAACAAGCTAATACTTACAGTATTTGCTAAAGACATTGAAGAAGTAAAAGAAGACGAAGAAGTAGAAACAGAAAATGTAGAAGAGACAGAAAATGTTGATTCAGAGGAAGCAAGAAAAGAAGCTTTCAAAAAAGATTACATCACAAATGAGGTTGTTTTAATTGGTTACATCTGTAAAAAACCAGTATATAGACAAACACCATTTGGAAGAGAAATCGCAGATTTATTATTAGCAGTAAACAGAGCATACAATAAATCTGATTACATCCCATCAATTGCTTGGGGAAGAAATGCTAGATTCTGCCAAAACTTAGAAGTTGGAACAGAAGTTAAAATAGTAGGTAGAGTTCAATCTAGAAATTATGAAAAGAAATTAGAAGATGGAACAGTATTAAAGAAAGTAGCTTATGAAGTTTCAATCGGAAGCTTAGAAGTTGTTAAGGAATCAGAAAACAATAATGAAGAAACAGCTGACACAGCTTCAGAAGAAGATAACACAGTTCAAGAGGCTATGTAATTAATAATAAATAGATATGTAAGTAAAGTTAAGAGTATCATTTTTTAATGATACTTCTTTTATAAATAACAATTAATTGTAATAAGGAGTGTATTAAATGGAATCAAGAGAAATTCGATTAACGGGATCGACCACATCTGGATGGGATACTGGAATGATTATAACCTTTGAAAGTGATGGAGGAATATGTATTGATAATTATAGAGAGGGGCCTGGAGGAGGAGCAAGTTCAATGTATCTTGACGAATACATTGATAGGGCATATGATTCTTGTTCTAGATTAGAGGATCTTTTAAAGCTTTTTGACGATTTGGTAAAAGAAGGAAAAATAACATATAAAGAAATATATGATTATATTAAATTAAATCCTAGTAGAAATAGTAAAAATTATACTGCAATAGCAGTGTATTGTGCTGAAAAAGAAGGAATAAGTTGGAAAGAAGCTGTAAAAGAAACTACAGTTTTTTCTCCATGGTTTTCTTGTAAGGAATTTGAAACTAATTATTGGAACGATGAAAATGGTGAGGTACTTGAAGTTAAAAAACTAAATTTTATTAAAAATATTAGTTGGAGATATATAAAATTACCTATATTAGATGAAAAACCTGTAAAGGAGTATTGTGAAGTATGTAAATCAAAAGGTATACAAATAGATAAGGCTTTAATTGACAATTATGTAATAAGATGTGAGATATTGGAAGAAAGATTATTATGGAGATTCGGGATTTCTAGAGATCATGAAAGACATAAATACGTTGATGCACAGGGAAGAGAAGTACAGGTAATAAAGCCAGATTTTTATAATAAAAATGACAAAGGTAGTTTTAGTTATGTAGATGAACCTATCCATAATATACATACTCAAGGAAGAGATGATGGTAATGAAAGAGACTAAAAATAATTTGGATTTAAAGTAGCAAGAGAAATCTTGCTATTTTCTTGTATTTGTAGTAAAATAGATACATGGAGGAAAAATATGTACGAACAATTTGGAATAAAAAAAGAAATAGAAGATTTAAGTATTAAAGTTGAAAATGAAATAAAAGAGCAATTTGATTCAATTGATAGAATATGTGAAATAAATAGTATGAAGGTATTAAAAGCTTTTCAAGATAATGGTTTATCAGAAACTCATTTTAATTCTTCAACAGGTTATGGAATAGATGAACCTGGAAGGAATAAAATAGAAGATATATATGCAAGTATTTTTAAAGCAGAAGATGCGTTAGTTAGAGCTCAATTAATTTCAGGAACACATGCACTAGCTATTACATTAGGAGCACTTTTAAGACCAGGGGATACGATGATAAGTATTTCAGGAGCACCTTATGATACATTGCAAACAGTAATAGGTTTTGGAGAGAATCCAAGTCCAAGTTCTTTAAAATCTTATGGAATTAATTATGAACAGATAGATTTAATAGACAATAACTTTGATATAGATAAAATAAAAACTAGACTATCCACAAATAGTGTAAAACTTGTGGAAATCCAAAAGTCAATTGGTTATTCAGAAAGAAAAAGTTTAACTATTTCTCAAATAGAAAATGTAATTAAAGAAATAAGAAAAGTAAATACAGATGTTATAATAATGGTAGATAATTGTTATGGAGAATTTGTAGAAGAAAAAGAACCTATAGAAGTTGGAGCAGATATTGCAGTTGGATCTTTGATGAAAAATTTAGGTGCAGGAATTGCAACTAGTGGAGCATATATAGTTGGAAGAAAAGATTTGATTAAACTTTGTAGCGAAAGATTAACATCACCAGGGATTGGAAAAGAAATTGGACCATCTCTTGGACAAAATACTAACTTTTTAAAAGGACTATTTTTTGCACCAAGTGTTGTTGCTAGTAGTTTAAAAACCGCAGTTTTTGCAAGTAAGATGCTAGAAAAATTAGGATATAACACAAAACCTAAATTTGATGAAAAAAGAGGAGATATAGTTCAAACATTAATCTTTAATGATAAAGAAAAACTAATTAAATTCTGCCAAGGAATACAAGCAGCATCACCTGTTGATTCATTTGCAATACCAGAACCAGGAGATATGGGAGGATATGAAGATAAAGTAATTATGGCAGCAGGAACTTTTACAGAGGGTTCAACAATAGAACTAAGTTGTGATGGACCAATCAGAGAGCCGTTTATTGCATATATGCAAGGTGGACTTACATATCAATATGGAAAAATCGGAATTTTAAAAGCGATTTCGAATATGTAGTATAATAAATAATAAATTTAAAAGGAGAAAATAAAATGAATTGTTTTAATGAAGAAAATTTATTTGGTACAGAATCAATTATACTAAAGATAGGTGATTTAAAATCATCAGATACACTAGATACCTTTGGAGAACCAATAGAATTTAAAGAGTATCAATTTGAACCATTAATGGACTCTACAAAAAATGAATTATTAGAAGTGTCGACAAATCTTGCTACCGGTGATTCTAGAAAAGGTGTTTCAATTAAAAATGGAGATATGGAGGTATTTTTGATATATGGGACAAATTCAGTCGGAGCTAAAAATGCACAAAGCATGGCAATAGGGTATTATGATGGTATGGATTATTTCTTTGTTAAGGAAGATTTTTTAATGAGAGAAATGAACAAAGAGCGTCCAAATGTTAGGTCAAGAAGTATTATAAAATGTAAATCATTAGAGATAGAAAGTCCAAAAGATTTAGAAAGAGTATTGTATGATGCTTATTCACCTGAAATGAAGAAAAATTTAACTACTAATAATAGAATGTCATTAGTCGGATTAATTGCCAGAGTGGGTTGCATAGAGGGTGGCCTAACAAGTGATGTTTTAAACAAATTAAGATTAAGTGAAAGATTTAAAAGTAGAAAAGATGAAAAACGTGCTGACGGAGGAAGAAGTGCTAAAGAACAAGATAATGAAAGATAAAGAGTTTTAAAATATGCAGCAAAAAAACTGCATATTTTTTAATAACAACTTGATTAATTATTCTTTTTGTCATATAATATTATTGAGTTAATATATAATTAACTATTAAAAACTGAATTTTGAAAAAAGTGACTTGTTGGAGGAAAAAATGATAGCATATGTAAAAGGTGAACTAGTACAAAAACAAATAGGATATGTAGTAATAGATGTTGGAGGATTAGGATATAAAATATTTATGTCAGAACCTTCAATAGATGAGATTGGAAATATTGGAGATACTGTAAAAGTACATACATATTATAGAGTTTCAGAAGATGATATAAGTTTATTTGGATTTAACTCGCAAGAAGAACTTAGAATGTTTGAACTTTTAATTTCTGTAAGTGGTATAGGAGCAAAAACTGCAATAGCGATGCTTGCTTGTATAGAACCATCACAATTTGCAATTGCAGTTATTTCTGATGATATAGATACATTAAAAAAGATACCAGGAGTTGGACCAAAATCTGCACAAAGAATTGTTTTAGAATTAAAAGACAAAATGAAAAAAGAACAACAAATTGCTGAACTTACAAATGCTACTTCAGAACAAAAATCAAAAGTTAAGAAAATAATAGTAGCTGATAGTAAAGTACAAGAAGCGATTGATGCTTTACAAGTTTTAGGATATACAAAAAAAGATGTAGAAAAAGCTTTAGAAAGAATAGATACAGCAGAGTTAACAGTGGAAGATATAATAAAACAAGCATTAAGAGAATTATCAATGAGGTAATTAAAAGAAAGGAAATAATATGGCAGAAGCAATAACATATGAGTTATTACATATAGACAAAAATTCTGGTGCAAGAAGGGGTGTAATACATACTCCACATGGAGATATACAAACACCTGTATTTATGCCAGTAGGAACACAGGCTACAGTTAAATCTATGTCTCCTGAAGAACTAAAAGAAGATGTAAAAGCACAAATTATTTTGGCAAATACATATCACTTATATTTAAGACCTGGACATGATTTGGTAAAAGAAGCTGGTGGATTGCATAAATTTATGAATTGGGACAGGCCAATTCTTACAGATAGCGGAGGCTTTCAAGTTTTTTCATTAAGTGGACTTAGAAAAATAACTGAAGAAGGAGTTAAGTTTAATTCACATCTAGATGGAAGTAAACATTTATTTACTCCTGAAAAAGTGATGGAAATTGAAGAAGCACTTGGAGCAGATATTATAATGGCATTTGATGAATGTTGTCCGTATCCATCAGACTACAAATATACTGAAAAGTCAATGTATAGAACAACAAGATGGGCAGAAAGATGTAAAGAAGCACATACAACAACTAACCAAGGTTTATTTGGAATTATTCAAGGAGGATTCTATAAAGACTTAAGAAAGATTTCGGCAGATGATTTGATTTCGATGGATTTTCCAGGATATGCAATAGGTGGAATAAGTGTAGGTGAACCAAAAGAAGAATTTTTAGATATTTTAAGATATACAACACCATTAATGCCAGAAAATAAACCAAGATATTTAATGGGCGTTGGAACACCAGATTACTTAATAGAAGCAGCACTTGCAGGTATAGATATGTGTGACTGTGTATTACCTACACGTCTTGCAAGACATGGAACAGCACTTACATCAAAAGGTAAAATTGTAATAAGAAACGCAACATATGAAAAAGATTGGGAGAAACTTGATGATGAATGTGATTGCTATACATGTAAAAATTATTCAAGAGCATATATAAGACATTTAGTAAAAACAAATGAAATATTAGGAATTAGATTAATTTCATTACACAATTTAAGATTTTTGTCAAGACTTATGGAACAAGTAAGAGAGGCTATTGAAAAAGATAATTTACTAGGATTTAGAGAAGAGTTTTATAATAAATATGGATATTCCATAATGTAGAAGGGGGATTTTCAAAAATGAAGTTATATGATGAAGAGGAACTAAGGAAAAAAAATGAAAAAAGTAAGAAAATGAAAAACCTAATTTTAGTAAGTATAATATTTACAATTATTCTAATAGTATTACTAATGATTGGAATTTATTATTTAATTCAGAATCCAAATAAGATTACAGTTATGTATAATGGAAAAGAAAATGAAAAAATGGAAAACATGATAATGACGAAGAGTGATTATAATGAAGAAACAATAGTATATTTTCCAATAAGACAAGTTGCAAGTTTAATGGGATACAATTCTGGAAATGGAGATTATGGAAAAAATGTTGAAAGCTTAGACAATTGTTATATTGAATCAGAAAAAGAGGTCGCTATTTTTTCAGTGGATTCAAATGTTATTTATAAAATTGATAAAACAAAAAAAGATAATAATCCTGAGTCAGATTATAAATATGAAGAAGTAAAAATAGACAATAAGATTATTAAAGACAATAACCTATTGTATATAGATATAGAAGGATTAGAAGAAGCATTTAATTTATATATAACGGTTGATTCGAAAAAGAAGAAAATTGATATAACACCTTTAGATACACTTATTAAAAGTGCTCAGAATACGATAACTACAAAAAAACTTGGAAAACTAGATGAAAAATTCGTAAACAATAAAGCTATTTTAGATAATATGATTGTAGTGGAATCTAGTGATTATGATGGAAAAAAGGGAGTTAGAAATTTTTCAAATGGTGAAGAAATATTGGGATTTCAATATGACGATATAACTTATGTTCCTTCAAAAGAGTCATTTTTAGTAGAAAAAGACGATAAAGTTGGAATAATTGGAAGTGATGGAATAGTTAAGATAAAGCCAGAATATGATAATTTGATTTTAATAGATAGTGAAAATGGATTATATCTTGCTGAAGATAATACTAACTTTGGAGTTATTGATGAAAATCAAAATTCAAAAATATTTTTTGAATATAAGAAAATAGGTGTAGATATTAGTCAATTTAAAGAGAATGATATAAGAAATGAATATGTACTATTTGGAAAACTAATTCCTGCACAAAGGGCATCAGATGGAAAATGGATTTTTTACAGAATAAATAGCACAACAAATTCAGATGGAGAAAAAAATGTCGAATGTAGTATTATACAAGATATGGGATTTGATAATATTGGATGTATAGTTTCTAACATTAATAATAGAGGAATTGTTAACAATTTAATGATTATAAAAGAATACAATTTGGTAGTTGTTGGAAATTATGGAACATATGGAGTTATGGACTTAAATGGTAAAGATGCATTAGGTAAAATATATGCGAGTATGTTTTTGGAAACTACATCTGGTGTAACTGATTATTGTGCAATAGATGGCTCTGGTAATACAATAAAAATAATAGATGAACTAAAAAATAAGGGATATGAAAAAGTAGAATAAAATAGAGGGACAAATGCAAAGAAATGCTTTTGTCCCTTTTTAGTAATATTTTGAATTTAAATGCATATATATTAATGGGGGGATATATATGAAACAAATAAAAAATAAGATGTATATTTTAAAAGAAAAGCCTTCATTGGTAATAAATCACTATAAACTTAGAAATTGGACAAGCAAAATTATAAAATGCATTTATGATAATAAAATAATAGCTATTTCAGTAGTTGTATTTTTTATATGTGTTGTAATGAATTTAGTTTTAATCTATAATTTTATGAGAATTTTAAAACAAATATAATAATTAACTTGAAAATAGATATAAAACCTAGTATAATATAGCAAAAGGAATGATAGATATGAACATAGCAAATAATTGGGAAGAATATAAAATAATAGATATGGCAGATCGGACAAAAATTAGAAAAATGGGGAGAAATTATTTTATCTAGACCAGACCCACAAATTGTATGGAAGAATAAATCTTATCCAGAGGAATGGAAAAAAGCGAATGCTATATATTCAAGAAGTAGGACGGGTGGAGGAAGCTGGGAGTATAAAAAGAAATTACCAGCTGTTTGGCAAATAAAGTATAAAGACTTAATATTTAATATTAAACCAATGGGATTTAAGCATACAGGATTGTTTCCTGAACAAGCTGTTAATTGGGATTGGATGAGAAATAAAATAAAAAAGGCAAACAGAGAAATAAAGGTTCTTAATCTATTTGCATATACAGGAGGAGCAACAGTTGCATGTCTTGCTGCAGGTGCATCTGTCTGTCATGTAGATAGCTCAAAAGGTATGGTAACATGGGCAAAGGAAAATGTCGCATCATCGGGACTTTCAAAAAGACCAGTACGATATATAGTTGACGATGTTGTTAAATTTGTTAATAGAGAAATAAGAAGAGGAAACAAATATGATGCAATAATAATGGATCCGCCTTCCTATGGAAGAGGCACTAATGGAGAAGTTTGGCAATTTGAAAATAATATATATGACTTAGTAGAATTATGTACAAAAGTATTATCAGACACGCCATTATTTTTCTTAATAAACTCATATACAACAGGAATTTCAAGTTCTGTATTAGCAAATATTTTAAATTTAACTGTTTCAAAAAAATATAAAGGAAATATTGAATCAGGAGAAATAGGACTTCCAATGGAAAAATCTTCATTAGTACTTCCAGCTGGAATTTTTGGAAGGTGGGAAGAATAAAAAGTGAATATTATATATGAAGATAATCAGATAATTGTTGTAGAAAAAGAACCAAATGTACCATCTCAATCTGATAAAACAAGAGATATTGATATGCTTACAATGGTAAAACAATATATCAAAGAAAAGTACAATAAACCTGGAGAAGCATATGTTGGATTAGTACATAGATTAGATAGACCTGTTGGTGGTGTAATGGTATTTGCTAGAACTTCAAAAGCTGCATCAAGATTAAGTGAACAGGTCAGAAATAAAACGCTAAAGAAAATATATATTGCAGTTGTTGATGGAGAAATAAAAGAGAAAAGTGGAGTATTGGAAGACTATTTATATAAAGATGAAAGAAACAATTTAAGTAAAGTTGTAAGTAAAGATAAAAAGAACTCCAAATTTGCAAAACTAGAATATGAAGTTTTAGATTATGATGAAAAGAGAGGCTTATCCACAGTAAAAATAGAATTACACACAGGAAGACATCATCAAATACGAGTGCAATTTGCAAATGCTGGACATAGTCTTTATGGAGACCAAAAATATGGGACAAGAGGAAAAGGCAAACAAATAAGACTTTGGGCATATGAATTAGAGCTTGAACATCCGGTAAAAAAAGAAATGATGACATTTAAATCAATACCACCATTTGTTAATTTGGAATATGTTAAATTATAGAAAATATTATATGAAAGAAGTGACAAAAATGACAGATATAGAAATAGCAAGAAATACAAAATTGAATAAGATAACAGAAGTTGCAGAAAATTTAGGAATAAAAGAGAACGAATTAGAACAATATGGAAAATACAAAGCAAAGATTAATGATTCTGCTTATGAAAGATTAAAAAATGAAAAAGATGGGAAACTAGTTCTAGTTACTGCAATAAGTCCAACACCAATGGGGGAAGGAAAAACAACAGTATCAATAGCTGTTGCAGATGGATTAAGAAAGATAAATAAAAATGCAGTACTTGCATTAAGAGAACCATCACTTGGGCCTGTATTTGGATTGAAAGGTGGAGCAACAGGTGGTGGAAAAGTTCAAGTAGCACCAATGGAAGATATTAACTTGCATTTTACAGGAGACATTCATGCAATGACTGCTGCAAATAATCTTTTATCTGCCATGATAGATAATCACATATATTTTGGAAATGAATTAAAGATAAAAAAAGTTATTTGGAAAAGATGTATGGACTTAAATGATAGACAATTAAGAACAGTTAATACTGGCCTTTCTGGAGAAAAGAGGATAGTTCCTAGAGAAGATGGATTTGATATAACAGTTGCATCTGAAATAATGGCAATAGTTTGCTTGTCAGAAAATTTAGGAGATTTAAAACAAAAACTAGGAAATATTTTAATTGGATATAATGAAGAAGATAAACCAGTTTTTGCAAGAGATTTAAATGCCGAAGGAGCTTTAACTGTTCTTTTAAAAGATGCAATTAATCCAAACTTGGTACAAACGTTAGAACATACACCAGCTATAATTCATGGTGGACCATTTGCAAATATAGCGCATGGATGTAATTCGATTAGGGCTACAAAACTAGCATTAAAACTTGGAGATTATGTTATAACAGAAGCAGGGTTTGGATCTGATTTAGGAGCAGAGAAGTTCTTAGACATTAAATGCAGAAAATCAAATTTAAAGCCAGATGCAGTGGTATGTGTTGCAACTATTAAAGCTATAAAATATCATGGTGGTGCACTAAAGGAAAACATTCAAAAAGAAGACATGGAAGCTTTGAAAAAAGGTATGCATAATTTATTTGTACATATAGAAAATATGAAAAATGTTTATGGAATGCCTACAATTGTTGCACTAAATAGATATTTGACAGATACAGAAGAAGAAATAGAATTTATCAAAAAAGAAGTTGAAGCAAAAGGCTTTGAGTTTAGCTTGGTTGAAGGATGGTCAAAAGGCGGAAAAGGTGCAATTGATATAGCTGAAAAATTAGTTAAACTTACAGAAAAAACATCAAACTTAACCTATTCTTATGAACTAAATCAAGATATAAAAACAAAGATATTAAATGTAGCACAAAAAATATATAGGGCAAAAGACGTTGAATTTTCTGATGAAGCAATAGAGAATATAGAAAAAATAGAAAAACTAGGTTATGCAGATTTTCCAGTATGTATTGCAAAAACGCAGTATTCTCTATCAGATGATGATAAAAACTTACTTTGTGATAGTGACTATAATATTCATGTAAGAGATGTAATACTAAAAACAGGAGCAGGATTTATTGTTGTTCTTGCAGGAAAAATAATGACAATGCCAGGTCTTCCAAAGATACCAGCAGCAGAAAAAATTGATATTGATGAAAATGGTGAAATAGTAGGAATATTCTAATTGTATATAAAGAATTCAATTAATATAAAGAACCCAATAATTATAATTATTAATTATAATTGTTGGATTTTTTTTGTTCAATAGTAAAAAACGTAAATAAGATAAAAAAATTGTAATATAAGTGTAACAAAAAACACGAGATTGTTGAATATGAACATTTTTAAATGTTTGCATAGAAAATATAACTATTGACAAAAAATAAGGAGTTATATAGTATATTTATATAGTTAGTTAATAAAATGGAGTTAAATAAAAATTTTTTAAATAATATGTGAACCAAAGAAATATTTTTACGTCTAATGATTAGGAGGAAGAAATGGAAGATTCAAAAGTTGAATTAATTAAATTAGTAGAAGATACAAAAAAAGAAGATAAAGATGCATTTACAAAACTAATAGAAAAAGTAAAGTTGAAACTATATAAAACTGCAATGGCAATTTTGAAAAACGATGAAGATGCATGTGATGCTATTCAAGAAACTTTACTAAAAGCTTACCAAAATATCAATACATTAAAAAACAACGAATTTTTTACAACATGGATTATTCGAATACTTGTAAATAATTGTTACGATATTATAAGAAATAACAAGAAAATTACATATTTAGATGATAATCTATTATCTTCCCAAGATACTTATTATGACCTATATGAACAGGAATCTTCGCTAGAATATGTATTGAATAAACTTGATAAAGATTTAAAGCTTGTAACTGTATTATATTATTATGATGATTTGTCGATAGGCCAAATATCAGAGATTATAAACATACCTGAAGGTACAGTTAAATCACGACTTTCGAGAGCGAGAAACAAAATCTATTCTATTTTAAAAGAGGAAGAAGGTGAAAATTGTGGATGAGGAAAAAGATTTATATATAAAAAGCAAATTTCAAGAAGATAAACTAATATCAAAAAAAGCAGATGATATTTTTAATAAATTATATAAGGGGGAATTATTTATGGAAAAAAATGAAAATGAAAAAAATGGAAATTCCACAAAAGGAAAATTCTCACAAGAAAGAACTGCAAATGGGAAAAAGAAATTTCCAAAGTGGAAAGGATGGCTGGCAACTGCTGCAAGTTTTGTCATAATATTTGGAGCAGCAAATGTTTATGCAACTAGTCAAGGATATGAAAATATATTCTTTTTAATTAAGAATATAGTTACTGGCAGTGATAGAGTTGACGGAAAAGATAATATTTTATCAGATAGAGATATAACAATTTCTTATGAACCTATTAATATCTGTAAGGGCTTAAGCATTACAGTAAAAAGACTACAAATAAAAGACAACGAAGCAAAACTATATATACTAACAAGTGCGAAGGATTCAGTTGAGAAAAATGTTCTTCCATTAACATTTAAAGCTTTTAATAATAAGAATGTGGAATTATGCAATCAAGAAAGTTTTGTAGATGGAAAAAATAGCAGTGCAGATACAGATGAATTAGTATTAAAAGGATTTAAAGAAAAGGATTCTATAATAAATTTAGAAATATATAATGCAAACTCAGAGAAAATAACAACAATAGTTATTGATATAAATAAGAAAACTGTAGAAGTACAAGGGGAACAAGAGGCTTTACAAAAAATATCAGAAATAGAATTGAAAAAGTTTTTAGGACATGTTGCAGGATTATCTGAAAAACTAAATATTACAGATGATGAAATAAAAATTGATTTAGCATGTCATATGTTGTCAGAAATAAGATCTAACATAGTAACTGAAATAAATGGAGTTAATGCTTATCCAGTTAATGAAGTTGATAATATGCTTGAAAGCTTTATTGGTAAAAAAGTAGAAAAATTCAAAAATGGTAAACATATTAAAATAGTATCTAAAAATGGGGAAAAATATTATTCATATAGTAAGCCTAGTGAGACTGTTCTTGGCGGAGAATGTATTAATATTAGTAATATTTCATACTGCAACCAAATATATTCAGTAAACTATTCATTCTATTATAGAGGTATAGAACCAGATGAAGATATCAATATGGATAATTATGATATATATGAGCAAGATGTTTGTATAAGCTTAAATGAAGATACTACTTACAGTAGATTTAAAGTGGTATCTATGGAAAATCCAACAATTATAAAAAAGGCAAATAATAAAGCAAATGATACAGACAAAGAAAAGAATAAAACTGATTCAAGTGAACATACTACAAATGGTGATGAATCAAGTGAAAATAATACAATAGAAGCAGATAGTAATACAGTTATAGATACTAATAATACTTCAAACAATGAAGATACTTCTTCTGAACAAAAAATAGATAATTATGCTTCATCTCTATCTTGGTCAGAATACTGGGCACCTGGAATTAAATTACAATATCCAAGTAATTGGGAAATAGAAGAAATTGGAGGATATTATAGAGGAACTAGACAAGGAGAATTATCTACTATAATTAGTGGAATTGCTGAAGGAATTGACAAAGATACTAATGAGATAATAAAAACAAGTGTTGAAATACAGATTTATGAGCCAGAATTTACAGAGATATTAGATAAAAAAGACTATTATAATAAAAAAACTAGTAGTTCTATAGATGATGTTGAATCTCTATCAGGATATACATCAAAGAATTCTGGTAGATGGTATTTACATTCAAGCACAAAGAATGGAAAAGAAATTCAAACATATATTAACTATGATGAGAATTCACAAGTTGGACGTGTAATAAAAATAATAACAAACACACCAAATAAAACAAACTGGAAAGTAGTTAATATTACTAATTGGATATTCGGATCTGTAAAATTTACAAGTTGGTAAAATAGAACTATAATAAATATAGAATATTTAAATAATTGTATAAATAAATATAAATCTCCTAATAATATTAAAAATATATTATTAGGAGGTTTTTTATGTATAATTTTCGAACAGATTTAGCTGTAGAAAGAGCAAACATATATAAAAAGGCAAATAAACTAGAAGAAATCGATGGAATCGAGACAGAAGAAGATGATATTGACGAAAATATTAAAGTATCAAGAGTAAAAATCACAAATGAAAATGGAGAACATGCTATAGGAAAGGTGAAAGGAATTTACGTAACAATTGATTTGAAAGATTTGAAGAATGTTGATGAAAATGAGATACAAAAGGCATCGGATACTTTATCAAATGAACTTAAAGGAATTATTCAAAAACATGTAAGTTTCAAAGATGATATTATGGTTATTGGGCTTGGAAATATATATGTTACACCAGATTCATTAGGACCGAAGGTTATAAATGAAATAGATGTTACAAGACATATAATAAAATATTTGCCACAATATATTGATGAAAATGCAAGACCAGTTACTGCAATTTCACCTGGTGTTTTAGGAACAACTGGAATTGAAACTTATGAGATTTTAAAAGGAATTGTAGATAATGTAAAACCAAAACTCTTAATAGTCATAGATGCTCTTGCTTCAAGAAACATTGAAAGAATAAGTAGTACAATACAAATTTCAGACACAGGAATTGTTCCAGGTGCGGGAGTTGGAAATACAAGACAAGAAATTTCCAAAAAAACACTTGGAATACCTGTTATAGCGCTTGGAATTCCAACAGTAGTTGAATCTGCAGTCCTTGTTAATGATTGCTTAGATTTGTTAATAGAAAAAATGCAGAATGAAGCTAAGTCAAATGTATTTTTAAATCAGTTAAAAGAACAAGATAATTATGAAACAATAAAAGATGTATTAAACCCTCAAAACTACAATATGATTGTCACTCCAAAAGAAATAGATGACTTGATTGAAAATATGAAAGATGTTGTTGCAAGAGGAATAAATATGAGCTTATAGTACTTTATTATTAATAGGAATAGTACTATCAATTTTTTTACTATATATCGTTGCAAAAAAAATATATAAATGATATAATTCTTGCAAGAGAAACATAAGAAGGGAAGAATAATATGGGAAAAATAGTATTATTAGATGAATTAACGATAAATCAAATTGCAGCCGGTGAGGTTATAGAAAGACCAGCCTCAGTTGTAAAAGAAATGGTAGAAAACTCTATTGATGCAGGAGCAACAAATATTGTTGTTGAGATAAAAAATGGAGGTATTTCATATATAAGAGTAATAGATAATGGGAAAGGAATTGCAAGAGATGATGTAGAAATCGCTTTTGAGAGACATGCGACAAGCAAAATAAGATCAGCAGCCGACTTACAAGATGTAAAGTCAATGGGGTTTAGAGGTGAAGCATTAGCAAGTATTGCGGCAATTTCTAGTGTAGAGTTAACTTCAAGGACAGAAGAACAACCAACAGGAGAAAGGGTTTTAGCAGAAGGGGGAGAAGTTAAAAGTGTAGAAGAAGTTGCTTGCAGTGTTGGAACATCTATAACTGTAAGGAATCTTTTCTATAACACACCAGTTAGATATAAATTTTTAAAGAAAGATTTTACAGAAACTGGATATATTGAAGATGTAATTACAAGAATAGCTTTAGTTCATCCTGAAATTGCATTTAAATTAATCAATACTGGAAAAACAACAATTTCAACAAATGGAAATGGAGATATAAGATCTGTAGTTTATAGCATTTTTGGAAAAGAGATTGCAGAAGAGATTATTCCAATTGAATATGATTATGAATATATAAAGGTTAAAGGTGTAATTGGAAAACCAGCAATAGCAAGATCTAATAGAACTAATCAAATGTTTTTTGTAAATGATAGATATATAAAAGACAAAACATTAACAGCTGCTGCTGAACAAGCATATAAAGGAATGATTCCTATTGGAAAATTTGCATTCTTAATTCTTAATTTAGAAATGGCACCAAGCAAAGTAGATGTTAATGTTCACCCTGCTAAATTAGAGGTTAGATTTTCTGAAGAAAACATTGTATTCCAAGCAGTTTTTCACGCAATAAAAAATAATTTATTAAGTGCAGATTTAATATCAGATAGAGAGAAAAACAAAGAGATAAAAGATGCTTCAAAAGATGCATTTAAAATAGATTATGATAGTATAAACAATGGCGGATTATTTGGGAATAGAAATAAAGAAAATGATACAATTGGAGAAAAACATGATGTTACCGATTCTACAATAAAAATAGATAATTCTGAAATAGTTTCAAATTTTGGACAAATGATAGAAGAGCCTAAGATAGAAGAAGATACTGAACCTAAAACAGAAATTGAAGAAATGGATGTCTTTGAAAGGTTAAAAAGATTAAGACAACAACTAAAAGAAGATATAATTGCAAATCCTACAATTCAAATGACAGATGATTACAAAAAAATAGAACAAAAATATAATGATATTATTACAGCAACAGATGAAATTAAAAAGGAAGAACAAAACATAGAAGCTCATGGAATAGAAGAAGAAATTTTACAAGAACAAAATGTAGAAGATAAAGAAAAAATAGAAAATGAGATACAAGGACATAATGAAATAAATAGTGGAGAATATGAAGATGATATAAAAAATCAAACTTTAGAAATTCCAATAATTAATGAAGAATTAGGACAAAACAATGATTTTGAACAAGCTGAAAACATTATTATACAAGAAAGTTCAGAAACAAATAATAATATTGACACACAGGTAAATACAGAACAAACAGAGAATGTTGATAATTCAAAAGAAATAGAAGCTGAAAATGAAAAAGTTCAAACAGAAGAACAGCCAAATGAACAAAATAAAGAAAATATACATGATGAACAATTAAAAACACAAGAAGAAAAAGTAGAAGAAGTTAAGGACAAAATTCTTTCTTTTGAAGCAATGTATAGAGAAATATTTGGAAAAGAACCTTATGGAGGAAGAATAAAACCAGAAGAGCCAAAGAAAAAAGAAGAGGAAAATAAATATAAAATAACACAAGAAGAACTAGATGATAATGTTTCTGTATTTGAAAACATGGAACAGTATAAAAAGCCAACATACAAATTTATTGGTATAGCTTTTAAAACATATATAATATTAGAAATGAATCAAGAATTATATATAATGGATCAACATGCAGCACATGAGAGAATTCTGTATGAAAAAGTTAAGAAAAATTTCTTTAGTGATACAGAAAAAGAAGCTCAAATGTTATTATTACCAGATGTAATAACACTTACAAATAAAGAGATGGGCATTGCAAAAGATAATATGGATTTATTTGCAAGAGCAGGATTTGTAGTTGAGGAATTTGGCGATAATACATTAAAAGTTTCAGGAGTTCCAGACATTTGTATAGACATAGATACAAAAGAATTATTTATGGAAACATTAGACGAAATAAATACGGTTGCAAGAACAGCAAAACAAGAAAAAGAAGAAAAATTTATTGCAACAGTTGCATGCAAAGCAGCAGTTAAAGCAAATATGGCATTAACAGAAGAGGAAGTGACTAGTTTGATGAATGAATTATTAAAACTCCCAAATCCTTTCTCTTGTCCACATGGAAGACCAACAGTAATAAAAATGTCAAAATATGATATAGAAAGAAAATTTGCAAGAAAATAGATTTAAAGAGGGAATAAAATGTCGCTAATATATTTTATAATCACTGTGCTATTTATAATATATATAGTTTGTGTATGGAATAGTACAAAAGAGTTTGAAACAGTATTAATGAGAATTTCATTTATCCTTGTAGGTACTCTTTTTATAACGATACTTACACTTATTCTATTTTGGATATCAAAATTTGGAATATCATATCCAAAGAAAGAGATGGTAGGAGAAGTAAGAAAAATTATACTTTTAAGTTTTATTCCAATTAATGGATTTATTACTTTGACCCAAGCTTCAACTATTTTTGCTCAAGCAAAAAGTGGAATGGTTTCAAAAGAAGATATGGAAAAGAAATTAAAAAAACTAGTGATTATTTTCATTGTTTTAATTGTTTTTGAAGCAGTATATTTCAAGAATATTCAAAATGGTATGATACAGATAATACAAAATAGGGTAGTAAAATAAAGGAGAATTAAATTGAAACAAAAAGTAATTGTAATTGTTGGACCAACTGCTTCAGGAAAAACTGCACTTTCAATTGAACTTGCGAAAAAAATAAGTGGAGAGATTGTTTCCTGTGATTCAATGCAAATATATAAAGATATGAATATTGGTTCGGCAAAGCCAACTAATGAGGAAATGCAAGGGATAAAGCACTATTTAATAGATGTAGTAAGACCGGATGAGAGATTCAGTGTTGCAGAGTACAAGAAACAGGCAGAAGCTGCAATTGAAGATATTATTTCTAAAGGTAAGATGCCAATTGTTATAGGTGGGACTGGATTATATGCAGATAGTTTAATTTATGGAATTGATTATCCTGAAATAATATTTGATGAAGAATACAGAAAAAGCTTAGAAGAAAAAGCGAAGACAGATGAAGGACTTAAAGAAATATATAACAGGGCAAAAGAAATAGATGAAAAAGCAATTAGTAAAATAAGTGAAAATGATAGAAAAAGGATAATAAGAATTTTAGAAATTTATCATCAAACTGGAAAAACAAAAACAGAACTAGAGATTGAATCTAGAAAAAATGAGATAAAATATGATTATAAAGTCTTTGCTATAAATATGGATAGAAATGTTTTATATGATAGAATAAATAAAAGAGTAGACTTAATGATAGAAAATGGCCTAATCGATGAAGTTAAGTCTTTACTGGAAAAATATAATGAATTTCCAACAGCGATGCAGGGATTAGGATATAAGGAAGTTGTACAGTTTTTAAATAATGAGTTAACAAAAGATGAAATGATAGAAAAAATAAAACAAGAAACAAGGAGATTTGCTAAAAGGCAACTTACTTGGTTTAGAAAAAACAAGGAAACAATTTGGCTAGATGGCTTAGTGGATGTGAAAAATAATATAGATATTATTTTGGAGGAAATAAATTGGGCAAAATTGTAAATTTGAAAGAAACAAGAAAAAAAATTGTGAAAAAGAAATTAATAATGAATATTCTTTTTATTACAGTTTCATTATACATACTGTATGCGATTTATCTTATTATAAGAACGCCAACAGATACAGTAACAGTTGAAAATGGAACTTTGACAGCTGAGGAGAGTTCAAACGGATTCATAATTAGAGATGAAACAGTAGTAAAAGGAAAAAACTATAAAAATGGAATAAATCAGATTATACTAGAAGGAGAAAAAGCTGCAAAGAAGCAAACTATATTTAGATATTATGGAACAGAAGAAACAAAACTTCAAGTCAAGATTGACGAATTAAATCAAAAAATACAAAAAGCACTAGAAAAAGAAAACACATTTCAATCTTCAGATATTAAAAATCTTGATAATCAAATTGATTCAAAGCTTCAAGATTTAAAAAATATTAATGATGTAAAAGATCTTTTTGAATATAAAAAACAGCTATCAGAAATAATGTTAAAAAAAGCTACAATAGCGGGTGAAAATAGTAAAAGTGGCTCATACATTAAAAGTTTAATGGAAAAAAAGTCAAAATATGAAAAAAAGCTTATAGAAGGCTCAGAATACATAGTTGCGCCTAAAAGTGGAATAGTATCATATAGAGTTGATGGACTTGAAAATGTATTGAAGACAGATGGATTTGAAGAGTTAAATGAAAAGAAATTAGATGAACTGGATATAAAAACAGGGCAAATTATATCATCAAGTAATGAAGAAGCTAAAGTAATAAACAATTTTGAGGTGTATATTGCTACTGTATTAGATTCATTACCTGCAAAACAAGCTGAAGCTGGAAAAAAAGTATTAATTACACTTTCTTCCGGCGAAGAAGTGAATGCAACAATTCATTACACAAAAGTTCAAGAAAATGGAAAAGTTCTTATTATTTTTAAAATAAATACATTAACAGATGAATTAAGGTGTTATAGGAAGATTTCATTTAATATTACATGGTGGAGTGTATCAGGAAAAAAAGTTCCGAATGATTCAATTCTAGAAGATGAAAATCATTCAAAATATGTTTTAAGAAAGAATTCACTTGGAACATCAAAATGTTATATAAAAATTTTGAAGACTAATGACAAATACTCTATTATAAACTCGTATAGTATTGAAGATTTAGCTACTTTAGGAATTGATGTAGATACATATAAAGGGATAAATGTTTATGATGTTATAATGCTTTATCCTAAAAAATAATGTTACAAATGTATTACAACTATATTATATTTTCGTAACATTTAGCGAAAACTATTGACAAAAAGAAAAAAATATAAGATACTAAAAATGATTTATATTTTAAGGTAAAATTTGGGAGGTTAAAAATGGCAAGTGCAATAATGAATAAGGTATGGAATTTATTAGGAATGGAACCAGAAACAGATAATTATGGTGATGAGAATGAAGATATATATGATAATGATTACTATGATGAAGAAGAACAAGAACCAATGGTAGAGGAAAAAAGAGGCTTTATGAAGAAAAATAAAGTTTCTACTATGCCACAACAATCAATTAGAATGGTAATTTCTCAACCAACTACTTTTGAACAATCAGAAGAAATATGTGGATTTTTAAAAGAAAGAAAATCAGTAATAGTAAATTTAGAATATGTAAATAAAGATGTAGCAAGACGTATAGTAGATTTTATAAGTGGAGGAGTATATAGTTTAGATGCACATATACAAAAGGTATCTAATTCTATATTCTTAATTGCACCTATGAATTATGAAATCACAAATGAAATGGCTAGAGAAGAAATAAAAAATAAATTATCTGTTTCTTGGTTGAATAAAAATAATATAGACTAATATAGTAAGGGGGCTTTAATATGCTTACACCATTAGATATAGAAAATAAAAGATTTTCTAAACAAATGATGAATGGCTATAATGTTGAAGAAGTCGATGACTTTCTTGATGAAATAGGGACAGATTATGCAAAAAAGAGCAGAGATCTTCAAGAAAAAGATAAAGAGCTAGATGAACTAAAAAAAGAAATAGAAAAATACAAAAGTTTAGAAAGTACTCTTCAAAATACATTAGTTATGGCTCAATCAACAGCAGAAGAAGTAAAAAATGTTGCAAAAAAACAAGCTGATCAACTGCTAACAGAAGCAAAATCAACAGCAGAAAGAGAAGCAATGGATTTAGAACAAAAAATTTCATTCAAAAAAAGAGAGTATGAAAATTTACAAAAACAATTTGATATATACAAAGCGAAAATGGAATCACTTTTAATCTCTCAGTTAGAATTAATAAAAGAAGTTAACAAAGATAACTAATATAAGAAACAAAAGACAAAAGAAAACTATTCTCAAAAAAAGAGAATAGCTTTCTTTGTTTTTTTGTTCAAGAAAAAATAAAATAATTTTACAAAAAAGACATAGTGTATTGATTATGTTACCAAACTGTAACATTTTATTACAGAAGTGTTAAATGTATATGACAATTGTGTTAATTCTATTGACAAACATAGAAATTGGTATAAAATAGAAAATAATTAGAAAGGTAAAATATGAGAATTATAAGTGGGAGTGCAAGAGGAACTAAACTATATACACTAGAAGGACTTGAAACAAGGCCAACATTAGATAGAGTAAAAGAATCTATTTTTAATATAATACAAGATAGGATATATGAATCAAATGTATTAGACTTGTTTTCAGGAAGTGGAGCAATTGGATTAGAATTCGCAAGCAGAGGAGCCAAAAAAGTTATCTTAAATGATTCTTCAAAAAAAGCAATTGAAATAATTCAAAAAAATATAGAAAAAACACATTTAGAAAAAATAGTGAAATTATATAATTTAGATTTTAAAAATGCATTATCAAAGGAAAAAGACAATAAATTTGATATTATTTATTTAGACCCACCATATAAAACCGAATATATAAAAGACGCAATTGAATTAATACAAAAATTTAAAATTTTAAATGACAACGGGATAATAATTGCAGAAACAGATGAACCTGATAGAGTAGAACAACAAATAAAAGGTTTAGATATTAAAGAAATAAACAAAAGAAAATATGGAAGAGCTAGTTTATTTTTTATTACATAAAGCTATTGAGCTTAGAAAGGGAGAAAGTCATGGAGATTTTTACATTATTAGAAACTTTAGAGGACATTTTAGAGAGGGGAAAATCTGTACCTTTTACAAGTAAAACTATAATTGATAAAGAGGAATTATTAGAAGTAATTAAAGAAATAAGATTAAAATTACCTGATGAATTAAAACAGGCAAAATGGATAAAAGAGGAAAGACAAAGAATACTACTTGAAGCTCAAAAAGAAGCAGATGAAGTTGTAAAAGAGGCAGAAAATAGAATCATCTCTATGATTGATGAACATGAGATAACAAGAAAAGCTTATGAACAAAAGAATGAAATAATAGAAACTGCAAACGAGATGTCAAGAGAGATTACAAATGGAACTAAAGAATATGCGGATGGATTATTAAATAATACTGAAAAAGTATTATCTGATACATTAGCTAACTTAGAAAAGAATTTATCAGAAGCAATGAATTTGATGCAAATTTCTTTAGAGGACACAATAAAAACTGTACAAAACAGTAGAAGAGAATTAAAATAAATCAATTAGAATGGAGCAAAAAATATGACAGATTTAAAAAAAGACATAAAAATTGTATTGCTTGTAGTTGGTGGATATATTTTAACAAATTTTCTAATATTTGTTGGATTTAATGCGAACTATAAAGCTATAGAATTAAAGTCAGAATTGCCAAGTGTAATAAAAATAGAAAAAGCAGAAGCAACAAAAGTACAAGGCAGAGTGTATGGCAAAATTTCTAATACTGAAGAAAATGATTTAAATGGGAAATACATAAAGGTAGTAGTATTTAATGATAAAAACGAAAATATTGCAACCGAATATTTGAAAATTGAAAATTTAGAGAAACACGAAGAAAAACTTTTTAGAGCTACTTTTAATGCAGAAAAAGCAAAAAGTTATACAATAGATATTGTAGAAACAAATGAATAAAATAAACTGAGATATTTACAATTTAGGAATTGTTTAATATCTCAGTTTTTTTATTGAAAAAATTTAGTTTTATTTAATTAATTGTTTTCGTTATTTTGCTTGTTTTGATTATTTCTGTTGTTGTTATTATTTTTATTATTGTTTTTACTATTTCTATTATTATTTTTTTCTGACATATTAAACACCTCCATAAAATTAGGATAATATTATTATTTCAAAAAATAAAAGAAATATACATTAAATTAATGAATAACTTTTTAAAAATAGAGAATAATATTAAGTAGAAAGATAAAAAGGATGTAAACATGAACTTTTGGTTAATAACGATATTAACAGTATTAATAGTCTTAACAATACTAACTATAAGCGTTTTGTCTATGAAAATAAAATTAGAAATTAGAAAATTAAAAATAAATATACATAAATATAATGATAAGATAACAAATAAAGAAAGCAAAGCTTATTTGAAAATATATATATTAAAAATAATAAAAATAGCAGAAATTGACTTAAAGAAAATTGATTTTAAAGATGAAAAAATAAGAAATAAATTTCAAAAACAACTTGAAAAGAATAAATTCAATTTAGATACAATAAAACTTTTAAGAGGTATTGATTACATAGTAGAAAAAATGAACTTAAATATAAATATAGGAACAGAAGATTCCGCAATAACAGCAATAAGTGTAGGAATTATATATTCGGTTATATCAAATTATTTAAATAAAAAAGTTAAAGATATTAGAGAGATTAAATATAACATTAATCCTATTTATAAAGGCGAAAATATTTTAGATATAGAATTAGATAGTATAATTACCTTAAAGTTTGAAAATATTAAAAATATAATTATATTTTTTAGAAAAGGAAGTGGAAATAATAATGTCAGATCATCCAATAGAAAGTCTCATGCATACTG
Source organism: uncultured Clostridia bacterium (assembly GCA_946415375.1). GTDB lineage: Bacteria > Bacillota > Clostridia > TANB77 > CAG-508 > CAG-269. Next base: position 45,210 of record CAMKSF010000006.1, read on the forward strand.
CAATGAATAGCATAAAAGATATGATAGATGTAAATACAATAATAGGTGAGCCTATTCAGGCTCCTAATAATATAGTGGTAATCCCTATTTCAAAAGTATCTTTTGGGTTTGCAGCAGGAGGGAGCGAATATAACGGAGAAACAGTAAATCAATATAAGAAGCAAGAAAAAGATGAGCAAATTGAGTATAGATTACCTTTTGGAGGAGGTTCTGGAGCAGGAATAACACTTTTGCCAGTTGCATTTTTAGTAATTCAAGGCGAAATGGTAAAACTCTTACCAGTTAATCATTCAACATCATTAGATAAGCTATTAGACTATATCCCAGATTTATTCGAAAAAGTAAATTGTATGATAAATAAGTCAATGAATAGTAAAGAAGAACAAACAGATAAAATAATAAGTACAATTCAAAAGAATAGTAGTAAAGAAGATAAATCTACTGAAAAAACTAAAGAAAATGAAATAAAAGAACAGATAAAAATTGAAGAACTAGAAGATGAAATGGATGTCTATAACAAAAAAGAAACAATAAATGATGACGATTTTGATGAATATGATGAAGAATAAAAATGATGTTTATAGGCTTTAAATAGATATTCGAAAAGTAAAGAAGTAGTAATTTCTTTACTTTTTTGATATTTTATGATATAATTTTTTAGAAAAAAATTAGAAAGAGAGTAAATAAAATTGGAAGGAATAAAGAAAGTAGCATTTTTAACGCTAGGTTGTAAGACGAATCAATATGAAACAAATGGAATGATGCAAAAATTTATTGAAGCTGGATATGAGATTTGTAATATTGAAGAAAAACCTGATGTTTATGTTGTTAATACATGTACAGTAACCAATATAGCAGACAGAAAATCTAGACAATCTTTAAGAAGAATTAAAGAAAAAGGTAAAACTATAATAGTAGCTGTTGGATGTTATGCACAAGTTGCAAAAGAGCAATTAGAAAATATGCCAGAAATAGATATTGTATTAGGAAATAAAGAAAAAAAAGATATTTTAGAATATATTGAAGAGTTTTTAAAAGAAAAAAGTAATAATGATGGAAAAAGAATACTTCAAATGGTTGAGGTTGCAGATATTTCAAAACAAAAAGATTATGATGAATATGGATGTATTACATATACAGAAAGAGCAAGAACAGAGATAAAGATTCAAGATGGATGTAATAATTTTTGCACATATTGTGCAATACCACTTGCAAGAGGAAGGATAAGAAGTAGAAAAAAAGAAAATATTTTAAAAGAAGTAGAAATTATTGCAAATAGTGGAATTAAAGAAATTGTACTTACAGGAATACATATTGCATCATATGGAAAAGATTTTGAAAATGAGTACAAACTAATAGATTTATTAGAAGATTTAAATAAAGTTCAGGGAATAGAAAGAATTAGATTAGGTTCACTAGAACCAACAATTGTAACTGAAGAGTTTGTACAAAGACTTTCGAAATTAGAAAAAGTTTGCCAGCATTTCCATTTATCACTTCAAAGTGGATGTGATGAAACTTTAAAAAGAATGAATAGAAAATATACTACACAGGAGTTTAAAAAAGTAGTAGAAATATTAAGAGGGCATTTTAAAGATGTTAATTTAACAACAGATGTAATTGTAGGATTTCCAGGGGAAACTGATGAAGAATTTGAAACTACATATAAATTTTTAAAAGAAATTGCTTTTTACAAAATGCATATATTTAAATATTCTAAAAGAGATGGTACAGTAGCTGCGAAAATGCCAAACCAAATTGATGGGAATACCGCAGAAGAAAGAAGCAGAAAATTAATAGAGCTATCTGAAAGAAATATGAAAATGTATAATGAAAAATATATAGGAAAAGAAGTTGAAGTTTTATTTGAAGAAAAACAAGGTGATTACTGGATAGGACATACTAATAATTATATGGTTGCTAAAGTAAAAAGTAAAGAAAAATTAGAAAATATGATAATACATATTAAGGTTTGTAGAGCAGAGAAAGAAGCTATTTGTGGTGAGGAAAAATAGATGAAATCTATTGACAATAATAAAGTAATATAGTATAATGTTAACTATGGTTAACATTATACTATTTTTTATTTTCAAAGTATACAAAAAATAGAGAAGGGAAAGTAAATGATTTCAAAATCACAAGAAGAATATTTAAAAACGATATACATTATTCAAAAACAAGATAAGCAACCAAGAGTAACTGATATAGCTGAAAAAATGAATTGTACAAAGGCAAGTGTAAATAAGTCTTTAAAAATTCTTACAGAACAAGAATTAATTAATTATGAGCCTTATGGAAAAATTGAATTGACAGAAGAGGGAACAAAGCTTGCTAAAAAGATTTTAGAGGCAAATGATATTGTATATTTATTTTTAAAAGAAATATTAGGAGAAGAAAAAGATATAGCAGAAGAGGAAGCAAAAGAAATAAAAATGGTAATGAAAGATACTACACTAAACAAACTTGCAAAATATGTTCATCAAGAACTTGGACTATATAGTTTAGATTGTGGGTATGATATAAATAATGAGCATTGTATAGAATGTGCTAGGAGGAATGTTAAAAAATGAAAGAATTGCTAAAAATAACTAATTTACATGCAAATGTAGGAGAAAAAGAAATTTTAAAAGGATTAGATTTAACTATAAATAAAGGAGAAACTCATGTAATAATGGGACCAAATGGTTCTGGAAAATCAACAACTGCAAATGTTATATTAAACAATCCTGAATATAAGATAACAGAAGGAGATATTTTTCTTGAAGGAGAAAAAATAAACGATTTAAAAACAGATGAAATTGCTAGAAAAGGTGTATTTATGTCATTTCAATCTCCAGAAGAAATACCAGGGATTTCTGTAATGAATTTCTTAAAATATGCTAAAAATAAAACAACCGGAGAGCCTGTAAAAGTATTTCAATTAAAAGAAGAAATTGAGAATAATATGCAGGAATTAAAAATGAATTCAAGCTATTTAAATAGAAATTTAAATGTAGGTTTTTCTGGTGGAGAAAAGAAGAAAACAGAAATACTTCAAATGCTTACACTAAACCCAAAATTAGCAATTTTAGATGAAACAGATTCAGGACTTGATGTTGATGCTATAAAAATTGTTTCAAAAGGAATAAAAATGTTTAGTAACGAAAATAACGCTACTTTAATAATTACTCATGGTACAAAGATTTTAAAAGAACTTGATGTAGATTATGTGCATATTTTAGTTAATGGACAAATCGTTGCAACAGGAACAAGTGAACTTGCAAAAGAAATAGAAGAAAATGGATATGCGAAGTATATAAAATAAAAAAGTGGTAAAGACCACTTTGATTAACGAGATTTCGAGCTAGTATCATGTGTTATTCTTGAAGCTGAATCAAAACGTGCACTATCAGGTGAATAAACTGATCTTTTTAAAAGGCTTTTAAGGGTAGAATTATCTTTTGCTAGCACAGCATTTTCTTTTGCTAGTACAGTATTTTTTTCTTCAAGCTGAGCTATATATTGTTGCTGCTTTCTAGAAATAGATAATTGAGCACGAAATTGAGCTCTTGAGCTAGCGCTCTTACTTGGATCTAACATAATATATAAACCTCCTTAAAATTTACATAACATTATAACATGAGAAAAGAGATTTGTAAAGAAAAAATGAAAGGAAAAAAATGAAAACAAATTTAGACGAAATAAATAGAAATATATATGATATAAAAAATAAAGATGAGTATGATTTTAAAATCCAAAAAGGATTGACAAAAGAGATTATAGAAGAAATTTCAAAACAAAAAAATGAACCTGATTGGATGTTGGAAATTAGACTAAAAGCTTTAGAAACATATAATAAGTTGGAACTTCCTACATGGGGACCAGATTTATCTGAACTTAATATGGATGAAATAGCAACTTATGTAAGACCAAAATCAAAGCTTAATAATAATTGGGAAGATGTTCCTGAAGACATAAAAAATACATTTGATAGACTTGGTATTCCAGAAGCGGAGAAAAAATCACTAGCAGGAGTTGGAGCTCAATATGACTCTGAAGTTGTATATCATAGTATAAAACAAGAACTTGTTAAGCAAGGTGTTATATATACAGACATGGAAACAGCTGTAAGAGAATATCCTGAAATAGTAAAAGAACATTTTATGAAATGTGTTCCAATGTCAGACCATAAATTTGTTGCACTTCATGCAGCAGTATGGTCTGGAGGGTCTTTTGTATATGTTCCAAAAGGAATAAAAGTGGATATCCCATTGCAGTCATATTTTAGATTAAATTCTCCAGAATCTGGACAATTTGAACATACATTAATCATTGTAGAAGAAGGGGCATCACTTCACTTTATAGAAGGCTGTTCAGCACCAAAGTATAATAAAGTAAATCTTCATGCAGGATGTGTAGAACTATATGTAAAAGACAATAGTTATTTAAGATATTCTACAATAGAAAATTGGTCAAAAAATATGCTTAATTTAAATACAAAAAGAGCAATAGTAGGAAAAAATGCACAAATAGATTGGGTATCTGGATCTTTCGGATCAAAAATTTCAATGCTTTATCCTATGAGTATATTAAATGGAGAAGGAGCAAAAACAGAATATACGGGAATTTCATTTGCAGGACATGACCAAAACTTAGATACAGGATTTAAAGTAATTCATAATGCACCAAACACATCAAGTGTTGTAAATTCAAAGTCAATTTCAAAAAATGGTGGAGTTTGCACATATAGAGCGCTTGTTAGAGTAAATGAAAATGCAAAGAATTCAAAATGCTCAGTATCTTGCGAATCACTTATGTTAGATGATATTTCAAGGTCAGATACAATACCTGTAAATGATATTAGAAATGATGAAGTGGAATTTTCACACGAGGCAAAAATAGGGAAGATAAGTGATAAAACAATATTTTATTTAATGTCTAGAGGAATTTCTGAAGAAGATGCAAAAGCAATGATAGTAAGAGGATTTGCTTATCCTATTTCAAAAGAACTTCCACTAGAGTATGCAGTAGAAATGAATAATTTGATTAATTTGGAATTAGAAGGAGCAATAGGCTAGTAAAAAAATATAAAAATGCCCCCCAATGGCGAAAAACGCCAATGGGGGCACTAGTTAAGTAATAATTGCTAGTAAGACAATAACTACAGCAGGAGAGCTTGCTATAATTACTCCAAGGATTCCTATAAAAAGAATTCCTTTCCAAATCCGATAATACAACTTAGGATTTCTTTTGGGAATCTCAACTGAAAGTACTGCAGAGACACCTGTTAATAATAATCCTATAATCACGATGAAATTGATGAACATATTTTTCTCCTTCACGTGTATCACCCCACGTTTGGGTACTACAAAAAACACTTAAGTATATTTTGTAGTATATCACAAAATATAAAAAAATGCAAATGAAAGGTTAGTTTTAATATAGATTATGTGAGTAGAAATAAACAATTATAATAATATAGAATCATGAATAGTGAAGAACAAAAAAGTCCCCCGCCAACGGGCAGGGGGTCGAGGTCAGAGTGCAGCAATCAGTATTGCTGCAATATAGGACATAAGCCCTATTGCAAAAATACCAAAAGTAGCTACACCTATTGCAAATTTGTCGATTTTATGCATGATTTTTCCTCCTTTGAATTACAACTTATGTTATACTTATATTATACCACAAAATGCCGGAAAAATCAAAAAAAGATAGCCCATAATGATGCAACGCATCAAAAGGGCTAAGTTTCAGAAAATATGTGTGACAAGCAGAAGCGTAAACCATATTGCTCCTACTATGCCAATTAGTTTATATCCGAGATTGGATATAAAACGGAACTTGATGTCTAGTAGACTCACAGTCGCTAGTGATACACCTGTTATAAAGAAATTAAAATCAGTAGTAGTCATTTCTCCTCCTTTTATCTGAAACTAATTTTCTATAGTACTTATTAAGTATCAATGATACAACACTAATATATCACAAAAGAAAGCAAAAATCAAATTATGTAAAATTTATAGAAAGGAAGCTAACTTTAAGGTTAGCAAAAATAAAAATATGATTTTAAATGAAACACCAATAAGAACTTCAAAAAATTATAAAATAAATAATATAGAATTAGATTTAGAATTGCCAAACAAAATAGAAGAATTTGAAGGCTTAACAATATCTGGAGATACTTCAAATTTCAAGATTTCTGATGATGTAAGTAAAGTTCCATTAAAATATGGTAATGGAAAAAAACTAGAAAATCAAATTTTTGAAAAAGGCAATAAAAATATTAAGATTAATGAAACTAAAACTGGCTCGTTATATCTTGATTTTAATTTTAATGAGGAAGATAAGAATTTAATTGAGAATATAGAAATTGAAGCAAATACAAAATCAAAAACTACTATATATATTAAATATATGTCTGATGATAATTATGAATGTTATCATAATGGCATTATTAGAGTAAATGCTAAATCAAACTCAAAAACCAATATAGTAATAGTAAATATGCTAAACAATAAATCAAACAATCTATTAAGTATAGAAAATAATTTAGAAGAAAATGCAAGAGTTGACTTTTGTATTGTTGATTTTGGGGGAAAGACAAGCGTTACGAATTATTATTCAAATATAAACGGAAATGGTGCAAAAGCCAGTATTAACACAATATATTTAGGAACTGAAAATCAAGTTTACGATATAAATTATATTGCTGAACTATTTGGAGAAAAAACAGAAACAAATATTGAGGTTCAAGGAGCATTAAAAGATGAAGCTAAAAAGAATTTTAAAGGAACAATAGATTTTAAAAAAGGCTCTAAAAAAGCCAAAGGTGATGAAAACGAATTTTGCATGCTTTTATCAGATAAAGCTAAATCAAAAGCACTTCCAATGCTTCTTTGTACAGAAGAAGATGTAGAAGGAAATCATAGCTCAGCAGCAGGAAAAATTGAAGATGATAAATTGTTTTACATTATGAGTAGAGGGATTTCTGAAAAAGATGCGATGAAACTGATTGTTAAAGCTAAGTTTAATAAAATTATAGAAATGATAAAAGATGAAGAGCTAAAGCAAGAAATTGTTGGGGAGATAGATAAAAGAATGGAATAAATCCCCCAGTGACATAATACGTCACTGGGGGAGGTTCAAAACTCCCAGCCCCATTCGATAAAGACCAGTAGCAGGAATAATCCTGCTAAAACTTGCCCTACGGGCAAAAGAACATTGACTAGGACACGGGTCCACCGGAGGGGGGATCTTTTTGTAATAGCAGGGTATGCTTTTACCAGAAGCATTGTTACTACTGCCATTGGTATCCATACATAAACTCCAAGTAACAAAAGTTCAAAAAGAGATGCCATAGTACTCCTTTCCCGCGTACCAACCCACAGGAGGGTTTGAAAATATAGTGCTAATTGGCACATTTAAAACTAATTATATTATATCATGTTTTGGTAAAAGAGTCAATTTAATGATACTCTAGAGAAAGAAAGGATAAAGAGATGAATTTTAAAAAAGATTTTCCAATTTTAAATGAAAGAAATATTACATATTTAGATAGTGGAGCAACAACTCAAAAACCTATTCAAGTTATTAATGCAATTGATGAGTATTACAAAACTATTAATGCAAATGTGCATAGAGGAGCATATAGTTTGAGTATTGAAGCTACATTAGCTTATGAAAATGCCCGTGAAAAAATAGCAAGGTTTATAAATTCAACATTTGCAGAGCAAATAATATTCTCAAAAAATGCGACAGAGAGTTTAAATTTAATTGCATATTCTTATGGAATGGAGAATTTGAAAAAAGATGATGAAATAGTATTATCTATAATGGAACATCATTCAAATTTAGTTCCATGGCAAAAAGTTGCAAAGACGACGGGTGCAAAACTAAACTATATGTATATAAATGATGAATTTGAGATTTCTGATGAAGAAATAGAAAATAAAATCACAGATAAAACAAAAATAGTTGGAATTACACATGTATCAAATGTTTTAGGTACAATAAATAATGTAAAGAAGATTATAAAACAAGCTCATAAAAAAGGTGCAATAGTAATAGTTGACGCATCTCAAAGTATTCCTCATATGAAGATTGATGTTCAAGATTTAGATTGTGATTTTCTAGTGTTTTCAGGACATAAAATGCTTGCACCATTAGGAATAGGAGTTTTATATGGAAAAAAACAACTGTTAAATGAAATGAACCCTTTTTTAATGGGTGGAGATATGATAGAATATGTTTATGAGCAAGAAACATCTTTTGCACCACTTCCAAATAAATTTGAAGCTGGAACTCAAAATATTGAAGGGGTAATTGGCCTTTCTGCTGCGATTGACTATATTGAAAGTATAGGATATGAAAAAATAGCAGAAATTGAGAATCAAGTTGTAAGTTATGCAAGAGAAGAGCTTTCAAAATTGAAATTTCTTGAATTATTTATTACACCAAATAAAGAGAATCATTCAGCTGTAATTTCATTTAATATAAAAGGAGTACATCCACATGATGTAGCAAGTATATTAGATAATTATGGGGTATGTGTACGTTCTGGAAATCATTGTGCACAACCGCTTATGAGATATTTGGGAATAGATTCAACATGTAGAGCATCATTTTATTTATATAACACAAAAGAAGATGTAGATAAGCTAGTTGAAGCTTTGAAAAAAGCTTATGAAATGTTTAAGAAATATATGAAGTAATAATAAATTTACAATTTTTTAAAATTGTCGAAAAATGTAGATTTTTGCGATGAATAGTGGGAGATAGATTATTGACTTTTTAGTTTATTTGTGATATTATAATAATAAAAATATGCAATTAAATGTTTCAATTAGCATCAAAAAATAACCTCACTGTCTCAGAGTGAGGTTATTTTAATTACTATGTATTAGTTATCTAATTTTGCAATTAAATATATTAATACTATAGCAATTATATGCTTTAAGTGTTTCAATTAGAATCACCTCCTTTTTTAGATACTCTCTAAAAAGAGGCACTAATAATTATACAATAAAAGTATATATAAATCAACAAAAATCGTTCGACAAAATGTGACAAAAACTAATAAGAAAGGTAGAAATAAATGAAAAAAGTATTGTTGGGAATGAGTGGAGGAGTAGATAGCTCTGTATCAGCATTACTACTAAAAGAAAAAGGATATGATGTTGTAGGAGCAACTATGGAATTATTTGCTGGAAGTAGTTGTTGTAATATAAATACATATATGGATGCTAAAAATGTATGTAATCAAATAGGAATTCCACATTTTACTTTTAACTATAAAGATGAATTTAAAAAATATGTAATAGATGATTTTATAAATTGCTATGCAAATTGCAAAACTCCAAATCCATGTATAGAATGTAACAAATATATGAAATTTGGCATAATGTATGAAAAGGCAAAAGAAATGGGTTGCGAATATATTGCAACAGGACATTATGCAAAAACAGAGTATAGTGAAAAATATGGAAGATGGGTTTTGAAAAAATCAAATGCAGGTAAAAAAGATCAAAGTTACGTATTATGGAATATACCAAAAGACCTGATAGAACATGTTGTATTTCCACTTGGTGATTTTGAAAGCAAAGATGAAATTAGAAAAATAGCTTCTGAAAAAAAATTAAAAGTAGCTAATAAACCAGACAGTGAAGACATTTGTTTTATACCAGATGGAAATTATAAAAAGTTTTTAGAAAATAATTCTAACATAAAGCCAAAAGAGGGAAATATTGTTGATAGTAAAGGAAAAGTTTTAGGGAAACATACAGGATTATATAATTATACAATTGGACAAAGAAAAGGTCTTGGAATTTCAAATCCTGTCCCACTTTTTGTATTAGGATATAATCCTTTAAAGAATGAAGTAATTGTTGGAGAAGAATCAGAATTATATAAAAAAGAAATTACAGTTTCAGATATTAATTTATTACTTGTTGATGAAATAAATGAATGGATGGATGTAACAGTTAAAACAAGATATTCTGCAAGAGAAGCAAAAGCAAAGATAATACAAGACGGTTCGAATATTAAAGTTGTTTTTGATGAACCTCAAAAGGCAATAACACCAGGACAATCAGCGGTTTTTTATGTGGATGATATTGTAGTAGGTGGAGGAAAAATTGTAAAATAGAAAATGTCATGATATAATTTATAAAAAATAGTATTTATAGAAAAGGTGAACAATGAAAAGGGATAATCAATTAGAAAAGTATAAAAATAATCCTATAAAAAAATGGTTTACTAATTTTTTAGATATAATTAAGAGCAAATTTATTTATGATAAACTATGGGATAAAGAAATTGAAGATGAGATAAATAGAGTATTTCCTAATGATATAGAACAAAAAGAAGCAAAAGAATTATTACAAGAATTGCTAACAAGAAATAATTATTTATTGGAAACATTAGACATCAGAATGTTAGCTAAGCAATATGTTGATTTATTTGGAAAAGCTAAGCTAGAAAGAATTATTACTTCAGAACGTATACAAAAGAATATATTAGAATTATCAAAAGAGGAATTACAGGTTTATAATTATATTTTAAACTATAATTTGGTAGATTTTAATGAAAGAATTGCAAATTTTTATCCATCTTCATGTAAAGGTGTTGACTTAGAAAAGCTTCAAAGTTTAAGTGAAAAAGATAGATTAAAAGCAATTAGTGTAATACTAAGTAACAGTGAGTTTAGATTAGATAATTTAGATAAATTAGATAGTTACTATGAAAATAGAAAAAATATTTGTAAGCAAATAATAGATAATACTAAAATAGTTGACAAAGAATACGAAAAAGAAATGGGATTAGAAGATGAGATTACAGTATTTCCTTTTAAATTCATAGATGATATGAAAGAATTAAGTGACATAGATAGAATAAAGTATGCAATTATTCAAGCAAAATATGGTATGGATTTAGAAAAAGCGGAAATCTTATGTAGTGCTTTTGGGCAAGATATAGAGAAGATTGAACAATCTGAAGAAACAAGAATAATTAAAGAACTAAAATCTATTTTAGAAGAGAAGAGTATTGAAGGATTAAAATCAATAAATCTAGATGAAAATGAAGCCAATTACAGGGGAACTATTAATCTTTTACCAAACTTAAAAAATGCTTATTTGCGCAAATATAAAGACTCATTATACCAGATTAGTGATGAAGATTATATTTGTACACAAAGTGTAAATACGAAAGGAAAAAAACATGAAGTAAAAATATACAATGTTTTAGGAAAAAATAATGATAGAGCAGACTTTAATATGATAGTAACTGCATTGGGAGGAATTTATTATATTAATCATAATTATGATGATTTAAAAGCTGATTGGGATCGTGCGGATAAAAATCATACAATATCATGTTCATATATAGGAAATGATATGTTGGGAGTGGTTTATGATGGCTACTTATTAGCTTTCTCTGATATTGAAGAAAATGAATTATTAATAATGCACAATAAGGATGCTGGAACTATTGACTCATCATTTGAAAGAATTGAAGACATAAGACAGAATACATTTTTACACCCACAAAATTTAAAAAATTCTACCAAAAACTATAATGAATTATTAGTTGAAAGAAAAAGAGAAAAAGATGGAATTTTAGTAAATAGAACTCCAACTTTTGCAGTATTTATGGCAGAGCATATAGATGATATTAATGATAATAAAAACGAAAGATGGATTGAAACTAAAAGATTAGCAGCTGAATTAGGGATACCAGTTGTGGTAATTGATGGAACACAATGCACAAAATTAGAGTTTGAAAAAGTACAAGATATGGTAAAATGTTTAAAAGAAGAAAGAAGAATGGATTTGATTCCTGATATTATACACAAAATAGAAAATAATAGAGCGGCTCAAATGGGTGTACTGAAAAATACAAGAAATGAGATTTTCTCTAATGAAAATATAAATAAAATATTAGAAGAAATAATGGGAGCAATAATAAATTCAAATAATGAAACATTTAATCAAGGAATTGAGGAATTTGCAAAAATAACAAAAGAATTAAAAAAATTCTATGAACAAAACTCTGATAGAAATTTAGAAGTATGTAAAATCTACGATTATGATGTTTTTTTAGAAAGACTAAAGACTTTATATAGTTCTAGAAATGGATTAAATGGAAATGGTTTTTCAAATACAAAAGAAAAGTCAATTGATAGCAATGTAGAAATAAGAGAGTAAATAATAATGTAAAAAAGCAGAAACACAGAATAAATAGTTAGCTGCTTTTTTATTTTTACTGTATTATTGTTTATTAGCAAATTCTTCATATTTTTATATGAAAACAAATAATCATATTGCATAATAAACCGAATTTGTAGTATACTAAAAATGATATTTTTACAATGAAAGGAAAGAAAAATGAAACAAGGAATTAAATTACACACAATTAATACAAATAAATTTAAAACTAATTTGATAGCTATATTTTTAAGCACCCCGCTAATCAGAGAAAATGTAACCAAAAATTCATTGTTGGTTTCTGTGTTAAGAAGAGGATGTGAAAAATATAGAACACAAGAAGAAATAAGTAAGAAATTAGAAGAAATGTATGGGGCAGAATTTAATTGTGGATTAGATAAAATAGGGAAAAATCATGTTCTTAAATTCTATATTGAATCAATAAATGATGAGTTTCTTCCACAAAATGGGGAAAATATGTTGAAACAAAGCATGGATATTTTATCTGAAATTATTTTTAATCCATTAATTCAAGATGAAGGATTTAATGAAGAATATATAAATCAAGAAAAAGAAAATGTTAAGCAGATTATAGAAGCAAAAAAAGATAACAAAGCAAATTATGCTATATTTAGATGCGTAGAAGAAATGTATAAAAATAAACCAGAAGGGTTATACAAGTATGGATATACAGAGGATTTAGAAGAAATAAATACTAAAAACTTATATAGTTACTATAATCAATTAATAAACACTTGTAAAATAGATATCTTTATTTCAGGAAAGCTAGATGGAATTGAAGTAGAAAAGTTAGTACAAGAAAATGAGAATATATCAAAACTGCAAGAAAGAAGTCCTCTATTTACCGTAAATAAACCTGAACAAAAGAATGGAGAGAAAGAAGAAAACGAAGTTGAAGAAAAGTTAGATGTAACACAAGGAAAATTAGTAATAGGATATGATGTTATAGCAAGTAAAGATGAGTTAGAGAATAAAAAATTTAGGTATGTCGGAATGCTATATAATGCAATACTTGGAGGGACAGCTACATCAAAGTTATTTCAAAATGTTAGAGAAAAAGAAAGCTTGGCATATACAGCAAGTTCTAGCTTTTCATACTATACAGGAAATGTGTTTATAAATGCAGGAATAGAGATAGAAAACTTTGAAAAAGCGAACAATATAATAAAAGAACAAATAGAAGATATGAAAAAAGGTGAATTTACAGAAGAAGATATTAAAAATGCTAAAAAAGTAATTATATCAAATATTGATGGGATATCTGATGAACAAGATACTGAAATAATATACTTTCTAGGACAAGAATTAAGCAATAATAATGTTACACTAGAGCAATATAAAAAATATATACAAGATATAAGTAAAAATAAAATTGAAGTTTTTGCGAAAAAGATAAGAATCAATACGATTTATTTTTTGAGAAATTAGTTGTAAGTTGTAAAAGGGAACAATCCCCCTTTTACAAAAAAGGAGTTAAAACATGCAAATTATAGAAAATTTGAAAGTTAAAGAAAAAGTATATATAGAAAAATTAAAAAATGGACTTACTGTGATGATTATTCCAAAAGAGGGAATTAAGAAGAAATACATTATTTGGGGTACACGTTATGGATCTAATGATAGTAAGTTTATAGTACCAGGAGAAAACCAAGTTACAGAAGTTCCTAAAGGAGTAGCACATTTTTTAGAACATAAAATGTTCGAACAAGAAAACGGTCGAAATAGCTTAGATGTTCTATCAAGTTTAGGAGTAAATGCAAATGCTTTTACAACAAATACTCATACAGCGTATTTGTATGAAGCAACAGATAATTTTTATGAGGCATTAGATGAATTTATGGATTATGTTCAACATCCATATTTTACGGATGAAAATGTTGAAAAAGAAAAAGGTATAATAGGACAAGAAATAATGATGTATGATGATTATCCTGAATGGAAAGTGTATTTAAATGCTTTAGAAGCAATGTATCATACTAATCCAGTAAAACTTGACATTACAGGAACTATTGAAACAATAAGTCATATAGATAAAGAAATATTATACAAATGCTATAATACTTTCTACAATCCTTCAAATATGTGTCTTGTTGTATGTGGAGATTTTAATCCGGATGAAATATTAAAAGACATAGAAAAAAGATTAATTGATAATAAAGCAGAAGGCGAGATAAAAAGAATTTATGAACAGGAAAATGAAACAGTTGTAAATCCAAAAGTAGAAAGCAATATGGAGGTAAGCATTCCTTTATTCACTTTAGGAATCAAATGCATCCCTCCAAAACAAAAAGAAAAGGTTAAAACTCATATTGCAATAGATGTTTTACTTAATTTGATTATAGGCGAAAGCTCAAATTTGTATCAGGAATTATATAAGAGTGGGGTAATACTAAATATGCCAACTTTTGAATATGAGTTTACAGATGAATATGCACATATTTTAATAAGTGGTATTTCACGTAATCCAGATATATTTTTCGATATGATAAATAAAGAAATTGATAATTATTTAATTAATGGAATAAATGAGCAAGATTTTGAAAGAATTAAAAAGATGATTTATGGAGAATATATTAAAGAATATAATGATGTATCAAATATTGCAAGAATTTTCTTGACAGATTTTATGAAGGATGTAAATAGTTTTGATTATATAGAAGAGATAACAACATTGGATATAGAATATGCAAAACAAGTTTTGAGAGATAATTTTAAAAAAGAAAAAATGGTCTTTTCTGTTGTTAAAGCCAGCTAATTGTCGATTACTGTAAAATGTTGAAATTTTCAGTAATTTAGCGTCATACGAAAGTTTGAAAAATTTGATAGAAATACTTGACGAAGGTCGTATTCTATGTTACGCTAATTATATATGTAATAAAAACAAGTTTTTTATCAATTGTATAGCAACAGGGGGGAATAATTGAATGTTAAATGATGAAATTTGTAAGCTAAGAGAAAAACTAAATAAAAGTATAGAAGAAAATGCAAATTATGATGAAATTTATAGAATTAGTGTAGAACTAGATGAATTGATTGCAAAGTTTTATAATGTGAAAACTGTGTAAATTTTATTTACAAGATTATCTATTTATGATATAATATTTAAGATGGTGCATTATTCTAGTCGTAGTACTTATTGTGAGGGTGGGGCTAAAAATCCACTAAAGGGCACATCGATGAAGTTTCTTATATATGCGCAAAATGCCAGTTTTGTGTGTATATAGGGAGTAAAGAAATTAGGGTAGTATATAATGGCATATATTACAAGCCCCTGATTTCGCGGAGGCTTAAAATTACGGTTTTAAGTAAAACCTATATATAGGTGCTAAAAAGCACCGAAAATATAGTGTAGCCTGTTTTGAGTGAATGTACTGGGATTAATAAAACTATTATGAAATTGCATTTGCAAAAGAAACTAGCAATATTTAAACTATGTTAAAGGAAAACTTCTAGAATGTTTGCTTTTATTAGCAAGAAAATATAAGGATTAAGGTACGGATTTAAGTGGCGATCTGGTGTCTATTTTATAGATGTTTTTTTTAAACGGAAACGGCTGTGTAGTAATATATAGTAGAAAACAGAGAAATTCAACTAGACCTAAACCGTAAAATTTACTTATACTTTTTACCATCTTAAATTTATATAAATATGGGAAAATAGATTTATATCTTTTTTCCCTTTTTAATTAAGAAAAGGAGAAAGAAATGAAGCAAAAAGATTCAAATACAAAGTGGATTATAAAAGCCTTTATAATAACATTTATATTATCTGGAATAATTTCATATATATCTCAAAATGGGATTGCAAATTTAAATGTAGTTCCTGCAATAATAATTTTAATTATAGTAGTGCTTTTAGGAATATTTTTTGATGTAGTAGGGATTGCAGTTACAGTTGCAAATGAGGAACATTTCCATGCAAAAGCAACAAAAAAAGCAGAAGGGGCAAAATCTTCTCTAAATTTAATAAAAAATGCATCAAAGGTTGCAAATATATGCGCAGATGTAATAGGAGATATTTGTGGAGTAATAAGTGGAGCAATAGGAACAATGATAGCTTTAAAAATAGCAAGTACTTATGGGGTTTCCACAAATATACAGTTTTTAATTAGTGCTCTAATTGCATCAATTACGGTTGGAGGGAAAGCTATTGGAAAACAAGTTGCAACAAATCATTCAACAAAAATAGTAGATAGAGTAGGAATAGTATTAAGTAAGTTTACCAGAGATAAATAATTTGTTGTAAAATTTTGGAAAAACACTTGCATTTTTAAAAAAATGTAGTATAATAGACAACGATTGTTAAAAATAGGGGAAGGAGCAAGGGCTTGAAGACATTTTTCGATGGCATATTTATAGATAGCAACGATGCAGAAAAAGAAGTAGAATATCCTATTAAACTAGAATATTATAAAACAATAAAAACGGAAGAGAATGTTGAAGCCAAATATGGTATAGAGATAGTAGAAACGGAATTTATTAACGGGATAGTAAATGTAGAAAGCAAAATAATGAATAGTATTTCAAATAGTTCAGAAGAAATAGAAAAAATGATAGAAATCTTAAAAAACAATGAAGTGACACCTATTGGAATAGAAGATGCTATTAATGAGATAACAACTATATAAAAAGACTAAAAAAGATTCAGATATTTCACTGAACCTTTTTTTTGTTTAGATTAATTAGCAACATCCGCCTCTATTTCCACCACAACAGCAACAGATTAAGATTATAAGAATTATTATCCAGCAACAGTCATCACCACCAAAACCGAAGCCACCACATCCTCTGTTTTCAGGCATAATATTTCACCACCTTTCACAAAAAAAATGTAAGTATAACAAAGTAATTATGGATTAATTAGAGCTACAGCAAACTCTATTACCGCATCCATTACAGAAAAGAAGTAAGAATAGAATAATGAACCAAAGGATTGCATTATTATCATTATTACTACAACACATAATGACCTCCTTGTAATTTGTTTGTTATGGTATATAATATGAAAACTGAAAAAAAGTGTTACAAAACATAATTTATTGAAAAAAAACAAATTTTGTGTTACAATGATCATATAGAAAAGAGGAATGGTTATGAAAGTTAATAATCCAAAATTTGAAGTATCAGCAGTAAGCCCTAAACAATATCCAAAAAATGATTTGCCACAGATAGTATTGGTTGGAAAATCAAATGTAGGTAAATCTAGTTTTATAAATACAATGATTAATAGAAAATCGCTTGCTAGAACAAGTAGTGAACCGGGAAAAACTAGACAAATTAATTTCTATAATATTGATGAATCTTTTTATTTTGTAGATTTACCCGGATATGGATATAGTAAAATGTCAAAACAAGAACAAGAAAGAGTTGGAAGTTTTATTGAACAATATTTAGTAAAATCTAAGAATATAGCATTAGTTATCTTTTTAATAGATATTAGACACAATCCTACTGAAAATGATAGACTGATGTATGATTATATAATCCGTTCAGGTTTACCATTTATTATCTTAGCAAATAAAGCAGATAAAATAGCTACGACAAAGGTTGAAAATACAGTAAAAGAATTACAAAAACAAATAAATCCAATTGGAGATATAAAAATGCTTCCGTTTTCAGCTGAAAAAAAGATTTACACAGAAGACGTGTGGAATGTAATTGAAGAATTTATAAAATAAAGCAAAATGTCGAAATAAGTCAAACGATTTTTTGAAAAGATTTGTAAAATTAGTTGCATTTTTGAAAAAATAGTATATAATAATAATAAATAATTCATGATGTTAAAAAAGCAGATGCGTGTGGGCATCTGCTTTATATTTTTTTTAGAGCTATCAAAAAAAATAAATTTAAGATAGCTTTTAATACTTTACAAATTTCATAAAATAATTTAAAAGCTTCAAGTATTTTATGTAATATTTTATGAATTGTAATAGTATTTTTTTCTTTTGTCTATTTCTCTTTTGAGGAATTCATGATGTTAACCTCCCTTCTTCCGAAGTATCGGCCGAAATATTATATCATCTAAAATGTGCAAAGTCTGTCGAAATTTGTTTGAAATTTATGAATATTTAAAGTTTTTGTTTTTATATAAAATTCGTTGTAAAAACAATATTGGTATGATATAATCCAACTATATAATTAAATAAGAGGTAAAGATATGTTAAATAAAAATCAAGCTAAAAAAAGAATAGAAGAATTAAGGGCTCAAACAGAGTATTATGCAAATAAATACTATAATGAAGACAAACCTGAAATATCAGATTTTGAGTATGATATGCTTATGTTAGAACTTCGTAATTTAGAAAAAGAATACCCAGAATTTGTATCAGAAGACTCACTTACTCAACATGTTGGAGGAAAAGCAAAAGAAGGATTTAAAAAAGTTGAGCATAAAATACCACTTTTGAGTATGCAAGATATATTTAATATTGATGAAATACTAGACTATGTTAATAAAATAAGAGAAAGAGCAAAAACAGAAAACATAGAAAATAATAATTTTGTAGTAGAAACTAAAATAGATGGTTTAACAGCAGCATTAGAGTATAAAAATGGAGAATTTGTAAGAGGCTCTACAAGAGGAAATGGCCTAGTTGGAGAAGACGTTACAGAAAACCTAAAAACAATAAAAAAAATACCTAAAAAACTAAAAGAAAACATAGATATAACAGTTCGAGGAGAAGTATTTATTTCTAAAGCTGATTTTGAAAAAATGAACCAAGAAAGAGAAGAAAATGAAGAAGAGCTATTTGCAAATGCAAGAAATGCAGCAGCAGGTTCATTAAGACAACTTGATAGTGCTATTACAAAATCAAGGCCCCTTGATATTTATGTATATAATGTTCAAGAAATAAAAGGAAAGACATTTAATTCTCACTATGAAGAATTATTGTATTTAGAAGAATTAGGATTTAATGTAAATCCTGTCAAGATTTTTTGTAAAACACCTGAAGAAGTAAAAAAGGCTATTGAAAAAATAGGAGAAGATAGAGAAAAATTAACTTTTGGAATAGATGGAGCAGTTATAAAAGTAGATGATTTAGCGTTTAGAGAAATACTAGGCACAACTGCAAAAAATCCAAGATGGCAAATAGCATATAAATATCCACCAGAGAAAAAGGAAACAAAATTAATAGATATAGTTTGTAATGTTGGAAGAACCGGAGTTATAACACCACTTGCAATATTAGAACCAGTACAAGTTGCAGGTTCAACTATTTCAAAAACTACGCTTCATAATCAAGACTTTATAAAAGAAAAAGAATTAAAGATAGGAGATATAGTTGTTATACAAAAAGCAGGAGATGTTATTCCAGAAATAGTTGAAGTGAAAAAAGAAAAACGAACTGGAGAAGAAAAAGAATTTGAAATGCCAACTGTATGCCCAATTTGTGGAGCCCCTGCTATAAGAGAAGAAGGAGAAGCAGCAATTAGATGCACAGGAGTGGAATGTCCTGCAAAACTATATAGGAATTTAGTACATTTTGTATCTAGAGAAGCGATGAATATAGATGGACTTGGAGAAAACATTATAGACCAGCTTATGAACAAAGATTTAATAAGTAATATTGCAGATATTTATGCTTTGAAATTTGAAGATATAGCTTCTTTAAAAAAGAATGGAAAGAAATTTGCAGAAAATCTTACAAATGCAATACAAAATAGTAAAAGTAATGAACTATATAGATTAATCACAGCACTTGGAATTAGACATGTAGGAACAAAAGCAGCAAAAGTATTAGCAAAAAAATTTAAAACATTAGATAATTTAGCAAATTCTGATTTCGATACATTAAGTGAGATTGATGATGTTGGACCTATTGTTGCAAACAGTATTGTAGAATTTTTTAGTCAAGAACAAACAAAAGACCTAATTGAAAGACTAAAACAATATGGCGTAAATATGGAAGATACATCAAAAGCAAATGAAGACAATAGATTTGAAGGATTAACATTTGTTTTAACAGGAAGTTTAGAAAGTTTTACAAGAGATGAAGCAAGTGAAATAATTGAAAATATGGGTGGAAAAGTTTCAGGCTCAGTTTCAAAAAAGACAAGTTATGTACTAGCTGGAGAAGATGCAGGAAGCAAATTAACAAAAGCGGAGTCTCTTGGAATAAATGTTATTTCAGAGGAAGAATTTAAAGATATGATTAAATAAAAATGAAAAGATAAAATTTCAAAAGAAAGGATAAAAAAATGAGTAAAGAACAAAAAATACAAAGATTACTTGAATTAAGAAGACAAATTTTTACTGAACTAAATGATATGCCTATAGTTCCAGAAGAGGTAGAAAACATTATAAAGGACGCTCTTGTAGAATTAAGTCAGCTATATGAAAATCAGAGAGTGAGTTCAGATAATATAGTATCATACATTGATGGGACATTTGAAGAAACGAAGGCAAATATAAGTACTAGAAGTGAAAATGATAGAAGAAGGGTATATTGGGAACAAATTGAGAATTTGTTTAATAAACTTGAAGGAAAAATATTAAATGATGAAGAATTAAGTGTGTCAGATACTAATGGATTTGAAATAAATGATGATAATAGAGGCAGTACAGTAAATTATATTGTTGATATGATAAATGAAAGCCTTAATGATATTCAAAGCAAACAAAGAAAACTAATGGAAGCCAGAGGTTTTTCGGATGAACAAATAGAAACACAAAATGATATGGCTAGAGTGTTTATAATGAGTTTTACGGCAAATAAAGCAGAGGACATAGAAGAATTTTATAAGAATAGAGAAAAAGATTTAAAGGATGAGATACTAGAAAAAGTTACTGAATTTATTAAAGAAATGAAATCTGTAGAACAAGGTCCTGAAAAAAGTTTAATAGACGATTTAAGAGTTGATGGGTTATCTTATGAACAACAAAGTGCAAATGCTGCAAATTTTGCTCAAAAATTAAAAAATGGTGAACAAGATAGAACGGAAGGATTACCAACAGATTTGCTTAAATAAAAATATGGACTATTGCTTTTAGCTTATAGCTTGAAATAAAAGTTTTTAATAGAAAGGATGAATATGGATAATTATACATTTGAAGATATGTGGTTAGATTTAAAAAACGGATATCAAATTTATTATACATATGTAAAAAACAGATATGTACTTTTTAAAACTGCCAAAAATTGTTATACACAAAAATTGATTACAGATAACCCCAAAAACCCACATCCTAGAATGACTATACTTACTTTAAAGAGAGTTAAAGAAATATTTCCATATATGGAGGATATTGAGTATAAAGTTGGAACTGAAGACTTGATTTAAGGTTAGAGAGTAGAATTATTATAAGTTTTATAATAATTAGTATAATAAAATGAATACAAAATCTTTAGATAAAAAGGAGTAAAAAATATGAGTGAAAGTGAAAGCAGATATTGGAGTCAAGAACAAATAGATAATTATTTGAAAAAATTGGAAGAATATGATAGCCAAGAAGAATTAAAAGTTGATATGCACACTCATACAAAAATATCTGATGGAGAAGACTCTCCTTTAATGAAATTATTAAGAGCACATAGAATGGGATTAAACACAATATCAATAACCGATCATAACAAATTAGGTGGATATGAAGAATTGAAAAATCAAATAGAAAAAATACTTACACATTTGGAAGAAACTGAAGCAAGAGAGGATTTAACTAAAGAGGAAAAAGAGAAGAACATAAGGGGAGCTAAAAGATTATTAAAAGTTATTGAAGAAATGAATATAGTTACTGGATGCGAAGTTCTTACCACGTTTAAAGGATGTCCTTATGTAGAGATTCTAGCATATGGAGTGGATATTGAAAAATTAGAAGAAAAACTAGCAGAAGCAAATACAGGTTTACCAAAATCAGGAGATGTACTTTGTGAGGGACTAAAAAGAATAGCAATAGAGCAAGGTTTTGAATCTGATTTGTATTATATAGAAAATAGAGATGATTATAAAAAGTTGTTTTTTCATGAACTAAAGAAACATCCAAAAAATGCTTTTTTATATAAGGATTTTGATGGAGAAACAGAAGAGGAACAAGCAAAAAAATTTGCAGATAAATTTTTTGATAATGAAGAAAGCAATTATTATGTGGATTTGTCTGAGGATAATAAAAAAAATAGAAAAAGTGATATGATGGCAATTGTTCAAAAAATGAAGAATGATTATCCAGAGCTTGTATTTGATGAAAAGATTATACAAAATGCTGGTTTTGTTATGAGTTTATTTTATAATGAATTAAAGAAACATCCAGAGGATATTAAAAGAATTCAAAAAATTGATAGCAGAATGGACACTTTAAAAAAGATTATATATTTAGGATTATATAATGAAAAAAGTCCTCTTTTTATTGATTTAGAATCTACAAAGCCAAAACTAGAAAAGGTAATAGAAGCTATTCATGAAGCAGGAGGAAAAGCACTAGTAGCTCATTGGGGAAGATATTTGTTAAGTAATGAAGAAGTTTTTGATTGGAGAACACCGCAAGGAAGAAAAAATCTTGAAACAATAATTGATATGTGTGATGGCGCTGAATGTGCATATCCGGATAATCCAATGGACCTTAGAAGATTGATATATAATTTGTGTAAAGAAAAAGGAAAAATTATTTCAATTGGAGGAGATGATCACGGAAAAAAAGAAGTAGAAGAAAAAAATGGAATAAAGAGAAGAATATCAAAAGAAGGAGAACAATATCAGCTCGGCTCACAGACTGGAAGGGAAGTTTCAGAACTAGAATGGATAAAAGAAACAATTGTCAGTGGAAAAGAATTTTTGAAACAGGTAGAAGAAGAACATCATTATAGAGCTAGACTAAAAAAAATAATTGAGAGAAATAAAAGCCATAGAAAGCCAACAAACGATAAAGAATCAGAAATTCAAAGTGAACAGGGAGAGTAAGAATGAAGATAATAGAAATTATAAAAAAATGGTTTCAAAACAATAAAAAAACAAAAGTTAAAATGATTAATGAAGGTCAAACAAAAAGTATTGCAGAGAATAAGGAAAAGTTTATTAGCAATATAGACTTAAGTGGAAAACAGGAAATTTTGGAGATTAGAAAACAACTTGAAACTGGGCAAATGTCTGTAGATGACTTATCAATCTTTGAGGTTATGGATATATTGGAGATATATGGAGAGCACATACCACGAATAGACTAATATTAAAATTGTATGATTATTATAATATTTTTGAAAATGATGTATTGAAAAGTAAAAAAATATATAATATAATAATATTGGAAAAAAATTTGAAATACATTTAAGATAAAATGAGGAGTTTACAATGGAAAAAGAAAGGTTAGTAACATTTACAGATGCAGTATTAGCAATAATAATGACAATACTAGTGTTAGAATTAAAAAAACCAACAGAACCAACACTTGCACAAATGTGGGCATTAAGAGAATCTTTTTTAGCATATGCTTTATCATTCTTTTGGCTAGGTGCAATGTGGATTAATTTACACAATATTTGGAGTAAGGCTAGTAAAATATCAACAAGAGTAATTGGTTGGAATATGGTATTATTATTTTTATTATCTTTAATCCCTTATGCCACATCACTAGTAAGTACATACTATGATAATGCGGTTATACAAGGATTTTATGGAGTTGTAGTAATTATAATTAGTATAGTTAATATTGGATTAAACAAAATGTTACAAGGAGCAAATAAAGATAATAAATCATTAAAGAAGATAACAAAAAGATATATAGATGCATTAGTAATTGATATAGATATAAAAATAGTAGGATTAATAATGGCAATTTCAATTTATCCACAAGCAATGATGATAAGCGTATTTATTACATCAGTTTTAATGGCTAGAATAAAGAATTAATTATCGAAAAACAATAATTATATATTGACAAACAATAATATGTATGATAGAATACTTTCATAATAAAAATTATGGAGGTATTTTTTTATGGAATTATCAGGAAAAAAAGGAATAGGAAATATTCTAAAAATATTTTTACAAATATGTTTTTATGGAGGAATAATTGTTTTAATTGCACTACCATTTGTATTTAGTGCATTAGGAATAACTCTGCATTCGAGTATGTATGTGATTTATCCAAATGGAATTGTAATGCTTGCAATTGGATATAAATTTATTCAATTATTTAATAGTTTAAAAAACAATGATTCATTCTGTGAAGATAATATTAAAATACAAAAAAGTGCTGCAAAACTTTCAATTGTAGAATCTGTATTATGGTTACTAGACTTCTTGTATTCAGTATTTCTTGTGAAATATGAAGATATAATAGTAGTATTAGGATTAGCATTTTTTAGTATTTTGTTTTTTGGAGTAGCAATTGCTTTATATATATTATCAGAATTATTTAAACAAGCTTACGAATACAAAAAAGAAAATGAACTTACAATTTAAGGAGGTTTTTTATGATAATTGTAAATTTAGATGTTATGATGGCAAAAAGAAAAATATCATCTTTTGAACTTGCAGAAAAAGTTGGAATAACTCCTGCTAATCTCTCAATATTAAAAACAAATAAAGGGAAGGCAATTAGATTTTCAACACTTGAGAAACTATGTGAAGTACTTAATTGTAAGCCAGGAGATATATTAGACTACGAGGAGGAAGTATGAATAATATGAAGGATGAATTACTTGTAGCTTTATTTATTACACTTTTATATGTACCTTTTATTTTAACAATAATAAATATTATAAACATATTCAAAAAGAAAAAGATAATGGAAAATTTAACTGATACATTAACATTTGTTTTAGGTATAATTTTAACATATATTCTTTTTATAACTTTAGGTTTTAAAGACTACCAAGAAGCGCTAATTGTTAAAACAGTTGGCGCGATAGATCCATTTGAACTACATACTCCAATAGCATCATGGAGTATGCCAACATTTCTTTCAATTTGTTTAGTGGGAGTTATTTCATACATTTTAATAAGAATAAAAAAGTTAGATTTGCCACCACTTGTGGTTGTACTAAGTATGTCTGGAATTTATATTTGTTCGATTTATATGATTATATTTATAATCCAAATGTCAAAAAATATACAAGAATTGTTTTTATTTTATTTAGTACTGTTCCCAATAAACTATATCTTATGTTCTATAAGGGCAATAATGCAAGTTATAAAAAAGTATAAAGAAAAAGGAATAGGCGGAAAAAAAGAATATAAAAGTCAGGTATTAAATAGAATTAACGTGATTTTAAATAATGTAGATAATTGGCCAGTATTAGCTATAGTTTTCATGATACCAGTTTTAATACTATTAATATGCATTATGGTGTTATTTGGACAAAGACCAGATGAAGCAATAAAAGCATTTTTAGAAACGAGTGATTGGACATTATCTCAAAAAATATCACCTCCGCCAATTGTAGAAGAAGGTCATTACCTATGTACAGTTTCTTTAAGAGGCCATAAAAATATAGTAAAACCTACAAGAATGGGGATAAGAAGAGGAAGAAGGATTGTCGTTAATAGACAACTATGTATAGCAAATGCTTTTGAAGACTTAATAAAAGAAAAAACTCCAAAATTTCATCATTATATAAGATATATATATGATAAATATGGATACCCTTTATCTAAACATATAAATACAGCAATTCAAGCAGATATTACATATATTTTGATGAAACCATTAGAGTGGATATTTTTAATAGTACTTTATTTATTTGATAAAAAACCAGAAAATAGAATTAATTTGCAATATATTGGAAAGAAAGCTATAATATAATTAATTAAATGTAGCAAAAGAAGGTGTAATAGATGAGAATTATAAAAAAATTAATAATTTTATTACTTTTTGTTATACTAATTATAGGAATATTAATTGGATGTATTTTGGGAATTCCAGGTTACAATATGTACAAAGATGCTTTAGAAAAAGAACCAATAGATGAAAAAGTTGCAAGTATAGAAAAGAAAAAGAATTATTCAGAATTTACTGATTTGCCAGAAATGTATGTTAATGCTGTTATTGCAACAGAAGATCACAGATTTTATGAGCATAAAGGAATAGACTTTATTTCTGTGGCAAGAGCTATATATAGAGATATAAGAGCAAAGGACTTTGTAGAAGGAGGAAGTACTATTTCACAACAACTCGCAAAAAACATATATTTTACTCAGGAAAGAACTGGTAAAAGAAAAATTGCAGAAACTCTAATGGCAAGCAAATTAGATAACACTCTTAGCAAAGAGAAAATATTTGAACTATATGTAAATACCAGTTATTTTGGAGATGGATATTATACTGTAAAAGAAGCATGTAAAGGATATTTCAAAAAAGAACTTAGAGAGATGACAGATTATGAATGCATAATGCTTGCGGGAATTCCTAATGCACCAAGTGTTTATGCACCAACCAAAAACTTAAAGCTTACAAAAAAAAGAGCAGAACATGTTATTCGAAAGATGGTTGAAAATGAATATTTAACGCAGGAAGAGGCTGATAGTATTTTGAAGGAGGCGAAGAATTATGCAATTCATTAAAGAAGAAAACAGAATTTATGCTACAAATGAGGATAATGAAACAGTTGCGGAGGTTACTTTTTATGAGATAGAAAATGGAGTATATAATATTGATCATACTTTTGTAGATGATTCTTTAAGAGGTCAAGGAATAGGAAGTAAATTAGTTGAAGAAGCAGTTAGCACAATAAAAGAAAAAGGAGCAAAAGTTCAAGCAACTTGCCCATTTGCTAGTAAATGGATAGAGGAAAATATGTAAAAGGTTAGATGTAAAAATCTAATCTTTTTTTGTATAGAATTTGTTGAAAAAAGATTTTCAGTGTGATAGAATTGTTGTGGAAAAATGGAGGGAAGAAAATGATAATATATCCAAAAACATGTGAAAATTTAAAAGGAATAGAATATTTAAAGGAGTATGTAGAAAAAAGTAAGGGAATAGAAATACAACTATTGTCTTATGAACAAACTCAAAAAAAGACTTATGAAGTATTAAAAAGATTAAAAAATGAAATGCCACAGTTAAATGAAGTTACAATACATTTGCCTATTAGAGAAGACTTTAATTTTGAGGCTTTAGCATTTTCTAAGTTAGAGATAGAAAAAGAAAGATTAAAGAAGTTGTGTGAAGCATCAGAAGAATGTGATTTAAACGTAAATTTATTGTATCATACAAGATGGAATTATAATAGTTGGAGTAACAGTGGTGCAATAGATAGAATGAAAGAACTTTTAGAAGTAATTCAAAATTCAAGAGTTAATATTTTAATAGAAAACATATATGCTTTGGTTGAAAGGAGAGAATGTGCAGTCCTAAAAGTAGCAAAAGCTATAGATGATAGTCATCTAAAAGTTTGTTTAGATACATGTCATTTACATTGTGTAGCTAACATGTTTAAAATCTCTTTAAATGAATATCTAAATACATATTTAAATAAAGAAGAGTGTGAAAAATATATACAACAAATTCATTTTGCAGGAACCTTAAATAAAGATGGTTATATTGATGAAAAAAAAACACATGGAAGAGCTCATGATACTTGGGCAAGTTTTGAAGAAGATTTTAATATTTTAAAACAATTTGGAATTGAAGATAAAGTAATAGTTACAGAGGTTTCTGAAGATGATTATTCTACAAGAAAAGACCAAATAAAAGAAATACAAATGCTTTTAAAGAAAGAAGAGGAAATATAATTAGTTACAAATATAAATATTACATTTTCGATAAAAATATTGTTTTTAAAAATTAAAAAGTGTATAATTATTTTGTTAATAAATTAAGATTTTTGGAAAAGGAGAGGATTTAAAATGAAAATTAAAAGAATCATTAGATTTATGTTATTAATCATTGTAACAACTTTATTATTTTTTGCTATAAGTAATTCTAAGGTATTTGCAATGAATGTTGCAGACAATAGTATTAAGGAGATTACAGATTTAGGAGAGTTGGATAAAGCACATTTGAATTTTTTAGCTGCTGATATGAATCATGAAAAACTAGTAGTCGTTGTTAATTCATATGAGGAGGGAAAACACTATTTTTTAGAGTTTAATCCTGAAACAAGAGCTTTAGTTAAAATGAAGCAAATAACTATTGATTTTGAAGTTTCATATTGCTCAATTAATAATGATGGAAATGTTGTTATAGCTAACTATGGTAACTCAAAGAACTTATTTTTCTATGATAAAGATTTTAACTATGTCAAAACAGAAGTTATGGAAGATAGTCTAAGAAATCAAATATACAAAAAATCTGAAAGTAGTGTATTTTACACAAATGGCAAAATTAGAAAAGAATGTACTATTGATGAACTTCAAGAATTATCGATGGTATATTTCCATAATGATATAGATAGCATTTACCTACATAAATTAGATAAATATAATTTTGCTGCAGCTAAAGATAATAAAATTTTTGAATCATGCCGAAATGGTAAAGGCATAGTAGATTTTAGGGTATATGATTATACTAATAAAATAATTAATACTGTTGAAATACAAGATTTTAATGATGAATTTTATGCTATAAATGGAGATGAATTTTCACCAGAAATAACACTAAATAATAAGTATGTATTTTTCGTTATAGTAACTAAAAATGGACAAGTTCCATATTTATGGAAATATACTGATTCAGAATCTATGGATTTCGATGTCAGAAAATTCAACAAAGCAGGTTTAGAAAAGGAAAATAATTCAATAATTAAAAATCTTAAATCAAAATATAATATTGATAACATATATATTGACAAAAAATCAGACTATACATATAAAGTGAAATATGGTTCAACTCCTGCTAATGTATATGAAACATTATTAGATATAGAGAATTATTTAGAAAAATTACCTAAAAATTTAATAAAAGAAATTAAAAATACAAAATTAAATACAAAACACAAGTTTAATATATATTTAATAAAAGACTTTAAAGAAAAGGATAAAGATGGATATGCAATTTCTTCGGCAGCGGTTACAAACAAAAAAGAAAGTAGACTTGAGATTTCAACTGATTTTTCGTATTCGGGTAGTTTTCAAAAATCATTTATGAGATTAATGGACCAAAGAATAACAGAATATTACAAAAAGAAAAATAAAGATTGGAACAAGATGTGGAATAACATCAGGAAAAAAGATAAAAGCTCAAAAAAGACTGGTATAGAAGATAGAATTTATATTTTTAATATATTATATGATGCTTCTTTCCCTTTGGAGGCTAAAGAAAAAGAAAGGGCAAAATTACTTTGTGATAGCCTAAGACTTGCTTTTCCATGTATAGATAAATGCCCAAGTATTTATTGGGAAAAATGGATAATGCTTCCAAAATTGAAAACAACAACTGAAACAAGTAATAATAGTATATCAGTTTCTTGGAAGAAAACTAAAGAGGGTGCTAAATACAAAGTTCAAAGAAAAAAAGATAACAAATGGGAAACGATAAATGTTAATATAAATAATAATTCATTTACTATTAACAAATTGAAATCAGGAATTAGATATCAATATAGAATTCGTTCATATGTCTATGAAAGTAATGGCTTCACTGATGAAGATGCTGTAAACAACTATAAAGTATTGAGTGATTGGGTATATATAGATGTTGCAACTAAACCTTTAACTCCAACTATAAAAAGTGCTAAATCAAATAAAAATAGCATTGTTGTAAAATGGAAAAAAGTATCTAAAGGAACAGGATATCAAATTAAATACACTGTTGGTGGAAAAAGTATAAAAAAATTTGTAAAGAATATTAAATCTACAAAATATACAATAAGTAATATTAAACATAAAAAGAATTATAAAATAAAAATTAGATCATATAAAAGTGCAAATGGGAAAAAATATTATTCTAGTTGGAGTAAAGTTTTAGAAACAAAAACTAAATAAAGAAAGAACTAAATGTAAAAAAGAATTGGGGTGGAAAAAGCAAATGTTTTTGCCCCAATATTTTTGTACATAAAAAGTATAAAGTTTAAATGATCATATAGATTCAAATAAGTAATAAAAAAAATAAAAAAGCAGATAATAGAAATAATGGAGGTAACAAAAATGTCAGTTGAAATTAGTAGATTTGTATTATTTGCTTTTTTAATTGTATTAATATCTAAATATATATTGGTAACTACTTTAAGAAGACTAGCAGAAAGCATTAATTTAAAAGCTAAAACTGTAGGAGATGTTGCTGGAGCTGCAACTTCTGTTCCAGAACTATTAACAATAACGACATCTAGCTTAAGAGGTTTACAATTAGCTAGTATATATAATATTTTAAGTTCAAATAGTATAAATTTCATTTTGTTCTTAGGTACAGTTTTTTTAAATAAAAATATTTCAAAACTAAAAAATCGTGCAATTATATTTGATTTAATTTTAGTTGGTATAACAATTCTGATACCAATTATTCTATTAAGACTAGATATAGAATTAGATATATTTATAGTACCTCTATTTGTGATTTTTTATGCATTGTTTTCTTTTTTAAATAATAATGTACACAATAAATTTTTTAATAAAGATGAAGAAGAGAAGAAAAATGAAAAGATAAAAATTAAAAGAGCAATAATATATAGTTGTATTTTGACTGTTACTGTTTTTATAATATATGTTATTGGAGATTTACTGGGAAATAGTTTAGAAAAACTATGTAATATATTTAGTGTTCCTCAGTTTTTAATAGGTATTTTCTTAGGATTTATAACAAGTATACCTGAACTTATTACTTTCTTTGAGTCACAAAAGTATAGAAAAAAGGAACAAGATGAAATGCTTGGATTAGTTGAGGCAACAAATAATTTGCTTACTTCAAATGTATTAAATTTATTTGTAATACAAACAATTGGAATTTTGATAATAAATAGATAACAATTGAAAGTTAGCTACTTTTGTGTTAATATGGTTGCAAGAGGTAATAATATGAGAAGCTTAAATGATAGATTAACAAATAGAATAATATATAATAAAAAGTTAATAAATTATGGATTTAAAATACATGATAATAAATATATGTATAGTGAAAAGATTTGCAACAATCAATTTGAGATGATAGTAGAAATAAAAGATAATATAATGACTTCAAAATTGATAGATTTAGTAAATGAAGAAGAATATGTTCTTGTTGATGTTCAAGATAGTATAGGTGAATTTGTAGGAAAAGTAAGACAAGAGTACGAAGGAAAGCTTGATGATATAATAAATCATTGTACTGAAATAGAAATCTTTAAACAAAACCAAACAAAGCAAATTATAAAATACATTACAGAAAAATATGAGGATGAATTAGAATTTCTATGGGAAAAGTATGATGATGCAGCAATTTGGAGAAATAAGCAAAATGATAAATGGTATGGACTATTAATGGTAATAACAGAAGATAAATTAGGAATTAATTCAAATAAAAAAGTTGAAGTATTAGATATAAGATACCAAAAAGAAGAGTCACAAAAGATAGTAGACAATAAAAATATATTTCCAGGATATCATATGAACAAAAAAAGTTGGATAACGATTAAATTAGATAATACAATTGAAACAAAAAGAATAAAAGAATTAATAGATAATAGCTATAATCTTTCATTAGGAGGAAAAAGAATACAAAATAGACAAAATGATTTAGCACAAAAAGTATATGAATACTTACTTACTATTCCAGAAAAAAAGGTAGTTACATATAAACAAGTTGCAGAGTATTTAGGTAATAAAGGATTAGCAAGAGTAGTAGGAAATATTTTACATAAAAATCCAGATGAAGATAAATATCCTTGTTATAAAGTTTTAAATAGCAAAGGAGAACTAGCAGAAAATTTTGTATTTGGAGGAAAAAACATTCAAAAAGAAAGACTTGAAAAAGAAGGAATAATAGTAAAAGACGGAAAAGTTGATTTAAAAACATATCAATGGAAATAAGGTGGATTTATGCAAGATAATATAAATATATTAGAAATGGCTAAAAAAATTAAATCAAATGGTGGAAATCTTTATCTTGTTGGTGGAGCAGTAAGAGATGAATTACTTGGAATAAAAAGCCATGATGAAGATTATTGTGTTACAGGAATTAGTTTTAATGAATTTAAAAAAATATTCCCTGATGCACATATAAGAGGAAAATCATTTGCAGTATTTGATATAGATGGAAAAGAATTAGCATTAGCAAGAAGAGAAAGAAAAACAGGAATGGGGCATAAAGAATTTGAAATAGAAACAGATAATCTAATTACAATAGAAGACGACTTATCAAGAAGAGACATAACTATAAATGCTATTGCAAAAGAGGTTTTAACAGGAAAGATAATTGATCCGTTTAATGGAAGAAATGATTTGAATAAAAAAGTAATTAGAGCAGTAACAAATGCATTTAAAGAAGATCCATTAAGAGTATACAGAGTTGCAAGATTTGCTGCTAAATTTGGTTTTTCTGTTGATAAAAAAACTATAGAGATGATGAATGAATTAAAACAAGAATTAAAGACAATATCTGAAGAAAGAGTATATACAGAATTTAGTAAAGCTCTTTTAACAAAAAAGCCTTCAATATTTTTCAATGTATTAAGAGAAACCAATGCTTTAGATATTCATTTTAAATGTATTTCAAATCTTATTGGAGCAGAACAACCAGAAAAATACCATCCTGAGGGGGATGCATATAATCATACATTGATAGTTTTAGATAAAGTATCAAAAGAAACTGAAAACTTAAATGATGAAAGAAAGTTGGAAATTAGATTTGGAGCATTAGTACATGATTTAGGAAAAGGAGAAACTCCAAAAGATGAATATCCACATCATTATATGCATGAAAAAAGAGGCGTAGAAATAGTAAAAAGATTTGGAAATGAAATGAAAATCCCCAATCGTTTGATAAATTGTGGAAAAACATCTTGCAGGGAACATATGAGAGGTGGAATTTTCAATAAAATGAAACCAAATAAAAAAGTTGAATTTATAGAAAGAATAGATAAATCTATACTTGGATTAGATGGACTTCAAATAATAGTAAATGCAGATAATAAAAACGCAGTTGATTTTGAAATAATAGGAAGAAAATGCTTAGAAGAAATTAATGGAGATTATATAAAACAAAAATATGGTTTAGAAGAAGGAATAGAATTTGGAAACAAACTTCATGAAGAAAGAGTTATGTGGATTAAGAAACATATTGAAGGTTAGTTTTCTTTACATTTTCTATATTTAGTGGTATAATGCATTAAATTAAATAGTAATATATTATAAAAGGTAGGATAAAAATGGATAATTCATTAAAATATATTGAATTAAGAAATAAATATAAAGAGTTTTATTATAATAGCTATAATTTAAAAGAAGACAATGAAGCAATCTATATAGAATTTGAGTTTGAAATACCAAATTTAGCTGTTTTTAAACCAACAACAAAAATTCTAAAGAAACAAATGAAATTAAAGAGCATTGATAGTATTCAAGCAAGAAATATGGCATTTAATATTGGATTAATAGAACTAATTAGTTATTGGAAAAGCACTTGTTGTCCACAAATTGTAATAAAATGTGGATATCTAAGTGTTGAACAAATAAAATGGTGGAAAAAACTATATTTTTATGGCTTAGGAGAGCTTTTTTATACAAACAATATTCAAAATACAATTGATGATTTTGTTACAATCAAATGCGAAAAAGAAAAAAATGAATTAGAATATGAAGAAATTAAAGATGAGTCAGATGGATATATTGTCCCAATAGGTGGAGGAAAAGATTCGGTAGTAACTCTTGAAACATTAGAATTTAATAAAAAAGAAGATTATTGCTTAATTATTAATCCAAAACCTGTAACATTAGAATGTGCTAAAATAGCAGGAATTGATGATAGTCATACAATAGAGATTTATAGAAAGATAGACCAAAAATTAATTGAGTTAAATGAGGAGGGGTATATAAACGGTCATACTCCGTTTTCAGCAATGCTTGCATTTACTTCATATTTTATTGCATATTTATTATCAAAAAAATATATTGCTTTATCAAATGAGAATAGTGCAAATGAGTCAAATGTAGTAGGAGAAAAAGTTAATCATCAGTATTCAAAAAGTTTTGAGTTTGAAAAAGATTTTGAAGAGTATTCAAATAAGTATTTAAAAGCACCTGTAAAATATTTTAGTTTTTTAAGACCTTTAAATGAACTACAAATTGCTAAGATTTTTTCTAAACACGAGAAATATCATAAAGTATTTAAGAGTTGCAATGTTGGAAGTAAAGGAATAGAATGGAAATGGTGTTGTAACTGCGCAAAATGCTTATTTGCATATATTATCTTAAGTCCATTTTTATATAAAGAAAAAATAGTAAATATTTTTGGAGAAGACTTATTTGAGAAAAAAGAACTATTAGAAATATTTTGCCAGCTAACTGGAAATGGAGAAGTAAAGCCATTTGATTGTGTTGGAACATTTGAAGAAGTGAATTATGCAATAAGTAAAACAATAGAGAATATAGAATTAAAAGGTGAAAAACTTCCATATTTATTAAATTACTACAATAGTAATTATCAAATTGTAGATACATCAATAGACATTACAAAAAGATATAATGATGAAAATAACTTAACATATGATCAAAATGAGATATTAAGAAAAGAGGTTTTTTAGTTGGTAAAAGAAATAATAAATTATTTAGAAAACAAAAAAGTATTAATCTTAGGCTTTGGAAGAGAAGGAAAATCTACATACAACTTTATTAGAAATCATTTAAAAAATCAAAAATTATATATTGCAGATATGCAAGAAGATTTATTGGACAAAAATGAATTCCTAAAAAAAGATAGTAATATTGAATGTATTTGTGGAAATAACTATCTTAATGGACTAGAAGATTATGACATAATAATTAAAACACCAGGAATAGCTTTTGTAAATATGGATATTACTAAATTTAAAGATAAAATAAAATCACAACTAGATTTGTTTTTAGAATTTTGTGATAATAAAACTATTGGTATTACTGGAACAAAAGGGAAAAGTACAACTAGTTCATTAATTTATAGTGTACTAAAAAATCAAGATAAAAATGCTTTGCTTTTAGGAAATATTGGAAACCCTATATTTGACTATATTGACGAAATAAATGAAGATACATATATAGTTATAGAAATGTCTTCTCATCAATTAGAGTTTACAAAAAACTCTCCAAACATTTCTATAATTACAAACCTTTTTCCAGAACATTTAGACCACTATAATTCATATAATGATTATGTTGAAGCAAAATTAAATATTTTTAAGTTTCAAAATGAAAATGATTATTTCCTATATGATTTTGACAATAGTGAACTAAAAGAAAGAATAAAAGATACAAAACCTACTCAGTATAAAGTTAGTTTTAATGAAAAAGATAGTGACATAAAAATAGAGAATAACATGATTGTAATAAAAGGCAAAGAGGTATATGATATTAATTCACCAAGGAACTTATTAGGAGACTATAATTTAAAAAATATTATGTTTGTATTAGGTGTTGTAAATATTCTTAACTTAGATATGAATATAGCTATAAAAACAATAACTGAATTTAAAACTCTAAAACATAGATTAGAATTTATAGGTCAAATAGATGGAGTAAAATACTATGATAATAGTATTGCAACAATTCCTGCAGCTACAGTAGAAGCAATAAAGGCATTAAAAGATGTAGACACACTAATAATTGGTGGAATGGATAGAGGAATAGATTATTCGGAGTTTGCTGAATTTCTAGATAAGTGTGACGTACAAAACATAATATGTATGCCAGATACAGGACACAATATAGCTAAGATGATGAAATCTAATAAATGTATAATGGTAAATACATTAGAAGAAGCGGTAGAAGAAGCTTCAAAGAAAACAGAAAAAGGAAAGAGTTGTTTGCTTTCTCCAGCTGCTGCAAGTTATGGATTTTTTAAAAACTTTGAAGAAAAAGGAGATAAGTTTAAAGAGCTTGTTTTAAATTTGAAATAAATTAGAGGCAATAAATGCTATTCATTTTTTATGAATAATAGTTTTATAAGTTTTTATAATTTGTCGAAAAATGTGGTATTTTGC